>JAZLBW010000016.1:0-67840 GCA_045613905.1 Candidatus Caccoplasma sp.
CTACTAAAGTTGTCTGAAAGACAGGGTTGAGCAAAGCGAAACTACCAGAAATTGTTTAAATTTTATTTCGGAATTATTTTATAGCTATTTTTGAATAGATTTTATTTCGCAACTTGCAGGGAATAGCGGGCTATTACCAAAAGTTAAGAAAGGAAAGATGTCAAAAAGAGAATAAAAGAAACCGAAGCTATTTTGCGATATAGAATATAAAAAACAATAAAATTTAAACAGTTTCTTAATAGCCGCGGGTTTTTAAACCCGTGGTATTTTGTTGAACGACATCACTCCGTCTGTAAAGACGGGGAAGCAGAGATTTTGGGTTTCCCGTCCTCCAGTCGAACAAAGATGATTCTCCTTTCCCGTAGGTTTCCTACGGCTATTAAATGGCAAATTTCGTTTGCCAAAAGTCCGCTGGGCAATGAAGTATTTCGTACACACGGTCGTGTGTCCCTACAGCCAAGTCAATTTTTTTTAGGGATAATACAGTACGATATTGTAACCGACCAAGTAGTGACACAGCACGTTGTGTCCGCAGAAATGGAACTTTTCAGTTTTAGTAATCTCAACTGCCTATATGGGGTAGTTGTTATAGAATAACAAAAGGTTGCTCAAAAGCAACCTTTTGTTGTATTATATTAGTCCAATAAATCTAATCCAACGAGCGAATGCTCGTTATCTAACAACTAAAAACTAATTTACTTGCATTTTCCGTCCAATACCACAACGTCAAAAGCGGGCATTGCAAATGTTATCTCTTGGTCAATGTCAATGCTCTCACCTGTGATTTCTGCGTATTGTGTTTGGTTTTTGAATGCGTCTGTTAGTTTTACGCTACCGTTAATATAATTAGGTATATCCAACGCTTTGCGAAGTGTTGTAGTGAATGTTTGCTCTGTTGAGTTGGGGTTGCGAAGTGTTAGAGTGGCTTTCTTGCCGTTCCAAGATGCCCATCCATATACTTCTGCTTTTTCTCCGTTCCAAGGATTTCCTCCTACCCAATGGATGTCGGCAAGTACATCCTCGTTTTCTCTGTGCCATTTAATACAATCTGCCAACTCTGCCCAAAGCTCTCCGTCGTTACCTATTGTACTCATCAAATCGTTATCAACGTAAAGTTCAATAAGTCCCGAGCCGCAACCAAATGCACAACGCATTTCGCGTATAATACCTTTAGCTGTCTCTTCAGAATCGTCGTGAGGCATTGCTGCAGGAGGTCCATATTTAGTAACCATCAATCCGTGAGTCATAATAGAGTTTATTGGGCATATTGGCGATGCAATTGGGTAGTTTTTATAAACCATATGGTCGCGGTATGTAATCCATTTCTCACGATCATCTCCTTGGTCTCCGACGGTAGTCCAGTCTGCATCTTGACGCCAGGTTGCATCTGCATATTGATACCAGAATGGAGAAGACCATGTACCAACTGTACAGTTAATGAATAGGTCGTAGCGTATTTTGCGAAGTTCTGTAAGCACTTTTAATATTCCCTCAGCATCTTCTTCAACTTTGGGTCCTGTTGCGTTAGCGTAGTCGCTAATGCCGTCAAATTTGAAGTAACGGAAATCATAGCTTTTAACCATATTTGAACAGCTTGTAATAAATCCGTTAAAGTATTCGGGGTGTGATAACTCAAAGTTGTCAATTTGCTTTTCGTGGTTTCTGTTCCAAAAGTCAAGACGTTGTTGTTTTGACCATCCATATCCTCCAACGGGACCTAACCAAGCACCTGTTCCTGCACCCATTGATTTTACAATAGTGTCAAGTTTTGCAAATCCGTTGGGGAATCCTTTGTGGAAGTTCCAGAATGAGTTGAATTCATCCCAACCGTCGTCCCATACAAAGGCGTCTATGCATACGCCATGTTTCTCAAACATATTTGTACGCCATGCTTCAAGCACCTCTACACATTGGCTCTCGACCATACGTTTCATTGGATCAGGGTCGTTGTTGCGGTCAATGTTGAGTTCGTACCATGAGTTGTAGTGTACAAACGAGCGGTAGGGTACTGCGCGTTCTCTCTCATGGTACGCAAGGAACGAGCGACGAAGTTGATCTTCTGCCGCCAAACCTATTACAGCTCCGATCTCCCAAGTTTCGCCCTCTTTTATAGTAGTTGCTCTACTCCACAATCCTTTAATAGTATTGCCTTCAACACTGTTTATACCTAATGGGTTTTCAATACCCGCAAATATCTTTTCCGATGCAAGTGGTGCTCCGCGAACGGCTCCTTTAACCTCTACAACGTCTGCTCCCTCAATTAGAGTATATTCCATTGGGATAATGTTTTTCATCTCTGTGTCTGAGGCTGCTGTAATTTTCATCTCTGTGCGAAGATAGTGCGATCCATTGCGTAATACTGCACTCCAATTGATTGAGAGATTCTCATATTCGAAAGGAACTGATAGCTTGTATCCATCAAATCGCTCTGCTTTTTTAACGGCTTGGTTGTCTCCTTTTAGAGTCTCTAATACAGGGAGCCCCATCTTCATTTCTGAAGATTTTACAATAGTGCTATCTCCAAGTGTGATGCTGAATAAATCTTTTGTAGGAGCCAATTGAAGAGTTTCGCATCCTTTGAATGACAATACTCCATTTTCGATTGAGTATTCTGCTGAAATAAGCTCATTTGAGAGTGTGTAACTATCTCCATTTACCAAGGCTGTAGCTTTTCCGGGTTGCTCTTCAGCCGGGAATTTAACATCGGCTTCTTGCATAGGAGTACATGCAATAAAAAGAAGTGCCAAAATCAGTGCTTTAAAAAGTTTCATATCTATTTTGTGTTTATTGTTTGTTCTATTTTAGAAGTTGTTAAAAGCATCTTAAAATCATCTCAAAGATAGTATAAAAATTTATATTATTGGCTACTCTTTGCCTTTTATATTATTTGGTGAGACAAAAAAAAGGCTACTCATTGAGTAGCCTTTACTATTTAAATTGAAATATTATTCAATTATTTTTTTGTAGCATCAAGTTTCTCTTTCAATGCTGCAAGTTCTTCGATGTCACCAAGAGTTGATTTCTCTACTGTTGGCATAGCTGCTGCTGTTTCTGCTGCCTCTTTTTTAGCTGCTTTTTTAGCTGCTGCCGCCTCTTTCTTAGCCTCATCTTCGAAAATTCTGCTGTGAGAAAGGATGATACGTTTTGCTTCTTTGTTGAACTCGATAACTTTGAAGTTAAGTTTTTCGTTAACTTGAGCTTGAGTTCCGTCCTCTTTTACAAGGTGTTTTGGAGTTGCGAATCCCTCTACTCCGTATTGAAGAGCGATTACGGCTCCTTTGTCAAGAAGCTCAGTGATTGTTCCTTCGTGGATTGAATCTACAGTGAATACTGTCTCAAATACATCCCAAGGATTCTCCTCAAGTTGTTTGTGTCCAAGGCTCAAACGACGGTTCTCTTTGTCTATCTCAAGAACTTGAACCTCGATGTCTGAACCGATTTGAGTGAATTCAGATGGGTGTTTGATTTTTTTAGTCCATGAAAGGTCAGAGATGTGGATTAGACCATCGATACCCTCTTCGATTTCAACGAATACTCCGAAGTTAGTGAAGTTGCGAACTTTTGCTGTGTGTTTTGTTCCAACTGCATATTTAGTATCAACGTTTTCCCATGGATCTGCTTTAAGTTGTTTGATACCCAAAGACATTTTGCGCTCTTCGCGGCTCAATGTTAGGATAACTGCCTCTACATCGTCACCAACTTTCATGAAGTCTTGTGCGCTGCGTAGGTGTTGTGACCATGACATTTCTGATACGTGGATTAGACCCTCAACGCCTGGAGCGATTTCGATGAATGCACCGTAGTCAGCCATAACAACAACTTTACCAGATACTTTGTCACCAACTTTAAGGTCTGCATTAAGAGCATCCCATGGGTGAGGAGTAAGTTGTTTAAGACCAAGAGCGATACGTTTTTTGTCATCGTCGAAGTCAAGAATAACAACGTTGATTTTCTCGTCGTTTTTAACGATTTCCTCAGGGTGAGTTACGCGACCCCAAGATAGGTCTGTGATGTGGATAAGACCGTCAACTCCTCCAAGGTCGATAAATACTCCGTATGAAGTGATGTTTTTAACGATTCCCTCAAGTACTTGACCTTTTTCAAGTTTAGAGATGATGTCTTTCTTTTGTTGCTCAAGTTCAGCCTCGATAAGAGCTTTGTGTGATACAACAACGTTACGATACTCTTGGTTGATTTTAACTACCTTGAACTCCATAGTTTTACCTACGAACATATCGTAATCGCGAATAGGTCTGATGTCGATTTGTGATCCGGGAAGGAATGCCTCAATTCCGAATACGTCAACAATCATACCGCCTTTAGTACGGCATTTGATATAACCTTTTACTATCTCGTTGCTTTCAAGAGCCTCGTTAACACGATCCCATGAGCGTGCTGCACGTGCTTTTTTGTGTGATAGCAAAAGTTGTCCTTTTTTGTCTTCTTGGTTCTCAACGAAAACCTCTACTTTGTCTCCGATTTTAAGATCGGGGTTGTAGCGGAACTCGTTCATTGAGATGATACCATCTGATTTGTAGCCGATGTTTACAACTACTTCTCTTTTGTTCATAGAGATAACAGTTCCTTCTGTTACATCTTTGTCTTTAACGGTGTTGATGCTGTTGTCATAAGCTTGCTCCAACTCCTCGCGGCTTTTCTCGCCGAATGTCTCGCCTTTCTCATAGGCTTCCCAATTGAAATCTGCAATTGGTTGTAATAATTCTTTTTCCATTTTTTTTAACTAATTGTTTAATAATTAATGGGTTAGACTTTATGTTGTCAAAAAATCGATGCAAAGATAGTGATTTTTGCTCTAATAACAAAGGTTTTACCCTGTTTTTATTGGTTAAATGCGCTAATAATTACGATTTTAAGATGGTTTTTAGTTGAGTTTATGCCTATTCTTGCTAAATCAATCAAGAGCATGTAATCTAACAACTAAAAACAAAAAACTAACTAATACCAGTTCTCATTATCGTATGGGCTGCTGCTCTTTTCGTATTTGAGGTCTTGCAACATTGACGATTTAACGCTTATGCGGAAGTCGTACGATTTATACGGACCAACAGGGACGAAATTACAACTCATGCTCCAACAGTGCATATCGCGTGTGATACCACAACTCATATATGCAATTCTCTTTATGTCAAAGTCGTAACTTCCCGAGAAGGTGAACGTCCAATTCTTTGTTGGTTGAATGTTTCCTGAGAAGCTTAAGTTTTGAGTGAATTTTCCGTTGTACTCCATCTTCTCTTTGTTAAACTCTCCATATCCGTAATTGATAGAGTAGCTGACTGAAAAACTCCAGGGTATTTTCCATATTAGATAACCGTCTTTCATGTCGCTATCTTCGTTCTTGGTTTCCGTTTCACCACGACTCTTTTTCTGCTCTTCTCTCATATCTTTAATTCGGGCTAACTCCTCAAGGTTTGTTATGGGTTCTCCCGTATCGCTCAAAATAGACGATGAGTTCTCATCTTCATCTTTATCTTTTTTACCGAACCATTTTTTGAATGTGTCGTTATTGAATGTGTATGAGAATGATGTTCCCGTACTTGATAAACGTCCCAAACCTTTACCTACTTTCCATCGTGGAATGTTTACCCTGACGGGGTTTCCGTAAGAGTTAAGTTGGTAGGTGTATGTGTCGAATGTAAAGTTTGTTTGAAAATTGAAATTCTTGGTGAGTTTTAGCAATAAGTTCATATTTATATTGCTCCATCTCATAGAATCGGCAGCCATGTTATAACCCCAATTTACGCCCAAGTTTTCAATCAAACTAATCTTCTTGACTCCCGTAGAGTCGCGTTTGGAGTTGACCTTCATCTCAAGATTGTTTGCCAAACTGAAGTTGATGGTTCCCTGCCTGCCTTGTGGGGCAGTTCCAAATACGTTATGCGAGAATGGAGAGTATTTTACCTCCTTTACCGAACCGTCTTTATTGATTTGAGTGTATCGTTGCCAAAATCCAAAACGTTCGTGGCTGAAATCGGGTGCTCCTGTAATGCTTACGCTTGGAGTCATTACATGTCGTATCATCTTTATCTTCTTGCCCCCAAACCATTTGGCGGGTTGGAAGAATCCGTATAGTTTGGTTTGCATCGATACACTTCCACTGTAGTTATATACATTGTAAAAGCCATATATGGTGTCGTTTACTACAGCCGATGCGCGAGGGTCCCACTGTTTCATTATGCGGTTTGTGTACATTCTGTCCGTAAAACTGAATGAAGGTGTTATGTTTATATATTTCAACAGTGTAAATGTCGCAGATACCGGTACGGTGTGTTTCATACCATTTTTCCAATCTTTTATAAAGTTTGATTTGAATAAAAGATCTTGTTTTGTAGTGATGTTGTTTCGGAACATACCCGAGTAGCTGAAGCTGATTTTTTCATACCAACGCTCTTTGCCCACAGGCTTTTTGCGTTTAAAGGGGTATATTCTGCTTACGTTTACGGTAAAGTCGGGAAGCGAAACAACTATTGTAGAGTCTTGACTTCGTTGCGTGATATTGGTCGTTGCTGATATTGAAACAGGAGCATTGGGGAATGAGTATGTGAAGTTTACCGTAGAACTCTTTGTGTTTTGTGTAAACTCCGATGGATTGTAGTATGTGCTTAAGCTGTTTCTGTCATATCCACTTGTGGTAAAATTCACCATTGCCGAGAAGCTCATATTGGGATTTGCTTTCTTGTCTTGGCGGTGTTGCCATGCAAGTCTGAAGTTTGTCTGTTTTGAGTAGTCGGGCATGCCTTTATCGCCCAATACGGTTGTAAGGTAACTTGCGTTTATATATCCCGAGAATTTATACCTTTTTGCATATATCGATTGTCCTTGCAATCCCCAAGAGCCTTTTGTGTATATCTCTCCGGTTAAGGCAAGGTCAACGCAATCGTTAATGGCAAAATAGTATCCTCCGTTACGGAGATAAAGACCTCTGCTCATCTCCTCTCCGATTGTTGGGAAGATGACTCCCGATGAATATTTTTCGGTGAATGGGAAAAATCCGAATGGTACAGCCAATGGTAGGGGAACTCCTGCCAAAACCATATATGCAGGACCTGTGACAACATTCTTTCCGGGACGCATTTTTGCCTTTGTCAATTGAAGATGGAAGTGGGGGTTTTCATGTTTGTCGCAAGTGGTGTACTTACCATTTGCAAGATAGAAATCTCCTGCTGCGTCCTTCTTGGTTTTGCCTCCAATAAGGTATCCCTCTCCCTGTTGGGTCTTAACGTTTGTGATATAACCTCGTTTGCTCTTAAAGTTATATTTCATCGTCTCCGATTCGTATTCGCCACTTTTGTCTTTGAATACGGGAGAACCTGTGGTGTTGCCCAATGTGTCTGTTGTTCCCACGGCATAAACAGTGCTGCTGTCCATGTCCATGCGTATTTCGTAGGCAGTAAGTTCAATGTCTTGGTAGTTGATTTTGCTCGAACCGAACATGTATGCCATGTTGCCACTCATCATCACCATTGAGTCGGTAGCTGTGTATGTTACAATATCCTCCAAAGCCTCCTTCTTTTGAATGGGAGGGGTGGGAGTGTTTGCAATGGAATCAGAGGGAATAGAGTCTAATTTGTTGGGTGCCACAGAAGAGATGCTATCTTTGGAGATAGTATCGGCAGATAAGGGCGCAATTCTCTCTGCACCTTTATCTCCTTTTTGAGCTCCTGCATATAAATTTACCGATAGCAGGGCTACAATAAGGGCAAAAACCGTTATGTAAAATTTGTTTCTCTTTATGGACATGTTTTTGAAAGCCTATTTTCCGCAATCAACCCACAAAGGTAGTAATTTTGTGGCAAAATTACCGAATTGCAGCCCTTTTTTATGGTTTTTTAGTATCAATTTGTCTAATATCGGGGGTAAAAATCATCCCGTAAAGGGAAAAGAGGGGTAGAGTAGTGTCTTCTTAGTAAAAGAAGAATCTCTTTACAAGAACATCTCTGACCAGGCGTCAAACCTTTTTAGAGTATCATCACCGAAACGCTCAAGCGAAGCTCTCGCTTCAGCCAACGATTTGCGTTTGTCAGGGGATGTCTTTGAGAAAAACTTGTCGGCGTAAGCAACAATTTTCTCCTCAATGGATATAGGAATTACATCTTTTGGGGGAAGCGGCAGGTTTTGAATTTCAATCTCTTTTGCTGAAATTCCTGCTCCTGTATGTCTTTCGCAGACAAGGGCGTGTCTCTCCAATCCTTCATTGCGTAATATCTCGGCACCCAAAAATGAGTGCATGATATATGGTTTGTCGCCTGTGCAAAATATCTTTGGGGCGTTTGTTAGATATATGCCAATGTCGTGAAGCATTGCTGCTTCATAAACAAATGTAGCATCGGCACCCAATTCAGGGTGCGATGCCACTATTTCAACCGCCAACTCTGCAACGCTTTTGCTGTGAGCAATAAGTAGATTGTAGAGAGGTGTGTTTTTTGTATAATACTTCTCTATTACAGAGATATAATCTATTCTATAACAGTTGTCCATTGGTGTCTGTCTTCAACCTCGCCGTATTGAATACCTCTCAATTCGTTATACAATTTTGTACTGTAAGGTCCGGGACGTCCATCTTTTGAGATAACGTAGCTGATATTGTTGTCTAAATCGTCAACACGTTGCATTGGCGAAATCACGGCCGCTGTGCCGCATGCTCCTGCCTCTTCAAAAGTAGCCAACTCCTCTTCCGGAATTTGACGTTGCTCAACAGTCATGCCCATATCTTCTGCCAATTGCATAAGGCTTCGGTTTGTGATAGAGGGTAGGATAGACGATGATTTAGGTGTTATGTAGGTATTGTTCTTGATACCGAAGAAGTTTGCCGCACCTGCCTCATCAATATATTTCTTCTCTTTGGCGTCAAGATACAACTCGCAAGAGTATCCTAAATCGTGAGCTTGTTTGTTTGCCAAAAGACTTGCCGCGTAGTTTCCACCAACTTTATATCGACCTGTTCCAAGAGGAGCGGCGCGGTCGTAACCTCTGATTATTACATATGGGGTTGTTGAGAATCCGCCTTTGAAATATGGTCCAACGGGTGTTACAAATATCAAGAAAAGATATTCGTTTGCCGGATGAACGCCAACTTGGGCGCCTGTACCTATCAATAAAGGTCTGATATATAATGAAGCTCCGCTTTCGTAAGGAGGAACAAAACGTTCGTTTAGTTTTACGACTTTCTCAACCATTTCGCAGAACAACTCTGTGGGAAGTTCAGGCATAAGAATTCCGCGACAAGTCGCTTGAAGACGTTCTGCATTGTCTTTCATCCTGAAAACACGAATCTTTCCGTCTTTACCTCTAAATGCTTTAAGTCCTTCAAAAGCCTCTTGTCCATAGTGAAGACAAGTTGCCGCCATGCTCATGTTGATGGTGTCTGTAGAACTTACTTCAACTTCTCCCCATTTACCGTCGCGATAGTATCTGCGAACATTATAATCGGTGGGCATATATCCAAATGATAAGTTAGCCCAATCTATCTCTTGTTTTGTCATATCTTAATTATTTTATCTTTGGCGCAAAGATACAAATTTGATATTAAAAAGCAGAATATAATAAAGTAATTTTTTTAAATAACTCTTGTCTATTAAACTTTTTAATTGAATGATAGTGTTATACGTCATCATCTTCGTCGTCGTCCCAAAGTGCGGGGTAGTCAAAAGAGTATTCGCTCTCGATAAAAGCCTTAAGGTCTCGACCTTCGCGTTTTGTAGGACGTCCCATGCCTTTGCTTCGAGCAACAAATCCGCTTATGCGCGACATTTCCAAAATATCGTATTGTTCTTGAGGAGTAATGTTCTCTAAAAACTCGGGAACAAGTTTTGCACCCATTCTGTTTTCGGCAAGAGCCAATACTCGGAAAGTGTAAGTAATGGGAGGTTTACGAACTGAAATTTCGTCGCCGACTTTAACTGTGCGAGAAGGTTTTACGGTCACTCCCTTCATTTCGACTCTGCCTTTTTTGCATGCGTCAACAGCTTGAGTTCTGGTTTTGAAAACTCTCACAGCCCATAGCCACTTATCAATTCTAACCTCTTCTTTTGGCATAACTATTTATTGTTGTATTGAGTCATTGTTCTTGCGGCACCTGCCAAACAAAAACTTGTGATAATCTCTTTTGCCACATCCAGACGTGGTGCAATTATGTTTTCTTCTTCCGAAGAGAATTTGCCAAGAACATAATCAACTTGTCCACCTTTGGGGAATTCGTTTCCGATGCCAAAGCGAAGACGTGCAAAATTCTGACCTATTAGTTGAGAGATGTGTGCCAATCCGTTGTGTCCTCCCGGGCTTCCCTTCTCTTTTAATCGTAATTGTCCGAGAGGTAGAGCGAGGTCATCCACAATAACCAACAGATTTTCATTAGGGATACTCTCTTTTTGCAACCAATATCTTACTGCATTTCCGCTCAAGTTCATATAGGTGGAGGGTTTCAGTAGAATAAGGGTGCGACCTTTTACCGAAATTTTAGCTATAGCACCATATCTCGAATCGGTAAAAACAGTATTGGACGCCTTAGCTAAAGCGTCCAATACCTTAAATCCTATATTGTGGCGGGTGTTATCGTATTCACTACCGATATTACCCAAACCTGTAATAAGATACTTCATTAATCAGTTAATTACTTTCTTGCAGCAGCGGCAGCAGCGGCAGCAGCACGAGTCATCATTACTGAACATACAACAGCCTCTTTGGGGTTGATAAGTTCGATGTTGTCAAATTTAAGATCACCTACGTAGATTGATTTGCCAAGAGCCAATGACTCAACGTTTACAGTCAATTTCTCAGGAATCTCAGTGTAGATAGCTTTCGCTTTAAGACGACGCATTTTAAGAACCAATTTACCTCCGGCTTTAACACCCTCAGCGTGTCCGTCAAGAACAACAGGAACAGCCATAACGATAGGTTTCTCTTTAGAGATTTCTAAGAAATCCAAGTGAAGGATGTTTCCTGTTACAGGGTGGAATTGTGCATCTTTAAGCACTGCCATAACCTCTTTCTCTCCTATTTTAAGTTCAATAGCGAAGATGTCGGGAGTGTAGATAAGTTTGCGAACTGCCTCAGTTGAAACTTTGAAATCGGTAACGATCATACCTTTTCCATCTTTCAATGCTACGCATTTTTCACCCTCTTTCAACTCGCCGTTGTAAGGAAATTCTACTATTTTTCCGCCGTTAAGAACAGCAGGAATCATGTTCTCTTTACGAAGAGATTTGCTCTCTTTTTTGCCCAAGTTTACGCGGGGAGAGCCTTCCAATTGGAATGTTTTCATTGTTTTAAAAAATTTTGTGTTACTAAAAATTAAGTTTAATCACTCCTTAATTTCCCATCGCACGGAATACTAAAAAGCGGCGCAAAGGTACAAATAATATTTTATTTGAGCAAATTGCCCAAAATATTATTTATATCAACTCTTTTTAAAAAAAAATGAATACCTTTGCAAAATAATATAGAGAGTAAGATAAATAATACTGAATACATATGGAACAACGTAAAGTAAGAGTGCGTTTTGCACCAAGTCCAACAGGCCCATTGCATATTGGTGGAGTAAGAACTGCATTATATAACTATCTGTTTGCAAAACAACATGGCGGAGATATGATTCTTCGTATAGAAGATACCGACTCTCAACGTTTTGTGCCGGGAGCTGAGGATTATATAATATCTTCGTTGGCGTGGTTAGGCGTAAAATTCGACGAGGGAGTAAACTACGGAGGAGATTTTGGACCATATCGCCAATCAGAGCGTCGCGATATATACCGTAAATATGTAAGCCAATTATTGGAGGCGGATAAGGCATACATTGCATTTGACACACCTCAAGAGCTGGAGGCTAAACGTAACGAAATACCAAACTTCCAATACGATGCCAAAACTCGTATGTCAATGCGTAACTCTTTGGTTATGGACAAAGCCGAGGTGGAAAAACTGATTTCAGAAGGGGAGAAATATGTTGTCCGTATAAAAATAGAGCCAAACGAAGATGTAGTGGTGGATGATATGATTAGAGGCAAAGTGACAATCAACTCATCAGTTCTCGATGATAAAGTTTTGTACAAATCTGCCGATGACCTTCCAACATACCACTTGGCGAATATTGTGGATGACCATCTAATGGAGGTGACTCATGTTATTCGTGGAGAGGAGTGGTTGCCATCTGCACCCCTACATGTTCTTCTATACAGAGCATTTGGATGGGAGGATACAATGCCTCGTTTTGCACACTTGCCACTATTGTTGAAACCCGAAGGAAACGGTAAGTTGAGCAAACGTGACGGTGATAGATTGGGATTCCCTGTATTTCCATTGGAGTGGAAAGACCCCAAAAGCGGAGAAATATCATCGGGATACAGAGAGAGCGGGTATCTTCCCGAAGCTGTTGTTAACTTCTTGGCATTGTTGGGCTGGAACCCGGGAACAGAGCAAGAGCTATTGTCGATGGAAGAGTTGATAAAATTGTTCAATATCGAAAAATGTAGTAAGGCAGGAGCAAAATTCGATTACGAAAAAGGAAAATGGTTCAACCATAAATATATACAAGAGAAGAGCGATGCCGAGGTAGCAGAGATGTTTGTTCCAATCTTAAAAGAGAAAGGAGTTGATATTGAAGCTTACAATGTGGAGAAGATTGTATCTTTAGTAAAATCAAGAATAAATTTTGCAAAAGATTTATGGTCTCAAACATCATTCTTCTTTGAGGCTCCCGAAACCTATGCAGAGAAGGATATTCGTAAACGTTGGAAAGATGGAATGCCTCAAATAATATCTGAGTTGATAACTCTTTTGGAGGGTGAGGAAAATTATGCATCAGCTGCTCTTGAAGAGGTTGTGTTGGGCTGGATTGCCAAAAACGAATATCATTTGGGAAATACAATGAATGCTTTCCGTTTGGCGGTTGTAGGTGAGTGTCGCGGACCTCACATGTTCGACATTACCGAGATAATAGGTAAAGAGGAGACAATCGCAAGATTGAAAGTTGCATTGGATAAGATACAACCAATAGCATAAATTGAATTCTGACGTGATAAAAAGAGTCGTATATATAGCTCTATTCATTTTTATGATACTACCCGCATCAGCCCAAAAACTGATGTGGGATGTTGACTTTTTAGGCTATTTCGACAATAGAGAGTACAATACCGATTTAACCTCTGCAAAAACTCTCTTTGGAATGCGGTTGTCTCCGGAGATAGGCGTTGAATTTGATGACTCGCATCGTTTGATGGCAGGTGCAAGTTGGATTCAACCTTTTGGTGCAGAAGTGAAAGAGAGTAAAATAACCCCCACGCTCTATTATCGATATTCAAAACGAGGTTTTTCAATGAGTTTTGGTATGTTTCCAAGAACTCAACTCATTGACAAACTTCCATCGTATATGTTATACGATTCAATAGCGATATATCGTCCAAACATAGCAGGAGCTTTATTTCAATATCAGGCTAAGAGGGGGTATGTCGAGGCGTATATCGATTGGACGCAAATGCAGACAAAAACGCGTCGTGAGGCTTTTGTGATTCTTGCAAACGGGCGTTGGACTCCTAAAGTTTTCATGCTTGGGGGATATTTCAGCATGAACCATTTGGCTCGTTCAAAAGAGCCTGCAGAGGGGGAGTCGGTAATGGATCATATTTCAATATCTCCATATGTGGGAGCTGACTTTACCGAACTTACACCTAAATTAGACACCCTTTCGTTAAGAGTGGGCTATTATGTAGGTGTTGAGCGACACAGAGGTACCGGGCAAAAGTTTATGCCAAACGGACCTTTGGTGGAGTTTAACATGGCATGGAAATATATAGGATTGGATAATACATTCTATTATGGAGGAGATATGTATCCTTTCTACGGATTGTGTGGCGCCCAACTATATCAAGGCGATCCTCTTTATCGCTCAGGCAAATGGTATAATCAAACCGATATAAATTTATATTTTTTTAGAAACAGTTTTGTAAACTGTTCGGCAAAACTTTCATTTCATATCCTCCCAAATTCGTTTAACTTCCAACAACAATTGGCAGTAAGATTTAATCTGAACGAATCTATCTGGAAAGATAAGGAGAATAGAAACAAGAAACCATATTTAGAAGGAATATATTAACATGAATATTATTTATAACTTAGGAATATATCTCTATAGTTTGGCGGTAAAGTTGGTCTCGGGGCGAAATCCCAAGGCAAAACTTATGGTGGAGGGACATAAAACTCTTTTCGCGGATTTAAAGTCAAAGGTGAAAAAAGGAGAGGAGTATATATGGATTCACTCTTCGTCATTGGGAGAGTTTGAACAGGGCAGACCAATAATTGAGAAGATAAAGGCAAAAAATCCGCAGGCAAAAATATTGTTGACCTTCTTCTCTCCATCAGGATACACCGTAAGAAAAGATTATCCTTTGGCAGACATTGTTTCATACCTGCCTTTTGATTTGCCACGTAACGTAAAACGTTTTATTGATATTGTAAATCCTAAAATGGCAATATTCATAAAGTATGAATTTTGGGGAAATTATCTGAATGAATTGCATAAGCGAAACATTCCTACATATATAGTATCTGCCATCTTCCGCAAAAATCAAATATTTTTCAAACCCTACGGGTGGATGTTCCGACAAATGCTTAAGTATTATGAACATCTCTTTGTTCAAGACAAAGCATCTGAAGAGTTGTTGAATAGTGTGGGAGTGGATGCTGTAACCGTAGCAGGAGATACTCGCTTTGACAGGGTGGCTGAGATAGCATCGCAAGCAAAAGAGTTGCCTCTATTCGAGGAGTTCTCGAAAGATTCGTTTGTTATGGTGGTTGGCAGCTCATGGCAAGCAGATGAAGATGTATATGTGGATTATTTCAATTCGCATCCTGAACTTAAGCTTATAATAGCCCCTCATGAGATAAACGACTCGCACATTCAGCATATAAAATCAAAAATAAAACGTCCGATACTCTTTTATTCGCAATCAGAGGAAAAGAATCCTGCAGAGTATGATTGTTTGGTGGTAGATTGTTTTGGACTTTTATCTTCGATATACCGATATGGCGATATTGCATATATAGGCGGAGGTTTTGGCGCAGGAATACATAACGTTCCTGAGGCGGCAGTATATGGAATACCTGTGATATTTGGACCCAACTTCAAGAAATTCAAAGAGGCTCGTAATATTATAGAGCGAGGAGGGGCGTTCTCCATATCATCGAAAGAGGAGTACTGCGAGATAATGCAGAAATTATCTGATGATGCTTTTCGCCGTGAAGCAGGAAAGATAGCGGGAGAGTACATAAATTGCAATACAGGAGCAACAACTTGTATCTTAAATAAGTTATCGTTGTAAAAACTCAAAAAAAAGAGCTGATTTTGCTATCTTGATATTGCAATTTTTTGTAATTTTGCATTCGAAATCATAAAAAAACATAAAAAATCAACTTTGGTGGTGGTAAAATACCGCTATCAATTAATCTAATAACATATTGTTGGGTTGAAGGAGGTTAGCTGAAGGTTATTAAAAATAAACAAAGCTAACAACTAACAACCAACAACTAACAACTAAAAATATGGACGTAATTGCAAAAATCGTATCGCAAGCGCAAGCTGACATTCAACGTATAGTTTTGCCCGAAGGAGGAGACAATCGTACTCTTATTGCTGCAGATAAATTGGTTGCAGACAAAGTTGCAGATATTATCTTAATGGGTAATGAGGAAGAGATTGCAGCAAAAGCAGCAGAGTTGGGTTTAAAAAACATTTCAGGAGCGACTATAATCAATCCTTTGACAAACCCCAAGAAAGAGGAGTATGCAACATATCTATACGAGTTGCGTAAATCAAAAGGAATGACAATGGAGCAAGCAATCAAATTGGCAGAAGATCCTTTGTATTTGGCTCCTTTAATGATAAAAAAAGGTGATGCTGATGGTGAAATTGCAGGAGCATGCAACGCAACAAGCAGCGTATTGCGTCCGGCATTCCAAATCGTAAAAACAGCACCGGGTGTAAGTGTTGTTTCGGGAATGTTTATAATGGTTCTTAAAGATAACACATTGGGAGAGGACGGAGTCATGACATTTGCAGATTGTGCAGTGTGTCCCGACCCAACAGCTGAGGAGTTGGCGCAAATAGCAATATCAACTGCAGAGACAACAAAAGCTCTTGTCGGATTTGAACCACGCGTGGCAATGTTGAGCTTCTCAACAAAAGGAAGTGCAAAACACGAGAGAATAGATAAAGTAATAGAGGCAACACGCATAGCAAAAGAGCGTTGCCCTGAGATGATGCTTGACGGTGAGATGCAATTGGACGCAGCTATTGTTCCTGAAGTTGGAGCATCAAAAGCACCCGGAAGCCCTGTTGCAGGAAAAGCAAATGTATTGGTATTCCCATCTCTTGAAGCTGGAAATATTGGATACAAATTAGTTCAACGTTTTGCAGGAGCAACAGCAATCGGTCCTATCCTTCAAGGTTTGGCAGCTCCTATTAACGACTTGTCAAGAGGATGCTCGGCTGAGGATATATATTTGACAGTTGCCGTAGCGGCAGTACAATCAATTCAATTGAAATCTAAACAATAATCATAACTATTAAAACCGAATGAAACTCACTCAAAAATGAGTGAGTTTTGTTCGTATAAAAAGGATAACACAATGAAAGTACTTGTATTAAATTGCGGATCTTCATCAATTAAATACAAACTCTTTAACACAGCTGACCATTCAGTAGAGGCACAAGGAGGAATTGAGAAGATAGGACTAAAAGGATCATTCCTAAAAATAACTCTTCCATCGGGAGAAAAAGTGGTTCTTGAGAAAGATATTCCTGAACACACAGCGGGAATTGATTTTATATTGAACACACTCGTAGGAGAGGAGTATGGATGTATAAAATCACTTGACGAGATAGGAGCGGTAGGACACCGTATCGTGCATGGAGGAGAAAAATTCAATTCATCGGTATTGATTACCGAGGAGGTAAAAGATAAAATCAAAGAGTGCTTCGATATAGCACCACTTCATAACCCTGCAAATATGAAAGGAATTGAGGCTGTGGAAGCAATATTGCCAAATGTTCCACAAGTTGGAGTGTTTGATACTGCATTCCATCAAACAATACCTTCATACGCATATATGTATGCACTTCCATATAGCCTATACAAAAACTATGGAGTACGTCGTTATGGATTCCACGGAACAAGTCACCGTTATGTTTCTCAACGTGTATGTGACTTCTTGGGAGTGGATGTTAAAGAGCAACGAATCATAACTTGCCATATCGGAAACGGAGGCTCTATAACAGCTGTAAAAGGTGGAAAATCAATAGATACATCAATGGGCTTGACTCCTGTTGAGGGATTGGTAATGGGTACTCGCGTTGGAGATATTGATGCAGGTGCTTTGATATATATAATGGAGAAAGAGGGCTTGACTCCCGAGCAACTATCAAACTTGATTAACAAGAAGAGTGGTGTGATGGGAGTGTCTGAGGTATCTTCAGATATGCGCGAAATCGACGCAGCAATTTCTGAGGGTAATGAGCAAGCAAAACTTGCATTGGATATGTATCACTATCGTATAGCAAAATACATTGGAGCATACACTGCAGCTCTTAATGGAGTGGATATTATCGTATTTACAGGTGGTGTTGGTGAGAACCAAATCAAAACTCGTAAAAACATTTGTGAACGTTTGACATATCTTGGAATAAAAGTAGATGACGAGAAAAATAATTGTCGAGGAGAAGAGGTTGTAATCTCATCTGATGATTCTGCTGTTAAAGTTGTCGTAATCCCAACTGATGAGGAGTTGATGATTGCAAAAGATACAGAGGAAATTGTAGCTGCTCTGTAATTTAAAGATTCAATACAATCAAAAATAAAGAGTCTGTTCTGTTGAGCAGACTCTTTATTCGTATATTAAAAGATGTTACCATCTTCCTCCGCCTCCATGATGAGGTCTTCTGTTGTTCATCTCGATTTGAGGAGTGGCTTCGCCTCTCTTGCTGAAAGAGTTGAAGCGGTAAGCAAAAGAGAACATTACATATCTTCCTATGCTGTTTGTCTCAATGTCTTGAATATAGTTACCCGTAACACTTCGGCTTATATTTTTGTTTTGGTTTAAAATGTCGTATGCTCTAACAATCAATGAAGCCTGCTTGCTTTTTAAGAAACTCCATGAAACTTGTGCATTCCATAACCAAACCTCTTTATCGTAACCATCAGAATAGCCTGCTTTCCCGCTGTAGTTAACGTCGGTGGTAAAGGTTATGTCTCCCGGTATATATAGGGTAGTGGCAAATTTCGCTCCATAGTCAAAGGTGTTTTGATTCTGACTTGATTGAATAGAGTTTTTTGTCCTTTGGTATCCTCCGTTACCGCCAATTCTTATATCTCCGAAACTGTTGCTGTAAACAAACTCCAATCTCTCGCTGATATTATAGTTCATAGAGGCATTGCGCACAGAGTTTGTAAAACCGATTTGTCTGTTACAGCCCACGCTTGTAAAATTGTTAAAGGAGAACTTTTTGTTTTTGAAAGGCATATTTGTCATGAACATACTCCAGATGTTCCAAACTCCATTTTCATTTACGGGTTTCGTAATCTGAATACCTTCCTCGTTGAAGAATGTGGCGTTTACAATGCTGTTCATTGTGTAGTTGGCATGGAAATTAAATATCATTGAACGTTGTTTCTCGGTTTTGAAGCTATTATATCTGATGCCGAATGAGTTGTTGTAAGACGCCTTAAGGTCGGGATTACCCTCTGTCCTGCGAAGAGGGTCAGATATGGTCTGGCTTGGTTGTAGTTGAGATATCGAAGGCTGTTGGGTACGACCGCGGTAATCAATCCTTAAATTGTCGCTTTTGCTTATGCTGTAATTATAGCGGAGGAAAGGCGAGAAATTATATTGCATCTTTCCTTCAACATCGCGACTACTGTCTATTAGGTTGAGAGATTGAGATTTTGATGGTTCAAAGTCGATACCCACATTATAGTTCATCTTTTCGTATGTTCCATTAAAAGCAGTGCTTGCCCTATGACGTTGGAAATTGTTTCTAAAACTGTTGCTGTAATCAACGTTCATATCTCCTAAACTGCCATCGCTGTTGATATTATATGATAGTTTGTCGGCATATGTGTAGTTATATCTGTAGTTGTATGAAACAGACCATGTAGTGTGTTTGTTTATAGGTTCGGTGTATGTGGCTCTTACACCATAGCTTGTTCCCCAACTGTGGTTATTGTCTTTTAAGTCGGTTTTTTCAATAACTTTGCTTTTAAAATAGTTTGTGTTGTTGTAGCTGTAGCCGTCCTCTTTGCTGTCGTTGTAATCATAGCTGAGGCTGATGCTTATTTGACGACCCTCTTTGCCTTTGAACTTACGGCTAAAGCTTAATCTTCCGCCGACATTAAATCCATCTGCTTGGCTGAATGAATTCAGAGAACCTGTTGTTATGGTGTCGTTCTCTCCAAGAGAGTTTATGCCATATGAGCGTGAAGCGGCGGTACTGCTCATCTTTGAGTTGCTATATTTGAAGTATGGTTTAAACTCAATTTGTGTATATTTGTTGGGATTCCATAACAGACGGTAGTTCATCTCCAGGTTATGACCTCTGTTCCTATTCTCTTTTAGAGAGTTGTCAAATGTGGTGCTGTCTGAAGTTAAAAAGTTTTGACGTTCACTATGCTCTTTCAAATCCATATCGGTATAGGCATATTTTACATCACCTCCGGCTCTGAATTTATCGCTTTTGCCTACGTTGAAATTCAAGCCTTCAACAGCCGAAGTGTTTTCTCCTTGCATAGGGCCCCAACCGCCTCTGCCTCGTCTTGAACTTCCCGAGAACATGGCTCCTCCCAAATCGTTGGCACCCATGTTGTTCGTGTTGTTTGCTCCTGCTAAAATTGTAACTTGATTGCTGTCTTTGAAGTAGTTGGCCATAAGAGAACCTTCATATCTTGCGTCAGTGGCTCCACCTGCCTGAACGTTGCCAAACCATCCGTTTTTCATGCCTTTTTTTACGGTTAGGTTTATGACTGTTTCATCCTCTCCGTCATCAACACCCGAGAATCTTGCTTCGTCCGATTTCCTGTCTATAACCTGTAGTTTCTCTATCATGTTTGCAGGTAGGTTTTTAGAAGCAACTTTGGGGTCATCCGAGAAAAACTCTTGTCCGTCAACCAATATCTTTTTTACCTCTTTGCCATTGGCAGTGATTTTGCCATTCTCGTCAATCTCAATACCAGGCATTTTTTTTATCATATCCTCAACTACGGCATTAGGTTGTGTTTTGTATGAATCCGCATTATATTCGAGAGTATCCTCTTTTGCTATAATATCAGGAGTTTTACCCATGATAACTGCCTCAGAGAGCATAATGTCAGAGGGAATCATCTCTATTGTTCCCAAATTAAAATGTTTGTTTCCGAGAGATAAAGAGACGTTTCTGTTGTAGGTATTATATCCGATATAAGAAAGAGATACAATGTACTCTCCCATAGGTAGCGATGCAATTCTGAATCGACCTTTTTCCGATGATGTTGTACCTTTGACCAAACTGCTGTCTTTGGCATTTAAAACCTTTACACTCAGCTTTGGCATAGGTTCTTTATATTCATCTATCACCGTGCCAAAAATAGAGAAATCGTATTGGGCCTTAATCTCATTTGAGAATAGTATTAGTGCAATCGAGCATATAATATATTTAACGTAATTGTTCATGTCCTTCATATTTATGTTTATACGACAAAAGAAATATTAAAAGGTTTAATCTTAAATTTAGTTGTAAACCTGTTTTTTAATAAAAAAAGGCTTTATACTATTAATAATTGAAAAAAATGATTAAATTTGCATTTAAGAATATTAAAATTAAATAAATATGAAGATTTTGAAACAAATCCTTGCCATTTGCGGCATGATGGCAATTGTGGCAACTACGTCATGTGTTGACGAAAGGTATGATCTTGACAATGTTTCAGGAGAGATGCATCTCTTTGAAAATGGTATAACCATACCTTTGTTACAGACCGGAGATATGTTCTTTGGTGATATGATTTCGTCAGAAGATGAAATAGTATTGAATGAGAAAGGGGTATATGAGTTTGGAACAAACAAAGATCGTCTAAATCTTGATATGGAGATTGTAGATCAGGTATATATTCCGGAGCAGAATCCCGATTTTGGATTGATTAAAACTTGCAAGTTGCCGATACCAACATTCAACTCTACTCCTATTCCTTTGCCTTCAGATATAACTGATTATGTTGCAAGTCTGTCAGTGGAGACAGATGAGATAGATTCTCGTGTAACACGCATCGAAAAGATATATACTCACGAAGAGTGGATTTCTACAATAAAACTTTCGATAACAGATGGAACAGGAGCCCCAATTTCGGGTGGTGCCATGCGTGTGGATATGATTAAGTTCGATAATTACAGATTGGAGTTGCCATCTGTGTTGATATTGGATAGAGATAGATTGTCTGCATCAGGTAATATTAAAGTAACACCTGACGATGCCTCAAACACTATAATTCTTAATGGAGAGGCAGAAGGAAGTGAAATTTATGTACATGTAAAAATAAATGGACTTAATATTGGCAATGAAATATTTGTTAACAATAAGATAGTTATTGACGAGGATATAGCAATGAAAGGAGACATCTCTTTAACTATAACAAATGACGGACCAATGGCTACTTATGAGTTGGGAGTAAAACCAACGCTGAATATCCCTGAGGTTCACATGGACGAGGTTCTTGGAAATGCTACGTTGGAAGCTAACTTGGAAAAAGAGATTGTACGCATAGGCTCTTTGCCCGACTTTTTGGAATCGTCAGAAACATCTTTGATTTTAACAAATCCATATGTACCTATTGCAATAGAGACAACTATTCCAATGGATTATATTTATGCCGATATAGAATTGGTTCCAAGAGATGCAAACGGAGACTATATTTATGATGATAACGGACAAAAAATAGAGATAAAGGTTGATCATATGTCTGTCCCCGGTGATAGCCATGACACTCCGGGCCCCACAACAAGTTATGAGTATATAGCTTGTCAAAGAATTCCGGAACTTGACAACTTGGGTTACGATTTTGTGGAGTGTCCCGAATTGGGAATGATAACCAAAAAAATTCCATCTTACATAGAGGTATCCGGTAGAGGATATACAGACCCTGGTCATACATATGATTTTTATGTGGGAGAGTCTTATCATGCTGAGTTAGGTTATGAGGTCAGAATACCTTTTATGGTTGAGCAAAATACATGTATTGTATATGAAGCAGAAACAACCGATTTAAATGCCGATATATTTGAAAACTTAACGATGAGTACCATTTGTGTTAATGCCGATATTTTGAATGGCTTCCCTGCAGAGATGACTTTAGGGGTTGAGCCTTTTGATGTAAATGGCAATAGAATAGATGGAGTGGAGGTGATAATTCCATCATCGATAAAAGCATCAGAAACAACAGAATTGACAGAGAATGTTGTGCCTGCTCAAACAAAAATGAAATTAGAAATTAGAGAGTTGGTTAAAGGAGAGATGCAAAAAATCGATCAATTAAAGTGGCAAGTAAAGGTGTTGTTCCCCGATAGAGGTCTTATATCAAAATATCAATCGTTAAATATGAAAATTTCGTTGGAATTACCAGAGGGAATTGCTATAAATATGGATAACTTATAAAAAAGAGAATGAAGATGAAAACATATATAAAAATTGTATCGGTAGCATTATTTTCCATAGTAATGGCTATGCCTATTGAGGCACAAACTGCTCGTTCTGCCTATTTCTTGGAGGGAGTACCAACAGCGCATAAAATAAACCCTGTATTGTCGGCGGAGTATGGCTATTTCAGCTTTCCCCTTTTGGGAAACTTTAACATTGAGTCAAGCAGTAACGTTGGAATTAGTAATTTCATGTTCCCATCTGAGAGTGGACAATTAATGAATTTCCTAAATCCAAATGTGTCTTCATCTGAGTTTTTGGATGGCTTGAAATCTAAAAATAAGATGGTGGCAAATCTTGATATGGAAATTTTCTCTTTTGGATTTCATAAATGGAATGGTTTCAATACCTTGAATGTGTCGTTGCGTACATCTGCAGGAATGCAGATGCCAAAAGAAATATTTGAATTCCTAAAAGTTGGTCGTAAATCAGATACTGAGCCTACAGTATATCAAATCAGAGATATAAATCTTAATACATCATGTTATGCAGAAATTGCACTTGGCCATTCTCATAGAATTAATGAAAAGTTGAAAGTTGGTGCCAAAATAAAAGGTTTGATAGGATTGGCATATGCAAACATGAATATCGACCAAATGGATATAACAATGGATGATGCCAACGCTCAATGGATAATAAATACTAAAGGATATGCCGATGTTGCTGTAAAAGGTTTGGAATTTCAAAGTGAACCCAGAGTCGATGAAAATGGAAATTCTTACGACTATATGGAGGGATTTGAATTTAACACATCTCAATTTGGTCTTGCAGGAGGTGGTTTGGCTTTGGATTTAGGAGCATCATATTCTCCAATAAAAAACCTTGAAATAACAGCATCTATAAACGATATAGGCTTTATTACATGGAATCATAACAAGTCTATTGAGACAGTATCTTCGGGAATTGTTTATAAGGGAGTTGATATGGCTAATAACGAGACATTCGAAGATTTAGGGGATATGTTCTCAGAGATGATGGAGTTCAAAGAGGTGGAGAAACCTTCAAACACAAAATTCCTTAATGCCTCTCTAAACGTAGGAGCAGAATATTCTTTCTTCGATAACATAATCTCTTTGGGAGTATTGTCTCATACTCGTTTTGGAGCAGAGTTGTATTCTGAGGGAATGTTTGCATTGAATATTCGTGCAAAAAAAGCCTTTATGATGTCGTTGAACGGAACAGTTTCTAATATGGGAAATTCATTTGGAGCATTGTTGAGCATATGCCCCGAGGGATTCAACCTTTTCTTGGCAGTTGATTGCTTGCCGGGTATGAACTTGACAAAGAGCTATTATATGCCCGTAAATAAATTCCATGTTAATGCTACATTGGGATTGAACTTTACATTTGGCAAACGTCATAAATGGGGAATCTAATATCTCGAAAAAGATAATCAAACATACACAAGAGAGGGCAGCCAATCGGTTGCCCTCTCTTGTATGGTTATTTAATCCTTCTGTTTAGTTTTAGTTTGTCTCCCACGTTAGGTGAGTAGTCGCTGTCTAAATCGTTTAAATCGTAAATAGATGATAGTTTCATGCCATATTTCTGTGCTATTGAGTGTAACGACTCTCCTGCCTTTATGGTGTGATATTTATATCCCTTTTTAGAGTAATTGTTCTTCTCTTCGAGGTATATAATCATCCCTTTTTTAAGAACTGCATCTTTGGGTAGGTCGTTATATCTTGCCAATCTGCGAGCATTAATGCCAAACTCTTGACCTATTGCCTTAAAAGTATCTCCATCGTGAGCCTCAATATAGAGTAACTCCCATGATTTATACGGAGTATGAGGCTTTTCAATGAAATTCTTTTTCTCCTTTTTGCTTAAAGTGACTTTGTCGTAACGATTTAAATTGTACAGTTCGATAATGCCAATCAGCTTACTTGCATATGCTTTATCTGTTGCATATCCGCACTTTTTAAGACCGTTGGCCCAACCCTTATAGTCTGTAATTTTTAATTCAAACAGTTCTGCATATCTTGATCTTGATGTTAAGAATAGGGAGTGATCTTCGTACGATTGCATAGGGTCGTCGTATTTTCTGAAGCATTCGCCTTTTTCATCGTCATCGTAATATACCTTTTCGCCTTTCCATACGCCATGGCATTTAATTCCGAAGTGGTTGTTCGACTCTTTGGCGAGCTTACCGTTGCCGGCTCCCGATTCCAAAAGACCTTGAGCCAATGTTATACTTGCAGGAATCTTATATCTCTTTTGTTGACGAATAGCCTCATCTTTATATTTCTCAATATATGCAACATATGCCTTGTTTAATGATTGTGCAATAATCTCTGAATTTGCACAGCCTATAAAAAGTAAAATGGCAAAAAGTTTTAAAGAAAAAGTCTTGAATGTATAATGTGAAAAAATTTTCATTACCTTCGCAATATAAAAATGGTTGATATGAAAGAAATTGATTTGGTTGCAAAGATAAGCATTTGCCCATATATAGAACTATCCGACAGAGATAAAAATCTAATAGCTAAATCAAAAGAGGCTCAAAAGGGAGCTTATGCCCCATATTCTAATTTCTATGTTGGTGCGGCAGTCGAGTGTGCGGGGGATATAGTAATAGGAAGCAATCAGGAGAATGAGGCATATCCTTCGGGGATGTGTGCCGAAAGAGTTGCACTTTTTTCTGCATCGGCTCAATATCCCATGGCAATTATCTCTTCAATAGCCATAGCGGCATATAACGGAGTTGAAGATGAGGAGGCTTTTGCTTTTCCGTGCGGAGCATGCCGACAGGTTTTGTTGGAGTATGAAAAACGCCAGAATAGTCCTATTCGAGTGCTGGTATGTGCCAAAGATGAGGTCTATATAATTGAATCTGCAAAAAGTTTGTTGCCTCTCTCATTTAATATGTAATAGTTTTGTGTGGTAACTAAAAAAATAGTAACTTCGCACAGAGCAAACCAAAAGGAGGAATTCTCTTAAGAAAAAAGTGGTTTGCTACGGAAAAACAATTTGAGAATGGAAAACTATATCGTATCGGCACGCAAATATCGTCCAACAACATTTCTATCTGTTGTGGGACAACGTTCGCTTACCCAAACGTTAAAGAATGCCATTCAATCAAATAAACTTGCTCATGCCTATCTCTTCTGTGGACCACGTGGAGTGGGAAAAACAACATGCGCAAGAATCTTTGCAAAGTCAATAAATTGCAGTAATCCCACACCCGACGGAGAGGCATGTAATTGCTGTGAGTCATGTATGTCGTTTAATGAAGGGCGTTCATACAATATTCATGAGTTGGATGCTGCATCAAATAACTCGGTAGAGGATATACGTCAGCTTATAGATCAAGTTCGTATTCCGCCCCAATTGGGAAAATATAAGGTCTTTATCATAGATGAGGTTCATATGCTGTCGCCTGCGGCGTTTAATGCCTTCTTGAAGACATTGGAGGAGCCACCTCAACATGCTTTGTTTATATTGGCGACAACCGAGAAACACAAGATTCTCCCTACAATTCTTTCACGTTGTCAAATTTATGACTTTCAACGAATTTCAATCTCTGATACAGTTGAACATCTAAAATATGTGGCACAAAGTGAGGGTATCGCATTCGAGGAGGAGGCGCTATCTGTTATTGCTCAAAAGAGTGATGGAGGAATGAGAGATGCCCTTTCTGTCTTCGATCAAATGTCGGCATATTCGGGAGGTAACATAACATATAAAAGTGTAGTTGCAAACCTGAATTTGTTGGATTATGACTACTATTTTCGCCTAACTGATGCCTTTATTGAAGGAAATGTACCCGAGGCACTGTTGATATTTGATGAAATTTTAAAAAACGGATTCGAGGCGCAATACTTCGTGTCGGGCATAAGCAATCACTTGCGTGATTTGTTGGTTTGCAAAGACCCCGTAACAGTTCCTTTGTTGGAGGTGGGAGAGAGTGTTGCCCGAAAATATTCAGAACAGGCATCCAAGTGTACAAATGAGTTCCTCTATAGGGCAATAGACATATCGAATACTTGCGATTTCAATTATAAAGTAAGTAGTAATAAACGTCTGTTGGTTGAGCTATCACTTATAAAAATAAGTCAGCTCAATCAAAAAAAAAAATCTGACCAAGTAGAAGATTTATATTGGTGGGAGGAGTATGCGCTTGAGTCTATCTCATCTGTAACTCCACCTGTGATAGAACAAAAAACTCAGACACAGCCGACAACAACCTCTTTGTTGCCAAACAAATCGACGCAAATCAAGATAAATAAGGAAGACGGAGTAAAAATACGTTCACTTGCCAACAGTGTCAAACCATCTCTCAGACAGGTGGGAACAATCTCAATACTTCAATCGCAGAATCCACAGACGCAAGTAGCGGAATCTGTCTCGGTTATGCAGGAGGTTAGTTCTACGCAATTCACAGTGGAACAACTACAAAAAGCTTGGTTGGAATACACAACAACAATACCAACAGAGACAATTCTTGTGAGTACGATGAAGAACTGCTCAATTGAATTGAAAGAGAATTATATGATTAAGGTGGTTGTGACAAATGCCGATCAACAACAACGCCTAAATGACAGAAGAGACTCGTTGTTGCCATATTTGCGTTCGGCATTAAAAAACACATACATAAACATTGAGGTTAATGTTTCTGCGCCATCAATGCGAAAAACAATATTCTCTCCGTTGGACAAACTGAATTACATGGTAAGTAAAAATCCCAACATAGTAACCCTCTACAAGGAGTTTGATTTGGAAATTATGTAACAAAAAAACCGAGACTTCTCTCGGTTTTTTTATTCTCTTTAGATTTTATAGCGATGCGATAAACTTATTCATCTCCTCCTCGTGTTCTTCAATCGAACGAAGGTGTTTGAATTGGGCAAGTGTGCGTTGCTTATTGTGTTCGGGGTATTGAATCTTGTAGTAGGTGTCTCCGTTGAGATAGTCGGTCAAGAAACGAACAGTTTGCATATATGTGAGCAGTTTTGCTCCGTACGGAAGCATATCTTTTTCAATTTGAGTTAAGAATTTTCCTGCACTTTCAATATACCCTTTTGCAAACGATTTGAAAATCTCCATATCAATACCAACGGCTTTCAAGTCGGTGTCGTCCTCTTTGCCTTTGTTTCCCGCTGTTCTCATAAAGTCTCCGAAGTCAGACAACACAAATCCCGGCATTGTTGTATCAAGGTCAATTACACACAATATCTTGCCGTCTTTGTCAAAAAGGATATTGTTTACTTTTGTGTCGCAGTGAGTAATGCGTTTAGGAAATTTACCCTCTCTGAACAGTTTTTGAACTTTGCACATCTCTTCTCTGCGGTCATCAATCTCTTCGATAATTTCCATCATTTCATCAACTCTGCCTGCTGTATCAGCCTCAATGGCATCGTCTAATTGCTCCAATCTGAATTCCATGTTGTGGAAGTCAGGGATTGTTTCACCCAATGGTTCCGGTAGTTCAGCGAGCATGTATTGGAAATCACCAAAAGCCAAACCTGTTTGGTATGCCAATTCGGGAGTGACGCTTTCGAAAGTAACTGCATCGGGAATAAGAATGGTTACTCGCCAATATTTCTCTCCGTCAAAATAGTATAGTTTACCATCTTTGGTGGGTATTGACTTAAGGGTTTTACGTTTAATGTCAGTCTCTCCCTTTTCAATTAGTTTTTTCTCGATTTGTGTGGTGATTAACTCAATGTTCTTTTGTAGTAAATCAACATCTTTGAATATGTTGTGATTTATACATTGTAAAACATAATTATCGACATCTCCTTCGGTAATGATTGCATATGTTGTGTTGATAAGTCCGTTACCGAGAGGTTTAATCTCTTTGATATTACCCTCTAATGCAAAGTTCTCAATAATAGTGTTAAGCTTCTCCATTATATATAAAGTTTTATTTTGTTTGCAAGTTAGTTATTATAATCGAAATGATGAAGAAATGTTCGCTTTTTTTGGCTATTAATTGAATTTTATTCCCGTGTTAAGTGTAAAGATATGGATGTAGTGGAGGGAATTAGTAAAAAAAGAGGGTAACCCATGGGTCACCCTCTTTTGAGAATCTATTTTGTGAATTAATTATTCAGCGATGATTCCTGTGATATCGTAGTTAGCGAACTCGATGTCGTTAGCTGCAGCAGCTTTCAAGCTCTCGTCGATGCTGATAGCTTGACGAAGGTTTTTAGAAAGCTCTGTCTCGTTGTTTGTACGAGCGCCGATAACAGCTTTTAGGTAGTAAGTCATAGCGTCAGGATTAGCAACAGCGTTAAGAGTGTTGTTAGCTTTTGCGTAATCTTTAACCATGATTTGAGCTAAAGCAGCGTTGTTAGTTTTGTTCTCACCAAATGCTTTAACAGCTTTTTGGTACTCACCTTTCTCAAGGTAAAGAACACCTGTAGCCTCTTTAGTCTCCTCTAATGAAGCAGCGTTACCGAAGCATTGAGCAGCTTTATCTTGGTTACCCTCTTTAAGAGCGATAAGACCTTGGTTCATTTGAACTTGAGCTGAGTTAGCAGAGATTTTTGCTGCTTTCTCGAACCATGCGTTAGCATCAGAGTATTTGCCCATTTCGAAGCAAACCATACCTGCGTTGTTGAATGCGCGGTAGTCGCTTGGGAAGTACTCAGCAGCTTTAGCATAGATGTAAAGTTGTTGCTCTTTGTCTGAAGTCAATGTACCAGCGTAAAGAAGTTCCTCTACTGAAAGCTCTTTAGGATCAGTTGCTACAAGAGCCATGATCTCCTCGTCTGATTTACCAATCAAGTCGATGCTTGCAGTGATTCTTGAATAACGAAGTTGAGGAAGAATCTCTTCAGCAAGAACTTTGAATGTGCTTGACATGTTTTTGATCTCTTTCTCGCGTTGAGCTGGATCGTTGTACATTGAAAGAACACGAAGGATAAGCTCTTTGTCTTGGATGTTTGATTTCTCAACCAAAGTTTTGAAACCATCCCAATCTTGAGCAGTGAATTTTCCTGTTACCTCTGTAGCGATAGAGTCTTTTTTAAGTTGTTTGTTAAGGTAGTTCATTGTGTTTCCTTCACGTTTTTCAGCAAGTTTGTAGTTAAGGTCATAACCACCATCAGGAGAAGCGTATGAAGAAATTTCGATACCTTTCAACTCTTTTCTGTCGTCAGATTTAGTCTCGTTAACTTTTGCGTTCAAAGCAGCCATTTCCTCGCTCTTAAGTTCTTTAGAACGGATGTTTGCTTGTTGGATAAGGAACATGATGTCTGCGTTGCAAGTTTCGTTGATGATGCGTTGGAAAGCGTCAGCTGCAATAGCAGGTTTTACTTTGTTTACATCAGCAAGTTCGGCAGTTGCGATGATACCGTCAGCAACTTTAACTCTCTCCAAAGAGTAAGTTTTAGTTCCTTTTTTGTTTGTAACATCGAAACCTAACCACAACTCAGATTTTTTCATAGCGGGAACGTAGTCAAAAGAGATTGGCATTGTGATAGTACCACCCAATTTGTATTGAATCTCTTGGTCGTTTCCGTTGATTTTCTCTCCTTCGTAAACGAATTGAGTACCTGCAGTCTCTCCGTCAGCATATACCAAGTAAGGAGTAACTGTTACAGTAACTCTTTTTTTGAAGTATTTCTCAGGGAATACTCCTGTAATGGTTGCATCAACTTTTCCTCCGATAACTTCAAGAGTGCTTGGAGTTACAGAAAAGTCTTCTGATGTCATTGAACCCATTTTACATCCTGTAACTACTACCAATAAAGCAAGTAGTAAAGGTAAATAAAGTTTTTTGTTCATAATTAATTTTACTTTTGTGTTTATAAATTTGTTTTAGATCTCTCAATTATCAATAAAAAACGTATGCATTTTTGCTTCTTTGTTGAAGGTTTTTAGCATACTCTCCGAATAATGCTACAAAGGTACTGATTTTTTGTTAAATTTCATAGAAAAAGCAAGCATTTTTTTGATTTGATAACATTATTGTATTTATATTTAGATATTGGCTCACTCTTACGAAGTTTGTGAGGTAATTCAGATTGTGGATAAATTCTTTTAATTACCGTTGTTTCGGGGGTGATAAACAAGAATCTCTTTGCGTAGAAATTCTCTGTCGAGATGAACGTAAATCTCTGTGGTTGCAATACTTTCGTGCCCCAACATCTGTTGAATGGCTCTTAGGTTTGCACCTCCTTCCAGAAGGTGAGTGGCGAAAGTGTGGCGTAGAGAGTGAGGACTGATGTTTTTTTTGATGTTGCACACCTCGCATTGTTTTTTGATGATGTAAAATACCATTACTCTTGAAAGTTGCCCACCTCTTCGATTAAGGAACAGTATGTCTTCGCATCCTTTTTTGATATCCAGATGTTTGCGACTCTCCAAATAGAGTTTTATCTCTTTGATTGTACTTTCCGATATGGGTATGATTCTTTGCTTTTTCCCTTTTCCTTCAACAATGACATATCCTTCCTCGGGGTATATGTTGGAAATTTTCAAATTTACAAGTTCTGATACTCGCAAACCACAACTATACATTACCTCTACGATTGTCTTGTTTCTGTGTCCTTCGGGTTGCGACAAATCAAAGCTGTCGGTTATAAGGTCTATCTCCTCAAGAGTCAGAACTTCGGGAAGATGTTTGCCCAATTTGGGTGATTCAACATTTGCAAGAGGGTCAGATTTTATATAACCGTCAATCAGTAGAAATTTGTAAAACGATTTAATCCCCGATAAAATGCGAGCTTGAGAACGAGGGCATATGCCAATATCATACAGGGTGGCAAAAAATTGCATAAAGTCAACATTCTCGAATGTCTCCACATTGTATTCGTCGCAATTTAAAAAGGATATAAATTTCTTCAAGTCGTTCAAATAGGCCTCTATGCTATTTTCTGAGAGTCCTCGTTCCAACTTCAGGTAAATAACATACTCCTTTATCAAATCTCTGTTTTTATCATCCTTTGCCATTGAAAAATATTTGATTTTTTTCGAGAATATTAAAGAGTGGTTTCTAATAAAGATAAAATTTATTACTTTTGTCTTTGCTTATTGTGCCTTATTGCGATAAGACGATAAGTTTTATGCAAAAATATAAAAAAAATCAGAAGCTCTCATCAGCTTTGCAGAACTAAGAATTAATTTACAATAAATTTAAACAACTTTGCAAGTATGAAGGTACTTATCATTAACGGCCCAAACCTTAATTTGTTAGGAAAGAGAGAGGAGAGTATATATGGAAGCATGGGTTTTGAGGCATATTTGGAGACTTTGAATAATCTCTATGCTGAGGATGAGATTCTCTATTATCAATCGAACCACGAGGGCGATATAATAGACGAGCTTCATAATGCAGGATTTGGCAGTGTCGATGCCATTGTCTTGAATGCAGGAGCATATACACATACGTCAATAGCTATATCTGATGCCATCAGGGCGATTAAAACCCCTGTTATAGAGGTGCATATCTCAAATGTGATGGCGCGTGAAAGTTATCGACACACGTCATATATTTCGGCATCGTGCGTAGGTACTATTGCCGGGTTTGGATTGGATTCATACAGACTTGCCATTGAGGCAGTAAAAAACATGAGAAAATAATATGTTTACCGAAGAGGAATTAGAACAATATATTCAAGAGCATATCGATCCCGAAGGAGAGTTGCTTAGTCGATTAAATCGCGATACAAACGTAAAACTTGTACGCTCGAGAATGTTATCAGGTCACGTACAAGGACGAATGTTAAAGATGTTCTGCCGAATGATAAATGCCAAAAGGGTTTTGGAGTTGGGAACCTTTGTGGGATATTCGGCTCAATGTTTCGCCGAGGCACTGCCCGAGGATGGAATAATATATACAATTGAGGAGAATGACGAATTGGAAGATTTCATAAATGAGTATCTTGAGCAATCTCCCGATAAAGACAAAATAAAACTGTTGATGGGTGATGCTAAAGCAATAATTCCTACCCTCGACGAGGAGTTCGATATGGTGTTTATAGATGCTGATAAACGCGAATATTGCGAGTATTACGATTTGGTATTCCCTAAGGTACGTAAAGGAGGCTTTATGTTGGCAGACAATACGTTATGGTCTGGAAAAATTCTTGATGAGAAAGAGCATGACCCACAAACCGAGGGCTTGCGACGCTTCAACGATATGGTTGCCGCCGATGAGCGAGTAGAAAAAGTTTTTGTTCCATCGCGAGATGGATTGACCATTATTTATAAAAAATAAACAACTATGGAAACAACACGACAAAGTAAGATAAACCGCCTGTTGCAAAAAGAGTTAGGCGAAATATTTTTGGTAGAGACAAAAAAAATGCCCGGAACATTGGTTTCGGTAAGTATAGTAAGGGTAAGTCCCGATTTAAGTGTGGCTAAAGTATATTTGAGTATATTCCCTTCAAATAAGGCAAAAGAGATATTGAGCGCAGTGAAGGAGAGTGCAAAGAGCATACGTTTTGAGTTGGCTGCAAGAGTACGTTTTCAATTGCGCAAAGTGCCTGAATTGTCGTTTTATGTGGACGATTCTCTTGACTATATCGACAATATTGATACACTGCTAAATAAATAGAACAATGTTCTTGTCCCTGAAAATAGCATTACGTTATCTCTTCTCAAAAAAATCACATTCGGCCATAAATGCAGTCTCTGTAGTTTCGGTCTGTGGTGTGGCAGTGGCGACAATGGCCATGATATGCACACTATCTGTATATAACGGTTTTGAGGAGTTGATTTCTTCGCTTTTTTCGGAGATTGACCCTCAAATAGAGGTTCGAGCCAAGACAGGAAAAACATTGCAGACAACATCCCCCGAAGTGGAAAAGCTTTTTTCTATCGACGGAGTTGTGGCTGTAACTCCTGTTGTAGAGGATAATGCCCTTGCTCTGTTTGGGGAGAATCAACTCCCTGTGCTAATTAAGGGTGTACCTCAAAACTATTCATCCGTAAATAGCATAGATAAGGCCCTGATTGACGGGAAAACATCTTTTGACGCCTCTCTCCCTTGTACCGTGATTGGAGTGGGAGTGTCGAATAGCTTAAGAGTTGGACCATATTTTACCTCTCCAATTTATTTGTACGCCCCCAGGCGTATGTCAAAGGTAAATCTGATAAATCCTGCATCATCGTTTAATACAGCACAAGTATATTGTACGGGAGTATTCTCCATAAGTCAGCCTGAGTCTGACGATAGAGTTGTATATATTCCAATATCTGTGGCAAAAGAGTTGTTTGATTATACAACAGAGGCGACTCTTTTGGAGATAAAGGTTAAAGAGGAGGGCTTGGTTGATGATGTAAAGGCTGAAGCTCAAAGAGTTTTGGGAGAGGGATATGTCCTTAAAAACAGAATAGAGCAAAAGAGCGAAGCCTACTCAATGATGGCCATAGAGAAGTGGATAACATTTCTCATATTGATATTTGTATTGGTAATATCGGCATTTAATATAATAGCCTCTGTATTAATGCTTATAATAGATAAGCAGAACAATATAAAAACACTTCACAATATAGGCGCAAACGAAAAATTTATAGCACGAATATTTTTTAACCAAGGTGTTCTTATATCTTTTATTGGTGCTGTAATAGGAGTAGTACTTGGATTGGCTCTCTCTCTCTTGCAACAACATTATGGATTGCTAAGAATGGGTGCAAACTTTGTTGTGGAATATTACCCCGTTAAGGTTATATGGAGCGACCTATTCCTCGTTATTGCCGTTGTTGTGGTAATCGGGTTGTTAATAGCTATATTTCCAATGAGATATATAAAATCAAGAATAAAAAACAAATAGAGATAAATTATGAAGAACTTTTTGGCAAAATTGTTGCCCTACATTTTCCCAATTCTTATAATAGTGTCTATATCGGTAATCTATTTCTCCCCCGATATATTCGAAGGTAAAATGCTATTTCAAGGAGATACTCAGCAAGGAATAGCGATAGGTCAGGAGGCAAAGGCATTTAATGAAGCTACGGGCGAGACAACTCGTTGGACAAACTCACTGTTTGGAGGAATGCCCAATTTCCAAATATCTCCCTCGTACGAGAACAACAAGGTGTTGAAGATGATAGAGAAGGTTTACTCTTTGGGATTGCCAATACCTGTTTCGTACATCTATATAATGGCAATAGGCTTTTTTATTTTGTTGATGGTATTGAATGTCAAGTGGTATATCTCGTTGTTGGGAGCTTTGGCATATGCCTTTTCTTCATACTTCTTTATTATTATTGCGGCAGGACACATATGGAAGTTTATAACCCTTGCATATATACCTCCAACAATAGCGGGTATCATATTGGCATACCGAGGGAAATATCTTAAAGGAGCTTTGCTTGCCGCTTTCTTTGGAATGTTGCAGATACATGCAAATCACATACAAATGAGTTACTACTCGTTTATATTTATAATACCGTTGGTTATAGGCTATTTGGTAGATGCCATGAATAAAAAGGAGTTGAAAGGGTTTGGCAAAGCAACTCTTTCGCTTGTGGTGGCAGCAATACTTGCAGTTGCCGCAAACTTGCCAAGTATTTATAATACCTATGAATACTCAAAAGAGACAATGCGAGGCAAGTCGGAATTGGCATCTGAGACAACATCGCAAGATGGTGAAGGCGGAGGATTGAGCATCGATTATATAACCCAATGGAGTTATGGAATAGGAGAGAGTTGGACCCTTCTCATCCCGGATACAAAAGGAGGAGCTACAGGATACCTCTCTAAGGATAAAGACGCCATGAAAGAGGCATCTCCTTCGCTCAGACAATATGTCGGACAGATGAATCGCTATTGGGGAGATCAACCCTTTACGGCAGGTCCGGTATATGCCGGAGCAATCATAATGTTTCTCTTCCTAATAGGATGTTTTATAGTTAAAGGTCCAATCAAATGGGCATGTATCATAGCATCCATAGTGTCATTGCTCCTATCGTGGGGACACAACTTTATGCCATTGACTGAGTGGTTTGTAAACAATGTTCCACTGTATGATAAGTTCCGCACAGTATCAAGCATTCTGATTGTTGCCGAGTTTGCCATACCTCTATTGGCGGCTTTTGCCTTGAAAGAGATATTTGATAAGCCACAAATAGTAAAAGACTCAAAAAAGAACATCATAATACCTCTTGCCCTTACTGCCGGAGTTGCGTTGGTGTTTGCTTTAATGCCAACCCTGTTCTTTGGGTTCTTGTCGGCACAAGAAGCTCAAATGGCAATGTCTCAACCCGAGTATCAGATAATATTCGAGGAATTGGAGAGCGTGAGAGAATCAATATTTGTATCAGATGCATGGCGAACATTCTTTTTAGTGACTATGTCGGCAGTTGTGGTGATGCTATTTGTCTATAAAAAAATCAATGCAAAAGTTTTTGCACTATTGATGATAGCTCTTGTCGTTGTCGATATGTATCCAATAAACAAACGTTATTTGAACAGTGACAATTTTGTTTCAAAACGTAAGGTAAAGAGTGCGTTTCAAATGACTCAAGCCGACAGGGATATTCTTCAAGATAGCGACCCCAATTACAGAGTGCTGAATTTGACCGTAGCTACATATAACGACCCCACAACATCGTACTATCACAAATCAATAGGCGGATATAGCGCGGCAAAACTTCGCCGATACGACGATCTTATTAAATATCAGCTCTCTAAGGGTAATATGAAGGTTATAAATATGCTTAATACCAAATATATTATAACCGCCTCGGAAGATGGTTCTCCTGAAGCAATGTATAATCCCGATGCGGCAGGAAACGCGTGGTTTGTCGATGAGGTAATGTGGGTTGACGGAGCAAAAGCAGAGATGGATGCGTTGAACTATTTTGATGTAAATAGAACTGTTATTGCAGATAACCATTTTGCCGATAAGATTCCGGCGGTTATACCTCAAAAAACAGAAGGAGATACAATATATCTAACCCACTATCAACCGAACAAACTGACATATAAATCTGTTTCTCAGAATGGAGGTTATGCAGTATTCTCAGAGATATATTTCCCATGGGGATGGCAAATAACAATTGATGGAGAATCGGTTGAAATGGCAAGGGTAAACTATCTTTTAAGAGGATTGAACATACCTGCGGGTGAACACGACATAGAGTTCCGCTTTGAACCAACATCGTTAAGAGTAACAACCGCAATAGCATTTGCCTCTATAATGGTTGTGCTTTTGGCAGGAGTTTTTGTGTTGGTGCGTTTGTATAGAAAACGTAATGAGGAGTTGACTAAATGTTAAAAATAAAAGGAGTATTTCTTTTGTTGCTCACATCCTTGACGCTTGGATGTGTAAACAATGGTGTGGAGCAGAGAGGAAGAGTCGCTGTCACAATATTGCCACAAAAATATCTGCTTGACAGAATAGTCGGGGATTCGTTGGAGGTCGTATGTATCATACCCAAAGGGGGAAATCCTGAGGAGTATGCGGCAACACCTCGTCTGATGACGGATGTTGCAACATCGTCGCTCTATTTTAAGATAGGGGAGCTGGGCTTTGAAAAAACAACATTGCCCTCAATCCTTAAGAATGCTCCTAATGTAAAGGTTGTGACACTCTCTGAAGATATAGAGTTTATCACCTCGCACTGTACACATGGCGGAGAAGAACATTCTCATTACGATCCACACTATTGGAGTTCGCCTAAGATGGTAAAAATAATGGCGACAAACATGTTTAATGCCATAAGTGAGTTTGACTCAAAGAATCTGTCCTATTACAAATCGAACTATTTGCAACTTGTTGCCGAACTCGACTCGCTTGATGCGAAAATTGAGTCTGTGTTGTCAAAGTCGAACAATAGAAAATTTGCAATATTCCATCCTTCGCTCTCATATTTTGCAAGAGATTACGGATTGCAACAGTTATCGCTCGAACAAAACGGAAAGGCAATGGCTCCGCGCACAATGAAACTTGCAATAGAGGAGGCAGTAAAGAGTGGTGTAAAAACTGTATTTATTCAAAACGAGTTCAATCCCGAGCAGGTAAAGACCTTTTCTCAAGAGATAGGGGCATCTGTGGTGGTTATAAATCCTCTTGCATACGATTTTATAGAGGAGATAAACAAAGTGGCTTATGCAATTGCAAAATAGATATGTAGAACTTAAAAACATAACTCTTTCGTATGGTTGTCGAACGATATTGAGAGACGTAAATCTTCTTTTGAACAGAGGGGATTTTATGATTGTGTCGGGAGCAAACGGAGGAGGTAAAACCTCTTTGATAAGGATTATGTTAGGTTTGCAAAAACCAACAGCGGGAGAGGTCTTGTACTATGGAGAGAATTCGTCGCATGCTACCATAAGAGGTGAGAATATAGGGTATCTGCCACAGAAAAATAGTTTGGATATGAGTTTCCCAATCTCCATAAGAGAGGTGGTTGAGAGTGGCTTGATGAATATAAAAACAACCGACTCTGAGCGAGAAGAGAGAGTGGAGGAGATGCTACAATCTATGCAGTTGGATTCTCTTCAATATCGACATATAGGAGAGGTCTCAGGTGGTCAGTTTCAACGAGCGCTCTTTGCTCGAGCAATAATATCAAAGCCAAAACTTGTTGTTTTGGATGAGCCTACCTCATATTTAGATGAGGAATCCACACAAAAGCTATTTTCAATACTTAAACAGCTCTCTCCCGATACAACGGTGGTGGCTGTGTTGCACGATACATCAAAAGTCTTGGACGTTGCAAACAGAAGAATCGAAGTGGAGAATGGCGTCGTGGTGGAGCGGTTCTTGTAATCTCGCTATCTTATTTTGTATCTGTTCCCGGGGTATGATTTTATAGCTCCTTTAAACTCCAAACCCATAAGAGAAGACAAAAGCTTAGAGGTGGCAATTCCCGTTAGCATGCTTAATGTGTTAATGTCAACCTCCCTTTTCTCTGTGATAATATCAATAAGGGTTTGTTCAGTATCGTCAAAAACAGGGAAGAGTGTGTTTTGAACCCTTTTTGACGACATAAGTGGCTCCCACCCAAGGGTGTTTGCCATATCTTTAGCCGAAGTGATAAGCTGCGCTTTGTTGTCGCGTATAAGATTGTTGCAACCTTTTGAGGTCTCTCTGTCTATATTTCCGGGTAGCGCAAAGACCTCTCGAGAGTAGTCCGATGCAAGAGCTGCGGTAATTAAAGAACCACCTTTCTCTTTCGATTCCACAATTACTGTAGCATCGCTCATACCTGCAACAATTCTGTTTCGAGCAACAAAATTTACCTTCAGGGTAGGTGATTGCGAAGAGTATTCGCTAATCAAAGCTCCGTTACTTATAATCTTTTCAGCAGTGTGGCGGTGAGTTGATGGGTATATGTTGTTTAGTGGATTGCCTAAAACAGCCACTGTGGTTGCTCCAGAGTCCAAGGCCGCCCTATGTGCGCAAATATCAATGCCATATGCCAGTCCGCTTACAATAACCACCTCGGGGAACATCTCCGCAAGTTCACGCACAAACTTCTCGCACCAATCTCTTCCATATTCCGTGGCATGGCGAGTACCTACAATACTCACATATTTTGCAGAGTTAAAATCGGTATAACCTTTTGAGTATATAAGAATAGGAGCATCACTACAGTTTAACAACCTTTTAGGGTAGTTGTCGCAGCAAAAACTTATAGGTAATATATCTTCTCGCTCAATAAAATCAATTTCTTTTTCGGCAAGTTGAAGAAGTTCCTCTTTTGATGATTTTTTGAAGAGATTAATCTCTCGTTCCACTCCCTCTTCGTCGGGTAATGACAGAGTCTCAGTAGAGAAGATTGCCTCAGCCGAGCCATACTTCTCAATCAAAACCTTTGCTATTTGAAAGTCTATACCTTTTACATTGGCAAGGGCAATAAAAAACTCTCTCTCCCTATAATCCATATTTTAATCTTCTATTTCGATAAATACTCCTCCAAAAGAGATGCAAACTCATCACCTTTGTTGATTTTCCCCTCTTTGGTGCATACTGTGGTAACCTTTGCTTCAGCACACAACGCTCCGTCAGAGACTCTGAAAATATCTTGATGGAAAACAAATCTTATGCCTTCGCGTTGCATGTAGAGTTTGCATACAAACAGTTCGCCTCCGCGCAAAGAGTTTTTGTAGTTAATCTCAATACGGGCGACAACAGGTTCAATTCCTTTCTCTCTCATCTTACCAAACGAGCAACCTGCATGCTCTAAAAACTCATGTCTGGCATATTCAAAGTAATGTTGATAATTTGCATTGTTCACAATCCCTTGAGCATCACATTCGTAATCGCGAACTTTAATCTCAATTTCGAATAAATAAGGTTTCTCTGTTGCCATAATAAACGAGTGAATATTATAGCACAAAAGTAAATAAAAATTCTCAATAAACGATTTAATTGCTAACTTTGTACCGCTATTTAAATATAGCGGTGATTAACTACAAAAAAAAAGAATAAATAATGAAAAAAGAGACGGTCGTAAAAATATTGTTTGCATTGCTCTTTATGGCATCATTTTTATTTACCCCTGCAATAGCTCTGTTTGCGGGAATATTGTTCTCGTTGATAATCGGGACACCCTATCCCAAATTGACAAAGAAAGCTTCGAAATATATGTTGCAGATTTCGGTTGTGGGATTAGGCTTTGGAATGAATCTTCACGAGTCGTTGCAGGCAGGAAAGGAGGGAATGATATTTACTATAATCTCGGTAATTGGAGTAATGGTTTTGGGGGTGTTCTTGGGTAAGCTTTTAAATATAAATCGCAAAAACAGTTATCTTATATCTTCAGGTACTGCAATATGCGGAGGAAGTGCAATTGCTGCTGTAGCTCCGGTTATTGATGCTGATGATAACGATACCTCTTTGGCGCTCATAACAATATTTGTGCTCAATGCTATAGCTCTATTCCTTTTCCCTGTGATAGGCAGTATGTTAGACCTCTCTCAACAACAATTCGGAACGTGGGCGGCAATAGCAATACACGATACAAGTTCTGTGGTTGGCGCAGGAGCGGCATACGGTGATGAAGCGTTGAAGGTGGCAACAACGATAAAACTTACACGAGCTCTTTGGATAATACCATTGGCATTTGCTTCGGCATTCGTTTTCAGGACAAAAGGTAAGAGAGTGTCAATACCTTGGTTTATAGTATTGTTTGTGGTGGCAATGCTTATAAATACCTACTTCTCATTGCCTAAAGTTGTAACTGAAAATATGGTTTTCGCATCTAAAAAACTATTGACCGTAACACTCTTTTTGATTGGATGCGGACTCTCGGTTTCGGCACTGAAAAAGGTAGGAGTAAAACCCATGCTTTTGGGAGTGATTCTTTGGGTAATTATATCAGTAACAACACTCTTTGTGGTAATGATTTAACTAAAAAAACAAAAAAAATAGCTTTAAACTTCTTTTAACAAATAAATTTGGTTATCTTTGTTCGAATTTTGGAATTAGAATAAAAAAAATATCATGAATCCGATTAAGAAAACAATCGATTTAGGTGATGGACGAGTAATCACCATCGAAACCGGGAAGTTGGCAAAACAAGCTGACGGAGCGGTTGAGGTTCGCATGGGAAATACCATGCTTTTGGCTACAGTGTGTGCTGCCAAAGATGCAAATGAAGGTGTAGATTTTATGCCTTTGCAAGTAGAGTACAAAGAGAAATTTGCGTCAATCGGACGTTTCCCCGGAGGTTTTACAAAACGCGAAGGAAGAGCGTCGGATTATGAGATATTGACATCGCGTCTTGTAGACCGTGCATTACGCCCACTATTCCCTGATGATTATCACGCAGAGGTATATGTAAACATCGTAATGTTCTCGGCAGACGGAAAAGATATACCCGATGCACTTGCAGGATTGGCAGCATCAGCAGCTCTTGCCGTATCGGATATTCCATTCAACGGACCAATTTCAGAGGTTCGTGTGGCTCGTATCGATGGCGAGTTCAAAATCAACCCAACATACGATGAGTTGGCAAAAGCCGATATGGACTTGATGGTAGGAGCTACCATGGAGAACATCATGATGGTTGAGGGAGAGATGGATGAGGTTTCAGAGTTGGATCTTTTGAATGCTTTGAAATTTGCTCACGATGCAATCAAAGTACAATGTCAAGCACAATTAGAGTTGTCTGAGATGTGCGGAACAACTGTAAAACGTACATATTGCCACGAGGTAAACGACGAGGAGTTGCGTAAAGATGTTCGTGAGAAATGCTACGATAAAGCATACGCAATTGCAGCATCAGGAAATGCAAACAAACATGCTCGTGGAGAGGCTTTCGAGGCTGTATTGAACGAATACTTGGAGTCAATGACAGAGGAGGAGCGCGACGAGAAAACAGCATTAGTAAAACGCTACTACCACGATGTGGAGAAAGAGGCAATGCGTCGTTGTATTCTTGACGAAGGAAAACGTCTTGACGGACGTGAAACAACACAAATTCGTCCTATCTGGTGCGAAGTTGATTATCTTCCGGGACCTCACGGATCGGCAGTCTTCACTCGCGGTGAGACACAATCATTGACAACAGTTACACTTGGAACAAAACTTGACGAGAAGATTGTTGACGATGTGCTTGATCAATCACACCAACGTTTCTTGTTGCACTACAACTTCCCTCCATTCTCTACAGGTGAGGCAAAAGCATCACGCGGAGTTGGACGTCGTGAGGTAGGACACGGAAACTTGGCATGTCGTGCGCTTAAAGGAATGATACCGGCCGACTATCCTTACACAGTACGTGTAGTATCGGATATTCTTGAGTCAAACGGTTCGTCTTCAATGGCAACAGTATGTGCAGGAACACTTGCATTGATGGATGCCGGAGTTAAGATTAAGAAACCCGTATCAGGTATCGCAATGGGATTGATTACAGACAATCAAAAATATGCAGTGCTATCAGACATCCTTGGCGATGAGGATCACTTGGGAGATATGGACTTCAAAGTAACAGGAACAAAAGATGGTATCACAGCAACACAAATGGATATCAAAGTTGACGGACTACCATACGAAATTCTTGAGAAAGCATTGATGCAAGCTCATGACGGACGTATGCACATCCTTGGCAAAATCCTTGATACAATACCTGAACCACGCGAAGACTTCAAACCTCATGCACCACGCATTGAGACAATGTTGATTCCTAAAGATATGATTGGAGCGGTTATCGGCCCCGGTGGAAAAATTATCCAAGGAATTCAAGAAGAGTCTGGAGCGGTAGTAACAATTGAGGAGGTAGAAGAGGGAGGACGCGTTGAAATCGCAGCATCCAACCGCGAATCAATCGATGCAGCACTTCTTCGTATTAAAGGAATTGTGGCAATACCCGAGGAGGGTGAGACTTACACAGGTAAAGTAAAATCAATTCTTGCATTTGGTGCATTTGTTGAATTTATGCCCGGTAAAGACGGATTGTTACACATCTCTGAAATTGCTTACAAACGTTTGGAGACAATGGAAGAGTCGGGAATCAAAGAGGGCGACGAAGTTACAGTTAAACTTGTTGAGATAGATAAGAAAACAGGTAAATTCCGTTTGTCAATGAAAGCTTTGCAACCTAAACCAGAAGGTTGGGAAGAGCGTCCTCAAAGAGCACCACGCGCTCCACGCAAAGAGAACAAATAGTTATTCATAACAAAATAACTTTTTAAATAGGTCGAAGGTTGTCCAAACGGGCAACCTTCGTTTCTTTGTGGTTTTGTGTAATAAAGAAAAAGAGTCAAGATAATTATCCTGACTCTTTCTCGTATATTTTTATAGGTAGCTGTTACTCCTCCCAATCCTCTTCGTAGTAGAATCCGTCAACCTCTTCCTCTTCGTCGCTATCAAATTGGTCGAGTTCCAAATCGAAATCGTCCTCTTCGTTACGTTTGCGGTTAACGTCAAGGTTGCGGTGGGTGATTGTTGTAATCTTATTCTCTTCGCTATTTAAAATATCCCATAGGAGGTTTTTAAGTTCGGTAACACCAAATCCTGTAACGGAAGAAATCATTACCGAAGGCACATCTTTAGGTAATTCTGCTTTGATTGCATCCATAAGCTCCTCGTCAAGCATATCGCATTTTGTTACGGAAATAACGCGTCCCTTATCTAAAAGCTCAGGGTTGAATGTCTCTAACTCTTTGAGCAGAATTTCATACTCCTTGGCAATATCTTTAGCATCGGCGGGAATCATAAACAGAAGCAATGAGTTGCGCTCGATGTGGCGCAAGAATCTTAGTCCTAATCCTTTGCCTTCTCCTGCTCCCTCAATGATTCCGGGAATGTCCGCCATGATAAATGAACGACTGTCGCTGCATGATACAATACCCAAGTTGGGTTCCAACGTGGTAAATGGGTAGTCTGCGATTTTGGGTTTTGCTGCTGATACTGCGCTCAATAGAGTCGATTTTCCTGCATTGGGGAATCCAACCAAACCTACATCTGCCAAAAGTTTTAGTTCAAGAATGATTGTACACTCTTGTGCGTCCTCTCCGGGTTGTGCAAAACGTGGGGTTTGGTTTGTGGCAGTTCTGAAGTGCCAGTTTCCTAATCCACCTCTACCGCCTTTGAGCAATATCTTCTCCTCTCCGTCGTCAGTGACTTCGCATATGTATTTGCCTGTATCGGCATCAAATACAACTGTTCCGCAAGGAACCTCAATTACTTTGTCCTCTCCGTCTTTACCAAAACTACGGGCTTTACCTCCGCTCTCTCCGTTGCCTGCAAATACGTGGCGAGAGTATTTTAGGTGAAGCAGGGTCCAATAGTTTCTGTTGGCGCGCAATATAATGTGCCCGCCACGTCCTCCGTCTCCTCCGTCGGGTCCGCCTTTGGCTACAAACTTCTCGCGACGCAAGTGTGTTGAGCCTGCTCCGCCTCGTCCCGAACGACAATATATCTTAACGTAATCTACGAAATTCGATTCCGCCATCTCTCTATTTTAAATTGATTAGTCAAGTAAGGCAATTGCCTTTTTAATATCTGCAAAAATACCGTCGATAGTTCCTTCTCCCTTAATTCCGGCATAAAGTTTCTCACTGATGTAGAACTCTTTCAATGGGTTTGTTTGGTTGTTGTAAACCTCCAAACGACTCTTGATGGTATCGATGTTGTCATCGCTGCGTCCGCTTGCTTGTCCGCGTTTCAATAGGCGGTCGATAAGTTCCTCTTCAGCAACTTCAAGTCCAATAACGATTGAAATCTCCATTCCGCGTTCAGCCAACATCTTTTTCAAAGCCTCTGCTTGAGGAATTGTGCGTGGGAATCCGTCAAAGATAACTCCTTTGCTCTTCTCTTTTTTGTCAAGAGTGTCGGCAAGAATATCAATAATTAACTCGTCCGGCAACAATTGACCTTTTGATATAAAGCTGTCGGCAACTTTTCCAAGTTCTGTTCCTGCTTTAATCTCTGCTCTTAAAACATCGCCTGTTGAGATATGAGCAAGACCATATTTCTCAATCAGATTTTCACTTTGAGTACCTTTGCCCGATCCGGGAGCTCCAAAGATAACAACATTAAGCATCTTTTCCATATTCTTATAGTGTTTAATTTCCTATGAATGATTGATATCTGTGTTTGAGATACCTGAAATTCTATATGCAAATGGCGTTAAAACACCTATTACCGCAATATAAGTGCGAAGATACATTAATGATGTGATTAAACCAAATTTATTTAACAACAATTTATTTTTATAAGTGATAAAAAAAAATTATCTTTACACTTGCCGAGTTATTGTTTTTGAAAAAGTACTAATATGAAGATATTCAGCGCAAAAGATAATAAAGAGTTAGATGAATATACCGTCGAGAAAGAGTCTATAAGTCAGTTTGAGCTTATGGAGAGGGCGGCATCTGCTGTAACATATGAAATTATTTCGCGATGGAGAAGAAACACTCCTGTCGTTGTGTTTGCAGGTCCGGGCAATAACGGAGGCGATGCAATGGCTGTGGCTCGAATGTTGTCGGAGGAGGGATATACAGTATCAGTCTATTTCTTCAATCCTACTCGTAGCGCTTCTCCGCTTGCTCAAAAAAACTTTGAGTTGTTAAGTGAAACATCGGTAAAGGCTGAGGAGGTTGTCCTTACATTTATTCCTCCCGAATTGGCAAAAGGTGTGTTGGTGGTTGACGGGCTTTTTGGTGTAGGGCTAAACCGTCAGTTGACAGGAGGATATGTCTCTTTGGTGCAATACATAAATGAGTCTGAGGCATCGGTTTTGTCAATCGATATCCCTTCGGGATTATTTGCAGAAGATAACACAACCAATGATAAACGAGGTATTGTAAAGGCAGATATTACAGTGTCGTTCCAATATCCCAAATTGGCATTCATTTTGGAAGAGAATGCCGAGTATGTAGGTGAGTGGAGAATTGCAGATATAGGAATATCACCCGAAATAATTGCAGAAAAAGAGACACCTTTGCACTATGTTGAGGCTGAAGATGTGGCAACATTGTTGAAGCCCAGAAGTAAATATGCCAATAAACGACAATATGGTCATATGTTGTTGGTTGCAGGAAGTGCAGGGATGATGGGTGCTGCAGTCATGGCATCAAAAGCTGCTCTTAGAACAGGCGCGGGATTGGTAAGTGTTCACTCTGCCGCATGTGGAGAGGAGATAATACAGACATCGGTTCCCGAGGCAATGTTCATTGGTGATTCAAACATGAACAGAGTAACAAACTGCTCCTTGTCAAAATGGCATAATGTTGTAGCTGTTGGTCCGGGGTTGGGGAAACATAAAGATACCATTGAGGCGTTGACCTATCTCCTAAACAAAGCAAATGTGCCATTGGTTATAGATGCAGATGCTCTTAATATGATTGCCGAGACAAAGGGTTTGTTCGCAAAAATTCCAAAATACTCTGTCTTAACTCCGCATAAATATGAGTTCGACCGACTTTTTGGAACTTGTGAGACAATGTATCAACGTCTTATAAAGGCAAAGCAGATAGCAGTTGAGCGTGAAATAACAATTGTTTTGAAAGGGGCTAATACCGCTGTCGTAAAACCAAACGGAGACATCTGTTTCAATAGTACAGGAAATCCCGGTATGGCAACAGCAGGAAGCGGTGATGTGTTAACAGGAATAATATCGTCTTTGATAGCGCAAGGTTATGCTCCGTCCGATGCTGCTGTATTAGGAGTCTATCTGCATGGCATGGCAGGAGATATGGCTTTGGAAGAGGAGTCGCAAGAGTCTTTGTTGGCAACCGATATAATCAAGAATATAGGACGAGCATTTAAGAAATTATATACTTACAATAAAATATGAAAAAAATATTAGCCACAGCATTGATAATGGTATCACTGACTGCATATGCTGCAGAGAGTGGAAAACAGGTAGCTGCAAAGTTTAATGACTATTCTGTCTCTTACGTTCTTCCAAAGACTGTAATAGATATTGAGGTGGAGCTTGAACTTACCCAAATGAAGGCGGGACCTTATGCAAACTATTCTCAAAAATATCTTGGAATACCTGCCAAGGTGACATCTGATTCGAAGAGTTGGAAACTTATATCTGCTTCGGCAAAGGTGGCGAGTGTCCCTGATAATGATACGACATATACCGTTCAGCTAAAAAGTGGAGCAACTCCATATATCTATCTGAACGAGGAGGGAGTGTTGTTGGCGGTAAATGCAGAACCTATGGCGGAGGCGAGTGAGGTTGTGAAGGATTGCGAGACAGAACTTACAGCATCGCCACTCGATGACGAGAGTTACTCTTATGCCTTGACCGAGGAGATGTTGCTATCGGGTTCTAATATAAGAATGGCAGAGTTGGCGGCAAAGCAGATATACAGAATAAGAGAGAGCCGTACGGATATTATAACAGGAGAGTCAGATCAACAATTCGACGGAGAGGCTCTTAAAATAATGATGCAACAGTTGGACGAGCAAGAGAATCGATTGACTGTGATGTTTACAGGAACCAAGCAAACACAACGAAAAACTGTAGTGATAAGGGGCTGGATACCCGAAGGAGCATGCGAAGATGTTGTTGTTGCAAGAGTTTCGGAAAAAGATGGATTGGTAGATAAGGATAATTTGAGTGGAGAACCTATCTACATATCTCTAAAGAATGTAAAAAGGGCAACCTATCCTTTAGATTCAAAAGGGCTTCCTTTTGTGTTGCCTGAGAATTCATTGATATACAATCTTCCGGGAGAGGCTCAAATGTCATTGACATACCAAGGAGACTTGCTGTTTACCAAAAAGGTGGATTTGACTCAGTTTGGTGTGAAATTTGGTTTAGCCCCCAAATTGTTTGTTGACAAAAAGTTGCAAACATATATGATATTGCACCCAAAAACAGGAGCAATAAAAGAGATTGGACAGAATGTTTTATCTGAAAAGTAAAGTATGGATATAAAAGTTACGGCACCATCTGTGGTACATGGCGAAATACGTTTGCCATTCTCAAAAAGTATCAGCAACAGGGTGCTTCTTCTAAATAAATTATCAAAAAACAGATTAATGCCCGAGAACGTTGCAGTTTGTGACGATTCGGAGATGATGCGTTGTGCCCTTGCCGCGCAGTCGGGTGTGGTGAATACGGGGGCAGCAGGAACTGCTACACGTTTTTCGTTGGCATATCTTTCTATGCTTCCAGGAGAATATGAAATGACAGGGTCGGAGCGAATGAAGCAACGTCCCATAAAGATATTGGTCGAGGCATTGCGAAAGATAGGAGCAGATATAGAGTATCTCGAAAATGATGGCTATCTGCCCTTGAAAATTAAAGGAAAAGAGTTACAAGGAGGTGAAATAGAACTATCAGGAGAAGTTAGTTCGCAATACATATCGGCACTTTTAATGATAGCTCCATATACACGACAAGGGGTAAAACTGACATTGACAGGAGATATTATTTCGTTGCCATACATAAAAATGACTATCTCTCTAATGTCGCTTTATGGTGCAGTTCCCCAAATGAAAGGCAATGTAATAACTGTACCTGCGGGAAGATATAATCCTCTGCCATACAAAGTTGAGGCAGATTGGTCTGCAGCCTCTTATTGGTATGGATTTGTAGCTTTGGCAAAAGAGGCTGATGTTATTTTGACAGGGTTGGATAATCGTTCTATCCAGGGCGATTCAAAAGTTGCTTCACTCTTTACTCCGTTAGGGGTTGCAACAGAGTATAACGATGGTTTTGTTAGATTGAGGAAGTGCAACTTTGTCAATAAACCATATGAGGCTGACCTTACAGATACTCCCGATTTGGCGCAGACATTGGTTGTTGCTTCGGTAATGAAAGGTGTTCACTTTAAAATGAGTGGGTTGCAGTCGCTGAGAATAAAGGAGACCGACAGAATATCGGCACTTGTGAACGAGATGCGCAAATTGGGCTTTGTGTTGGATGACTCTATCCCCGGAACCTTGATTTGGAATGGAGAGAGATGCGAAGAGATGCAGGATGTTGAGATAGATACTTATGACGATCACCGAATGGCAATGTCCTTTGCCATAGCATCATATCTCTATCCTAAATTAAAAATAAAATCGTCGGAGGTTGTTACAAAATCGTATCCTACATTTTGGGATGATTTATTAAAAGTTGGATTTGAGATAGAGCGATGAATGCAATTTGGATAATTATCACATCAACAATAATTGTAGGAGCAATAGCCGCTCTGTTATCTCGCTATACCACTATAGGACGTCAAACAAAAGAGGAGGAACAGAAGGCGGCAAAAGCTGATGCAGAGTGTTGTGGAATGCATGAAACATGCGAAAAAGATTCTCTGTTGACAGCGGTAAGCAAGGAGATAGAGTATTACAACGATTATGAGTTGGATCAATACCGAGGAGTACCTTGCGAAACATACGACGAAAATGCTGTTGCGGCATTTGAAGAGGTGTTTTACACGCTCCGAAGCGAAGAGGTTGCAGGCTGGGTTCGAAGTTTGTGCCTGAGAGATATTGAGTTGCCCGAACAAATCAGAGATGAGGTTCTGTTGGTGGTTACAGAACGACGTATCAAACAGTAGCAGATGGAGATAGTTCACTATTCGTTTTTTGTAAATGCGGCAATTGCAATAACCCTGATATCTGTAGTGGCAGGTATTGTGGGAACATATGTGGTTGCCCGCAGAATGTTGTTTATAACAGGGGGTATAACTCATAGTTCGTTCGGAGGATTGGGCTTGGGAATGTATTTAGGTGTCTCTCCTGTTTTTACTGCACTGATATTTGCGCTTGCTTCGGCATTTGGAATAGAGCTTTTATCTCGAGGAGGAAGAGTGCGAGAAGATTCTGCCATAGCAGTGGTGTGGACATTGGGTATGGCATTGGGAATAATATTTGTGTATATAACACCAGGATATAATGCAGGACTTACAGGTTTTCTGTTTGGCGATATACTGACCGTGACAAAAAGCGATTTAGTTGTTTATGCTATATATGTTTTGCTTGTTTCAGTAATCTCTGTAATATACCGTAAAGAGATTCTTTATACGGCTTTTGATAGGGATTTTGCAATAATGAGGGGAGTAAAGGTTCGATTAATAGAGTTCTTTGCAATTGCAATAATATCGCTAACCGTTGTTCTTACGGTAAGGCTCATTGGTATAATGTTGCTTTTGTCGTTTATGGCATTGCCTCAAATGACAGTAGAGGTATTTAACAGAGGCTACAACAGAATAGTGCTTTTGTCGGTGGCAATATCTGCGATAGGAGGATTTATAGGACTCTTTTTGTCGGTATATATGAATTTGCCCACAGGTGCAACAATAGTATTTATATTGGCTCTGATATATATGTTTGCAAGAGTATTGAAGATGGTAATACCTCAAAAAAACATAGCATAGAGCATAGCAATACAATAAAAACGATATTGATTCGTAACTAATATAAAAACAATAAGTTGAGTATAAGTAGAGTAAAAATATTATTGGTATCAGCCATTATAATCATGGCGTCGGCGTGTTCTACAAAAAAGAATACAAAGGCGACACGTTTTTATCATGGACTTACCACCCGTTTCAATGTCTATTTTAACGGGAACGAAACTTATAAGGAGTCTTTGAAAAACATGCAAAAAGATTTTCAAGACGATTTCACCTCACTTGTTCACATACATCCTGTAAGTGCCTTTTCGAACGAAAAGGAGCAGAACCCTTCAGGTGACTTCAAAAAACCAATTGAAAAGGGCAAAAAGGCTATTCAATTACACTCAATAAAGAAAAAACCCAAACGAAATCCCAAGAAAGCATCTGATAAAAAATATAAGGAGTTCCTAAAGAGAGAGGAGTTCAATCCATATATTCACAATGCTTGGTTTATGATAGGAAAATCACAGTTCTATCAAGGCGATTTCCTTGAAGCTGCATCAACATTTAACTACATATCTCAACACTTCTCATGGTTGGAGGATTTGGTTAAAGAGTCGAAAATATGGCTTATGAGATGTTATACCGAGTTGGGCTGGATGTATGAGGCTGAGGATGTGAAACATAAAATTTCTCTTGACTCCATACCCTCAAGCATGCAGGATTATCTCTCTATGGTAACGGCTCAGTATCATATAAATAAGGGAGAGTATGAGGATGCAATCCCTCATCTGAAAAAATCTATTGCATCACAAAAGGATAAGTATCAAAAGATACGTCAAACATACCTGTTGGCTCAGCTCTATCAAAAATTAGAGCAAAATCCGCAAGCTTATGACACCTACTCAAAGGTTATTTCTATGAATCCTGTTTATCGAACAGAATTCAATGCTCGCATTAAACAAACCGAGGTTATGGGGTCAAATGATACCACAAAGGTGATTAAGGGCTTGAAGAAGATGGCTAAAGCATCTCGCAACAAAGAGTATCTCGACCAAATATATTATGCCATCGGAAACATTCATCTCTCTGCAGGAGATACACTTAAGGCAATAGATTATTATGAAAAGGCTAATGCCGAGAGTACTCGTAATGGAATAGAAAAAGCCATAAATCAGATAACTCTGGGAAATATCTATTTTGCCCAACGCAAATATACAAAGGCGCAACCATGTTATGCCGAGGGAGTTCCTTTGGTGAGCGAAGATTATCCAAACTATTCGGTTCTTATGAAACGCTCCGAGGTGTTGGACGATTTGGTAGTCCACTCATCAACAGTGGAGTTACAAGACAGTTTAAGGTATGTGGCTTCGCTTCCCGAGGAGGAGATAATGAAACTCATCGAGAAAAAGATAGAGGAGGTAAAAGAACAAGAGAAATTGTTGGCTGAAGAGTTGGCTCGTCAAGAGCATTTGGCAAATCAGTCTGCCATGAATTCTGCTTTTGGAGAGTCAATGATGGGTGGCGCTCAAGCGCCAACAGGTCCGGGAATGCAGATTGGAGGACGTAGTTCAAGTTGGTATTTCTATAATAAATCAACCATTGCCACAGGAAAAACCGATTTCCAACGCAAGTGGGGTAAACGTAAGTTGGAGGATGATTGGCGAAGAATAAACAAGGCTGCTTTCTCAATGTCCGATTTTGAAGAGTATGATTATGGAGCAGAGGAAGATGCAGAGATGCTTGCCGATTCTCTATCTCAAGCAGAGGCTCTTGCCGATTCGTTAAATGCTCCGGTAACCGACACCAAAGATCCTCGATACTATCTGCAACAGTTGCCACGCACACCCGAAGAGATTGCGCTCTCCGATGAACTAATCGTCGATGGATTGTATAACATGGGTGTAATCCTCAAGAATGACCTTGAAGATTTTGAAGCGGCAAAAGCCATATTTGATCGTTTGATGAGTCAATATCCCGAGAATGACTATATGTTGGAGACATATTACAACATATATCTAATGAATATGATATCACAGAATGGAATAGAGGCAGAGGAGTATAGAGGAAAAATATTGGCAGAGTATCCCGAAAGTAAATATGCCCAAGCGATGAAAGACCCCAACTATCTGGAAAACATGAAACAGATGGATGTGGTGCAAGATTCTTTATATCTGCAAGTCTATGAAACGTTTACGGCGGGAATGAATAGCGATGTGCATACCCAATATGAGAACTTTGTTGAGAAATATCCCCTTTCAAAGTTAATGCCCAAATTCATGTTGATTAATGCCTTGGCTTATGTCAATGAGGGAGATATAGATAATTTCAAAGTTGTATTGAAGCAGCTGTTGGAAAACTATCCGCAAGAGGACGTTACACCTCTTGCAACAGCTATGTTGACGGGATTGAAAGAGGGTCGTGAAGTGGTTTCAGGAATAGGAACTCAGGATATATTCAAAGTGCGAATGGGAGTTGGTAGTGCCGCAAACGACACAACAGGTCAGGCTCAAGAGGAGATTCCATTTGTATGGGATAAGAGCGCACCGCATGAGATGTTGTTGGTATTTTCGGCAGATAGCATCGATGCAAACCAAATACTGTTTATGGTTGCGCGATACAATTTTACAAGCTTCTACATAAAAGACTTCGACCTATCCATATCAACAGATAATGGAGTAGGAATGTTACGAATAAGCGGTTTTGACAATTTGAGAGAGTTGATGCTATATCGTCGAAAAATAGAGTCAGTTGATGGAATAGCTCTACCTGATGGTGCTAAAATTGTTATGATAAGTTCAGAGAATTATAAAATCCTGATGCAGGGAAATACCTTTGAAAATTATTTTAAATTCTGGGAAAGCTCAATGGCCGCTGATGCTGCCGAGCTTGAAAAAGATTGAAAGTTATGAGAAAAGAGACCATACTTTGGGCAGATGACGAGATAGATATATTAAAACCTCATATCTATTTTCTTGAACAGAAGGGTTACGAAGTTACAACCGTAACCAATGGGCAAGATGCGATAGATATGTGCAATAGTCAACTGTTCGATTTAATAATATTGGATGAAAATATGCCGGGATTGAGCGGGATAGAGACACTCTCTCAAATAAAAGAACAGCATCCGCACATACCTGTTGTAATGATAACCAAAAGCGAAGAGGAGAATATCATGGAACAGGCAATAGGAAGGAAAATATCAGACTATCTGATAAAACCTGTTAATCCCAATCAAATACTTCTGACAATTAAGAAGAACCTAAATCGTCGTGAGATAATTCAGGAAAAAGCAACCCATGCTTATCAACAGGAGTTCTTGAAACTTTCGATGCAGATAGGTGATGCAAGAACCTCTGATGATTGGGAAGATATATATAAACGCATTGTATATTGGGAGTTGGAACTGCAACAATCTGCAAGCGAACTGTTGCCGATGTTGGAGATGCAGAAGCGTGAGGCAAATGCCGCGTTTGTGAAATTTGTGAAGAAAAATTACGAAGATTGGGTAACAACAGATAATCACCCACTGATGAGTAATGAGATATTCAAAACAAAACTCTTTCCTGCCTTGGATAATGGAGAGAAGGTATTCTTTGTGCTAATAGATAACTTCCGCCTTGACCAATGGAAAACAATACAACCATTGCTAAATGACTATTTTTATGCCGAGGAGGAGGTGTATTACAGTATCCTTCCAACTGCAACTCAATACTCGCGTAATGCAATATTTTCAGGATTGATGCCTGATAAAATAGCAAAGATGTTCCCTGATTTATGGGTGGATGAGGATGAAGATGAGGGTAAAAACCTAAATGAATCTCCTTTGATTCAGACACAAATTGACCGATACCGAAAAAAATATAGTTTTTCATACACAAAAATAAACGATTCGGGATATGCCGAAAAACTATTGCAGAAAATTACAAATTTGAATAACAATCAGTTGAATGTGTGTGTGATAAACTTTATAGATATGTTGTCTCATGCACGTACCGAATCTAAAATGATACGAGAGTTGGCATCTTCGGGAGCGGCATATCGTTCATTGACAGAGTCGTGGTTTAAGCATTCTCCCACATTGGATTTGTTTAAAAGAGTTGCAGATATGGGTTACAAAATAGTTCTTACAACCGACCATGGAACAATATATGTAAATAATCCCATAAAGGTTGTGGGAGATAAAAACACCAATACAAACCTGCGTTACAAGGTAGGAAAAATGTTGGGGTACAACCAAAAAGAGGTGTATGAGATAAAGAATCCCGAAAAGTTCGGATTGCCCTCATTGAATATCAGCTCAACATACATTTTTGCCACTGAAAACGATTTCTTTGCATATCCCAATAACTACAACTATTATGTAGGATATTACAAAGATACATTCCAGCATGGAGGAATATCTATGGAGGAGATGATAATACCATTGGTAACATTGACAAAAAAATAGAAACAATATGAATATAACATTAGAGATACCTTCTTTAGAGAAGATAAACGAAGTAGCCCGAGAGTTCATCCGCAACATGGGAGATGCAACCGTATTTGCTTTTTACGGAAAGATGGGAGCGGGAAAAACCACCTTCATCAAAGCTCTCTGCGAGGAGTTGGGTATAAGTGAAGGAGTCAACAGCCCAACGTTTGCAATCGTAAACGAGTATCGCTCCGATACAACAGGCGAGTTGATATATCACTTCGATTTCTATAGAATTAACAAAATAGACGAGGTATATGACCTTGGCTACGAAGACTATTTTTATAGCGGAGCATTGTGCTTCATGGAGTGGAGTGAGAAGATAGAGGAGTTGTTACCTCCCGAAACAGTAGTAGTAACAATCGAGGAGGTGGAGAATACGGTTAGAAAAGTAGTTTGCAAACCATTGTAACAGCTATGTTGAATATTGTAGCCTCAATAATATTTGCACTATTAGGAATATTCTCCATCTCGGCAGCCATCTTCAATTTTAAATGGTTTTTCACAAGTGAGAATGGACGAATGTTCGTGAAATTATTTGGTTATTCAGGTGCCAGAATATTTTATGGGGTTGCAGGTTGCTTAATCGAATATATGGCATATTACGTATATAATATGCCCGTTTCATAGAATAAACTTAACTTATTAATGTGCAGATTGTAAATAAAATGGTACTTTTGCACCGCAAATAAAAAACAATTGAAATTATGAAAAAGCAAGGATATTTGGAGGTAAACAATTATAAAGAGACAAAAAGATATTGTCAGACATTGGATTTGGTAAATGACCCTGAGAAGATTGCCGAATACAGAAAATATCATCAATCAGAACATATTTGGGATATTGTTCCTGAAGGATTGCGCTCAATAGGAATTATCGATATGGAGATATACATATTGGGTACTCGCCTGTTTATGATAGTTGAGACACCTGTCGATTTTTCATGGGATGAGGCATTTGCCAAGTTGGCTCAGATGCCTGGACAGGATGAGTGGGAGGCATTTGTGGGAGCATTCCAAAAAGCACCGGAAGGGGCATCTTCTACCGAGAAGTGGCAGATGATGGAGCAGATGTTCAAATTGTCTGAAATAAAAAAATAGTATAATAAATCATGGGAGTAGAAATATTCGAATATATCCAATCGCAACTTACCGAGTGGGGTGTAACAACAGAGTATAATGAGGTGCTTGCACGAATTATATTGGGAGTATTTGTTGTAGTACTATCAATATTGAGTGCATATATTTCAAAATGGATAATAACATCTCCGTTAAAGAATTTGGCATCAAAGTCAAAAGCAAAGTGGGATGATAAACTATTTGAACGCAAATTACCCAATAGAGTATCAAAGATAGTACCTGCGGTTATTGTCTATTTGATGTTGCCCGAAGTGTTGCCACAAGATATGTTTGCATATAAATTCTGTGCAAAATTGAGTATATTGTACATTGTGGCAGAGGTGATGAGAACAATGTCGGGTGTGATAACCTTTGCGTACGACATTGCTACAAGTAGCGACCGATTCAAAGATCGCTCACTGAAAGGAATATTTCAAGTAATACAATTGCTGATGATATTCATAGGGGTGTTGATAATGATAGCGGTAATGATAGACCAATCAGTTGGAACCTTAGTAGCAGGATTGGGAGCATCGGCAGCCATTCTTACGTTGGTATTTAAAGACTCGTTTGTAGGCTTGATAGCAGGAATACAACTCTCTTATAACGATATGTTACGTCCCGGCGATTGGATAACAGTTCCCGGGAAAAATGTAGATGGAGATGTAATAGAGGTAACCCTCAATACTGTTAAGGTGCGTAATTTTGATAATACAATAACAACTATTCCCCCGCTTACTTTAATAAATGATTCTTTCCAAAATTGGCGAGGAATGAGCGAGTCTGAAGGCCGAAGAATAAAGCGAGCAATAGAGATGGATATGTATTGCATAGAGTTTGCGAGAGAAGAATTAATAGACAAATTATCAGAGAAATATCCAATAATAAAGAGCTATGTGGCAAATCGCACAGCAAAAGATATTGAGAGAGGAGAAATAACAAACATAAAACTTTTCAGAGTCTATATAGAGAACTATATCAGAACAAATTCAGATACAGCAAAGAATGCTACAAAAATGGTTCGTTATTTAGCCCCATCATCAGAGGGATTGCCATTTGAGGTATATTTCTTTAGTGCCAATAAAGATTGGGTTTATTACGAGAACTTTGCTTCGGATGTAATGGATCATATCATAGCAGTAATGCCCGATTTCGAGTTGAAACCATATCAAAGAGCTTCGGGTGTGGATAACAGAAAAACTACGTTGAGGAAAGAACATAACAAAGCTTAATTATGCGAAGAATCATATATGCACTTGTTATTGTTGTATTCTCCTTTGGCAGTGTAGCAGAGGCAAGGGCATCACTATTTAATACAGGCTTAACAGAGACCGATACAATATCTGTCTCGTTATTGACGGCTTCGCAAGGGAAACAGATATACGAGAAGTTCGGACACACAGGAATCAGAATTCATATACCCTCGAAAAGATTTAACGGTGTATATCATTACGGGCTTTTCTCTTTTGATGAACCATATTTTGAGTATCGTTTTGTAAAGGGCGAGACCGATTATATGATTGGTCTTATGCACTATCACGATTTTTTGACAATGTACGCCATAAGAGGTAGCAGTGTCAGAGAGTTGCCCCTATGTTTGACACAAGAGGAGGCACGAAATCTCTATCGTGCATTGCAGATAAATATGTTGCCCGAAAACGAAACTTACAGATATTCATTCCTATATGATAATTGTGCAACCCGTCCGTTGGAGATAATAAACCGTAGTTTAACAGGCGAGGTTCGTTTGGATGCAACAGATATGGAGTTGCCAACATATCGAACTCTCATTCACAAATCCACACAACAAGACAAGTGGGTAACCTTTGGCTTGGATTTGATTCTCGACGGAGAGACAGACGAGAATATCTCTTTACCCGACAAACCGTTCTTGCCTGAAATAACCGAGCAGATATTTCAAAATTATGAAATAGAACGTAATGGAGTCACAGAAAAGTTGGCAGGAACACCAAAGGAGGTGTTGCGAGCAAGAGAAGAAGAGGCAGAGCCGGGGTTATTCTCATTTATAACACCCATGGTGTTTGCAATATCTTTACTTGTGGTGGTGGCATTAATTTCAATCAAAGAGATAATTACACTCCGTCATAACAAAGTGGTTGACACGATAATATTCTTTGTGTGTGGAGTGTTGGGTATTGTGATATATTTTTTGTTGCTGTTTTCGGAGCATCCGGCAGTATCGGCAAATATAAATGCAATGTGGTTACACCCTATATGGTTGGTGATGATACCACTTATTTGGATAAGAAAAGCACAAAAGTTTCTATATTGTTATCATTTTATTAACTTTGCACTCTTGTTACTTTTCTTTCTTGTAATAATGTTCATAAAGCAAGAGGTAGGAACGGTGGCAGTTGTGTTGGTTGCAACACTATTATTAAGAACAATAACATATTTGGCAGTAGAACGTCGCCGAAAAGAAAAACAGATAGATGAATAGGTTTTTAGCACCTTTGATATTATTGATATTCTCAACCTCTATGCAGTCGCAGGAGAGGAGTGCTGATATGCCCAAATTGGTTGTGGGAATAACAATCGATCAGCTTCGCACAGACTATATCGATATGATGCAACATCTATTTGGAGAGGGAGGCTTTAAACGCCTAATCAAAGATGGTGCTGTATATGAGAATATAAATTATGGATTCAACGACATAACTCGAGCATCGTCTGTGGCAACAATCCATACAGGAACATACCCCTCAACACACAGTATAACCTCAGACACAAGGTTTAACAAAGAGAAAAAAGAGGAGTATCCTGTATTAAATGATAAAAATCAATTAGGAAACTTTACATCAGAGGCACTATCACCACGCAGGATTGCAGTATCAACAATAGCAGATGAGTTGAAGTCTGCCTCATCGGGAGAGTCAAAAATATATTCAGTGGCACCCACCTCAGAGATAGCCATTATATCGGGAGGTCATGCGGCAAACGCAGTATTTTGGGTAAGCGATGAAAACGGAAAATGGGCAACATCAACCTACTACAAAGAGGTTCCGTCGTTCATAACCGAGCATAACATAAAAAACGGAATAGATTCGCGTATAAATAAACTTGTATGGTCTCCGTTATTGCCATTGTCATCATATGACGGAATACCTTACAACAAACCTGATTTTTCGTTTAAATATTTCTTCTCGGAAGATGGCGAGAAATACAAAAATCTAAAACGTTCGGCATTAATCAATACCGAAGTAACCACTATAGCATGCTCTATAATAGATAAAGCGCGATTAGGGAAAAACAGTGTTCCCGACATGCTTAACATCGGTTATTATGCAGGGAACTACAAAGAACTTAATGTTCGAGACTACGGAGTAGAGATACAAGACATCTATGTTCGATTGGATAAAGAGTTGGAGACTCTTTTAAAACACATCGATTCTACCGTAGGAATAAACAATGCCTTCATATTCATAACATCAACAGGATACAGTAAAACCGAAGCTCGTCCGTATGGATTGTACGGAGTACCCACAGGAGAGTTCTATCCACGTCGAGCAACAGCATTGCTTAACTACTACCTTATGGCAATGTATGGACACGAGGATTGGGTATTGGGTTATCATGACAAAGAGATATTCCTGAATCGTGAGTTGATTAAGAAGAAAGAGTTGGACTATGAGGAGTTTGTGGTAAACAGTGCTGAATTCCTGTCGCAAATGGAGGGAGTACAAGATGCTCTCACATCGTACCAAATATTACATGGCGACATAGTGGCTGTAGCTCCACAACGAAGAAGATACAATCGTCAATATTCGGGCGATATAGTATTGGAGATAAAACCAGGATGGGAGATAAATTACGAAGAGGATAAAAAAGAGAACGAATATGTACAATACAATGCCGTACCATCGCCTTTAATCTTTATCGGAAAAGATGTAGCACCGGCGAGAGTGTTATCACCAATCGATGCAACGGCAGTGGCTCCCACAGTATGCAGGGCAATCAGAATACGTGCTCCGAGTGCATCAAAGTCATATCCGATAATATTAAATAAACAATAAAGAAAACAAACACAGTAAACAGAAACAAAATGGGATTTAACGATATATTAAAAAAGATATTTGGAAACAAGTCGCAACGCGATATGCGTGAGATACAACCATATGTAGAGACAATAAAGGTTGCATATGAGACGATAAAATCTCTCACTAACGACGAGTTGCGTACCAAAATAGACGATATAAAACAAGAGCTTCAAGATGCAGTCAAGTCAGAAAAAGAGCGAATAGCGCAACTAAAAGAGGAAGTAGAGAAGCTCCCATATGAAAAACGCGAAGGGTATTGGAACGAAATAGATAAATTAGAGAAGACAATACTCGATAAATATGAGGCAAAACTAAACGAAGTAATGCCTACAGTATATGCAGTGGTAAAAGACACTGCACGTCGTTTTGCCGAGAATGAGGAGGTTGTTGTAACAGCAACAGAATTCGACCGCACATTGGCAGCCGAAGGAAGAGACTTTATTCGTATCGAAGGAGACAACGCAATCTATACCAACCATTGGATAGCCGGAGGAAACGAGATAAAATGGGATATGGTACACTACGATGTTCAGCTATTCGGAGGAGTAGTGTTGCATAAAGGAAAAATTGCTGAGATGGCAACAGGAGAGGGAAAAACATTGGTTGCAACCCTACCTGTATTCCTAAATGCATTGACACGAAACGGAGTGCACGTGGTAACAGTCAACGACTATTTGGCAAAACGTGACTCGGAGTGGATGGGACCTCTATACATGTTCCATGGACTATCGGTAGATTGCATCGATAAATACAAACCCAATTCAGACGAGCGACGCAAAGCATATAACGCAGATATTACCTTTGGAACAAACAATGAGTTTGGTTTCGACTACTTGCGTGATAACATGGCAATTTCGCCACAAGATTTGGTGCAACGAGCGCATAACTATGCCATAGTCGATGAGGTTGACTCTGTGTTGATTGACGATGCGAGAACTCCATTGATTATATCAGGACCTGTACCCAAAGGAGAGGATCAACTATTTGAACAGTTCTGTCCTAAAGTCGAGGAGTTGTACAGAGCGCAACGCACACTTGCGAATCAACTGTTGGCAGATGCACGTAAAAAAATAGCATCAACCGATAAAGAGGAGCGTCGTGAGGGAGGATTGCTACTATTCCGTAGCTACAAAGCATTGCCAAAAAATACTCCGTTAATCAAATTCTTGAGTGAGCCGGGAGTAAAAGCATTGATGTTGGAGACCGAAGCATTCTATATGCAAGAGAACAACCGTCAAATGCACGTGGTAACCGACCCCTTGTTCTTTGTAATTGATGAGAAGAACCATAGTGTTGACCTAACCGATAAAGGTTTGGATATCATATCTAAGAATATGGATGATCCCAACTTCTTCGTATTGCCCGATGTAGGCTCTCAAATCTCTGATTTGGATAACGAGAACATCTCGGCAGAGGAGAAACAAGATAAAAAAGACGCCATACTTCAAGACTATGCAATCAAACAAGAGCGTACACACACCGTACATCAACTATTGAAAGCATACGCCTTGTTCAACAAAGACGAAGAGTATGTGGTAATCGACAACAAAGTAAAAATTGTTGACGAGCAAACAGGTCGTATAATGGAGGGACGTCGTTACTCAGACGGACTACACCAAGCCATCGAGGCAAAAGAGCGAGTAACCGTAGAGGCGGCAACACAAACCTTTGCTACCATCACACTACAAAACTACTTCCGCATGTATCACAAGTTGGCAGGTATGACAGGTACAGCCGAGACAGAGGCAGGAGAATTTTGGGATATCTACAAATTGGATGTGATAACCATTCCAACCAACCGTCCGATATTGCGTGATGATATAGACGACAGAGTATATAAAACAAAACGCGAGAAATACAATGCAGTAATTGCAGAGATAGAGTCGTTGGTGGCTGCAGGACGTCCCGTGTTGGTGGGAACAACATCAGTCGAAATATCTGAGTTGTTGAGCCGTATGTTGAAGATACGTCGCATAGAGCACAACGTATTGAATGCCAAATTGCACCAAAAAGAGGCAGACATTGTGGCACAAGCAGGACAACGCGGAACAGTAACCATTGCAACCAACATGGCAGGTCGTGGAACCGACATCAAACTATCTGCAGCAGTAAAAGAGGCAGGAGGTTTGGCAATCATCGGTACCGAGCGTCACGAGTCTCGACGTGTCGATCGTCAGTTGCGTGGACGTTCAGGACGTCAAGGAGACCCGGGTTCATCAGTATTCTTTGTATCATTGGAAGATAACCTGATGCGCTTGTTCTCATCTGAGAGAATCGTAAAAGTAATGGACCGTCTTGGATTTGAAGAGGGCGAGATGATACAACACAGCATGGTATCGCGTTCAATAGAGAAGGCACAACGCAAAGTAGAGGAGAACAACTTCGGAATACGTAAACGTCTATTGGAGTATGACGATGTAATGAACTCTCAACGCGAGTTGGTATATTCAAAACGTCGTCACGCCTTGATGGGAGAGAGAATCGGAATAGACATAATGAATATGATAGCAGATTGTGTAGCAACAACAATAGATATTCACGCCTCAAATTCCGACTACCAATCATTGCAAGAAGATGCAATGAAGATATTTGCCGTAGAGTTGCCATTCGATGAAGCAACTTTCAATAAAGAGAAAAAACAAGCACTTACCGATAAACTCTATGATGCAGTAATCGATGCCTTCAATCGCAAACAAGCAGTAATGGCATCAACCACCTATCCCGTAATAAAACAAATATACGAGAAAGAGGGTAACCGTTACGAAGACATAATGATTCCTGTAACCGACGGAAAACGCGTATTCAACATAAAATGTAACCTTAAAGAGGCATACGAAACCGAAGGAGCATCAATCAACAAGCAATTCCAAAAATCAATATTGCTATACATCATTGATGAATCATGGAAAGAGCATCTTCGCGATTTGGATCAATTGCGTCAATCGGTACAAGCAGCAAGCTATGAGCAAAAAGACCCCTTGTTGATATACAAGATTGAGTCGTTCGGGTTGTTCCGCGATATGTTGGAGACAACAAACCGTAAGAGCATATCAATATTATTAAGAGGAAAAGTTCCTGTACGCGAAGGCGAGGAGGTACGCGAGGCAGCGCCCGAACGTCGTCAAGATTACAGTCGTTACCGTACCCAAAAAGACTCACTTTCTGAACAACAAGAGGGAGCAACCGCATCAGGCGGAGGAGCATCAAGCTCAGCGGCACACACACCAATAAAAGCAGAGCCAAAAATAGGACGTAACGATCCCTGTCCTTGTGGAAGCGGAAAGAAATACAAAAACTGTCACGGAAAGGCAGAGTAATAATACAAACAAAGGCGACCAAACGGTCGCCTTTGTTGTTTATGAAGAATTATAAAACTTAAAGTTGAGATTATTTTTTTTGTTGAGTCTTTGTCTCTAACAACTACCCCGTAGGGGCGGCATAGCCGAAAACTAACAACTAACAACTCCTCTTACTCGAAATCCACAATAGAACAAGAGTGATAGAAGCGTTAAGCATTAAAAGCTCGTATCCCATTTTGTAGCCTGTGGCATGTAGTAAGGTGTAGCTTAAGGCAAAGCAGACAATAGGTGATGCAACGGCAAACCAAGGGATAAGCTTGTCGTTAGGCATCGCCTTGCAAATAAGCCCAAAAGCAAACATGCCCAACAGTGGGCCATAAGTATAACCCGCAATAGTGTAAATGGCATCAATAACACTGTCACTATCCATATGTCTGATAGCCATAATAATCAAGGCAAACAAAAGAGCCATTCCGATGTGAGAAATTTTTCTAACCCTTTCTGCACGATTGGACTCCATTTTGTCGGTTCGTAAAATATCCAAACAGAACGAAGTTGTAAGTGATGTCAAAGCCGAATCGGCACTTGAAAATGCTGCTGCAACAATGCCTATGCAGAAGAGAATCATAACAGTTCCACCCAAATGGTAGGTTGCAAGCAAAGGTAAAATATCGTCTCCTTTTTCAGGAATGGCAATACCCGAGAAATCAGCGTATGCCAAAAGCAGAATACCGATACAAAGGAAAATAAGGTTTACAGGAATAAAAGCCACTCCATAGATATACATATTGCGTTGAGCCTCTTTCAGGGTCTTAATGGTGAGGTTCTTCTGCATCATATCCTGGTCAAGACCAGTCATTACAATGGTAATGAAAATTCCACTTAAGAATTGTTTAAAGAAGTTCTGTTTTGAAGCCCAATCGTCAAATACAAAAATATTAGAGTGGTTACTCTCTTTTATAAGCGAAACGCATTCGCCCATGCTCAACCCCATCTTTGTTACAATCATATAGATAATCAAACTTGCGGTAGTAAGCAGTATCACTGTTTGCAGAGCGTCAGTTCTCACAATTGAGCGGATACCGCCCTTGTTCGAGTATAACCAAATAAGCGCAATAATGGACAATGTGGTAACTTCGAACGGAATGCCTAACTCATCGAAAACAAGGCTTTGAAGAATAAGCACTACCAAAAACAATCGGGCGGCAGCACCTGTTATCTTTGAGACAATAAAAAACACAGCACCGGTTTTGTAGCTCTTCTCTCCAAACCTTTTCTCAAGATATTTGTATATAGATATAAGGTTAAGTTTGTAATATAAAGGTAAAAGAACCTTGGCAATAAGCACATAGCCGACGGCAAAACCCAAAACCATTTGCATATAGCTCATATCAATATCCTTGGGCATGCCAGGAACCGAAACAAAAGTAACGCCCGAAATCGAGGTGCCAATCATACCGATAGCCACCAGCCACCATGGCGAATTACCATTGCCTCTGAAAAAGGCATCGTTGCCACCACTCTTTGCCGACAATCGGGCAATAATGGTAAGCAATGCAAAGTATCCTAATATTATAAATAGTATAATCAATCCGTTCATATATCAAAAAAGAGTAAATTTTTTTACGAAGATATTCAAAAAACTTTGATTGTTAAACCAAAATAATTAATTTTGGCAAAATTTAAAAACAAAAGTCATGAATACCATAAAATTAGAATTAGAGAAGGCACTTGGAGCAGAGGCACAAGAGCAACTTCAAAAAATAGCACCCGAGGTAGAGAAAGCAATTGAGACACTCTATGCAGGAAACGGAGCAGGAAACGATTTCTTGGGTTGGTTAAATCTACCTGCTGAAATCGATCACAAGTTTTTAACAGATATTGAGACAACAGCAAACAATTTGCGTCGTCGTTGTCGCTTTGTAGTTGTAATCGGTATTGGAGGAAGCTACTTGGGAGCAAAAGCAGTAATCGATGCATTGTCAAGCACCTTTGCAAGCTACGACACTAACGCAAAAACACAAGTGTTGTTTGCAGGACACAACATTGGAGAGGACTATTTGGCAGATATGCAAGAGTTCTTGAAAGATAAAGAGTTCGGTATCATCAATATCTCAAAATCGGGAACAACAACCGAGCCTGCAATCGCATTCCGTTTGTTAAAACAACAATTGGAGGCACAAGTAGGAAAAGGTGAAGCACAACGTCGTATCGTAGCCATTACTGATGCTTCAAAAGGTGCATTGCGTACATTGGCAGATAACGAAGGATACAAAACATTCGTTATTCCCGATAACGTAGGAGGACGCTTCTCAGTGTTAACACCTGTAGGATTGTTGCCAATCGCAGTTGCAGGATTCGATATCCGTGTACTTGTTGCAGGAGCGCAAAACATGATGCAACAATGCAAAACAGCACCATTCGAGAAAAACGTTGCAGCACAATATGCGGCAGCACGCAACATACTATATCGCGATGGTAAAAAAATAGAGATTTTAGCAAACTTCAACCCCAAACTTCACTATTTGGCAGAGTGGTGGAAACAACTTTACGGAGAGAGTGAAGGAAAAGAGGGTAAAGGAATCTTCCCTGCATCAGTTGACTTCACAACAGATCTGCACTCAATGGGACAATGGATACAAGAGGGAGAGCGTACAATCTTCGAGACCGTGATATCGGTTGAGAATGTAAACAATACATTGGTAATCCCAACCGACAAAGAGGATTTGGATGGATTGAACTACTTGGCAGGAAAACGCGTTGACTATGTGAATAAAATGGCTGAGCTTGGAACACAAATGGCTCACGTTGACGGAGGAGTGCCCAATATCCGTATCGTAATCCCTGCGGTACGCGAAAACTGTTTAGGAGCATTAATCTACTTCTTTGAGGTTGCGTGTGCAATCAGTGGATACACATTGGGTGTAAATCCATTTAACCAACCCGGAGTTGAAGCATATAAGAAAAATATGTTCCGTTTGTTGGAAAAACCCGGATGTTGCTAATTAAAAAGGAGTAGTCGTAAGTTAAATAATCAAAGGAGAGGAAAAAATCCTCTCCTTTTTTTGCTTTTTAAAAATTTAACATATATATTTGCTGTTATAAATAAGAATAACAATAACAAACCAATAAATTAACCTTATGAAAAAACTATTACTTTTATCATTCATGATGTTGGCAATGGTTGCAACATCAATGGCTGCAATTGATACCACAAAAGAGTATCGTATTAAGGATACAGGAACAGGGTATTACCTTAATGCAGGAAACTATCAAGCGCACACTGACGGACCAGTTGGTGGAGTTAATGTAGTGGCTTATGCTGATAGTGATGATCAAATCTTTACAATTTCAGCATCAGGTTCAAACTATACATTGCGTACAAAAAGCGGTTACAACATTGTATGTCAAAATTGGAACGTGGATGCTTTGACATCAGCGGCAACAGCACTTACATTTGTAGATAACGGAAACGGGACATACTACATTATGAGAGGCTCAACTTACTTCAAAGTAGAGAATGTAAGTGGAGTAAATTACCCATTCTGTGATGCACCATCTTCATTGAAAGCAACATGGGAGTTAGAGGTAATTGCAACGGAAAATGCGCCAATGCGTACAATCTCTGTGTCTGCAAGCCCTGCTGAAGGAGGAACAGTAACTGTTGACGGGCAAGCGTCAGTAACAAAAGAGGGTCCTGTAACTATCTCGGCGGTAGCTAACGAAGGATTCAAATTTGTGAAATGGACATTAGACGGCGTTGATATCTCAACAAACCCTTCATTTACCAATAATGTAGAGGGAGATAAAGCATATGTGGCAATATTTGCAGATACAAGAATCATCGATGCATATAATGCACAAGTATGCAAACCTTCATTCAACGCACCCGGAAATACATCTTTTGTGTCAGCGGCGGCAATCTCAAACGGAAACGGAATTGAGAATGGTTCAATAGTATTAGGAAGTTTAGCGGCAAAAGGACAACAAGGAGTAACGGACCCCATGGTAGTTAATCCGGGAGCAACATTTAATCTAAACCTAACATATGTAATTAACTGGGGTGACGTAACAATCTATCAAATCGAAGGTGAAAACACATCAAAAATCTACGGAACATACGATGGAACATGGCCAAGTGGTAATCCCATAACTGCAATGACACAAGAAGGATTATCTGTATCAGGAAATACTGTTACATTCCCAATTACAGCACCAAGCGATTTAGCTCCGGGTGAAGTATTCGTAATCAGATCGTTGGTGGGAGAGAGTCCATCATCAGCATGTCAAACAGGATTTACAGAGGGAGGATACATAGATTTCCTATTCTATGTTGATGCATTCAAAGTATCTGTGTCAACCTCAGATGCAACAATGGGTAGCGCTTACATCGAAACAGAGGGCGTAACATCAAAAACATGCTCATCAGACGGAACAGAGACAGCAACTCTAACAGCAGTGCCTATGGCAGGATACGAGTTTGTAAATTGGACATTGAACGGCGAGGTCGTTT
>JAZLBW010000017.1:0-38500 GCA_045613905.1 Candidatus Caccoplasma sp.
AATGAATTATCTGATGAATATATTTTAAAAATTCAATATAAACTTAATAGAAGACCTAGACGGAAACTCAATTTTGATACACCTAAAAATAAGTTCTTTCAATTTTTATCTTAATTTTGCACTTAGTCTTTGAATCTACCAAAAAAGTTAGAATAACAACAGAGAGACTATCTCAATTAAAAGTTGTATCTTCGCACAATATTAAGGTTATTGATATTCAATGAAGACGAAATATATAAAAGTTGTTATAATTGTTATAGTATCCCTATTGATTGTTGCAGGAGGTATTGGTTACTATCTTTACCACAAGATTACCACACCTAATAATTGCAAAGAAACCTACACTCTGTATATCGACGAAAACGCCACATTAGAGACATTATGCAATAAATTATCCAAAAGCAGCAACGAAAACACAGCCTATTGGGTAGAAAAGATATTTGAGGTAAAAAAAAGGAAAGTTAACAGATATCTTGGCTACTACAATATAACTCCCCAAATGAGTGCATGGGACATCTACAACCTATTGGCATTAGGCGACAACAGCACAACCACCGTTACATTTAATAATATCAGAACAAAACGAGAGTTAGCAGACGTAATCTGTAAAAATTTAAATATGCCTGCCGACTCGCTATATGTTGCAATATGCAATAACGATATATGTAAAAGCTATGGATTTGACACAGTAAGCATTGTTACAATGTTTCTGCCCGACAGTTACAACATATACAAAGTTACATCTGTCAAGAAGTTTTTAGACAGAATGAATAAAGAGTATAACACTTATTGGAACGAAGCAAGATTAAACATCGCCAAAGAAAATGGAATGACTCCTTACGAAATAACAATACTTGCATCAATCGTTGAGGAAGAGACAAAAAAAACAGACGAAATGTCAACAGTTGCAGGGCTATATATAAACAGGTTGAAAATAGATATGCCTCTGCAATCAGACCCAACCGTTAAGTTTGCAACAGGCGATTTTTCGTTAAGACGCATATTAAACAAACATCTCGAAATAGAGTCTCCTTATAACACATACAAAAATAAAGGACTCCCCCCAGGACCTATTCGCATACCTTCAAAAACAGCAATAGAGAAATCGCTAAATTACCAAAAATCAAAATACTTATACATGTGTGCAAAAGAGGATTTCTCGGGATACCACAACTTTGCAACAACATTAAGAGAACACAATAACAATGCGGCCAAATACCGTAGAGAACTAAACAGACGTAAAATAAAATAAGACATGAAAATAGCAATAGTGGTGGCACTACAAAGCGAACTTGAGTGTACCAAACGACTTTTTAAAGATATTGAGGAGATTTGCTGCGACAACGTTACATATTTCTTTGGAGAGTGTAACGGGCATCAAATCATAGTATCACAATCGGGAATTGGCAAAGTGTGTGCAGCAACACGATGCCACGATATTATAACCAACTTTGAGCCTGATTGCATAATAAATACAGGACTTGCAGGAGGAATTGATATAAAGTCGAAAGTGTGCGACGTTGTTGTTGGTAGCGAAGTTGCATACCACGATGTATGGTGTGGCGATGGCAACGAAATAGGACAAGTACAAGGATTTCCTCTAAAATTTATGGGAGATGAAAATATCATTAACAAGATATTAGAAAACCGCACAGAAGAAGACCGAGTTTATAAAGGACTTATTTGCACAGGCGACCAATTTATTACCGACGATAATCGCTTAAGCGAAATTAAGAACAACTTTAAAGAGGCTATTGCCGTTGATATGGAATCTGCGGCATTCGCACACTGCTGTTACATGAAACAAGTGCCATTTGTAAGCATAAGAGTTATAAGCGACACCCCGGGAAAAGATAACAACATAGAGCAATACAACAACTTCTGGGAAGTTGCACCTGAAAAATCATTTGACGTTATTAAAGACCTAATATATAAGCTATAATATGAATAAGATACCAAGTTTTACCATCGACCACAACAAACTACTACGAGGCATATACGTATCTCGTGTAGATGTTTTTAACGGAGTTACAATAACCACATTCGACATAAGAATGAAAGAACCCAACCGTCAACCGGTATTGGATCAAGCAGGGCTACACACAATTGAGCATCTTGCAGCCACCTATCTAAGAAACAACGACGAGTGGAAAGACAAAATAGTATATTGGGGACCTATGGGCTGCCGCACAGGAAACTATTTAATTATTGCAGGCGAATACAAGAGTAGCGATATAGTAGAACTAATAAAAAGCACATTTGAGTTTGTTCGCGATTTTGAAGGTGAAATACCAGGCTTGGCTCCAAAAGATTGTGGCGATTGGACTTGCCACGATTTAGAAGAGGCAAAACGTGAAGCGGCAATATATGTAAGCGAGGTTCTTATAAATATCAAAGAAGAGAATTTGGTATATCCCAAATAAGCGTAATTTAGTTTTCCAAATGAGTTTGAGATAAAGCGGAGGGGCAATAGCTCTTCCGCTTATCTTTAACACATTCTTATTAAAACAACAAAGGGGTTGAAATTCAACCCCTTTATCATATCCATTATACCTCAAAATCTATTTTGCAACCTTTGCTGTTTCAGGAATTTCACCTGTCAAAGCATTTAAGAATGCCTCCATATTTTCAGTCTCTTGTTGAGTCAAATTAACGTTCAACTGATACTCTCCCATATACATAATCGCATTCTTCAATGAAGTAATTGTACCATCGTGAAAGTAAGGAGCAGTAAGAGCGACATTGCGCAATCCCGGAACTTTGAATTTGTGACGGTCATACTCCGATTTAGTCTCTTTGTAACGACCAAAGTCCTCGTTTGTAAGTTCAGTTCCACGTGCAGCAAAGTAATTCGAACGAGTACCCATTAACTCATAAGTATTACCACCAAAGTTAACACCACTGTGGCAAGTTGCACAGCTATACTTTTTAAAGTCGTTATATCCTGCAATTTGTTGCTCGGTCATTGCCGACTCATCACCCATCATATAACGGTCAAATGGAGAGTTCTTAGTAATCAAAGTCTTCTCAAACTCTTGAATGGCATCAGTGATTGTAGCCTCTGAATAACCTTCGGGATAAACTTTTTTGAATTCAGCAGTTAAAGCTTTATCTTTCTCCAATTTTGCAATAATCTCATCAAAAGAGTTCGAAGCCATCTCAACAGGGTTTAGAGGAGGACCTGCAGCTTGTGCAGCAAGAGTTGTAGCTCTACCATCCCAGAATTGAACGAAGTTGTAAACAGCATTATAAACAGTTGGAGCATTTACACCACCAAGTTTGCCATCAACACCCTCCGAAAATTGTTTGTTATCAACACCACCTGTAGCCAAGCCATGGCACGATGCACACGAAACAGTATTATCTAACGACAAACGAGTATCATGGTAAAGTTTAAAACCTAATTCTACTTTAGCCTGATCAACAGGAATATCATACAAAATTGGGAACACAGGCTCCGCAGCCAATTTCTCTGCCAACTCAGCATCTTCAAGTTGCGAAAGATAACCCTCAAGACGTTGTTGTTTAGCCCATGAGATAATAACTTCACGCTTCTCCTCTGTCAATTGGCTACCCCAGTGAAGAAGGTAGAATTTTGCAGGAGGCATATTACCCTTAATTGCAATCTGCTCAATTTTATTAACAGCAGTAATAGAAACAGGCACACCCATTGCCAAAGAATCCATTACAGGCTTCAAATTCTCCTCTTTCAAAGCCGCATTCATATCTTGATAGATAGGACGGCGCACCAAAGGAATTTTGGCATAAAATGGAAGATCGGGATTGTAACTATGACACATCAGACACTCAGCATCAGTCAAAATCTCATAAACCTGTTCATTTAACGATAGCTCTTTCGATGGCATTCTGTTAACCATATTATATATGGCAAACAATAAAATAAGCACTAAAATAAAAGAACCTAATAGAATTTTTTTCATACACTTATTCTCTTTTTCATTTAAAATTCAATTGAAGACAAATTTATACATATTTTTTTATATGCAATCATATTATCACGTTTTTTTACTACTTTTGTTTTTAGAAAAAACCAATTAGAACAAAATATGAGCAACTACATATTACCACCCGAATGGGCAACACAAAGCGGAGTGCAACTAACATGGCCTCACGAAAATACCGATTGGAACTATATGCTCTCTGAAGTAACCGAGTGTTACATAAATGTAGCTCGAGAAATAGCAAAACGCGAAAAACTGATTATAATAACCCCTGAGCCTGAGCAAGTAAAATCGCTAATCGAAGGCAATGTAAATATTGAGAATGTAACCATAGTAGAGTGCGTAAGCAACGACACATGGGCACGCGACCACGGAGGCATAACCGTAATTGACACCCAAAATGGTAACCATGTAATAACCGACTTTGGATTTAATGGTTGGGGACAAAAATTTGAAGCAACATTGGATAACGAAATAACATTCAACTGCTACAAAAAAGAGTTATTCAAAGCCGACTACCGAAACATGAACCACTTTATATTAGAGGGTGGTTCAATTGAGGCAGACGGAAATGGCTCATTAATGACCACTACCCGATGCCTTATGTCTAAATTCCGTAATCCCTCATACACACAAGAGGAGATTGAAACAGTATTAAAAGAGTCGTTCGGAGTAAACAACATAGTTTGGATTGACAACGGATACCTTGCAGGAGATGACACAGACAGCCACATCGACACCCTTGCAAGATACTGCCCCAACAACACCATAGCATACGTTAAGTGCAATGACCAAAACGACGAACATTACACTGAACTGAAAGCAATGGAAGAAGAGTTGACTAACGCTAAAAACAGCGAAGGCAACCCATACAACCTAATTGCATTGCCAATGGCAGACGAAATAATATTCGACGGAGAAAGACTACCTGCATCATACGCCAACTTCCTAATCGTGAACGGAGCTGTACTTATGCCAACATACAGCCAACCGGAAAATGACAAAATGGCAATAGAGGCAATCTCAAAAGCATTCCCCGGCTACGAAGTTGTAGGCATCGATTGTGTAGCACTCATCAAACAACATGGCTCACTCCATTGCATCACAATGCAATACCCAGAGGGAGTGGTGTAATAGATAAAAGAGTATTAAAAATATTGGTGTACGATAAAACTTTTTTTGATAGAATAAAATTTAGGGCTGATTCCTTTTTGCAGGATTCAGCCCTTTTGGGTTATTTTAGTTTTACCACAAGCTTTATAACCATGGGTATAATACTCAATTATCGAACACCAATAATCTCAAATCACTCCTTTTGATGAGGGGATTGAACCATTTAGAACATCACGAGCAATTGCCATTTTTATTGCACGAGCAAAGGCTTTAAAGATTCCTTCTATTTTGTGATGTTCATTTACCCCCTCTGCTTTGATATTCAAATTCATTGCTGCTGAATCGGACAACGATTTAAAGAAGTGCATAAACATTTCGGTTGGCATATCTCCTACATATTCACGTTTAAAATCTGCGTCCCATACAAGCCATGCTCTGCCTCCAAAATCGAGGGCTACGCTGCATAATGAGTCGTCCATGGGTAGATAGAAGCCATAACGGTTTATTCCGCGTTTGTCGCCAAGTGCTTTGCGTAGGGCCTCTCCTATTGCTATTCCTGTGTCTTCGATTGTATGATGCTCATCTACATTCAAATCGCCTTTGGTTACAATTGTTACGTCCATTCCTGAGTGACGTCCAAGTTGGTCGAGCATGTGGTCAAAGAACGATAGGCCTGTTGAAACACTACTCTTTCCCGTTCCGTCAAGGTTTATTTTAACATATATATCAGTTTCAGATGTTTTTCGTACAACCTCAACAACTCTCTCTCCTGCTATTAGGTATGATGATATTTCGTCCCATGACGTTGCAACAAGAGCGCATGTTTCTTCGAGTTTTTTCTCTTTTAAGAGTGCTTCGCCTGCCTCTTTTGTTGCTGCCAATAGTATTGCTTTTGAGCCAAGGTTTTTAGCAAGCATTACGTCGGTTATGCGATCGCCTATTACATACGACTCACCAAGGTTATATTCGCCTGTCATATATTTCCCCAACATGCCTGTTCCTGGTTTGCGGGTTGGCTTGTTTTCGTGTGGAAATGAAGGGTCTATTAATATATCGTCAAATTCTACTCCTTCGTTTTTGAATGCTTGTAGCATTTTGTTATGAGGAGGTAGGAATGTTTCTGTTGGGAATGAGTCTGTTCCTAATCCGTCTTGATTTGAGACTATTACAAATTCATAATCTAATCGTTCACGAATTAAGGCTATATTACGAAATACTCGAGGCATAAACTCAAGTTTCTCAAGTGAGTCTAATTGATAATCAACGGGAGGTTCTACAACTAACGTTCCATCTCTGTCGATAAATAGGGCTTTCTTCATAGTTGTTATTCTATTTTGAAAAGTTTTTTAGTGCTGATATTACTTGTTTATTCTCCTCTGCTGTTCCAACTGTTATTCTTAAGCAGTTGTCGCAAAGGGTTATTCCATTGCGATTACGTGCCACGATACCATTCTCTATTAGGTATTTGTAGATTGCATCAGAATCGATTGTTTTTACAAGTATAAAGTTTGCATCGGTTGGATACACCTCTTTTATGCATTTTACTTTTGCAAGCTGTTTCTCCAACTTCTCACGGTTCTTCAATATTGCTTTTACCTTTTTATCAACTTGCGAGAAGTTATCGAGCAACTTTATTGCATAGCGTTGTGTGAGTACATTTACGTTGTAGGGGTATTTTACTTTGTTGAAGATTTTGATTATCTCCTCTGATGCAAATGCCATTCCTAAACGTACTCCTGCACTACCCCACGCTTTTGAGAATGTTTGCAACACTACCATATTGGGATACTCTTTTAATACTTTTAGGTATGATGGTTGCGATGAGAAATCGATGTATGCTTCATCTACGGCTACTATTCCGCCAAAGTTCTTTAACACCTTCTCAATTTCTGCTGCATCGAGTGCATTTCCTGTTGGATTGTTTGGTGAACACAACCATATGATTTTGCTGTTCTCATCGGTTGCGGCAAGTAACTCATCTGCCGAGAATTGATAGTTCTCTTTTAATGATACTTTGCGATACTCCACATTGTTTATGTCGGCACATACTGCATACATTCCGTATGTTGGTTCCAGAGCTACTACATTGTCTTTTTGAGGCTCGCAGAATATGCGATATAGCAAATCGATAGGCTCGTCGCTACCAACTCCTAAAAAGATGTTTTCAACGGGCACTCCCTTTAATGCTGATATTTTCTCTTTTACTTGCAACTGCAATGGATCGGGATAGCGATTGTAGGGTGTATCGTATGGATTTTCGTTGGCATCGATAAATATTGATGCTTCACCCTTAAACTCGTTACGTGCCGATGAATATGGTTTTAAACTATATATGTTTTTGCGTACAATCTCTTTTAGGTCTTTCATATAACTAATCTTTTAGTCGTATAGAAACTGCGTTTTTATGTGCATCAAGGCTTTCGTTTTGAGCCATTATCTCAATTGTTGCTCCAAGTTTATGCAATCCTTCGCGTGTTATCTCTTGGTATGTTATTTTACGATTGAAGCTATCCAAGTTTACTCCGTTATAGCCTTTTGCATATCCGCTGGTTGGCAATGTATGGTTTGTTCCCGATGCATAATCTCCTGCACTTTCGGGGGTAAATGCTCCCAAGAATATTGAACCTGCATTTTTTATCTTATCCCCTACCTCTATGTAATCTTTTGTTGAGATTATTAGGTGTTCAGGTGCATATTCATTTGTAAAATCAATTGCATCGGCCATATTGTCAAATACAAATACTGAGCTGTTTTGCAACGATTTCTCAACTAAATCTTTACGAGGCAACAACTCTTTTTGCTCCTCTATTGCCAATATAACTTTTTCGGCAAGGGTTTTATCGGTTGTTACCAATATTGATTGGCTATCGGCTCCATGCTCAGCTTGCGACAAAAAGTCGGATGCCACATATTGTGGATTTGCTGTTTCATCGGCAAGTATTTCAACCTCGGATGGTCCTGCCGGCATATCAATTCCTACTCCCGAAAGGCTTACCAACTGTTTTGCCGCTGTTACATATTGGTTTCCGGGTCCGAAGATTTTATAAACATTGGGAACGGTCTCTGTTCCGTATGCCATTGCTCCAATTGCTTGAACTCCTCCTAATTTGTAGAAGTTTGTTACTCCTGCAACCTTTGCCGCATACAATGTTGCGGGATGAACTTTGCCCTCTTTGTTGCAAGGAGAACACATTACTATGTTTTCGCATCCTGCTATTTTTGCAGGTAACGCCAACATCAACACTGTTGAGAATAGCGGTGCTGTTCCACCCGGTACATACAACCCTACTCTGTCAATTGCCACACTCTTTTGCCAACAAGTTACACCTGGTGTTGTTTCTACTTTTACTCCCTCAAATTTTTGAGCTGAGTGAAAGAGTGTTATATTCTCTTTTGCCTTTAGAATGGCCTCTTTCAGCTCTGCTGAGACACTTTTTTCAGCTTCGTCAAACTCTTGCTCTGTTACTGCAAGATTTTCAAGTTCCACTCCTTGAAATTTTGCCACATACTTGCGTACTGCAGCATCTCCTTGAGTCTTTATTTCAGATAGTATCTCCCCTACCATTCCATGTAAACTGACAGTGTCCAACTCGGGGCGTTTAGTCAGTTCTTTCCATTGTGAACGCTCAGGGTTATTTATTATATTCATCTTACAATACCATTTTTTCAATGTCAAGAACAAGTATTCCTTCTGCTCCTGCTACTTTTAGTTTGTTGATTATCTCCCAGAATATCTTCTCTGGCAACACTGTGCTTACCGAACTCCAATCTGAGTTTGCAAGGGGTGTTACAGTTGGGCTCTTAATTCCCGGCAATACCGACAATACATCCTGCAACGAAGCATTTGGCACATTCATCAACACATATTTTTTGTCCTCTGCTGTTTGAACTGCCTCAATACGGAACAATAGCTCCTCTAATATCTCTTTCTTCTCAGGTGCAAGGTTTTTATTTGCAATAAGTACTGCATCTGACTCTATCACAATCTCAACCTCTTTCAAACGGTTGCTTACCAAAGTGCTTCCTGAACTTACAATATCAAAAATTGCGTCTGACAATCCTATTCCGGGCGCAATTTCAACAGAACCTGTAATTACATGTATATCTGCTGAAATACCTTTCTCATCCAAGAATTTTTTTAATATTACAGGGTATGATGTGGCTATTTTTTTACCATTGAACCACTCCAATCCCTGATAGTCAATGTCTTTAGGTATTGCTAAAGATAAACGACACTTACTGAATCCAAGATTTTTTACAATCTCTGCATCTTTTGCTTTTTCCAAAAACTCGTTTAATCCTACAATTCCTATATCGGCAATTCCAGATGCCACAGATTCAGGTATATCATCATCTCTTAGGAATAACGCTTCCATTGGGAAGTTGCGAGATGGCACTAATAGTGTTCTCTTTGATGACGAGAATTTTACTCCCGACTCACGTAATAAGTCCATTGTTTCGTCAAAAAGACGTCCTTTTGATTGTACTGCAATTCTTAACATAGTTGTATCTTATTTTTTAATTATTTTTCTGTTTATAATTAAAATAGGCCTACCTAAAGGTAAGCCTATCAGTTTATTAGCAATAAATACACACAAATCTGCCGCTTACCTCTTTTATGAGTTAAGATGATGGAGATGGATATGTTTGTGTGTAGCTTTCATTTTCTTAATAATTTGATGCAAAGATAAATAAATTATTTTAATTTTTAAGACAATAATCAATATTATATTACCTTTTTAATTATCGTTTCTAAGCTATGACATAATGTCAGTTTTTACTGACATCAAATATCGAAATAGGACTAATCTTTTATCTCTTCAAAATCGACATATTCCCCTTCATTTGGTCCAAAAACTTTTGTTCTCTTTTCGTATGAGGTATATGTTCTGTTATTGTTATTACTTGTGCTTTCTCCTGAATTGTTTTTTCTCCTAAAGCTAAATACTGAAAATATTGATCTTATTATATTTCCAACAGCCATGAGAACAACAAATATTATAACTAAAGCAAATATTCCTATAAAAAACAATATGTGCATTTCTATTCAATTTTAATTTTACGAATTTATTCGATAAATGTTTCCATACATATTATTATCAAAAAATATGCCTAACGTGAATTAGCTATTTGGCAGACTTTTTTTCGATAACGCATTTTGTACGAAAGACAATATAATATAGAATAGAATTGTTGGAGCTAATCCCGCAAATCCTAAGAATACAACAAATAATATTGCTCCTAAGATTAGTATATATCTCAAATAGTTCTCTTTTAGCTTCAAATTAGCAAATTTCAATGAGAACATTGGTATTTCTGACACCATCAAGTAAGAGAACAACAATACCATTGCTACCCAAAAGTATATACACTCTGCCCACGAATATTTCTCTACCAATGAATAGAATCCTATCCAGAAAAGAGCATTTGCAGGAACCGGCAAGCCTATAAATGATGTTGTTTGACGTGTATCTATATTAAATTTAGCCAATCGCAACCCTGCAAAAACAGGTATTAGGAATGCAATATATGGTATGTGTTCATACCACAACCCTACTTGATTGGGTGTTATTATATAGTTTGCCAACTGCATCGATATTACTCCCGGGGCAAATCCAAAACTTATTAAATCAGCCAAAGAGTCCAATTCTTTACCCATTGGCGAATAAGCTTTTAGAAGACGTGCTGCAAATCCATCCATAAAGTCGAATACCGCAGCCGCACACATCAACATAGCTGCCAAATATACATATTGAGCTTCGTTATAACCTTTGAATGCGAACATACATGCAAAACATCCGCACAACAAATTTAAGCATGTTATACTGTTAGGTATGTGTTTTTTTATTGAAATCATATGAATTTTAAAGTGGAATTATTCCTCTAAAGGCAATTGTGCTATTTTTGTAATACCTCCAATAGTTTTATCTCCGATATTAACCAATACTTCTGTATTCAAAGGAAGATAAAGATCTACTCTTGATCCAAATTTAATAAATCCCATGTGTTCATCTATCGAACACTCATCCCCTACCTCTGCGTATGTCACAATACGACGAGCACAAGCTCCGGCTATTTGACGAGCCAAAACTTGCTCTCCGTTTGGCATCTCGATTACAATTGTTGAGCGTTCGTTCTCTGTACTCGACTTAGGAAGATATGCCGACATAAAACGTCCGTCTTGATGACTTACATGCAAAACTTTTCCTGCTACGGGAAACCAGTTGGCATGAACATTAAACAAGTTCATAAATATTGACACTTGTATTCTTTTGTCTTTGAAATAGGCGTTTTCCATCACCTCCTCTACTGCCACTACCACACCATCTGCCGAGGCAATAATATCTTTTTCTTCATTAAAGTATCCGGGATATACTCTTCGTGGTGAACGGAAGAAATTAACAGCCACAAGATACAATAGTATTGACAGAGATAAGAAAACCGTGAATATCCATTGAGTTTGTATAACAAAATACGATACTGCATTAAGCAATGCCAATATTAAAAACAAGACTATTAATATTCCTCTTCCTTCGCGATGAATTTTATGGATTTTTACTTTCATTTTGTTTTGATAATTTTGTTAATACAAATAATGAATTAGGCTTTACAAAAGCATAAATGCCCATAGCACTAAAATAATCTATAATTAAAAACAAAGATAATATATCTTTTTTAAAATTCAAAATCTAATTATTACAATATTCAACATATTTATGATAAAAATTTCTAACACATAAATAGTAGAGTGTTGTCGAAATCATATAGTTTTATTTGTTATTTTTTTTGTAAATTTGTAACTTCTTTTAAATATCAATTTTACCGAGACACAAAAAATGCGTATAAAGAACAGTAAAAGAAACAGCAGAAACAAAAAGAATAGTTCAGAAACAACCATTGTAAATGAGAAAGATACGCTTCTTAGCTATCTTTTCAAAACCTATTCTGACAGAAGCAAAACAACCGTAAAAAGCTGGTTGTCGCATAGGCAAATTGCCATAAACGACAAACCTGAAACTGCTTTTGATGCTCCTCTTATGCCCGGAGACAGAGTTTTAATAAACTTTGAGAAAGGTTTTAAAGTTTTCAAAAACGCCAGAATAAACATTGTCTTTGAGGATGATTACATTATTGTTGCCAATAAGGGGTACGGATTGCTTTCGGTATCTTCAGACAGAGTGAAAGAGAGGACTGCTTTTCACATATTAAGCGATTATTTAAAAGAAGATGATCCCTCCGCTAAACTTTTCGTGATACACCGTTTAGACCGCGATACATCTGGCTTGATTATGTTCGCCAAATCAGAAGAGGTTCAATTCAAACTGCAACGTTCGTGGAATGAGATGGTATTGGATCGTCGCTATGTAGCTGTCGTAAGTGGTCATATTAACCCTTCTGAAGGAGAAATATCTTCATATTTAGCAGAAAACAGCGTGCATCACGTATATTCAACATCAGACAAAGAGAAAGGGCAATTTGCATTGACAAAATACAAAACTTTGCAAAAAAACAGTCGTTTATCACTAATTGAATTACAACTTGCCACAGGTAGAAAAAACCAAATACGTGTCCATATGTCAGAAAGCGGACACCCAATTGCCGGAGACAAACGATATGGTTCGAAAGAGAATCCTCTTGGTCGCCTATCATTACATGCATTCCGATTGAGATTTGTTCACCCAATCACTCGCCAGGATATGCTGTTTGAGACTCCTCTACCCCCACAATTCGTAAAAGTTACAAGATAAGGGGCTATTTGATTAAAAATAGTGTTTCAAAAGGGCAATTCCATTGAAACTATTTGCCTAATTTACTTTTTAAAGCAAAATAATATTATTATTTTTGCATCCGTTAAAAAACCAAGGTTAATAAAACCGTTTTAATAAACGAATATTTAACACAAACTATGAATATATCTTATAATTGGCTCAAAGAGTTTATTGAGCTTCCGTTAGACCCTCAACAAACCGCAGATGCTTTAACATCCATTGGTCTTGAAACAGGTGGAGTTGAAGAGGTTCAATCAATTAAAGGAGGTCTTAAAGGAATTGTTACAGGTAAAGTACTTACTTGCGTTGAACATCCTAATTCTGACCACCTTCATATAACAACTGTTGATCTTGGAACAGGAGAACCCGTACAAATTGTATGTGGTGCACCCAATGTTGACGCAGGTCAATATGTTATTGTGGCTACAGTTGGAACAGTTTTGTACGACGGGGAAGAGAGTTTTACAATCAAAAAATCTAAAATCAGAGGCGTTGAGTCATTCGGAATGATTTGTGCTGAAGATGAGATTGGCATAGGGAAAGGACACGACGGCATTATCGTTCTTAAAGATACTCCTACTCCCGGAACTCCCGCTGCAGAATATTTCGGCATTAAGAGCGACTATGTTATTGAGGTTGATATAACTCCCAATAGAATTGATGCAGCTTCACACTATGGAGTTGCTCGCGACCTTGCCGCTTATTTGAAACGCAATGGATACAACTCATCGTTGACAAAACCTTCTGTTGATGGATTTACTATTGACACTCCAAGCGGAGATGCTATTAAAGTTGTTGTTGAAAACAGCGAAGCAGCTCCTCGCTATGCAGGATTAACCATCAAAGGGGTAACTGTTAAAGATAGCCCCGATTGGCTAAAACAACGTCTAAACACAATTGGTATTCGTCCTATAAACAACATTGTGGACATTACAAACTACATTCTTCACGAAACAGGACAACCATTGCACTGTTTTGACGTAAAAGAGATTGCAGGGAACACAGTAGTTGTTAAAACTCTACCCGAAGGAACTCCTTTTGTAACTCTTGATGGTGTTGAGCGTAAACTATCAGACAAAGACTTGATGATTTGCAACCAAAACGAAGGTATGTGCCTTGCAGGTGTTTTCGGAGGTTTGAAATCGGGTGTTACCGAAACCACTACAGACATATTCTTGGAGTCAGCATATTTTAACCCAACATGGATTAGAAAATCTGCTCGCCGTCACGGTTTGAACACAGATGCTTCATTCCGTTTTGAGCGTGGCATCGACCCCAATACAACAGTATATGTTCTTAAACGAGCAGCAATGCTGGTTAAGGAACTTGCAGGTGGAGAAATTACAGGTGACATCATTGATATATATCCAGAGGTGATTACTCCATATCCCGTCACCTTAACTTATGATAGAATAAACTCTTTGATTGGCAAAGAGATTTCTGAAGAGATTGTAAAAGAGATTTTATCTTCTCTTGAAATTGAAATCGTGAGCGAAGATAATGGCGTTTTGGAATTGAAAGTTCCTACATATCGTGTTGATGTTCGTCGCGATTGCGATGTTATCGAGGATATATTGAGAATATACGGATACAACAACGTTGAAATCACAGAGAGCGTTCACTCTAATCTATCAAACAAATCGGTAGCCGACGAGCAACACAGCAGATACAACACTATTGCAAACGAGCTTACAGGCTGTGGATTCAACGAGATACTAAACAACTCGCTTACAAAAACAAGCTATTACAAAGATTTGACATCGTTCCCCGAGAGTAACTGTGTTAAGGTTATGAACCCATTAAGCTCAGATCTTGGAGTTATGCGTCAAACTCTATTGTTTGGCGGTTTGGAGAGTGTCGCATACAACATAAACCGCAGAAATGCAGATTTGAAGTTCTACGAATTTGGCAATTGCTATTCGTTCAATGCTGAAGCAGACACCGAAAAAGGCGTACTTGCACCCTACTCTGAGGAGTATCGTATGGGTATGTGGCTTACAGGAAACGAAGTTGCTAACAGCTGGGCACAAAAAGATATTCAAACTTCATTCTTTATGCTTAAAGGATACGTTGAGAATGTTTTAACTCGCCTTGGCATGAAAGGCAAATACACAACTGAACAAACAAGCGATGACATATATTCTGCTGTATTGATTTACAAAACTCGCGGAGGCAAAGAAATCGGTAAAGCAGGTATCATCAGCAAAAACATACTACGCAAATTTGATATTGAGGCTGAGGTTTATTTTGCAGAGTTCAACTTTGCTATGCTATGTAAAGAGTCTGTCAAGACGAAAACGACTTATAGCGAACTTTCAAAATTCCCTCCTGTAAAACGCGACCTTGCATTACTTGTTGATGCTTCGGTTAAATTCAGCGAAATTGAAAAAATTGCTCGCGAAAGCGAACGTAAACTATTAAAAGAGGTTTCGTTATTTGATGTTTACGAAGGCAAAAACCTTGAAGCAGGTAAAAAATCATATGCAGTATCGTTTATTTTGCAAGACACAGAAAAAACTCTTGCCGATAAACAAATTGATGCTGTAATGAATAAAATTATAACCAACCTCGAAAACAAAGTTGGAGCTAAACTAAGATAATAATTAAAAAATAAACAATAACTATGGGAAGAGCGTTTGAATATAGAAAAGCACGTAAAATGAAACGTTGGGGTAATATGTCAAGAACATTTACCAAAATCGGAAAAGAGATTACTATGGCTGTTAAAGCTGGTGGTCCCGATCCGGATGCGAACTCACGCCTGCGTGCATTGATGCAAAATGCAAAAGCCGCTAACATGCCTAAAGACAATGTTGAGCGTGCAATTAAAAAAGCGATATCTAAAGACGAAGGTAACTACAAAGAGGTTGTATATGAAGGATATGCTCCTTTTGGTGTAGCAATTGTTGTTGAAACTGCGACAGATAACACAACTCGTACAGTTGCCAATGTTCGTAGTTACTTCAACAAAGCCGGAGGTTCACTTGGAACATCAGGATCTCTTTCATTCCTATTTGAACACAAAAGTGTATTCAAAATCAAAGAGAAAGAAGGTGTTGAAATGGACGAACTTGAACTTGAATTAATTGACTTTGGTGTTGATGAAATGGACAGCGACGAGGGTTCAATCATGATTTACGGACCTTTTGAGGAGTTCAACAACATTCAAAAATATTTAGAGGACAATGGTTTTGAAATTGAGAGCGCAGAGTTTGAGCGTATCCCCAACGACACTAAAGAGGTTACTGCAGAACAACGCGAAGCAATTGAAAAACTTATTGAGCGTTTTGAAGACGACGATGATGTTCAAAACGTATTCCACAATATGAAAGAGGATTAATAGGTTCTAAAACTTATAATAAAAACAAAAAGAGAGTGCGTCAAAATTAATTTTGTCTCATTCTCTTTTTTATTACTCATAAAACATGAAACAGATAATTACATTTATAAAGAGTTGGACACTACCCATTGCCATGCTTATGGGAGCAGCATTTTATTATCTGTTCTCATCGGTCGAAACCATTTCATTTGCTAAACCATACATAAAAGATATAACAAGATGGCTTATGCCTTCTCTTATATTCATACAGCTACTACTATCATTCAGTAAAATTGACCCAAAAGAGCTAATACCTAAAAAATGGCATGTATGGCTCTGCTTCTTTCAAATAGCATCGTGCCTTACTATAGCCTTCATATTGATGTTTGTAAATCTAAACGAGGAAGTTAAAATAATATTGGAAGGAGCTATGGTGTGTTTTATATGTCCTACAGCAACAGCAGCAGCAGTAATAACAGGCAAACTCGGAGGCAGCACAGGAGCATTATTAACATACACAATGCTGTCGAACATTGTGGCGGCAATCGTAGTACCCCTACTCTTTCCATTAATCAACTATATAGAAGGAGTAACATTTATAACAGAGTTTTCAAATATTCTCTCAAGAGTTTTCCCTCTGCTTATAATCCCATTTATATTTGCTCTCATATTCAGATACTACGCAAAACCAATACACTCTTTATTGGTGAAATTTAGTGGTATGGCATACTATATATGGGCCATCGCTCTGTCAATTGTAACAGCGCAAACAATATATCACATATCAATGAGTAGTGCATCGGCATACAGTAAATTAGGAGTGGCATGCGCAGGACTTGCAACTTGTATCATACAATTTGCCTTAGGCAAATATATAGGTGGCAAATACGACAATAGAATTAGTGCAGGACAAGCTTTAGGACAAAAGAATACCATCCTGGCTATATGGCTATCCTCAACATATCTCATTCCATTATCATCACTTGCAGCCGGAAGTTATGTACTATGGCAAAACATCTTTAATAGCTGGCAACTTTACAGGAAAAGCAAGAGAGATAATCAACTTCCGCATTAGGTTAGATGTACAAAAAAAGAATAAAATTGCAAAGGCAGTTTTATTCTTTTATAGTTTAAAGTGGAGCTGGAGGGGATTGAACCCTCGTCCATACAGGGAAACAATAGGCTTTCTACATGCTTATCTTTGCTTTAATTGTAGGGTATAGACAAGACCAAAGCTACCAATCATATACCTTAGCCTTTAAAAGTTCATTCGAGGTGCAAGGCTCACCTAAAACTATTTCCGATATAATAGCACCGCTTGAGGGGATAGCTTCGGAACAACAGCATCCGAGCGATGTCTTGTTTCGCTACCTTGTAGCGAAATTAAGCCAATCTACTGTACTTCGATTAGGCAGCAAGAGCGTAGTTATTCTCGCCAGTTATAAGTTCATAGGCTGATATTAAAGAGCAAACCTAAGGACGCTCTGCATGCTTACATATCACTTCTACCCGCTGTCAAATCCAGTCAGCCCCATATTGTGATTCTGTATAATTAACACCTCTGTGCTAATGCGGGTGCAAAGATATAACAAATGGATGATATTTTAAGTTTTTATCCACTATTTTTATATTAAGATGTACAGATAATTAAATACCATTCACAAAAAAAAGAGATTACAAAGCTCGCCTTATAATCTCCTTCTTGTTTATCCTATTTATATTTCTGCATCTTCTTATACAATCAATCCGCCAATAATCTCTTGTACAGAGTGACATCCTTGACGCACTAAATATTCCTCAATGCCCTCTGCAACTTTCACCGAGATTTGAGGATCTATGAAGTTTGCTGTACCAATTTGCACTGCAGATGCTCCTGCCAAAAGGAATTCAACCGCATCTGTTGCGTTCATGATACCACCTAAGCCAATTAGAGGCACTTTTACAGACTTTGACACTTGCCATACCATTCTCAACGCAACAGGCTTTACACACGCGCCAGAGAGCCCTCCTGTAACAGTAGAGAGCAAAGGACGACGACGTTCTGCATCAATGGCCATTCCCAACATTGTATTTATCAACGATAGAGAATCTGCACCCTCTGCCTCTGCCGCTCTTGCTATTTCTGTTATATCTGTTACGTTGGGCGATAATTTTACTATAAGAGTTTTATTATATGCCTGACGAACTGCTTTTACAACATTCTCAACACTACGAGGAGATGTTCCAAAAGCCATTCCTCCCTCTTTTACGTTAGGACATGATATATTCAGCTCTATTGCGGGAATATTATCCAATGCATTTATCTTCTCCGCAACGGCAACATAGTCCTCAATTGTTGAACCCGAAACATTCACGACAACCGCAGTATCCAAGTCTTTTATTTGAGGATATATTTTTTCAACGAAATGATCAACTCCTTTATTTTGTAGTCCTACTGCATTTAACATCCCTGATGGAGTCTCAGCCATACGAGGATATGGATTTCCTTGACGTGGAGCCAATGTTGTGCCTTTTACTATTATTCCGCCCAATTTAGATAAATCGATGAAATCAGAATACTCTGTTCCGTAACCAAAGGTTCCCGATGCTGTCATAACGGGATTCTTTAGCTTTAAATTTCCTATGTTTACATTTAATTTTACCATTGCAGTTTCTTTATATTAAATACAGGACCTTCTTTACATACACACACATTTCCTTTTGTTGTATTTTCAACACAACACAAACATGCTCCTATTCCGCAAGCCATTTTGTTTTCAAGCGACACTTCACACTCTATAGCCACTTTTGATGCATACTGTGCCACAGCTTTCATCATAGGGCCTGGACCACAGCAATAGATGAAATCAAAAGACTCTTTTTGCAATACTGAATGCTGTGTTACAAATCCTTTTTCACCCTCAGTAGCATCTTCTGTTGTTACATATGTTGTAGAAATTGATTTAAATTGATCTAATAGCAATAAATCGGTCTTAGTTCTTGCTCCTAACAAAAATATTGGAGTATGTCCCGATTTTTTAAGCTCATCTCCAAGCATCAATAGGGGAGCAACACCTACACCACCTCCAACAAGCAACACCTTCTTATTAGGCTCCGATGGCATTGTAAAACCATTTCCCAAAGGATATATTATATTAATTATATCTCCAACTGCAGCCTTCGACAATTTATTTGTTCCCGCCCCAACCATTTGGATAAGCAACCACAACTCATTGTTCTCTTTATTAACATAGTTTATAGATATTGGGCGACGCAAAAATGCTTTTGGTTCTCCTTCAACCAACATCTCTACAAACTGACCTGGTTTGCACTCCGGCAATTTTGAACCATCAGCCGGTGTTAATTTCAATAATACGCATCGGTTATTCACCGAAAGATTTGCCGTTACCGACATATCTATTACAGCCTTCTTCATTACAATTAATTTATATATCTCTATTGTTATGTTATCAGGTACAAAGTTAGGAAATTTTAAATATTTTACAACGAAGCATAACAAAAAAAGAGCAAGATTATAAGTTCTTGCTCCAAATATCATTTTTTGTGGATTATAAATAGAGTGAAGCCTATTTTTCAAAGACCTCAAACGTACTATCATTGTAAAATACCATTATTTTCTCAATTTTCTTTTCAGATACAGATAAATTAGCTATTTGACTCACATCCACAAGTACATTCTTAGTGATATTATCTTGCTGTTTATTAATATTTTGAACCTCAATTTCAGGTGTATTTAGCCCAAAATCCTTAACGTATTTACCATCACCTGTGCTATCTCCCTCAGAATTTTCGAAAGAATCGAAGAGATTTGATGAAGAATAATTCTTTGAGGACAAACCTGAATCTCCTTCACCAAACATAAGCCAATTTATTGATATATAAGGATATGCTTTGTGTATTTTTGTAATTATATCCTTACTAACATCGTTTCTACCATTTAAACAATGAGAAAGAGTAGAACGTTTAATTCCCACTAAATCAGCAAATTCTCCATCACTTAAATTTTCTGAAGCAATTATCTCTTTTATTCTGTTATTCATACCACAAATAGAGTAGATTATTTACGATTGTATTTATATTACAAATGTAATATTATGTTTACAAATATGCAAATTATATTTGTAAATTACACAAATATACATTTATAAAATTATATACATTAATACACAAAACTATACGCAAATCGCATATTATACGCGAATACATCATAAATTTTTACTTTATATAAATAAGTATTTATTACTGATTATTAGATGTTTATGATATTATAATATAATATAGTATATAAATATATAGATATAACACTATTTTGATTACAGCATAGGTTTAATATAGATGTATAACTAATTGGTTTTATGGCTATTATATATTTAATAATACATAAATATAACGATGAATAAAGTGTATTTACAATGATAAAATATGATATTACAACATGGAGTATTACCCTACTCTTTTATATATAATATTACAACAAAGGTGCTGATTACATCTGTAAATAGCATCATTTATTCACAATAATACAAACACATTTGTGTATCTCAATATAATTAACAAATGTAGATTTTTCTTGATTTGAAAAATTTAGAAACCTCAAACTTTCTATTGCAGAATTTAAAAAGGAAAAGTTCTTTATAAGACTCAATAAAAGAAATTAATTTCGAGAGAGATAAATTTACGATGAAATCAAATAGTACCCTACCCTTAGAGCCATTTTACATAGGTTATTTTACGATTTTTTCTTTATTTTTCTATTTCATCTCACATGCACAACCCTGCATAAAACGAATAGCGCCCTAATATTCAACATATTAGAGCGCTATTTTCGATATTTTAAGCCTATTTCCTTGCGATATTTCCGTTTAATTCGTGATATTATCCAATGCAGTTTAATATTTTGAGCTAAATTAATGCATGATTTTATATGTGAGCTCTCTTAGCAACGATGCATCCGTTGTAGAGGTAGATACCCCCACTCCTTTCGACTTTGCATCATAATCTCTCAACAAAGCTATTATATCGACGCACTTAAATACATTATAATTCAACTTGGCAACCTTGTAGTCTTTCAACTGATATGCTGATTTAAGATTCAACTCCTTTACCAAACCCATATCGGTTTTATCTGGGGCATAATATACCAATAATAAATTTGAGAAGAAATTGAACAATATACTTATTGTTGGTATTATGGAGTTATTCTTTGGATTACTCTCAAAATATTTTATTATACTGTTAACTTTATACAGGTCTTTATTTATTACAGCCGAAAGAAACTCAAAGTTATTATAATCTTTACTTATACCGATATGCTCCTCCACTAATTGAGCCGTAACCTCTCTTCCAGTTCCAATAACTATACGAAGTTTTTCAAGTTCTCCTGCTATTCTATTCAAGTCATTTCCGATATAATCGGCAATCATTGAAACGGCCTTTGCCTCTATTGTGAGTGAGTAGTTATGCAAATAATCCGTTATAAACTTTGGTATTTGATTCTCATACAATTTTTTAAACTCATATACTGCCCCAACCTTCTCTATTGCAGTAATAAGCTTCTTATTCTTTAAGACTCCACCCTTATAATTAATCACAAATACAGTGCTTGGCTGATACTGCTCTACATACAATATTAAATCGTCAATATCACTAAACATCTGTCCTTCTTTTAATACCACTAATTGTCGAGCAGCCATCATTGGATAGCGTTTTGCGGTATTAATTAACGAAGATATTTCGGCGTCCAATCCGTATATTATCGTCTGATTGAAATCCCTCTCCGATTCATCAAGAGCATTTTCAACTATTGCATCTGTTATTGAATCAATATAATACGGCTCATCACCCATAAGTAGATATATGGGTTTTAATTCTCCTTTTTTTATATCTGATATTATCTGCAAATATTTATCGTTAGCTTGTGCCATTTTTAAGTAGGGTGATGATTTATTATTTATTGTTTTTATGTAAATTTGATGTAAAATTAATCAATATATTTGTGTATCGCAAGTAATGGATGTATAATGGAGCTTAATTTACCACAATACGATTTCATATTAAAAAAAGAGAAGGATAAAACTTTTATTTTCGACTCATTACGCAACAAATTTGTCACGCTTACTCCTGAAGAAGAGGTAAGACAAAGATTCGTTGCCACGCTGATTAACCAAAGAGGGTACCCTGCCGGAAGAATGGGAAATGAGATTTCCCTGACACTAAACAACACAAAACGCAGGTGTGATACCGTTGTTTACGATAAATTTGGAAAGCCTTGCGTAATCATCGAATATAAAGCCCCAAACATTGAGATTACACAAGATGTATTTGACCAAATTACAAGATATAATTGCGTATTCAGGGTTAACTACATTATAGTCACAAACGGAATCAGATGCTTCTGCTGCAAGATTGATTATACAAATAACAGCTATTCTTTTATTAAAGATATTCCCCTATATAACGAAATCGAGAACTGCATATAGATAAATAGCCCCATAGAGATATCTCTAAGGGGCTATTTCATTTAATTGATTTTATTTATTCAACTCCTGCCAATTCAGGGTCAATCATAATTCTTCCGCAATACTCACACACGATAACTTTTTTGCGAAGTTTAATATCCATTTGTCTTTGAGGTGGGATTTTATTAAAGCAACCACCACAAGCATCACGTTGAATATAAACGATTCCAAGACCATTGCGAGCATTTTTACGAATTCTCTTGAATGATGCCAAAAGTCTTGGCTCTATATCTTGCTCAAGAGTTTTAACTTGCTCTCTCAATTTTTCCTCTTCTTGACGAGTTTCTGCGATTATCTCATCCAACTCACCACGTTTTTCTTGAAAATCTGCTTTACGATCAGCCAATAGTTGTTGCAACTCTTCAATCTCCTCTTTGCGATCGTTTATCATTTTGGTTAAATCGCGAACTTTTTTATCTCTCGCCTCAATCTCCAAACCTTGATATTCAATCTCTTTTGTTAGGTGATCAAACTCTTTGTTGTTACGCACGTTGTTTTGTTGCTCAGTGTACTTTTCAATAAGAGCTTGTGCCTCTTGAATTCCCACTTTGTGTGCAGCCACTGATGTATTGAATTCTTTAATATCATTCTTATAGTTCTCTAAACGAGTTTCGAGACCAATGATACTATCTTCCAAATCTTTTACCTCTAATGGTAACTCACCTCTAAGAGTTTTGATTCTATCAATCTCTGAAAGTAAGGTTTGCAATTCGTAAAGTGCTTTCAAACGCTCCTCTACTGTGTACTCTTTTTCTTTAGCCATATAGTTGTTATAAATAATTTATCGGGTTTGGTTCAACACTTGTGTATTGAACTGCAAAATTAGGAAATTTTTTTGTAATAATATCACAAAATATATCTTTTGTATACTGTTCAGTCTCATAATGTCCCGCTTCAACTAAAAGAATCCTTTTTTCTGCCATAAAAAAATTGTGATAGCCAACTTCTCCTGTCAAAAACACATCAGCATTTGCCCTAATGGCATCGTTAATCAAAAAGGCTCCTGAACCTCCACACAATGCCACTCTTTTAATTTTCTTTCCCGTAAGCGGAGAATATTTTACTGAGCCGACACTAAATATATTCTTAATCATTTTAAGAAAATCCATCTCATCCATCGAATCATTCAACTCCCCTATCACTCCACTTCCGGCATAGGCATTCGCATTCTCCAATTGTATTATATCATATGCAGGTTCTTCGTAAGGATGACTTTTAAGCATTGCACTCAAAACTCTATTTTTATTATAATCGGGTAAAATCACCTCAATTCTAACTTCTTCCTCCTTATGCATGGTTCCTACTTCACCACAATATGGCTCAGCTCCATCACATGGTCTGAAAGTTCCATATCCTACCATATTATAACTACACATATCGTAATTACCTATCTTGCCTGCACCTGCATTCAACATAGCTTCGCGAACTTCATCTGCTGCAGCTATAGGAGCAAATACTACAAACTTTAAAAGTTTGCCCTTTTGTGGTGACAATATTCTAACATCCTCCAAATTTAACTTCTCGGCAATCTTAAAATTTACACCTCCCTGTGCATTATCAAGATTTGTATGAGCAGCATATATTGAAATATCATTCTTTATTGCCTTAATTACCACTCGCTCGATATAATTCTTCCCTGTTATGTTTTTTAACCCTTTAAACAATAACGGATGATGCGATATTATCAGATTAAATCCCTTCTGAACAGCTTCATCAATAACATCTTCTGTTACATCTATACATAGTAATGCTCCTGTTGCTTCGTTGTTTTTATCTCCAACTTGCAACCCTGCATTATCATACTCTTCTTGTAGCGAGATAGGTGCAACTTCTTCTATTAAAGATATTATTTCAGAAATTTTCATTTTGTGGACTATGCTTGTAAATCTAACTTTATTTGCAACTCCTTCAATTGAGAGTCATCAATTATTGATGGTGCGCCACTCATTGTATCTCTTCCTGAATTATTTTTGGGGAATGCAATACAGTCTCTGATTGAATCAAGTCCTGCAAGAAGTGATACAAATCGATCAAGACCAAATGCCAATCCTCCATGAGGAGGAGCTCCGTATTTAAAGGCATCCATCAAGAAACCAAATTGATAATGAGCTTGCTCTTGAGTAAAGCCTAATATTTCAAACATTTTATCTTGTAGTGCGCTATCGTGAATACGAATTGAGCCTCCACCCAACTCTACTCCATTAAACACCATATCATATGCATTTGCTCGAACTGCTCCCGGATTTGAATCCAACAATTCAATATCCTCCGGTTTTGGGGATGTAAATGGATGGTGCATTGCATAGTAACGTTGAGTCTCTTCGTCCCACTCCAATAGAGGGAAATCTACAATCCATAGAGGTGCAAAAACATTCTTATCGCGCAAACCTAAACGGTTACCCATTTCTAAACGTAGTTCGCATAGAGCCTTGCGTGTTTTTGCAACCTCTCCTGCCAATATCAACATCAAATCGCCGGGTTGAGCATTAAATCGCTCTGCCCATAGTTTCAAATCGTCTTGATTATAGAATTTATCTACAGAAGATTTAAATGTTCCGTTCTCTTCACATTTTACATACACCAATCCTTTTGCTCCAACTTGTGGACGTTTTACAAAATCGGTAAGCTCATCTATCTGTTTGCGAGTATAAGATGCACAACCTTTTGCACATATACCTCCAACATAAGGAACAGAATCAAATACAACAAAATCTTTTCCTTCTGTCAAATCTTTCAACTCAACAAACTTCATTTCAAAACGAATATCAGGTTTATCACTTCCATAATACTTCATCGCATCATGCCAAGTCATTCTCGGAAAGTTTCCTTCAAATTCAATTCCTTTAATTGCTTTGAATACATGCTTTGTCATATTCTCAAATATTCCTAAGACATCCTCTTGCTCAACAAAAGACATCTCGCAGTCAATTTGAGTAAACTCTGGTTGACGGTCTGCTCTCAAGTCCTCATCACGGAAACATTTTGCTATTTGGAAATATCTGTCAAATCCTGATACCATCAACAACTGTTTAAATGTTTGTGGAGATTGGGGCAAGGCATAGAACTCTCCCGGATTCATTCTTGAAGGAACAACAAAGTCTCTTGCTCCCTCAGGAGTAGATTTTATAAGTATTGGTGTCTCTATTTCCAAGAAACCTTCAGAATCCAAGAAACGACGCACTTCAAATGCCAATTTATGACGCAATTCAAGGTTTTTACGAACACAATCGCGACGTAAATCCAAGAATCTGTATTGCATACGAAGATCATCACCTCCATCACTATCATCTTCTATTGTAAAAGGAGGAGTATCTGAAGTACTTAATACGTTTAATTCCGAAACTATTATCTCAATATCTCCTGTTGGGATATTTGAGTTTTTGCTATAACGCTCCTTTACAACACCTTTTATTTGTATTACATACTCTCTTCCAAGGTGATTTGCAGTTTCACACAAAGCAGAATCTATTTCTTGGTTAAATACCAATTGAGTTATTCCATAACGGTCACGAAGGTCGATAAATGTCATACCGCCCATTTTCCTGACACGTTGCACCCATCCTGCCAAAACCACCTCTTTATCTACATCTGCCAATCGCAATTGGCCACAAGTCATAGATCTAAACATCGTTTATATTGAATTCTATTAATATTAAAATAAAAGCAAAGCCTATTTTTATCAATTTACAAAGTTAAGAAATTTTAGGGGGATTTTCAAAAAAAGAGGAGAAAAGATAACATCATAAAAACAAAAAAAAATGGCATGAGCAATACTCATGCCATTTGGTCGGGGTGACAGGATTCGAACCTGCGACCACCTGGTCCCAAACCAGGTGCGCTACCGGACTGCGCTACGCCCCGTCCTTGTTTTGCGATGCAAAGATATATATTTTTTTTTATTCCACAAAACTATTTTACAAAAAAAAGAGATTGTTTTATCAATCTCTTTTTTCTTGTTGTTATATAATGTTCTATTCTATGACTTTAAAACTTTATTTTTTTTAGTTTTTTTCTGTTCCGTTTACAGAGATAAGCACTGGCATATCCATCAAATCCTCAGAACCTATAGCATAGATTTCCATTTCTATTGTATTGTTTTGGATAGAACCTTTCAAATATTGCATCTCTGCAGATACTGAAGCAAAAGGTAAATTAACTTTTTCAGTAAAGTTGATATTATATACTCCATCTACAAGTGTATATGGGATATTAGCCAATTGCACATCGAATGGTTCTGCTACTGCAGGCACACCAATTGAACTCAAATCAATACCTACAATCTTCAAATCCAATGTAGATGTTGATGGTTTAATTTTAACGTCAACATTTGATTCTACTTGACCTAAAGGTGCTTTTTCTTCCGGATTTTCAGGGTTAACTGCATTAATATCTACAGTTGAAGTATAAACTTTTTCAACATCGGGTTGAGGAACAACATTTCCACCGCCATTAGTAGTAGTATTATCGTTATCATTACCACCACATGATGTTGTTAAACCTGCTAATGCAACAGCTGCAAGCATAGTTAATGAAAATAAAAATTTTTTCATGATTCTTTTTGTTTTTGTTATTATTTAAGTTTATTAATTCTCATGTTCTTTAAAACTTGACAAAGATAAGTATTTATTTTTAAAGGAACAATTTTAGTAACATTTTTAAACAAAAAGAAAAGGTTATAAAGCATTGTTTTCATTGACTTTATAACCTTTCTCTCTGTATCATATTTTCTATTTTTCTTCTCCGACCTCTTGTAATATTGCTAAAGCCATATCAAGAATTTGAGTATCATCTAATACCACAATACCTCCATCAGGACCTGGTTCTATATGCAAACCGCAATTTTCGCCTGTTTTATAATCACTCCCACCAAAATAGTTACGAACTGTTTGAACATCTATGTTTAGTTCATCTGCTATTCTGTGTGATGAACCTTCAGGCAAACTGTTTTTAATTTTTCGCAACTCATTAAATGTTATCATCTTTGTCATGGCTACAAAATTTTTAGTTAGTAATTTATTGTTTGTTATTTAATAATGTATTATTCTGTTAAATCAATATCAGATTTTGCAATAAAATTAATAATTATATTATTAAAAACAAAAAAAAACAGGATTATTAATCCCGTTTTTATAATATTTAGAATATCTATTTGATTTTAAAGTTTATAAGTGGAGCAAATATGAGTACAAATATATAAATTGCATATAAAATAGTTGTTACTATGTTTATATTTTTGTCTTTTTTATATGGAATTGGAGCAAGCGGAAATATTTTACCATGCAAGGTTTTGTATATTTTATAACAAACATATCCCGATAATGCTCCTGCAAATGCTCCACATATAATATCCCCCGGATAATGAACTCCTAAATACATTCGCGAATAACACGATAATAAGGCCCATATTATAACCGACACAGAAAAGAGTCTGTTACGGAATAATAATATTGAGAATATTGCTATACCAAATGCGTTAGCTGCATGACTTGATATAAACCCATATAGTCCGCCCAAATATCCGTTTACAGTTGTTACATATTGCGAAAACTCAGGGTCGTGTGTAGGTCTGAATCGTTCAAACAAAGGTTTGCATATTCCTGACGATATCTGGTCGCACAACAACACCGTCACTGCAACCATAAATATTGCAAGCAATGCCTCTTTCCAACCTCGCTTAAAAAACACATAAACAAAGGATAGAATTAAAGGTATCCATATTATTTTTCCTGTTATAACCCACATTACCTGATCAAAATACAAGGTATGATGTGAATTAAATATTAAGAATATTGATTTATCTAATTCTATAAGAGAATCTATCATAAACGGTTATTTTTTGTAGAAATATTACGTTTAGAATTTTTTATATCACCTCCATTTCTGAAGATTTTATCCACCCGCTATTACCATCCTCAATCTTTATCTCCGACCACTCTCCTACTTTATCGGTAATTTTTACCTTTGTCCCCTCGTGAAGAATAAACAGTTCTGTTCCGCTTTCTGATGGAGAACTCTTTATTGTAATACTTGGTGATATTATTATGGCAGTATTCCTTTCTAATATTTTTTGTTTTTGTTTATAAGATGCGACATTGGCATATATCGAAAGCATTAACAATATTGCTCCACCAAAAAATCCTATTTTTTTCAGAGTTACTTGCTTTCCGAATATATATACAAACATTCCTATCAAAAACAAAATAAATGATACGATGGCTATTGATGCCCAACTATTAGATGATGTTATGTTTCTTAACGATTCGAACCAAATTGACAAAAAAGAGCTATCAACAACATCTATTTTATCCACCACATTTGCCTTTGCCATCTCTAAATTGAACTTTATATCTTCGTCTCCGGGAGATAAAAGCAATGCTCGTTCATAATTCAAAACAGCTTTGGGATAATTCTTTAATTTGTAATATGAGTTCCCCAAGTTATAATATAGTTCAGCCGAAACTCCAATACTGTCAGACAATGTCTCGTAGATCTTGACAGATGCCGAATAATTCTCTTTTGAGTATGCATCTGCTGCCTCCTGCAGCGTTTGAGCCATAGAGATTGTAGCCGTAAATAAAATCGCTATAAGTATATGTAATCTTTTCATAATTATCTTATCTGTTTTTTACAATATTTTCCATCTCCCCTATCACATCTACTGAATCTTTATAGAGGTTATCCATTGTTTCATTACTTTGAGATGGTGCATATTGAGCAAATTCACACAAATCTATTATGTTCATAATTTTCGAAATCAACTCATCTGTAGCCCCATAACTCCTTAATTCTTGTGATACATTGTCTCTTGACAACTCCGATAGGGGTATTGTAAGTTTATCACTTATATATCCCCAAATAGCCTTAAGTACTTCTGCATAAAACTTCTCTTTATTATAAGTTTTTAGATACGTTGCTGCAACTTTTAATCGTTTTGATGCAACCTTATTGGCCTTTCTGTTTTTCAATAGGTCAACATTTGAATTCAACTGTGCCTGTTTTCTATTAATTATTATATATCCTATAAATATTAATGTTGGAATTATATAATATAACCAATATATAAGCGAACCAAATATAGTTTCATTCTCTTTTGCCAAACTAAATTCTCCACCTTTTATATAACGTATGTCTGTTGCCAAAACTTTCAAATCAGTTTTATTGGTAAAATCTGCAACAACTCCACTTTGTCCTGCTCCTTTTGCTACTCTTAATTCATAGCTATCTGTTTGTATTGTTTTATAGTTTTGAGAAGCTATATCAAAATATGAGAATTCCACCGCAGGAATTTTAAAATCGCCCGCACTTCGTGGAATTACAGTATATTCAATTACTCTTGAGCCTGTTACTCCTGAAGTTGTTGTTTTAACATCAACTTCGGTTTTGGGATCATATACTTCAAAATCTCCCGGGAATTTCAACTCAGGATCTTTTATATACTTTAAATTACCATTTCCACTTATAACAAGTTTATATGTCAAAGCCTCATTTGCTTTGGGAGTGGTTGTACTTATAGACGATTTAATTTTAAAATTACCCACTGCATTTGTAAACGATGCCGGTTTATTTGCAGGCAAAGGTTTTACTTTTACTGTTTGTGATGCTGTTGATATCGATTTCTCAACATCTGCATATCCTTGTATCACACCAAAGAAACTTTGCATTGGACGCACAACCTGTACTGAGACTTCAAAATCTCCTTTTGAAATTTCAATATTGCCCGATCTTTGAGGATATAGCAATGCTCGTTTTATGGTTACTACCTGATAATTTACTCCTTGATAATGTTCTAATTCTATTTGCGGATTTTCAATTGGTATATCCTGTAAAACAAAACCTTCAAAAGACGGGAATGTGGCATTATCCAAACTCCTTATATTTGCGGCTTTGGTGTATATTTTAAACGTAACCAATATAGGTTCTTGCTCATATACACTTGTCTTTGACAATATCATACGAGCAAAAGTTTTGTCATCTCCACTATTTTGATTTACTGCTTGAGAATTTGTACTTTTTGAATTAGATGATGTTCCATCATCGGGCAATACCTTTATGGTTAGGGTGTTTGATGTGTACTGTTTCCCCTCGGAATTTATTGTCGCAGCAGGAATTGTATAAGACCCCTCTTTTGAAGCTATTACGGTATATGTGTAACTCTCTTCCTTTGTTGAGCTTGTCTTTCCGTTTACTATAGAGAATTGCGAACTTTGAGAACGCGCAGGACCATACAAAACTGTAATTCCATTCATATCTGGAACACTAAGCCCCTCTCCCTCTCCATTTGTCAAGGTATAGACAATTCTGAATCTCTGTCCTGCAATAACTTGCCCGGGAGCTTCAGCCGTAAATTTTGTTTGTGAATATATTGTTATCGTTGAAAATATCAGAATTACAACTAATGATATATATTTTTTCATCTTAATTATAGTTATATTCTATTTTACCACTCTTTATCTGTACGTCTTTTTTTACGTTGCTCCATTAATGCCTTACGAACCTTCTCTTGAGTATTTCGTTCGTCCTGTTGCATTGCATCAAGAATCTGTTGAGCATTTTCTTGCGACATGTTTGTCTGTTGCTGTTGCTTTTGCTCCTTGTTTTGTTGTTCTTTTTGTTGTTGCTCCTGCTGCTGTTGCTTTTGGTCTTTATTTTGTTGCTCTTTTTGTTGCTCCTCTTTTTTATCTTGTTGCTTATCTTGTTGTTGCTGTTGCAACATTAACTGAGCCATTCTAAGATTATATCTTGCATCTTCGTCTTTTGGGTTTATTCGTAAACAATTTTTATACGAATCAATACTTTTTGCCAAATTCTTCTCCATAAAGTATGAATTCCCCAAATTATGCCAAGCCTCCGAAAGTTTTTTCTCATCTGTTTCTGACAAGACTGTCTTCTCATACTCTTTTATGGCATCACTATATTTTCCCTGTTTATATAATGAATTTCCCAAATTATATGTAGCTGTTTGAGATGACGGATTAGAATCCAATGCCTTACGGTAATTTATCTCTGACCCTACATAATTATTTGACTTATATTCTTTATTCCCTCGTCTGACCTCAGTACGTTCAGCTTTATTCTCAGTTTTTTGAGTATCTTCTGCATATATCACAGAAGAGACAGAGAATAAAAATATTATGGTTAATATATATGATTTCATATTATTCGGTAAAAAAGTTTATTCGTTTTGTAAATTTACTCTTTCCGCTGAGTATAAACGACTCTATAAGCAAAATTATAAATGCAATTATCGCCAATATTCCATATTGTTCGTCATACTCAGAATATATTTTTGTTTCAACATCGGAGCCTTTCATTTTACGAATTTCAGATACTATTGTTTTAAATGCATTATTCGAATTGTTTGCCGTAACATATATTCCGTTTCCTGCTTTAGCTATCTCCTTGCCTAACTCTTCATTCAATCGGGTTGTTACTACATTGCCCTCTTTATCCTTTATGAAATTATTTCTTGAATTTCCAATGGGGATGGGAGCTCCACTTGTAGAACCCACTCCAATTACATGCACTTTTATGTTTTGCTCTGCTATTGCTTTTGCCGATGATACTGCATCATCTTCATGATTCTCTGCATCGGTTATCAATATTATGGCTTTTTCAGTGGCAGCATCAGGCGTAAATGAGTTTGACGCCATATCTATGGCTCTACCAATAGATGTTCCTTGCGATGGTACAATTCCTGTATTAATTGTAGATAAAACCATCTTTGTGGAGATAAAATCAGAAGTTATAGGTATTTGAGTATATGCGTCTCCTGCAAATACGATCAAACCTATCTTATCGTTATCCAACTCATCAACAAGCTTCGATAGAATCATTTTAGCATTTTCCAATCGCGTTGGAGAGACATCTTTTGCATTCATTGAGTTTGAGACATCCAAAACTATCTCTAACTCAACTCCCTCGCTTTTTACAGTCTCTACCTTTGCCCCCATTTGTGGACGTGCCAATACAAATATTAAAATGATAAGAACCAATTGTTGTAGAAAAAACTTAAAACGAGGACGATATTTTGATACCTCCGGCATAAGAGGTTCTATAACACTACTTATACCAAATTTTGCAAGATTTCTCTTTCGTTTGTATTCTCCGTATATGAATATGGCCCATACTGCAAATACAATAATGAGCATATAGAAATATTGAGGATTAGCAAATCTGAACATATAAGTTTTTTATTATGGTATATTTCTTAAAATCGTATTTCTAAGTACAACATCTATACAAAGCAACAAAAATGCCAATAATACCCAAGGTATAAATACCTCCTCTTTTTTATTGAATTGAGTTACTGATAGTTTTGTCTTCTCTAATTTATCAATCTCATCAAATATCTCTTTTAAAGCCCCTTTATCTGTTGCTCTAAAGTATTCTCCTCCTGTTTTTTGCGCTATATTACGAAGTGTTGTTTCGTCAATTTCAACAGGATATGGTTTATATGTTACACCATATGGAGTTTGTACAGGATACATGGCCTCTCCTTGTGTTCCCACTCCGATTGTATAAACTCTTATTCCATAGGTTGCTGCTATTTCAGCGGCAGTTACAGGAGCAATATCTCCTGCATTATTTGTTCCATCAGTCAACAAAATAATCGTTTTTGATTTGGCAGGACCATCTTTTATCCTGTTTATAGCAGTAGCCAAACCATCACCAATTGCAGTTCTGTCCTCCAACATTCCACACTCCACTGTCTTTAGCAAATTTAGCAGTACTGCATGGTCAACTGTCATCGGACACATTGTAAAACTCTCTCCTGCAAATATTACAAGACCTATGTTGTCATATGAACGACCCGATACAAATTGAGCAGCCACATCTTTTGCCGCCTCAACCCTGTTGGGAGAGAAATCTCGAGCCAACATTGATGTAGATATATCCAATGCCATTACAATGTCTATACCCTCTGTTGACTTGTTTGACCAACTATTGTTTAATTGTGGACGAGCTATTGCAACTATCAAAGAAACCAATGCCAATACTCTTAAAGCAAAGCATACATGGCGAAGATAGTACTTATAGCTTTTAGGGAGTTTATCAAAAGGCATAGTTGTTGACACTTCAATTGTAGCATCACTTTTATGCTGTTTCAATACATACCACACTATTAATGGTACTATCAGCGACAACAACCATAAATATGCCGGATTTGCAAATATCATAATTCTACTCTTTTACATCTTCCTCTTTTTCTTCTTCAGGTTGAGGAATTGTTAATTCTACAAATTTTATTGCATTTCGCATTGAAGCCTCATTATCTTCAGGCAATGGTCGCATCTTTGCAAATTTTACAAAGTCAGCAACCTCCAAAATGGTTTTCATATTATTCTCAACCAATTTTGTCTCTTTATTTGCACGAAGAGATGCCAATATCTCTGTTGTAGTCATCTCCATTGCATTTATTGAGAATCTTGAGTCGATGTATTCTCTTAAAATATCAATCAATTGAGTATAATAGAGTTTCTCTTGTCCTGATTGCCATAATTTTTCCTCCTTTAATCTATATAGCTCTTCAAGAGCCTTTTCATGAGGTATTATTATGGGTTCTGCCACAGCTTCTTGCGTCTCTTTGTTTCTGAAGTATTTACGATATAGATATATTCCCACTCCAACAAACAATAGTATCGACAATATTATCCAAACATACGATGGAATATAATCGAATATTACAAATCGTGGAGACCATACATCTTTTATATCCTTCAAATCAAGATTCTCCTGATCAACCTGCACAGGAACTACTTTCAACGACAAAGGCTCAGTTGAAAATGTATCACTGTCCAATACCGATTTTATTGGAGGAATTGAATAGAAACCCGAATCAAAAGATGTTATTATTATTTCTCTATCAATCTGTATTCTATTGTTTTTTATATCAATGGTATCACCATCTGTAACCTTTATAATCTCTATCTCCTCTGTCAATTTACCTTGAGGTATCAATAATTCAACTTGAGCGTCCTTATCTTGAACAACTTCTAATTTTATTGATATCTGTTCTCCTTGCCATATAGCAGAAGAGTCCATTTTCGCATACATCACAACGTTATTTGCATTAACGCTTTGCGAAACAAAATTCAACAGAAATACTAAAAGTAATGTTATGTATGATGATAGTTTTGCGAATCCCATATCTGTAACTTTATCTTCTTTCAAATAGTGTTATTAAAGAACGTACATAATCTTCGTCAGTAGCAATGGAAGTTATATCTACCCCACTTTTAATGGCGGCATCCTTCATCTTTTGCTGACTCTTAAGCCACCATTGAGCATATTTTTCACGAACTTGCCGAGAAGCTGTATCAATCCACATCTCTCCTCCTCGCTCCGAATCTTTTATTTTAACAAGCCCTATATTTGGCATCTCTCTCTCGCGTTTGTCATATATCTGCAAAGCCACAAGATCATGTCTCTTATTTGCTATTATCAGAGCTTTCTGATAATCTTTGGTGTCTATAAAGTCGCTCATCATAAATATTGTACAGCGTTTCTTTATAACATTGGTCACATATTCCAAAGCCAAAGATATATTTGTTTCTCTGTTTTCGGGCTTAAACTCTATCAACTCACGAATTATGTATAGAACATGTTTTCGACCCTTTTGTGGAGGGATAAATTTCTCTATCTTATCTGAGAAAAATATTACTCCTATTTTGTCATTGTTCTGTATTGTAGAGAATGCCAATGTCGCTGCAATCTCGGTCATCATCTCTTTCTTAGAGCCACCCACTGCCCCAAAATTTCTACTTGCCGAAACATCAATAAGCAACATAACGGTAAGTTCTCTCTCCTCCTCGAATACCTTTATATATGGTTTATTGTGACGAGCAGTTACATTCCAGTCTATATCTCTTACATCATCACCAAATTGATATTCTCGTACCTCAGAAAAGGCCATACCTCGCCCTTTAAAAGCAGAGTGATACTGTCCCGCAAATATATTACGAGACAAACCTCTACTCTTAATCTCTATCTTACGGACTTTTTTTAATAACTCGGTAGTCTCCATTTATAGAAGATGGTTTTTAAGGAACCTCTACTTTATTAAGAATTTCACTTATTACCTCTTCTGTGGTAATATTGTTGGCCTCTGCCTCATAGCTCAATCCTATGCGGTGACGAAGAACATCGTGACAGATTGCTCTAACATCCTCTGGAATTACATAACCTCTCTGTTTTAGGAAGGCATATGAACGTGCTGCCAATGCCAAGTTAATTGATGCACGAGGAGATGCTCCAAAAGAGATCATTCCTTTTAAATCATTCAATTCGTAATCTTGTGGGAAACGTGTTGCAAATACAATATCTACAATGTATCTTTCAATTTTCTCATCAAGATATACTTTACGAACTATATCTCTTGCTTCAACAATTTCAGAAGGTTTTATTACAGGTTTCAAATCGTATGATTGTCCTGATATATTTTGTCTGATGATTTGTTTCTCCTCTTCTTTTTTAGGATAGCCTATTATAACTTTCAACATAAAACGGTCTACTTGAGCCTCTGGTAATGGATATGTTCCCTCTTGCTCAATTGGGTTTTGTGTTGCCATTACAAGGAATGGGTTATCCAATGGATAAGTATTCTCTCCTATTGTAACCTGACGCTCTTGCATTGCCTCCAACAAAGCACTTTGCACTTTAGCCGGAGCACGGTTTATCTCATCTGCCAATACAAAATTTGCAAAGATTGGTCCTTTCTTTGACAAGAACTGCTCTTTTGCAGGACTGTATATCATTGTTCCTATTACATCGGCAGGTAAAAGGTCCGGAGTAAATTGAATTCTATTGTATTTAGCATCAATCAATGAAGCCAATGATTTTATAGCTAATGTTTTTGCCAAACCGGGAACTCCTTCCAACAAAATATGTCCGTTTGACAATAATCCTATTAATAGAGAATCAACAAGGTGTTTTTGACCAACAATAACCTTATCCATTCCCATTGTAATTGTATTCACAAACGAACTTTTGCTGGCAATAAGTTCGTTAAGTTCTCGAATATCAACTATTTGATTCATATCCTATATTATATTTATTAATTAATTTCAATGATTAGTTACAAATTTACTGCATTAATACGTACTTTAACAGATAAGAATGTTAAAAATAACAAATATCTTTATGTTATATGATTATTACTCTATTTCGTACAATATTTGTGTCTCTAACTCTTTTGCTTTTGCAACTGACTCAGGATTGGTTGCATCTATACCATATTTTGAAGCTGCAGGAACAACAACCTTAAAGCCGGCTTTTAAATCCCTGGGATTCCATATTTTACCTGAATTCTCACGATATATATACACCCAAAAAACTTTATTACCATAGTGCTTTTCGGCAATGGTTGTCAAGAATTTACCTCGTTGTATTGTCTCAATCAAAGGATATTTATTCTCTGATGATGCAACTTCTGTTTCTGTTGTTAATTCTTCTGTTTCAATAGGGTCAACAAACAGACTGTCAATATTGTTCTCCTTAACATCGACCACATTATTCAACGAACTCTGCTCTTCGACTTGTTCTCCCACAGTAGATAATTTGAAAGAAGAGAATGATAATGATATTCCTTTTTCGCCTTTAAAAATAAAGAACCATAAAGAGATAAAGATTACAAATAGAATTAATGCTGTTAGGAATCCAAATATATATCCGTTACGGGTACGTCTGCGATACTCTTTTTGAATCTCCTCTTCGTTTTGAACATATGTTGCAGGTAAAACAGGAGGTGTCTCTATTTGCAATTCTGTAACTGAGACTTTACTCATTTCTTCTTCAACAACTTCGGTAATAGAGTCCGACTCTTTTGCCTCTTCTATTGTCTCTGTCTCTACTATTTCCGGTTGTGCAATCTCGATATTGATATCAGACAAAACTTCATCCTCAATAATTAACGTTTCTACATCATCTGTAGCTTCTTCAGAATACCCATTGACTGCATCTTTAATCTCAACCATCTCTGGTACTTCAACCTCAATCACCTCTGTTGTAAATGCCGCAAATGGAGCATTTACAGCATCCTTCATTGTTTTATCCGGTGTAAATGATAATTTATAATGACCGGGTATCTCTATTGGTTGTTTTGTATTTACGTCAACACTTGTTCTTGCTTCAACCCACACGGGGACAAATGCGCCAACTCCTTTTATTGTCAATGATTCTCCAGACGATATAATCTCCGATGCTAATGAAAAAAATTCTTTAACGAATTGTTCAGCCTCTTTTTTAGTCACACCGCTCTTTGACGAAACCAAATCGGCAATATCTAATATTGTTAACTTCTTATTCATTTGGTTTTAATTCTTTTATTTGATTTTTTACTGATGTAGAGGGTTTAAATGTCAATACAATTTTAGGAGGTATCAACATCTTACTTCCTGTTGCAGGATTAAATATCTCTCGTTCCAGTTTTTTCTTTGGTTCAAAACTTCCAAAACCTTTTACAGACACCGTATTCATATTTGCACACTCATCTCTCAACACTTTTACCATTGTTGAAGACAAACGTTCTGTTGCCTGTTTATCTTTTTTTACCCTTTTTTGAAGTTGTGTCAGAAACTCTTTATATTCCATAATTTTTGAATATCTTTAATACGGCACACGCCATTTACAAAGATAATGCAAAATATACAAATGATAAAATATAAGTAGCAATATTATATAGGGGTAGATTCAAAGACTAAGTGCAAAATTAAGATAAAAATTGAAAGAACTTATTTTTAGGTGTATCAAAATTGAGTTTCCGTCTAGGTCTTCTATTAAGTTTATATTGAATTTTTAAAATATATTCATCAGATAATTCAT
>JAZLBW010000018.1:0-45299 GCA_045613905.1 Candidatus Caccoplasma sp.
CGAAACCGAAAACTATCATTACTTCGGACACAATAAATTGCATTCCTACTTTTTTGGTCTGCAAAGACCTTTGGCAAACTATGTTTGCCATTTAATTGCCGTAGGTTTTTAAACCTACGGGAAAGGAGGTATCGTCTTTGTCCGTCTGGAGGACGGGAAACCTATATCTCTGCTTCCCCGTCTTTGCAGACGGAGAGGTATGATTCAACAAAATACCGCGGGTTTAAAAACCCGCGGCTATTAAGAAACTGTTTAAATTTAATTTAAACAATTTCCGGTAGTTTCGCTTTGCTCAACCCTGTCTTTCAGACAACTTTGTTTTTTACCGTCACACATGGCACATAAAGCATCTATTGCTCAAACACTTAAAGGCTGACACAGCGTGCAATCAAGGCAATTACCAAGTAATTAGAATTGACTAAATGTCAATTTGTGCCTAAAAATGGGGAGTGCAGTGCTCTGCACGACGGAGGTATTAACTACTATGCGACGGAGGGTTACAGTGCTCTGTGCGACGGAGTTTGTGTCCCTACTTGGTCGGATACAATATCGTAATGGCAGATAAAACAGCAGATAGCAAAGGTAGTGTTAAAGATATTTATTTTAAAATATATGCTATATGCATATTTATGTGTACCTTTGTTTAAAATTCACACTTACTAAAAGCAGATTATTAATCTTTAAACAATGATTTTATAGGAGATATTTGTATCTTCGTATTCTTAATTTAGATAAAACTTAGTAGAAAATTATGTTATACTCAATGACAGGATATGGGAAGAGCGTTGTAAAACTTCCTTCTCGCGATATTACAATAGAGATTAAATCACTAAATAGCAAACAATTGGATTTGTCGGTTAGAATTCCCTCGGTATATTCTTCTATTGATGGAAGCATCAGAAGCAAGATTTCTAAACTTGTTGAACGCGGTAAGGTTGAGTTTTCGATGAGAGTTGAAAATATATCATCAGCGAATGGTGCTTGCGTGAATATTCCTGTTATTAAAAAGTATAAAGAGCAAATTGTTGATGCTGCCACCGAAATTGGTGCTGTGGTTCCTGAGAATTGGTTTGAGATTCTTTTGCGTATGCCCGAGGCTATAACTACTGAGGTTAAAGAGGTTGACGAGGAGGAAGAGTCTGCTATATTGGCAGGTGTTGACGAGGCCATTGAGTCTCTTTGCAAATTCAGAGAGCAAGAGGGAGCTATGTTGCAATCGTTCTTTGAGTGCAAACTCCAAAACATCAGAGAGCTATTGAACAGTGTTGAGCCTTACGAAAAAGAGCGTATTGAAAAGATTAAAGCCAGACTTATTGAGAATCTCGAAAAAATAAAAGAGATTGATTATGATAAAAATCGCTTTGAGCAAGAGCTTATCTTCTACATTGAGAAACTTGACATCAACGAGGAGAAGCTACGTTTGGACAATCATTTGAAATATTTCAAAGAGACTATGGATAGCACCCAAGGTCAAGGTAAAAAACTTGGCTTTATTGCTCAAGAGCTTGGTCGTGAGATAAACACCATGGGCTCAAAAGCCAATAACGCGGAGTTACAACGCATTGTGGTGGAGATGAAAGATGAATTGGAACAAATTAAAGAGCAAGTTCTTAACGTTTTATAACTGATTATAAAATATGAAAAGAGGAAAATTGATTATTTTTTCGGCTCCTTCGGGCTCAGGAAAATCAACTATAATAAACTACTTGTTGGGGTGTAATTTGAATTTGGCGTTTTCTATTTCTGCTACATCGCGCGCTCCAAGAGGTAACGAACAAAATGGTGTTGAATACTTCTTTTTGACTCCCGATGAATTTAGAGCAAAGATTGCCAACGACGAATTCATTGAGTATGAAGAGGTGTATAAAGACAACTTTTACGGTACTCTTAAAAGCGAGGTTGAACGCATTAGAGAGAATGGTATGAATGTTGTTTTTGATATTGATGTTGTGGGTGGTGTCAATATTAAAAACATTTTTGGAGAGGAGGCTCTGTCGATGTTTATCATGCCCCCAAGTGTAGAGGATCTTCGCAAGAGACTTGTTGATAGAAATACCGATAGCGCAGAAACTATCGAGAAACGTTTGGCCAAAGCTGAATATGAGATTGGTTTTGCTGATAAATTCGATAAGGTTGTTATAAACGACAATCTTGACATGGCTAAAGCCGAGGCTCTATCAATTATTAAAGAGTTTATTGAAAAGTAATGGAAATTGGTTTCTTCGGAGGGTCGTTCAACCCAATTCATATTGGTCATCTGATTATTGCCGAGCATATTTGCAATAATGCCGGATTGGATGAGTTGTGGATTAGTGTTACGCCTAAAAATCCGTTGAAAGCCAACTCCTCGCTTTTGGACGAGAAGCATAGGGTTGAGATGGTTAAAAGAGCCATTGAGCGTTTTGATAGGATTAAATATTGCGACATCGAACTCTCTTTGCCTATCCCCTCTTTCACTGCCAATACCTTAAGAGAGTTGTGTGTTCGTCATCCCGAACATAACTTCTCGCTTATTATCGGAGCAGACAACTGGTTGCTTTTTGACAAATGGAGAGAGTTTGATTTTATACTGAATAATTTTAAAATTATTGTTTACCCTCGCCCGGGATATGATATTGACGTAGAGACTCTGCCTAAAGGCGTTACGTTATGCAACACTCCCGAGATTGGAATATCTTCGACAATGGTAAGAGAGAGTTTTAAGTGTGGCAAACCTGCTCACTCTTATGTTGCTGAGGCGGTAAGCAATTATATTGTTGAGAATAATTTATATACCTAAACCAATAGGAATATGGACGAATATGTTTATGGTAAAAACAGTGTTGAGTTTGTTACTGTTTGCGTTGAATTTTGTGCGTTGATTGAGGGTGCTAACAACCAAGAGAGAGTTGAATTTATTAATAAGGCTTCAAAAATTTTGCCTTTGCTATATATTAAAGCTTCGCTTATTACTCCTGAAGAGAGCTTTGTTGACTACCCCGAACGCTTTGTGTCGGAAGAGATGTACAATGCTGTTAAGAGTGGTATAGAGCAACAACTTGGACACAACGATGCTTATTTGGAGGTATTCATGGAGGGTATGCAATATAGCGATACTCCCATCACTGCTTTTATCTCGGAAGATTTGGCTGACATTTGGCAACCTATTCGCGACTTTTTGGAGATTTACCGATTGGGTGATGAGGATAACTCAAGAGCTGCACTAAGCGATTGCTTGGAGGCCTTCAGAGAGTATTGGGGTCAAAAATTGGTAAACGTTTTGCGTCCTTTGCACTCATTGCTTTACAACTCTGAGAGTTTGGAGAGCGACGAAGATTATGATATGGATTTTAACAACGAGGAGATTGATAATGAGTATTGAGAATGTAAATGACATATCAAACAATAATATAGATTCAAATCTTATAAAAATTTCGAAAGAGGATGTTGCCCTATTGGAAAAGGATTTTTTCGAGGGGAGAATAATTGTTATACAGTCGAACGAAGAGGCAAAAAAGGCCGTTGCATACCTATCTGAATTTAAAGTGGTTGGCATTGACACCGAAAGCAAACCATCTTTTAAAAAAGGACGCCAAAACAAAATAGCTCTATTGCAAATATCTACCGACGAATGTTGCTTCCTATTCAGATTGAATATTATGGGATTCTCTCCCGAACTTGCAGCATTTTTAGAGAACCAAAACATAACAAAGGTTGGACTGTCGCTTAAAGATGATTTTATGATGCTTCGCGGCATATCGACATTCACTCCAAAGGGTTTTGTTGATATTCAGTCGATTATTGACAACTACGGTATCGGAGAGAAGAGTTTGCAAAAGATATACGCCATTTTGTTTGGAAAGAAGATTTCTAAATCTCAAAGATTATCGAATTGGGAAGCAGACGTTTTAACTGATGCTCAAAAACGTTACGCTTCAACTGATGCTTGGGCTACACTTAAGATATACGAAAAGCTTTTATCGCTTTAATTTCCATATTTATTTAATCAATAAAACCTTTACCATGCTTATGCGTTTATAACATACGCATGGTTAAATGGTTATGATTAAGCTTTACAATATTATCACCCTTATTCTTATTGCATATATAGCAGTAATGGCTTATTGGGCAAGAGATTTGATAATAGTTGACCAAAACTATTTGGAATTTTCGCTTCTTATTGGTATCAGCCTGATTGCTATTTTTCTGCTTAGATACTCCATAAAGCTGAAAGATGAAAGGAATAAAGATGATGATGAGTAGTTTTTACTTCTCTTCAAGTTCGATTACCTCCAAATCTTTAAACTCTGTTCCGTCAATTGTAAAACGCACCAACGTTCTTACTTTATGAAACCCATATATTCCTGCTGCTCCTGGGTTAATATGCAACAGATTTAGCGTTTTATCATACATTACCTTTAGTATGTGCGAATGTCCTGATATAAAGAGTTGTGGTGGACGATGAAATATTTCGGGTAATACCTCTTTTGCATAACGACCAGGATAACCTCCAATGTGTGTTATCCATACCGATACACCTTCTATCTGAAACTTTTGGTGTTTTGATGTACGCAATCGCATTTCCTGTCCATCGATATTTCCATATACTGCTCGAACAGGCTTTATCGCCTCTAATTTTGTTAATACCTCCTCAGAACCTATGTCTCCACAATGCCATATCTCATCACACTCGGCAAAATGTGTTGCATATCGTTCGTCCCAATGTCCGTGCGTATCAGATAATATCCCTACCCTTTTTGCCATACCTTTTATAAAGTTTGTATGCGAAGATAACATTTAAATTTGTTTTAAAGGTTCTATTTCAGTGCTTTTTTGTAATTTTGCGAACTATTTAATTTTTAATAAATAAAGTATGGATGTATTTCTTTCCGTAGGAGGTTTTATTTTAGGTATAGCACTTATTTTATATGGTGCTAATTTTCTTGTAAGAGGTGCTTCGGCTCTCGCTCGCAAATTTAATATAAGCGAACTTATTATTGGTTTAACAATTGTGGCCTTGGGTACGTCGTTGCCCGAATTGGTTATTAGTGTAGGTTCTGCTATTAAAGGTTCTTCGGGTATTGCACTTGGTAATGTTGTAGGTAGTAATATCTTTAACGCTATGTTTATTTTGGGAATAACAGCTCTTATTAATCCCATTAAGTTTAACGGACGCATGTTATCGAGAGAATTACCCTTTAACCTATTGGCTTCAATTGTTTTGATTCTTATTGCAGGAAGTATGGTTATAGGAGGTGAAGAAGGTGGATTTATCAGCCAATATAGCGGTATGATTCTTTTGTGTTTCCTTGCTATATTTATACGCTATACATTCTCTATTCCTAATGAGGAGAGCAATGATGAGGAAGTCGAACTACCACTCCCTATTTGGAAAATTGTTATGTTTGTAGTTATTGGATTGATAGCTCTTATTTTTGGGGGTAAGATTTTTGTAAACAGTGCTACTGAGGTTGCAAGAATGTTGGGTATGAGCGAGGCTATCATTGGTATTACTATTGTTTCGGCAGGTAGCTCTCTACCCGAATTAGCGGTATCGGTAAATGCAGCTCGCAAAGGAAATGTAAGTATTGCTTTAGGCAATGTATTAGGAAGCAATATCCTTAATATATTCTTTATTTTGGGTTGTAGTGCTGCCATAACTCCAATATCACTAAACGGATTCAGCTCAATTGATTTTTATGTTCTTTTGGCGGCATCGGTTCTTGTATATATTGTTGGTAAATTCGGAGGAAAAAATATAATTAACCGCTGGGAAGGAGCTGTTCTTACTCTCGGTTATATTGCATATACAACATACCTTATACTAAATGCATAAGGGAAATTGTTGGTTGTCAGCAAATAAAATAGTATAAATAAAAAAACGATGTATTACCGACGGTAATACATCGTTTTTGTTTGTATTGGATTGAGGGGGATATTACATCATTCCACCCATACCTCCCATTCCACCCATTGGTGCTCCCATAGGTGCTGGATTTTCCTCTTTCTTCTCTGCTATAACGCACTCTGTTGTTAGGAACATTCCTGCGATTGAAGCTGCGTTCTCTAATGCGACACGAGATACTTTAGCGGGATCGATAACACCTGCTGCAAAGAAGTTTTCGTATGTGTTTGTACGTGCATTGTAACCGTAGTCATCTTTTCCGTCTTTTACGTTTTGTACGATTACTGCTCCTTCAAGACCTGCATTTGCTACGATTTGACGTAGAGGCTCTTCTATTGCACGTTTTACAATTTCAATACCTGTTTGCTCATCATCGTTGTCACCTTTTAGTCCTTCAATTGAAGCTATGGCACGAATGTAAGCGACACCTCCACCGGGAACGATTCCCTCTGCAATTGCTGCACGAGTTGAGCAAAGTGCGTCATCAACACGGTCTTTTTTCTCTTTCATCTCAATTTCAGATGGTGCACCAATGTAAAGAACTGCTACTCCACCTGCAAGTTTTGCAAGACGCTCTTGTAGTTTCTCACGATCGTAATCAGATGTTGTTTTCTCGATTTGTGCTTTGATTTGTGCTACACGAGCTGCAATTGACTCTTTATCGCCTGATCCGTTTACGATTGTTGTATTGTCTTTGTTTACTGCAATCTTCTCAGCTGTTCCCAACATATCGATTGTTGCTTTTTCAAGTTGCAAACCTTTTTCCTCAGAGATTACGATACCACCTGTTAGAATTGCGATATCTTCTAACATCTCTTTTCTACGGTCTCCAAATCCTGGTGCTTTTACTGCACAGATTTTCAATGATCCACGAAGACGGTTTACTACAAGTGTTGCAAGTGCTTCGCTATCTACATCTTCTGCTATAATCAATAGAGGACGTCCTGATTGTGCAGTTGCCTCAAGGATAGGCAACATATCTTTTAGTGAAGAGATTTTTTTGTCGAAAATCAAGATGAATGGACGCTCCATTTCGCACTCCATGCTCTCGGTGTTTGTTATGAAGTATGGAGAGATATATCCACGATCGAATTGCATACCCTCTACAACCTCTACCGTTGTGTCAGTTCCTTTTGCCTCTTCTACTGTGATTACACCCTCTTTTTTTACTTTCTTCATTGCTTCTGCAATAAGTTTTCCAATCTCCTCGTCGTTGTTTGCAGAGATGCGTGCTACTGACTCAATTTTTGAGAAGTCATCACCAACCTCTTGACTTTGTGCTTTGATGCTCTCAACAACTTTTGCAACTGCTTTGTCGATACCGCGTTTCAAATCCATTGGGTTTGCTCCTGCTGTAACGTTTTTCAAACCTACGTTTACGATTGCTTGTGCAAGTACTGTTGCTGTTGTTGTTCCGTCTCCTGCATCATCTCCTGTTTTTGATGCTACCTCGCGAACTAATTGAGCTCCCATGTTTTGGAATTTGTCTTCCAACTCAACCTCTTTTGCTACTGATACTCCATCTTTTGTGATGTGAGGCGCTCCGAATTTTTTCTCGATGATAACGTTACGTCCTTTGGGGCCTAATGTTACTTTTACTGCGTCTGCCAAAGCATCAACACCTTTTTTAAGCTCTTCGCGAGCATCTATATTGAATTTAATATCTTTTGCCATAGCTATATAGTTTTTATTTGGTTCTTAAATTATTTTATGATTGCAAGAATGTCAGATTGACGCATAATAAGATATTTCACTCCATCAAACTCAACCTCTGTTCCTGAATATTTGCCATACAATACGTTATCGCCTTGTTTTACAACCATCTCTTCGTCTTTTGTTCCGTTACCTGTTGCAACTACTTCTCCTTGAAGAGGTTTCTCTTTTGCTGAATCAGGAATGATAATTCCGCTTACTGTTTTCTCTTGTACAGGCGCTGGTTTAACCAACACTCTGTCTGCTAATGGTTTAATCTCCATAATTATTATTTTTTAATTTTATATATCTTTTAAATACGTAAGTGCTTATTTGCTTACGTTTATATCTATACCAATTCTGTGCCAATTTTTTTATCTATTAAAATATGACAAAAAGACAGAACAACGCAACCTTGCTACTGACAAGATTGCGTTTAATTATAACACCTACCCTTTTATTTTTGTTTTAGGCTCTTAAAACATAACTGATGTTGTTGCCGTAAAGTATAATTCGTGTTGGGGCGATGAGGAGATATGCGATAGGAATTTAAGATGATAATCGCACATTACTGATATTCTCAACTTCTCTGTTGCCAAAAATGCAAATGAACCTCCGGTTGTCATTGTTGCACTCCCGTTGTTTGTTGCTATATTGTAATTGCTCCACGATGAACGATTGTTATATAAATCATAACCAAAAAGAAGTTTTGACGATAAAGCCCAACGTGATGATAGTGGCACATCAAAATATGAACCGGCATTTAGAGATAGTGTCTTTAATCCATCTTCTAAAATTACATCGCCTTTTGCCATTATATTTTCACTAACGGTTGCCCTCATTCCCACTCCTATGTTCTTATGAGGGAAATATGCGCCTTCTACTCCGACAACACTTCCCGGCTTTATTCTTAGATTATCTTTTGTAAGGTTGTCGCCCACAACAAATGATATTCCTGCCACTGTTGCAAAAAACGAGGGTTTACGTCCATACTCCCAACGAGGTGTCTCTTTTTGATACTTTAATCCTTTATCTTTAAATATAAGGTCGGCAAAATAGTATCCCAATTCGGCAGATACTACTCCTATTCCCGCTCCTACCAATACGTCGCTCAACCAATGGCGTAAATTTAATTGACGACCTACTGCTGTTGCTGATGCCAATGCGTATGAGGTTATGGGTATCCATGGTGAGAGGTGTCCGAACTCTTTATTCAACAGCGTTGCCGACATAAAGGCTGTTGCTGTGTGTCCCGAAGGGAATGAATTGGTTGCTCCTCCTGTTGGTCGAGGCATTGTTATTGTGTACTTCATTGTATTTACAGTGGCAGCCATGATTGCTGCTGCAAATGCATCAGATACAAACATTCTTAACCACGATGAACGACCCTTTACTCCACATGCCTTCATTATATACTTGGCTGCCAATGGTGCATATTGAGTGTAATCGTCAAAAGAGTTTTTAAAGGTTGAAGGGTATGGTCTCAAATAGTTTGTGAACCTGTTATCTTGTGGTTTTATGGCAAGTGCCGTTACAATAACCGGTACTCCAAACCCTGCTATTTCAAATGCTTTTGATGATGTTATTCTGTCAAATGCAGTTGTTTTATAATAGACTTTACCCAAATCCCCTATTTTTGAATCCGGGGTTTCAAGTTTTACTGTATCTGTAAAACTTATTGTGGTGAACAAGTTTGTATTTGGGTAATATGCAAATGCTTTTACTGTTACTAACAATAACAATAGTGTTATTATCTGTTTGCGCATATAAAATATATTTTCAATGTTTTAGACTACAAAAATAGATAAAATAAACTATATTAAAAAATGAGTTTTATTTGTGTTTTATTAGTACGTTTTGAGGTAAACGTCGAATATACTTGCGCTCGCTGTAAAATATTCAAGCAAGCTTGATATTATTTTGCTCGCTTATGCTTTAATATTTGACTAAACGTCGAATATACTTGCGCTCGCTGCAAAATATTCAAGCAAGCTTGATATTATTTTGCTCGCTTATGCCTTAATATTTGACTAAACGTCGAATATACTCGCGCTCGCTGTAAAATATTCAAGCAAGCTTGATATTATTTTGCTCGCTTATGCCTTAATATTTGACTAAACGTCGAATATACTTGCGCTCGCTGCAAAATATTCAAGCAAGCTTGATATTATTTTGCTCGCTTATGCGTATATTTGTACTACTAATGTGGATTATTCAATGAGTGAAGCGAGAGATATTCATGGTGTTTTAAAACGATATTGGGGTTACGACTCTTTCCGTCCACTACAAGAGGATATTATAAACTCTGTTTTGGATGGTAAGGACACCTTGGGCCTTATGCCTACGGGTGGTGGTAAATCAATAACATTTCAGGTGCCGGCTCTTACAATGGAAGGCACAGCTATTGTTGTGACCCCTCTTATCTCATTGATGAAAGACCAGGTTGACCACCTACGAGATTTAAATATTAAGGCGACATACATACACTCGGGAATGAGCAGAAGAGAGGCAAATATTGCTCTTGAGAATTGCATTTTCGGTAATTATAAGTTCTTGTATGTTTCGCCCGAACGTCTTTCGAGTGATATGTTCTTGGAGAAGTTCCGACAAATGAACATATCAATGATTGTGGTGGATGAGGCACACTGTATATCGCAATGGGGTTACGACTTCAGACCTGCTTATGTTAATATTGCAGATATCAGAAAGATTTTTCCAAAAGTTCCTGTTCTCGCTCTTACAGCCACAGCCACTCCCGAGGTTATCAAAGATATTCAAAACAAACTTCTTTTTAAAGAGGAAAATGTTTTTACAAAGAGTTTTGCACGTAAAAATATTGCCTACGTTGTTCGCGATACCGAAGATAAGAGTGGCGAGCTTATAAGAATTTTAAATAGGGTAAAAGGTAGTGCCATTGTTTATGTTCGTAACCGCAAACGTACAAAAGAGGTTGCCTTGGAGCTTCAAGGCTGTGGTATCTCTGCCGACTTTTTTCATGCCGGATTGGGTAGCGAGGATAAGAACGACAAGCAACAAAAGTGGAAAGATGATGAGTGCAGGGTTATTGTTGCCACCAACGCTTTTGGTATGGGTATTGATAAACCCGACGTAAGGGTTGTTGTTCATATGGATTTACCCAACTCTCCTGAAGAGTATTTTCAAGAGGCTGGACGTGCAGGTCGCGATGGTAAAAAGGCGTATGCTGTTATTCTTTACTCTAAAAAAGATAAAACTAAGCTAAGTAAACGTATTGCCGATTCATTCCCCGAAAAGGAGTTTATTGTTGGGTGCTACGATGCTTTGTGCAACTATTACGAGATTGCTGTTGGCTCGGGAGATGGTTTGATTAAAGAGTTTGACATCAACAAATTCTGCTCTATTTTTAAGTTTCCTGTTTTAGCGACGTACAATGCCATTAAGATTGCTGAGTTATGCGGATATGTGGAATATGTTGAGAATGTTGACAGTGCCGCAAGAATGATGTTTATGGTGGACCGTGAAGAGCTATACAATTGGCAGAGCACTCATCCCAATGAAGAGGTTGTTTTGGAGTGTGCCATGCGCTCGTATAGTGGCATGTTCTCGGAATACGCCTACATTAATGAAGATCAGCTCTCTCGACGTTCGGCTCTCTCACAAAAGGAGGTATGCGAGGTTTTGATATCGCTAAGCAGACAGAGAATTATTCACTATATCCCACGCAGACAAAACCCCTATATATATTTTCCTGTTCCAAGAGAAGCCACTAAATATGTGCATATTGGCAAAGATGTTTATGAGGAGCGTAAAGAGAGATTCACAAAAAGGATTGAGAGCATGATTACGTATGCCACTCATGACAAAAAATGCCGACAACTTCTGCTTTTGGAATACTTTGGTGAGAAAAGCGATAAATGTTGCAACATATGCGATAACTGTCTGAAATCAGATAATGAAGATGTTGACAAGAGAGAGTTCTCTGAAATTGAAAGGATGATAAACGAACTGCTCGAAAACAAACCTTGTAATATAAATCAGATTGTTAATGCCATTCCTTTGGATAGGGATAAGGTTATTGAGGTTGTTCGCTTTTTGGTTGATGAGGGCTATATCGTTTACGAGGAGCCTTTGTACAGATTAAATTAGTTTCAATTTATAAATATTGGCATAGATATTCAATATTAAATTTGTACTTTTGTATATTACTTTATTAACTGCTCAATACGTTATGAAGAGATTTTTTATACTTGTTTCTATTGCATCAATTTGTTTTGGTTGTGTAAATAATTCAAACAAAGCTAACGAGAGTAAAATTACGGTGGAGAGTAATTTCCCTTCTGATAAATTAGAATTTGCTTCGTTTACGGATACTACGGTGTACCATATTGCAAACATCGATTCCATGCCTTGCTTGAATGTCACTTTTGATATTACATATCCCTTGGCTACAGGAGTTGCAGGAAACGACCAGCTTTTGACAAAAGATTTTATTGCAAACTGCGTTGGTAAGGAGTATGCTAATAAAGCATCTGTTGAAGATGCGGTAAAAGCATTTACAAATAGCGAGATAAAGAGATATAAGAGTGAAGTTTGCGGTTCAACTCCTGAAGCTAAAATTGTTGGCGAAACTTGGATGAACTACGAATATTTTGCAAAAAACAATATTCTATATAATGCTCATGGCATTTTAAGTTACTCTTGCTATGTTTATACCTTCACCGGAGGTGCGCATGGAATGAATACTACTTCGTGCTATGTTTATGATGTATATGAAAATCAAGAGATTGGTATTAATTCTATCTTTAAAGAGGAATCATTGCCAAATGTGCTTTCTCTTATAAAAGAACAACTTGCTCTTCATGAGGGTGCTGAAAGCATTGATATGAGTTATGTCAATGTTACAGAAAATTTCTATGCCGACGAAACAGGTATTCACTGGATATATAACCCCTATGAAATTGCACCATATGCGGTTGGTTCTATCGAGGTAGTTCTACCCTACTCTAAAATCGAAAATTATTTCTTGGAAAACACTCCCATAAAAAGCATTTTGTAAACTATTGAATTATGGAGAATATTAAACGATACTTTAAAAATCTTACCGAGACTCAAATCTCTCAATTCGAGGCTTTGGATGCTCTATATCGCGACTGGAACGAGAAAATAAATGTAATTTCTCGCAAAGATATTGACAATCTATACGAACACCATATTTTACACTCATTGGCTATTGCTAAAATTATTGAGTTTACTCCGGGGTCAAAGATATTGGATGTTGGTACAGGTGGTGGATTCCCAGGTATTCCTTTGGCTATTATGTTCCCCGAATGTCAATTCTTATTGGTTGACCGCACTGGGAAAAAGATTAGAGTTGCAGAGGATATTGCAAACCAAATAGGATTGAAAAATGTATCGCTTCGTCAATGCGGAGTTGAAGAGGAGAAGGGTTTGTTCGACTTTGTTGTCAGTCGTGCAGCCATGCCTATGAACGAATTGTTCAGAATAAGCAGAAAGAACGTGGCTAAACATCAACAAAATGCTCTCCCCAATGGTATTATTGCGCTTAAAGGTGGTGATTTGACTGCCGAAGCTGCTCCGTTTAAAAATATCGCTGTTACATACGAACTCTCTGAATTTTTTAACGAAGAGTTCTTCAAAACTAAAAAAGCATTGTTTGTTCCTGTAACAAATCGAAATAAATAGAGGTATGCTTAAGGTAAAATGTTTTGTTTGCAACTCGTTTTGCGAAAACAGTTATGTTGTTTACGACAGCAACACTAAGGAGTGCGCCATTATTGATGCCGGCTTTTATTATGCAGACGAGGAGGATGCTGTAAGCGATTTTATAGAGAGAGAAAATCTCAGAGTTAGACATCTGTTAAACACCCATTTACATTTAGATCACTGTTTTGGAGTAACTTATATTTCAGAGAAATATAGTGTTGGATTGAGTGCAGATAATGATGATGAGGCTTTGCTAAAACTTATTCCTCAACAGTGCGAAATGTTTGGTATTAAACTTAATGCTCCTGTTCCCAAAATTAAGAATATTATTAAAGAGGGAGATGTTATTACCATTGGCAACTACTCGCTTGTTGCAATAAGTGTTCCAGGGCACTCTCCCGGCAGCTTGTGCTACTACTGTAAAGAGGATGCTATTTTATTCTCAGGCGATGTTCTTTTTAAAGAGAGTATTGGCAGAACTGATTTATATGGTGGCAGTTATAAGGCTCTTAACGAAAATATTACCTCTAAAATTTTTACTTTACCCGATAACACCATCGTCTATTGCGGACATGGTCCTACAACCACAATTGGTTATGAGAAGGAGTATAATCCGTATCTTTAGAGTTGTTAGTTTTTAGTTGTTAGAGAATTATATATACGGTAGTTGCTATCTGCAACAGCAATATAAATGGTACTCCCATAGTGAACTTTTTGTGTTTTGTTTTGTGACGAAACACACTCATTGCCAATAAAGCTCCTATTGAACCTCCTACAAGTGCAGAAATTATAAGTGTTCTTTCTGATATTCGCCACTTTGCGTTTTTAGATTTATGTTTATCTACTCCGTATAAAATGTAGGCAAACAAATTTACCGCAATTATATAAATGGCGAGCAAATATTCAAACTTCATTTGTTATAAAAATATGGGAGAGTATCTTGCAATACTCTCCCTGTTTTCATAGTTTTAGATTTATTCAATCTCCTATTATTAATCGTTAGTAGTTGTGAACCACTTAACGTATGCAAAGTCTTGACGGTGTGGCAATGCAGGATTTTTAGGATATACGCGGAATGCGTATTTGAATGAACCTGCACGAAGCACTTGATAATCATATTTGAATGTTGTCAAGTCGCCATCTGTTTTAACAATCTCAAGTTCTTTAACTATGCGATGCTCTTTACCTTCTTGGTCTTCAAGAACAACCAACTCAACACCTAAACAGTTAGGCAATCCTTTGCGGTCGATTGTAACCTCGATAGGATATGTTTGACCAACTTGTAGTCCAGCCTCATAGTTATCGGGAGTTTTGATATCTACTACGCTGATTGCATCCCATTTCTCAGCAACCATTTGTTTCCAAGCTGCAATCTCTTTAGCCAATTTGTAGCTATCAGCTTTCAACAATGCACTGCGTGAAGCCTCTTTTGAGTAGAAACGATCTACATAATCAAGAATCATGCGGTTCATTGTAAACTCAGGTGCGATTTGTGCAATTGAGTTTTTGATATATTGAATCCACTCAGGAGAGTATCCTTTGCTGTTTTTAGCAAAGTATAGAGGAATGATTTGGTTCTCCAACATTGAGTAGATTGTAGCAGCATCTAATTGGTCTTGTTGTCCTTGGTCTTGGAAAGTACGTTTGTCGGTCAATGCCCAACCTGCACCTTCTTTGTAACCCTCGTACCACCATCCGTCAAGTACTGAGAAGTTAAGAACACCATTCATCTCTGCTTTCTCACCAGATGTACCTGATGCCTCAAGAGGACGAGTTGGTGTATTCAACCAGATATCAACTCCAGAGATAAGACGTTTTGATACTTTCATATCGTAGTTCTCCAAGAAGATAATCTTACCAATGAACTCAGGACGACGTGAAATCTCAACAATTCTCTTAATCAAACCTTGACCTCCACCGTCAGCAGGGTGAGCTTTTCCTGAGAAGATGAATTGTACCGGGAAGTTAGGATTGTTAACGATTTTAGCCAAACGATCCAAGTCGGTGAACAATAGGTGCGCACGTTTATATGTAGCAAAACGACGAGCGAAACCAATCAATAGAGCATTAGGATTGATTTTCTCAAGAACTGATACGATACGAGAAGGGTCTCCTTGGTTTTTCAACCAGTTCTCACGGAAGTCTTCGCGAACGTAGTTAACAAGTTTGTTTTTCATCTCTTGACGAAGGTTCCAGATCTCCTCATCGGGTACATCATAGATTTTGTTCCACATTGCACGATCTGCTTGTTTTGTCAAGATATCTTTTCCTAAGTTTTTCTCATAGAATGCTTTCCACTCTGATGATGCCCAAGTTGGAAGGTGAACACCGTTTGTTACATAGCTAACGTGCAACTCATCAGGGCTGTATCCTTTCCAGATTGGTTGGAACATGTTTTGAGATACTTTTCCGTGTAACCAGCTCACACCGTTTACCTCTTGGCAAGTGTTGCAAGCAAATACACTCATTGAGAATTTCTCGTTTGTTCCAGGGTTCTCTCTACCCATATCCATCAACTCACCGAATGAAATTCCAAGACGCTCAGGGAACTCATACATATATTTTCCGAACAATGACTCGTCAAAGCTGTCGTGTCCTGCAGGAACGGGAGTGTGAACTGTATATAATGAAGAAGAACGAACTACCTCAAGTGCCTCAGCAAATGAAAGTTTCTCCTCTTGTACATACTCTACCAAACGTTGTACGTTGATAAGTGCTGCGTGTCCTTCGTTACAGTGGTAAACCTCTTTTTTGATTCCAAGACGTTTCAACATCAACATACCACCGATACCCAACATGTACTCTTGTTTCATACGGTGTTCCCAGTCACCACCATAAAGTTGGTAAGTGATTGAACGATCGTACTCGCTATTTTGATCCAAATCAGTATCAAGCAAATACAAAGGCACACGACCTACGTTTACTCTCCAAATGTGAGCGTAAACTACTCTTCCTGGGTAAGGCACCTCAAGAACGATAGGTTTACCTGTTTCGTCACATACTTGGTCAAGAGGTAATTGGTTGAAGTTTTGAGGCTCGTAGTTAGCAAGTTGTTGTCCGTCCATTGAAAGAGTTTGTTTGAAGTATCCATAACGATACAAGAAACCAACTCCTGTCATGTCGATATTAACATCACTTGCCTCTTTTAGGTAGTCACCTGCCAATACTCCAAGACCTCCTGAATATATTTTCAATACGTTTGACAAACCGTACTCCATACTGAAATATGCTACTGAAGGCATATCTGTACGACGAGGCTCGTCCATATATTTACGGAAGTTTTTGTACACAGCATTGATACGAGTCATCATTGCTTTGTCGGCAGCAATCTCCTCAAGACGCTCATAAGATAGTTTTTGCAACATCAACACAGGGTTTCCTGCTGTGGCACGCCACAATTCTGCGTCTATATCTTTAAATAGATTTGTTGCTTCTGAAGTCCAAGTCCAAAAAATATTTTTAGACATCTCTTGCAATGCCTCAAGTTTCTCGGGAACATCAAACTTTACAGTTACATTTCCCCATTTGGGCATGTTTGTTTCACTTACTTTTACTTTCATTTCTGTATAATTTATAAGTTATTTGCTTATTTATTTGATTTTTTGTTTTGTGCTAATGCTTTAATATATACCTTCTCGTACTCAGCGATGAAGTTGTTCCACAATGCTTTTTTAGATGTTGCAGTTGCAGCCTCGCTCAATGCAGTGTAGTCTTTTTCTTTCATCTCGGCAACCGATGCAATTGTCTCGGCAATCTTTGTTGAAAGCTCGTCGTAGTTTGAGTCGGTACGGGGGATTACATATACTCCGCTTCGTTTTGAAACTTTGCTTACCTTCTCCATTACCCACATTCCAAATCCTGAAAGTGAAGTTGTTACAGTAGGTATTCCAAATGCTACGCTCTCAAGTGGAGTGTAACCCCATGGCTCATAGTATGAAGGGAAGATTGTCAAATCGAAACCTGGCAATACTTGATAGTAGCTCTTGTTCAAGATTCCGTCATCGCCTTTTAGATATGAGGGAACGTAAATTACTTGAATTTTGTCATCAGCCGAAGCATTAAATGACAATGAGCGTATTTTATTGATAATGTTATCCTCGTTGAAATTGTGGATTGCATGTGTAACAAATGGAGCATCTAATTGTGTTGCATCTGCAGGAAGTTTTTTCATGCGAGCAACTACATCCTCACGTGCATCACCTGCCCATGCAGGAACCAGGATAAATGCAATGATTTGACGCTCTCCGTTATATGATTCTGATAGTTTTTTCAAAGAGTCAAGGTACAAATCAATTCCTTTGTTACGGAATTCATTACGTCCTGAAGTTGTTACCAACAATGCATCATCTGCAGGTTTTTTACCTGATAATGCTGCAGCTACTTGCAACAATGTTTTACGAGCCGCCGTACGAACTTTTGCGTATTTCTCGGCTGTAGGCACCATCTCCTCCTCAAATCCGTTAGGAGTTACATCGGGCTTGCGTCCGATAAGTTGTGTACTCTCTTTAGCGGTGATGCTACTTACTGTTGTGAATGCATCAGCATTTAGCGCTGCGTTTTTCTCAACTGAGTGTTTTGACACCATATTCAACTCAGCTGCCATTTGATCTCCGAAATATCCGGGGAGATAGTCGTATAATGGTTTGCCGTTTGATGCTATTGAACGTCCTACTGATGTTGCGTGTGTTGTAAATACAGTTGCAATAGAAGGAAGGTTTTTCTTAACGTAAAGCAATCCCATTCCTGTTGTCCACTCATCGAAGTGTGCCACCACATTGTATTTCTCACCTTCAATAAATTTATAGAAACTCTCCATTGCACGAGCAACAGATACTGCAAACATACATGCTTCATCATAATCGCCATATGCAGGTAACGAATCGATACCGAAATCGTTCCACATTTGTCCATAAATTGCATCACGCTCAGCAAATGTATCTTTGAAATCAACTAAAATTGCTATGGGAGTTCCGGGTATTTGCCAACGTCCTACTTTTACTTTCAATCCTGCGTCAGCTGCGACTTTACGCCAACCCTTTAAAAGTGTTGCACTCTCTTTGAATGCTATATTACCGCCCTCTAAATCGGGACCGAAGAATATTACTTTATCTTTGTTTTTTTCTTGAAGTGTTCTTGCTTTTGTTGATAATACAGTATATATACCTCCTACAAGGTTACATACTTCCCAACTTGCCTCAAATATATAATCAGGGGTAGTTTGTTTCTTCATTAAATAAATATTAAGTTAACACTAAATCGCCCATAAAACTTACGTTTATGGACAACTTTACATTTGTCTAATTTCTACATTTCTAAAATTAGACCGCAAAAGTACTCATTTTTTTTGAGTTATGAAAATTATATCATTACAAAGTTATCAACAATTAAACCATTTTTCTATACAAATTTCCATTAAAATGGATAGATTAATTTACGATTTGCCAATATTCAACAATATTTGCGAAATATATTATAAAGTCTGAATAAAATTTAAACAATAGCTAAATTCTGTAAAATATTATGTTTTTTGTGGTAATACCATATATTTTATGGCTTTTATTTTGAAATAACAATGCTAAATTCTATTTTTGTAGGATATAAAAAGCATACACATAAATTTTAATGAAACCTTTAAAATCTGATTCTGTTGTAATAATTCCAACTTACAACGAGATTGAAAACATTAGAGATATTATCACCGCAGTAATATCACAACCACAACGATTTGATATTCTTATCGTTGACGACGCATCTCCCGATGGTACAGCTGATGCCGTTAGAGAGATGCAATCAAAATTCGAAAACAGAATATCACTTATAAGCAGAGAAGGAAAATTGGGCTTGGGTACTGCATACATTACAGGCTTTAAATGGGCTTTGAAAAACGGATATGAATATATATTTGAAATGGATGCCGATTTTTCGCACAACCCCAACGACCTTATTAAACTTTACGAAGCATGCAACCGTGAGGCTGACGTAGCAATTGGGTCGCGCTATATTTCGGGCGTTAATGTTGTAAACTGGCCTATGGGCAGAGTTATTATGTCGTATTTTGCTTCGAAGTATGTAAAACTTATAACAGGAATGAAAGTTGCCGATGCAACAGCAGGTTTTATGTGTTATCGCCGTAAAGTTTTGGAGAGCATCAATTTGGATAAAATTCAATTTAAAGGTTATGCATTCCAAATTGAGATGAAGTTTAAATCGTACAAATTGGGCTTTAAAATCAAAGAGGAGCCTATAATATTCATAAACCGCACACTTGGTACAAGCAAAATGAGTGGTGGAATTTTCAGCGAAGCCTTCTTTGGTGTTATAAAACTTAAGCTTGGAAGTTTGTTTAAGTAAATTAGGAATTAGAAATGAGAAATGAGGAATTACTAATTACTAATTACTAATTACTAATTACTAATTGGAGCGCATCGACGAACTAATTCCTAAAAACAGAAAGATATGATTTTAATTAAGAATGCAACAATAATAAATAGTGGAGAGAGCCAAAAAGGCTCTCTACTCATAAATGGAGATAAAATAGAGAGAGTTGTCTATGGCGAGTGTACTCAAGAGTGGATTGCTGATGCAAAAGAGGTTATTGATGCCGAGGGTATGTGGCTTATACCCGGCGCAATTGATGACCAAGTACACTTTAGAGAACCGGGGTTGACTCACAAGGCTGATATTGCGACAGAGAGTCGTGCAGCAGTGGCAGGAGGTATTACATCATTTATGGATATGCCAAACACTAAACCACAAACCACTACTATTGCTGATGTTAATTGGAAGTTTGACCGTGCAGCTGAAACATCTCTTGCAAACTACTCGTTTTATATTGGTGCTACCAACGATAACATTGATGAACTTTTAAAAGCAGATTTCAACCGCATATGCGGTGTTAAACTATTCTTGGGTTCATCAACTGGTAATATGTTGGTAAACGAGAGCGAAACTCTTAACAGAATATTTTCGGAGGTTGATTCAATTATTGCCATACACTCAGAGTCGGAAGAGGTTATAAAACGCAACAAAGAGTTTTATATTGGCAAATACGGAGAGGATTTACCCGTTAAATTTCACCCACTAATCAGAGACGCAGAGGCTTGCTACGCCTCTACTGCTAAAGCAGTGGAACTTGCCACACGCCACAATGCACGTTTACACGTATTGCATATTTCAACGGCAAAGGAACTTACACTTTTAGAAGATAAACCTTTAACAGAAAAACGTATTACATCAGAAATATGTACTCACCACCTATATTTCGATGACAGGGATTACGAAAAATACGGCAACCTTATTAAATGGAACCCATCTATTAAAAGCCAAGAGGATAGAGATGCATTAAGAGCAGGATTCAACAATAACCTAATTGACATTGTTGCTACCGACCACGCTCCTCACCTACCATCGGAAAAAGAGGGTAACTGTTTAACTGCAGCATCGGGTGGGCCACTAATACAACACACATTGTTAGCTCTATTTGAAATGGCTAAAGCAGGAGTATTCCCTATTGAAACAGTTGTAACAAAGAGTGCTCACGCTCCTGCCCTCTTGTATGGTGTAGAGAAACGTGGCTACATTAGAGAGGGATATTTTGCCGACATAGTTTTAGTAAACCCAAATAAACCATATACCGTAGAGAGTGGCAATATATTGTCAAAATGTGGTTGGTCGCCATTTATTGGACACACATTCCCCTGCTCTATTGAAAAGACATTTGTAAACGGACGTTTGGTTTACGATAACGGAACAATTATTGAAAACCAAGGGAATGCGAAAGAGTTGAGGTTTGCATAATTGAAGTTATAACGTTATTTCTTACAAATATCTATTTAACTTTAATATATAAATAAAAGCAACAGCAGGTTGTTCATGAAAGAACAACCTGCTGTTTGTTTTGGGTTTTATGACTATTTATAAAATAACCTTTTGAGATTTGTTATTTGTTACCACTATATATAGGTTTGAGAAATGGGTTGACTACTTTAGTGCTTATTTGACTTTAGTTTTCGGCTTCGCCATTATGCGGGTAGTTGTTAGTTTTTAGATTACCAAACATAGTAAACAAAATAGGTATTTCGGCTGTTATGGTATGTGAATATTGTAACAGCCGTTTTTATGAGATGGGTAGTTTCTTTTATTTTCCTTCTTAATGTTTGCTTTGCATTTGCAAAGGGTGATGATGCTTTTATTAAATTGGATTTACCTACGTTTGAGAGCGACGGGGTATTTTCTACTACCTCTCGTCCCCCTAATGATTGGTGGGTAGAATTAAACGATCCTATTCTTGACTCTCTTATTAATCTTGCAGTTAGCAATAATCAAGATGTTTTTGTTGCCATGGATAATATTTTGGCGGCAAGGGCTTCGCATAGGATTGCTCAAAGTGCTTTCTACCCTACTATAACGCTTGAAAGGGGCTGGGCAAAATCGAAAAGCAGTAGAAATTTGAGCGATGATACCGATTACATAAGTGATGTTACTCAGAGTAATTGGTTGTTTGCATTGAATGCGAGTTGGGAAATTGATATTTTTGGTGCTATCAGGGCTAAGGCTAAAGAGGCTAAATTTGATTATGAGGCAGAAATTGAACTTTATAATGCTACAATTATGAGTTTGACGGCTGATATGGCATCTTATTATGCCCAATTGCGTATGATGCAGCAACAGTTAATTGTTGCTATTAAGAATATTGAGTCGCAAAAGGAGATTTTAAATATTACCGAGGTTAGGTTTAATGCCGGATTAGCTTCTCAATTAGATGTTGCTCAGGCTAAATCGGTTTACTTCAATACTAAGGCTTCGGTTCCTATTCTGCAGAGTTCTATTGATAATCAAATTTATACTATTTGTCAGCTAACGGGGGTGTTTCCGCAAACGCTTTACGACTGGTTAGTTGTGCCTGAAGAGATTCCGTCTTACTTAAAGGTTGTTGCTATTGGTACAAGCGAAGAGATGCTTGCCAACAGGCCTGATGTAAGTGCGGCATTTATTAAAACCAAAGCTGCCAAAGAGAGTTTGAATGGTGCTAAACGAAATTTTTCTCCTCAGTTTTTTGTTGACGGCAGCTTTGGGTTTCAAGGACAATCTCTTAATAATACTTTTAACAAGAATAGTATTACTTACTCTCTTTCTCCTCGAATCAGTTGGAATTTTTTTCAGGGTGGTAACTTGCTTAACTCTTTAAAACAAGAGAAGGCTAATTATGATGCTGCTATTCGCAATTACAACTCGGTGGTGCTTAAGGCTACTGAAGAGGTCAGCAGTGCTATTTCGGCTTACAAAGGGCGTATTAAACAGGTTGTTAGTTTGAGAGAATTGGTGGTTCAAGGAGAATTGATGCTTACTCTTTCGCTCGATTTGTATAAACGTGGATTGACTGATTTCCAAAATGTTTTGGATGCTCAGCGCTCTCTTTTGGAGTACCAAAACTCTCTTGTTTCGGCAGAGGGTAATACTCTCACCGCCTTAATTAATTTGTATAGAGCTTTGGGTAGTGGGTGGTGATTATGAGTTGTTAGTTGTTAGCTATTAGTTGTTAGTTTATGAACTACAAGTTATTTAAGAAATTTACTATATCTCTGCTTTCTAAAAACTACAAACTAAAAACTATATATATGAGGTGTTTTATTTTTTGTATGCTGTCTGTCTTTTGCTTCGCCTTGAGTGGTTGCAACGACAATTTATTGAGTGGCTATGAGGCAATGCCTCCTATTTCGGTTGCCAAGCCCATTGTGAGGGATATTACTTTAATGAAAAAATATCCCGGGTATGTTTCGGCTCAAAACAGCGTTAATCTTGTAGCAAGAGTAAATGGGTATCTTGAAAACTCTTTTTACGATGCAGGCAGTAGGGTTGAGAAGGATAAACTTCTCTTCCTTATTGAGCCTACTCAATATAAGGATTATGTTTTGGAGGCTGAAAGCTCGTTGGAAAATGCTATTGCCAAACGTGATTATGCCGAGAATAATTATTTGAGAATGAAGGAGGCTTCGGCGAGTAATGCCATCAGCGAAATTGATTTAATTGAAGCCAAATCGCAACTTATTGCTGCCGAAGCTGATGTCAAGAATGCCGAAGCTTCTCTTTCTATGGCTAAAACGAATTTGAGCTACTGCTATGTTAAGGCTCCGTTCCGCGGCAGGGTGACTATCGGTACTTTGTCGAATGGAAATTATGTGAATGGCGGAGAGCCTACGGTTCTTGCTACTATTTTTCAGGAGGATTTGATGTATGCTTATTTTAATATTGAGGATAATCAGTATTTAAAGATGTTGTGGGAAAACAATGAGACTCCGTTTGATAGTGTTATGGTGTTTTTCGACTCTCCTACCCTAAAGGTGTTTAAGGGTAAAATTGATTATGTTGCTCCTAATATTGAACTTTCGATGGGTACGTTACGTTTAAGAGCCGAAATTGAAAATCATAATGGAGAACTTAAGGATGGTATGTATGCTTCGGTTATGCTTCCTTATGCCAAAAGGGATAAGGCTGTGTTGATTAATGATGCTTCGATTGGTTTTGATCAGTTGGGTAGTTTTGTGTATGTGGTTAACGACTCGTCTATCGTGGAATACCGACATATTACCACCGGGGAGGTTATTGATGATACGTTGAGGTATGTTACCAGTGGTATTGATGAAAACGATATGTATGTTTCGAAGGCTCTTTTGAAGGTTAGAGACGGTATGAAGGTTAATCCTGTTTTTGAGTAACTTAATTTGTTGTTTTTTATGTTCTCTCGTTTTTTTATTGACCGACCTATTTTTGCCACCGTTATTGCCATTCTTATGGTTATTGCCGGTGTGGTGGCTCTGGAATTTTTACCTATTGCTCAATTCCCCGATATTACTCCGCCTACGGTTCAGGTGCAGGCTACTTACCCGGGTGCAAGCGCCGAAACTATTGCCAAAACTGTTGCTACTCCGATTGAGGAGCAGGTTAATGGCGTGGATGGCATGATTTACATGAGTTCTACTTCTTCTTCTACAGGGCAGTATAACTTGACTGTTACTTTTGAGGTGGGTACTGATGCCGACATGGCTGCTGTGCTGGTGCAAAACCGCGTGAATATTGCCGAGGGTAATTTGCCAAGCGAGGTTATTAAACAGGGTATTACCACAAAGAAGCAATCTACTAATATTGTTATGATTCTCTCGCTGGAGGCTGACAGCTCGGTTTATGATGGGTTATTCCTTTCGAACTATGCTACTTTGAACTTCTCTGACCCTCTCTCTCGCCTTAACGGTGTTGGTAATGTTACGGTGTTTGGTGCGGGGGATTATGGTATGAGGGTGTGGCTTAACCCTGAGGTGATGAGAATGAGGAATGTTACCCCTGATGATGTATATAATGCTATTTCGGCTCAAAATATTGAGGTGTCGGCTGGCGGTGTGGGACAGCCTCCACAAAGCAGTAATACTAAATTTCAATATACTCTTACTACCAAAGGGCGTTTATCGTCGGTTAGCGAGTTTGAGAATATTATTATTAAGGCTCTGCCCGAGGGTGGTTACTTGAGACTTAAGGATATTGCCGAGATTGAACTTGGTAGCCAAAATTATGGTACGGTATCGAAACAGAGCGGTAAATCGGCTGCCGCTATTGCTATTTATCAGCTCCCGGGAAGTAATGCTCTTGATGTTGCCGATGAGGTTAGAGAGAGGGTTAAATCTCTCTCTAAAAACCTACCTGAAGGTGTTGAGTGTAATATTGTTCTTGATACGACTAACTTTGTTAAGGCTTCGTTGGAGGAGGTGGTAGTTACTCTTATTGAGACGACTTTGTTGGTTATGTTGGTGGTGCTTATCTTCTTACAAAACTTCAGAGCTGTTATTATTCCTTCTTTGACTATTCCTGTTTCGTTGATTTGCACTCTTGCAGTTATGAAACTGTTTGGGTTCTCTATTAATACGCTTACTTTGTTTGGTATGGTGCTTGCCATTGCCATAGTTGTAGATGATGCCATTATTGTAGTGGAGAACTCATCGCGACTGCTTGCCACGGGTAAATACTCTCGAAAAGATGCTGTTACTGAAGCCATGCGCGAGATTACAGGACCTGTTATTGGCGTTGTTTTGGTATTACTTGCAGTGTTTGTGCCTACTGCTTTTATTCCCGGCATTACGGGCGAGCTTTATAAACAGTTTGCGCTGACTATTGCTGTTGCCACATTATTCAGCGGTTTTAATTCGCTTACTCTCACTCCTGCCCTTTGTGCTTTGTTTTTGAAGGAGAAGCACGAACCTAAGTTTGTTTTTTACAGGTGGTTCAACAAAGGGTATGATAAGTGTGTGAATGGGTATGTTGCTGTTATTTCGCGCATGTTACAGCACCCAATTAAAAGTATGATTGCTTTTGCGGTTTTTACCATTGCTGCCTTTTGGGGGTTTGTAAAGACTCCTTCTTCGTTTATTCCTGAAGAGGATCAAGGTTATTTTCTGGTTTCGGTATCGCTACCGCCTAATACTTCGCTTGAACGTACTGAAAAGGTTACCGACAGACTCGGCTCTATTTTAAATGATTATGATGTGGTACAGAGCTATATGTGCATTAACGGTTTTTCGGTTATAAACAGCGCTCCGTCGTCGAATAATGCCACCATTTTTGTTATTCTTAAGCCTTGGAAAGAGCGTAAGGGTAACGATGAGGGTATTGCTTCCATTATAAGTAATTTCAACAGGGATGCTTCGTCGATTGAAGAGGCGTCGGTATTTGCTCTTAACCCTCCTGCCATAAACGGTATGGGTGCTGTGGGTGGTTTACAAATGCAGATTGAGGATATTGGCAACTTAGGTAGCGGTGAGTTGCAGAAAGCAATTAATGAGTTGGTTGCTCAAAGCAAGATGGTTAAAAGTATTGGGTCTGTAAATACTATATACCAAGGTGCTACTCCGCAATTTGCTTTGAACATAAACCGAGATAAGGTTGAGATGCAAGGTGTGAATTTGGCTGATGTTTTTAACTCTTTATCGTTATACATGGGTTCGGCATATGTTAATGACTTTACCTCTTTTGGCCGTATTTACCAAGTGTTGTTGAGTGCTGATGCTGTAAGCCGAAAACGTATTGATGACGTACTGAAACTCTCGGTGAGAAACAGCAATGGTGAGATGGTTCCTTTTTCGGCATTTACAACCGTTGAAGAGAAACTTGGTGAAGATTTGATTGAGAGATATAATATGTACACCTCTGCTTCTATTACGGGTAGCAGTGCCAAAGGATTCAGTTCGTCGGAGACTATGATGGGCATGGAGGCCCTGTTTGAAAAACTACTTGGCAATTCGTTTGGTTATGAATGGACAGGAGAAGCGTATCAAGAGAATAAAGCAGAGTCATCTGTTGCTGTAATTTTTATTCTTGCAATTGTGGTGGTTATTCTTGTTTTGGCTGCTCAATACGAAAGTTGGACAAGCCCTATTGCTGTTATTATGGTTGTTCCGTTTGCAATTTTAGGTGCTGTGTTAGGAACTATTGCTATGGGATTACCTATTAGTATTTTCAGCCAAATTGGTATTATTTTGCTTATTGCTCTGTCGGCTAAAAATGCGATTTTGATTGTAGAGTTTGCAGCCGATAACAGACTAAAGGGCGAGGATATTATTACTGCTTCAATTGAAGCCGGTCGCATGAGACTGAGGCCTATTCTTATGACTTCGTTTGCCTTTATTATTGGTATTTTGCCTATGCTGTTTGCAACAGGAGCAGGTGCTGCCAGCAGGATTTCTTTAGGTAGTGCCGTTGTTTTTGGTATGCTTTTTAGCACCATTTTGGGTACACTGTTTATACCCAATTTTTACCATCTGATGCAGAGCTTCTTTGAAAAAGTTAGAAGAATTAGGAATTAGTTAGTTACTTCGCAACAGTTGTTAGTTAACGAGCATTTGCTCTTGAATCTGGTTATATAAAAAAACGAGAGATTGAAATTTCAATCTCTCGCTATCTAACAACTACCCGTAGGGCGGTTGAGTTTACGAAACCGAAAACTAACAACTCTATTCTTCTACTACTTTGTAGATATCGGATAGGTTACGTCCGTAATGGTCATAATCTAATCCGTACCCTACGATAAAGTCATTATCTATATCAAAACAACGATAGTCTATTTTTAAATCTACTTTTATATTTCCTGGTTTTACAAATAGTGATGTTATATATATTGCTTCCGGATTTTTTTCGTTCAAAATGCGTAGCATCTCTTTCATTGTATAGCCTGAATCAATTATATCTTCCACAACCACTACTGTACGCCCTTCAATACTATCACGCAATCCTATTACCTGTTTTACATCGCCTGTTGTTGATGTTCCTTCATACGAAGCAAGACGAATAAAGGTTATTTCACAAGGGAAGTTCATTTCGCGCAATAGGTCGGCTGCAAATATAAATGACCCATTCAATATTACAAGAAAGAGTGGATTTTTATCTTTTAAATCTTTTTCTATCTCTGAAGCTACCTCTTTTACTCTCTCTTTGATTTGTTCTTTCGATATGTATATGGAAAACTTTTTATCCAATACTTGTACTATTTCCATAGCTATATTTTGTTGTAGTTAATATTCCGGTAATTCTTTTAATTAGAATAAAAATTTCATAAGGAAGAATGCTGCAAGAACATACATTCCCAATGTTACTTTCTTGTAATTTCCACTCAATAAATTTATTAATACATAGGCAAGGTGTCCTAATACTATTCCCTCTGCAATACTATAAGAGAGTGGCATAAATAATATGCATATAAATGCGGGAACTGCTTCGCTATAGTTATTGAAGTCAACATCTCTTACTGATGACATCATCATTAATCCTACCAATACCAATACAGGTGCAATTGCCGCTGCAGGTATTGCAAGAAACAACGGTGCAAAGAATAAAGCACATAAGAAACAGATACCTGTTACCACAGATGTTAATCCACTACGTCCTCCATCGTTTACTCCGGCTGCACTCTCAACATATACAGCTACTGTACTTGTTCCCATTACCGCTCCTGCCGTGGTTGATAATGAATCTACCATAAACACATGTTTTAGACGAGGGATTTTACCATTCTTCATCATTCCTGCTCGGTTGGCAACTCCAATGACTGTACCAATACAGTCAAACAAGTCAACAAATAATAGAGTAAATACTATTATCAGCATATCGGCTGAGAAAATTCCATTCCAATCAAATTTCATAAATATTGGTTCTACCGATGGTGGCATACCAAATACTCCATTGAATTGTGTTATACCCATTGGAATTCCTATTAAAGTTGTTAGGACTATACCAATAAGCAATGCTCCTTTTACGTTCCGAACTAATAATATTGATGTGAGTATTATTCCTATTAATCCCAATAGAGCTCCTGTTGCAAAGTGATATTCGGTGTCAATAGAGAGATCTCCCATTGCAACCAATGTTGCATCATGGTTAACTATAATTCCTGCGTTTTGTAATCCGATGAATGCAATGTATAATCCAATACCTGCACCAATTGCGTTTTTTAATGAGGTAGGCAGTACTTCAACAATCTTTTCTCGCAGGTTTGTTAAGGTCAGCAATATAAATAATAGACCTTCAAGAAACACTGCAGTTAGTGCAAACTGCCATGAATAGCCCATTGTACCACATACAGTAATTGCAAAAAAGGCATTTAATCCCATTCCCGGGGCTAAGGCAAATGGAAGTTTTGCATATAGTCCCATAAAAATTGTTGGCAATGCCGCCATTAATACTGTTGTTGTAAATAGAGCTCCTTCATCCATTCCTGTTTGGCTAAGTATTGCCGGGTTAACAGCAAGGATATATGCCATGGTAAGGAATGTTGTTATTCCAGCAGTAATCTCTGTACGAACTGTACTCTCCTTTGGATTGAATCCGAATAATTTTGTTAGCATCGTGTGAATTTTACATAGTACAAAAATAGATATAAAAAAACTAAGAAGTTGGATTTTCTGTGAAATATTTTACGTTTTTATAAATGATTCTGCTTTTTGATTGATTATACTTTTATTTTACCTTTCCTCTTTCATGAGTTTTATTTAGCTCACATATAAGATATTGTTTTAAATTCTAACAACTTCTAAAAAGTTTGTTATATCTTCGCACTCTGAAAAGAGAAGGAATGAGAGAGGAAGATATTATTAAAATCAGAGATATTTTTAACTCCACATTAAGACGTAGAGCGTTGGAGAGGTGTATTGCAGATGAAAAGTGCAGAACTATTCATTTACAAGGTCTTTGTGGCTCGGCTGCCGCTATTGCTCTTTCGGCTCTTAAAGAGTTAGGTAAAGACGTTATTGTGGTTGCTAACGATAGTGAAGAGGCGGGTTACGTCTATAATGATATTTGCCAACTTTGTGGAGACAGTAAAAATGTTCTATTCTTCCCCTCGGGATATAAACGTGCCATTAAGTATGGGCAGATTGATTCTGCCAATGCTATTTTACGCACTGAAGTATTAGGCAGATTATCGAGAGAGAGCGACGGTGCTTTTATTGTTACTTCGCCTGAGGCTCTGGCTGAGAAAGTTGTTTCAGATACCAAACTAAAAAAGGATACTCTACACTGCAAGGTCGGCGATTTGTTTGATATGACTGAGTTTGCCGACAAACTTTTTGAACTTGGCTTTGAGCGTTGCGACTATGTGTATGAACCCGGGCAATACTCGGTTCGTGGTAGTATTATTGATGTATTTTCATACGCAGGTAGCTATCCTTTCCGTATTGACTTTTTTGATGATGAGATTGACTCGATAAGAAGTTTTGATATTGAAACTCAACTTTCGAAAGAGAGGGTTGAAGAGATTGATATTATCCCTGATATGGCAGGTGGAGAGAAGTTTGGAATCTCCATTCTCGATTTTATTAAAAAGGATACCATTTTTGCTTTTGCCGACCTTGCTTGGGCTTGCGAACGTATAAAGGGTATTGCATCGGAGAGTATTGCCACTCAACTTGTGTTGAGCGAAGAGGGAGATATGGATGCTATGCAAAAAGTTGTTGATGCAGATGTGTTTGCCGAATGTATATTAAGTTTTAAACGTATTGATTATGGTGCGAAGTGCTACTCAAAAAACTTTTCGGTAATAAAATACGAAATTGCTCCCCAACCTATTTATCACAAAGATTTTGATAAAGCTGCGGAATCGTTTACCGAACTAATTAAGGAGGGCTATAAGATTTACATATTAAGCGATAGCAAAAAGCAAATTGATCGTTTGGTAGAGATTTTTGCCGAACGTAACAATTTTATAACCTTTACTGCGGTAAACAAGACTATTCACGAGGGTTTTATTGATAGAGAGAACAAACTCTGCTTCTTTACCGACCATCAGATTTTTGACCGTTTTCACAAATTCAGTCTTAAAAGCGACCATGTGCGTAGTGGTAAACTTGCCCTATCGCTTAAAGAGCTTAAACAGATTGAACTCGGAGACTATATTGTCCATATTGATTATGGTATTGGCAGGTTTGGCGGTCTTGTGAGAGGTAACATAAACGGTTATATGCAGGAGATGGTTAAGCTTGTTTACCAAAACAACGATATGATTTTCGTGAGTATTCATGCTTTGCATAAACTATCGAAATATAAGGGTAAAGAGGGTGATGCTCCTCGCATATACAGACTCAATGGCAACGCATGGAACAAACTGAAAGAGAAGACAAAGAGCAAGATGAAAGAGATTGCTCGCGATCTTATTCTTCTCTACGCCAAACGTGCCACACAAGAGGGATTTGCATTCTCTTCGGACACCTTTATGCAAAACGAGTTGGAGGCAAGTTTTATGTATGAGGATACACCCGACCAACTTAAAACCACAAATGAGGTGAAAGCCGATATGGAGAGAGCAAGACCTATGGACAGGCTTATTTGCGGTGATGTTGGTTTTGGCAAAACAGAGATTGCCGTCAGAGCAGCATTTAAAGCGGCTTGCGACAATATGCAGACTGCTGTGCTTGTACCTACTACTGTTCTTGCTTACCAACACTATAATACTTTTAAAAACAGACTCAAAGATTTTCCCGTTAAGGTTGATTATTTAAGCAGAGCAAGAAGTGCCAAAGAGACAAAACGCATTTTGGAGGAGCTTAAGAACGGAGAGATTGATATTCTGATTGGCACTCACAAAATTATTGGCAAGGAGGTTAAGTTTAAATCGTTGGGGTTGCTCGTCATTGATGAGGAGCAAAAATTTGGAGTTGCCGTTAAAGATAAACTTAAACAGATTAAGAGCAACGTGGATACTCTTACCATGTCGGCTACTCCCATTCCAAGAACTTTACAGTTCTCACTTATGGGAGCGCGCGACCTCTCCGCTATTACCACTCCTCCACCAAACAGACACCCGATACAAACCGAAGTGCATCCTTTTAACGAAGATATTATCAAAGAGGCTATAGAGTTTGAGTTGAGCCGAAATGGTCAAGTATTCTTTGTAAACAACAGAATATCTGTTCTTTCGGAATTAGAGGCTCTTATCCATAAACTTGTTCCTGATGCAAGGGTCATTATTGGTCACGGACAAATGGAACCCGAAAAACTTGAACGTATAATTCTTGACTACGCAAACCATGAATATGATGTTTTGCTATCGACAACCATTATTGAGGCGGGTGTTGATATGCCAAATACAAACACCATTATAATAAACGAGGCTCAAAACTTTGGCTTGAGCGATTTGCATCAACTTCGCGGCAGGGTTGGAAGAAGCAATAAAAAGGCTTTCTGCTATCTGTTGACTCCTCCCTACTCTACTCTTAAGACTGATGCTCGTAGAAGATTGCAAGCCATTGAGAACTTTTCGGAACTCGGTAGTGGTATTCATATTGCCATGCAAGACTTGGATATAAGAGGTGCAGGAAACTTGCTTGGTTCGGAACAGAGTGGTTTTATTACCGATTTAGGTTATGAAACTTATCAGAAGATTTTAAAAGAGGCTGTAAGCGAGCTTAAAACCGAGGAGTTTGCCGAACTATACGAAGAGGAGAACTGCAACGACTCTTTTGTAAGCGATTGTGTTATTGAAACTGATATGGAGTTACTTTTCCCCGCTTCTTATATTGAGAGCGAGAGCGAAAGGATTTTGCTTTATCAAGAGCTTGACAACATGGAACGCGAAGAGGATATTGCCCAATTTAAAGCTAAATTGGAAGACCGCTTTGGTCGCATACCTAAACAGGGTATAGACCTTATTCGCATTGTTACTCTTCGTCGCTTGGCTAAACTTTTGGGTATGGAGAAGGTTACCCTTAAACAGGGTAAAATGAATCTGTACTTCATCTCTGATGAGAAAAGTAACTATTTCCAATCGGACACCTTTGGTAAGATTATAGATTATGTTCAACGAGAACCTAAACGCAGCGCATTAAGAGAGAACCGAGGTAAACGTATTCTTACCATCGGCTACATTGACAATGTTTCAATGGCTATTGAAATTTTGGAGAGAATTTTAGAGGATTAGTATTTCCTAATTAACGTTTGTTGATTTTGTTTACGTTCAACAATACTCAAATAAATTTGGTAAAATTCCTAATTCCTAATTCCTAATTAAAAAGAAAGTCCTTTATCTGTGATTGTTACTGAGTTGAGTTTTTCTAATTTACCTATTACTTCATCAGCAAATTCAAGAGAGACGTGGAATGATATTGAACAACGATTATCAAATGTTCTTTCACCAACTCTTATGCAATCTTCTTTCTCTTTCATAAGTCGCATAACGCCTTCCATATCAATGTAATCAAACTCAATAAATAGTTGTCGTTCAATGGTGCGTTCAACTATGGTATTGTTGCGAATTGCATCGAGTGCAGCCTCTTTGTAGGCAACTATAAGCCCTCCTGTTCCAAGTTTTATTCCTCCGAAGTAACGTATAACAACAATCAGAACATTGGTTATTTCGTTTGAGAGCATCTGTCCTACGATGGGTTTTCCTGCAGTTCCGGATGGCTCTCCATTATCGCTACTACGAGTAAACTCTCCTGTTGCTCCAACTCGGTAGCCCCAACATACGTGTCGGGCATCGTGATACTTATTGCGATACTCCTCCACCAAAGCCATCGCCTCCTCTACCGTAAAAACAGGTATGGCAAAGGAGATGAATTTGCTCATCTTCTCTTTATACAACCCTTCTGAGGTTGTGGCAACCGTTTTGTATGAGGTTACTTCGGACATTTAGAGTTTTGTGTAATTGATTTCTTTTCGGTCGGTATATTTCAAGTATTTGAACTTAGGCATTCCAAGTGCCATTCCAGCACACATTGTTCCTTTTATGCCTAACTCTTTTTCAAGTTTTCCTTTTTTTAAACGAGTGGCAGATAATACAAATCCTGTATAGAAGTGTGCAACACCTAAACTTTCTGCAATCAACGACGCATTCTGATACGACAAGTTTGCATTCTCTGCTCCAAATCTGTCCCCTTTGGGTGATGATATTATCAGCATCGCTGTTGCATCGCGCATTACCTTATCGTTCCCCTTTTCGAACTCTGCTTTCAAACGGTCGAGCATGGGAACCATGGCAAAAACCTTAGGCATAAGAAGTTTGGTTATGGGTGCCAACACCGCATTTGCCAACTTCTTTCGAAGGTTATAAAATGTAGTGATTGTAAATGATGTTACTTGGCGTATCTTTTCTGCATCTGTTATTAATGTAAACTCCAAGTTCTGCGAATTTGTTGCTGTGGGTGAAAGATATGCTGCATCAACTATCATTTTCAACAGATCTTCAGGTATTGGTTTCTTACTCATCGCTCTGTTTGATCGACGCGCTTTAATAAGAGTCATCATCGCTTCGGGCGAAGGGTAATCTCCATAACTGAACTTATGTTGTTTTTCTATTGGAAATAGCGAATGTGATATAGACTCTTGCGGACATACCGACACACAGTGTCCACATCCTATACAACTATCTTCGTACTGAATAAGTATTTTATCCTCCTCTTTTGAGAATATATTAGCGGGGCAGATGTCTGCACATCTGCCACACACTATACATTTATCTTTATCTATCGCTATTTGCATAATTATGTTTATTCGCAAGCTTTAAAGCTTAAATCCAAACCTTTTACAGAGTGAGTTAATGCTCCTACCGAGATATAATCCACTCCACACTCAGCATAGCTGCGAAGTGTATCGAATGTTATTCCGCCTGATGATTCTGTTTCAAAACGTCCATCAATCATCTCAACTGCTTTGCGTGTAAGTTCGGGTGAGAAGTTATCGAGCATAATACGATCTACTCCTCCAAACTCCATTACCTCTTGCAACTCGTCAAGGTTGCGAACCTCAATCTCTATTTTAAGGTCTTTGCCTTTCTCTTGCAAATATGCTTGCGCGCGTTTTATGGCATTGGTTATACCTCCTGCAAAATCGACATGGTTGTCTTTTATAAGAATCATATCAAAAAGTCCGATGCGGTGATTTACTCCTCCTCCAATTTTTACAGCCTCTTTTTCAATTATACGCAAACCCGGTGTTGTTTTACGAGTATCCAATACACGAGTTTTAAGTCCTTCCAATTGACGAGCATAACGACGTGTTACGGTTGCAATACCACTCATTCGTTGCATTACATTCAACATCAAACGCTCAGTTTGCAACAACGATTGTACTTTTCCTCGTACAATAAAAGCTACATCGCCAACCTTTACTTCGTCACCATCGTTAAGGAATTGCTCCATTTTAAGAGTTGAATCAAATGCTGCAAAAATGCGTTTCGCCATCTCAACTCCTGCCAACACTCCGTCCTCTTTTACAATTAGTTTTTGGGCGCCTTCAGCATCAGAAGGAATACAGCATAGTGTTGTGTGGTCGCCATCGCCAATATCCTCGGCAAATGCCAATTTGATTAATTCGTCAATTAAATTTTCCATTGTAATTGGTTTTATAGTGTTTCTATTCTTATTTGCGATATTCTCTCTTCGTCTCCTAAAACATCAATCAAGACATGCACTCGGTATGCGGTTTTATCTGTTTCGAGTTTACATATCATGTATATTACGTTATCCTGACTATTATCGTGCAATACCGAAAATGATTTTGGTTTGTTCTGCATAAAGAAGTTAGTTAACTCTTTTGTAGCTTCATCTTTCGCCAATGGTTTGCGAATAGGTTGTGCCACCATAAATATTCTATCGGACATTGCTTCCGACACTATTTGTGCATTACCTTTTGCAAATCCCTCCTCTACTGCCATTCGTGCATCATTTGCGATACATGGCAAAGATGAAATTATTGCAAACGTTAATATTATAATAATCTTTTTCATCATATTGTTTTTTTATACTTTCGTATATACACTTTTTTAGCTAAATTTGCAATTATTCATAGATACCCTGATTTTATCAGGTAATTTACAAAAGTACATAAAAAGTTAATAATATAGAACTTTATCCGATATGAAATTAGTTTTTTTAATGGTTGGGAAGACCAACGAAAAGTATTTTATCGATGCCATATCGGAATACGAAAAGCGCATAAAACGTTTTATCCCTTTTGAAATAGTTACAATTCCTGATTCAAAAGGCATTAAAACTGCTGATGTTTTGAAAACAACTGAAGGAGAACTTATTCTTAAACAGACAAAAGAGGAAGATTATGTTATTCTCCTTGACGAAAAAGGGAAAAGCTTCACATCTGTTAAATTTGCAAACTTTGTTGAGAAACTTTTGTGCCGTAGCGACAAACGCATCGTTTTTGTTATTGGTGGCGCATATGGTTTTTCAGAAGCTGTTTACAACAGGGCTGATGACAAAATATCGTTATCAGATATGACATTCTCTCACCAACTTGTGAGAGTTGTTTTTACCGAACAGCTTTATAGAGCTTTTACGATTATAAACAACCAACCATATCATCATGAATAGATTAAAGAGAATTTTTATTGCTGTTGTTTTGATTATTGCAGGACAATCGGCTATGGCAGCAGAAGCAGAGGTGGGAGGGATGTTTAACCTTAATGTTAATAAAAAATTTAACGACTATTTCTTTGTTAGTTTTCAAAACCATTTATGGTTAGATCATAACTTTACCAAAATGGAGAGATATATGATAGGAGTAAACTTAAAAACTACTCTTGTAAAAAAACATCTTTTCTTTGATGCCTATTACTACTATCGTTATAGAAACATTACTGATAGTGAAAATACTCACCGTTACCAATTTGGATTAAGTGGCGGATATGCTCTTCCAAGAGTTAAATTCAGCGCTGTTTCAAAGATGGAGTCGAACCACATTTTTTTGGCATCAGAAGAGTATTTCAATAATACATATTACTGGCGTAACAGACTTACCATTATCGGAACATTAAAGAATAATAAAAAAGTTTCTCCGTTTGGCGCTGTTGAGGTATTCAATAAAATGAATTGGAGAAAAGAGTTTAACAAAGAACACGGATACATAAATAAAAAAGGCGTTGAACTTATATGGTTGGATTTGGGTGTTGATTATAAAATCAATGACACTTTTTCTTTGACTTTTACCGTAAAAGAACAGTTGAACTTATTTATTCAAAGGTATTCTACAATGCTCGGTGTGGCTTGTTCTGTAAATTTATAGAAAAAGATTGCAACAAATTGAATCAGAGATAACAATACCCTTTCGGGTAAGTACCAATCTCCCTTGTTGCTCTTCTAAATAACCTTCAGCTATATAACTTGCAGCCTCTCGCAAGAGATGTTGCAAGTTTTTTTCTCCATATTGTTGCCCAATATAGTTTAAATCAACCCCCTCTGCTGTTCGCATTCGGGTAAATATAGTTTCATTATAGCTGTCAACAAGAGTCAGCTCTTCTATTTCAAAGGCAGGTTTACCCTCTAATACATTATTTATATATAGTGATGTATTTGAGATATTGGCTCTGCGAACTTTTCCGTCAAAACTATGAGCAGAAGCTCCAAGTCCTAAATATGGAACTCCTTTCCAATAACCTGAGTTGTGTCGCGAACGGTATCCCTGCAATGCAAAATTTGATATTTCATAGTGTTCATACCCTTCTTGCGCAAGTTTATCGACCAACATATTATACATTGTAATGGATGTTTCATCTGCACAAGCCTCTATATCGCCTCGTTTTAGCTTTGCGGTTAATACCGAGTCAGGTTCATAACTCAAATCATAAGCCGATATATGTTCAGGTTGCAACTCTATTGCTCTATCAATACTACTCTCCCACTCTTGCAATGTTTGAGTTGGCAAGGAAAACATTAAATCGATACTTATGTTTTTGATTCCTGCTTTTCGCAGCAAGTTATATGATTCAACTGCCCTTTTAGAATTATGACGACGTCCTATCAATTCCAACAATCGGTCATCAAAACTCTGAATTCCCATACTCACACGGTTTATTGGTAATTTTTTTATCTCCAAAGCATATTCCTCTGTTATATCATCAGGATTTACCTCCATTGTTATCTCTTCTACATGTGACAGATTTACTTTATTGTCTAATACCGAAAACAGCTTTTTCAATTGCATGGGGGTAAGTTGAGAAGGTGTTCCTCCACCTATATATATAGTGCGTAGCTCTTGTATGTGTATTTCATCTTTTCTTGCATCAAGTTCTGCCTCCAATGCCGATATATATTTATCCACGACAGTACGATCGGTTCCCGAATGGAAATCGCAATAATAGCATCGCTTTGCACAAAAAGGGATATGAATATATAGCATTGTAGTTGTTAGTTGTTAGTTGAGAGATATTCTGTTTACGAAAAAATTTGCTAAATTTATAACAATTTCTAATAATTATTATCTTTTGTACTAATAATTGTTATAATATTTATGATATGTTTTTAAACATATATATTGATTAGCTTTTTTATTTTTTATTTTCTAAATTTCGGACGGTTTGTTAAAGAGAAACAAACCATAAACAAATATTGTCTTACAATAAATTTTAAGAAAATGAAAGTATATCAGTCCAACGAAATCAAAAACATTGCTTTGATTGGAAGTAAAGGCTCGGGTAAAACTACACTTGCAGAGAGTATGCTCTTTGAGTGTGGTGTAATTAAACGTAGAGGTACAGTTGATGGCCAAAACACAGTTTCAGACTATTTCCCCGTAGAGCACGAGTACGGATACTCAGTATTCCCTACTGTATTTTACGCTGAATTTAACGGCAAAAAATTAAATGTAATTGATTGCCCGGGTTCGGACGACTTCGTTGGAGGCGCAATAAATGCTCTTACTGTTACTGATACAGGTGTTATTGTAATCGATTCTCAATATGGTGTTGAGGTTGGAACTCAAAACATCTTCAGATATGCAAGCAAATTGAAAAAACCCATCCTTTTTGCAATGAACCAATTGGATGGAGAGAAAGCAGATTTTGACAATAGCATTGAGCAACTAAAAGAGGCTTTTGGAAATAAAGTTACAATCGTTCAATATCCCATCAACGCAGGTCCTTCGTTCAATGCAATGATTGACGTGCTTTTGATGAAGATGTACAAATGGAAACCCGAAGGTGGTGTTCCTGAAATTTCTGACATCCCCGCAGAGGAGATGGAGCGCGCAAGCGAACTTCACCAACAATTGGTTGAGGCTGCTGCTGAAAACGACGAGACTCTTATGGACAAATTCTTTGAGCAAGGCAGCTTGACAGAGGATGAGATGAGAGCAGGTATCAGAAAAGGTCTTGTAACTCGCGATATATTCCCGGTATTCTGCGTAAGCGCACTTAAAGACATGGGTGTTAGACGTATGATGGAGTTCTTGGGCAACGTTGTTCCTTTTGTAACTGACATGCCCGCTCCAATAAATGACGAGGGAGAAGAGGTTGCAATTGACGCAAACGCACCCGCAAGTGTATATTGCTTTAAAACAACTGTTGAACCACACATTGGCGAGGTTACATACTTCAAAGTAATGCAAGGTACACTTTCTGAAGGAGACGACTTGACAAATGCAAACAGAGGTTCAAAAGAGCGTTTGGCTCAATTGTTCTGTGCTTGCGGACAAATCAGAACAAAAGTTGACAAACTTGTTGCAGGAGATATTGGTGCTACCGTTAAACTTAAAGATGTTAGAACAGGCAACACTCTTAATGCTAAAGGCGCAGAAAACACTTTTGCAAAATTGGTTAAATATCCGGAACCCAAATTCCAACGCGCCATCAAACCCGTAGTTGAAGCTGAAGCAGAGAAATTGAGTGAGATTTTGACTCGTATGCACGAAGAGGATCCAACTTGGTTGGTTGAACAATCAAAAGAGTTGAAACAAACTATTGTTTCGGGACAAGGAGAGTTCCACTTGAGAACATTGAAATGGAGAATCGAGAACAACGATAAAGTTAATATCGAATTCAACGAACCAAAAATTCCTTACAGAGAAACCATAACAAAAGCTGCTCGCGCAGATTATCGCCACAAAAAACAATCAGGTGGTGCAGGACAATTCGGAGAGGTTCACCTAATTATTGAACCATACTACGATGGAATGCCGGCTCCCGAAACATATAAATTCAATGGACAAGAGTATAAGATGAACATCAGAGATACTCAAACCATTGAGCTTGAATGGGGTGGAAAACTTGTTGTAAACAACTGTATTGTCGGTGGTGCTATTGACGCTCGTTTCATTCCCGCAATCGTTAAAGGATTGATGGACAGAATGGAGCAAGGTCCTTTGACAGGTTCATATGCTCGCGACGTTAGAGTTTGTATCTACGATGGTAAAATGCACCCGGTTGATTCAAATGAGATTTCGTTCCGTCTTGCAGGACGTAACGCATTTAGCGAAGCGTTTAAAAATGCAGGTCCAAAAATTCTTGAACCTGTTTACGACGTTGAGGTTCTTGTTCCATCAGACAAAATGGGTGATGTTATGAGCGACCTTCAAGGACGTAGAGCAATCATCATGGGTATGAACAGTGAAAGCGGTTTCGAGAAAATCACTGCTAAAGTACCTCTTAAAGAGATGTCAACATACTCTACTTCATTGAGTTCTATTACCGGTGGACGTTCTTCATTCACAATGAAGTTTGCTTCTTACGAACTTGTTCCCGGCGATGTTCAAGAGAAACTTCTTAAAGCATACGAAGAGAGCCAAACTGAAGAGTAATTTTCAGTTGTTAGTTGTTGGCTAACGCTTCCTCCGTCGCACAGAGCACTGTGCTCCCCATTTTAAAGCACGGATTAACATTTAGTTAATCCTAACTTCGTTACTTTAAAATGCCTACGGGTAGTTGTTAGACAACTAAAAACTTCCTATATAAATAGCCACGTACGTTAAAGTATGTGGCTATTACTATTTATAATATTTTTTTGTTTAATTAAATTAACAATGATTTTGAATATCCAAAACATATTAATAATTTTGCAGTGATGAAATAGAACATCAAGACATTGATATATTTATAGCGTTTTTGCTATTGTACTTAGTTCAGAAAACTGCCAATTTTCATAACACTACAAGGACAATAAGCACAATAACGCCTACGCGTATGCGTGGGTTGTGTTGTATTGTAGTGTGGGTATGGCAGTACCTCTGAATAGTACAGACGACCCACGCTTTCTTTATTTAGTTATGCGTGAGGTTATAAAAGGAATTAAAATAACTTTATGTATAACTAAATTTTATTTTATGAAACTAAATTACATTAAAACATTATTTGTAGCAATACTGGTAATATTTACCACAACAGCAAATGCTTTTGTGAAATATGATAATGGTGCAACAGTTTCCTATTACATTATTTCAACATCAGACTTAACTGTTCGCATATCAGACTTTGATACTTCTTATGAAGGGGAGTATATTATCCCATCATATGTAAGCTATGATGGCAAATCATATAGTGTTACCTCTATTGGAAATAATGCTTTCAAGGGGTGTAAAGGATTAACCTCAGTAACAATCCCAAATAGCGTTACTTCTATTGGAAATCATGCTTTCGAGAATTGTACAAACTTAACCTCAGTTACTATAAGCAACGGTTCTATTGGATATGAAGCTTTCTATAAATGTTATGGGTTAACCTCGCTTACTATTAAAGAGGGTGTTACTTCTATTGGATATGGGGCTTTCTTTCTTTGTAAAAGCCTAACCTCGGTAACTATACCAAATAGCGTTACTTCTATTGGAAATTATGCTTTCTATAGTTGTGAAGGGTTAACTGAAGTGTATATAGGTAATAGTGTTACTTCTATTGGAAATTATGCTTTCTATAATTGTTCTGGGTTAACTTCGGTTACTATCCCTAATAGCGTTACCTCTATTGGAGATAAAGCTTTCTACGGGTGTAAAGGATTAACCTCAGTTACTATAAGCAACGGTTCTATTGGAAGTTATGCTTTCTATAATTGTTCTGGGTTAACCTCGCTTACTATTAAAGAGGGTGTTACTTCTATTGGAGATCATGCTTTCGATGGGTGTAAAGGATTAACCGAAGTAACTATACCAAATAGTGTTACCTCTATTGGAGATGAAGCTTTCGATGGGTGTAAAGGATTAACCTCAGTTACTATAAGCAACGGTTCTATTGGAAAGTATGCTTTCTATAATTGTTCTGGGTTAACCTCGCTTACTATTAAAGAGGGTGTTACTTCTATTGGAAGTGCTGCTTTCGATGGATGTACAAACTTAACTTCAGTAACTATTAAAGAAGGTGTTACGTCTATTGGAAGTACTGCTTTCAGCGGGTGTAAGGGGTTAACCTCAGTTACTATTCCAAATAGCGTTACTTCTATTGGAGAAGGAGCTTTCAATGAGTGTACAAACTTAACTTCAGTAACTATACCAAATAGTGTTACCTCTATTGGAGGAAGTGCTTTCAGCGGGTGTAAGGGGTTAACAAGTGTAATATCGTTAATACCTGCAGAAGACCTATTTACAATAAATACGAATGTATTTTATAATGTAGATAAAACAAAATGCACTCTATATGTACCTATAGGAGCAAAATCAACATACGAAACAACTTCAGGGTGGAATCAATTTACCAATATCATAGAGTCAGACTTCTCAAGCATTGAGGATAACAATATCTCAACTTCTGAGATAAAAGTTATTGCTGGTAATGGCATTGATATTTGTAATTACTATGGCAAGTTGCAGGTTATTAACCTTGCAGGGCAAGTTCTTAAAGAGACCTATGTTAATGGCTCTGCCCAAATTACTTTACCTAAAGGTGTATATATTATAGTAACTGATAACAGTTCTCAAAAGGTAGTTCTTTAGGATAAGTTGTTAGTTTTTAGTTGTTGGCTAACGCTTCCTCCGTCGCACAGAGCACTGTGCTCCCCATTTTAAAGCACGGATTAACATTTAGTTAATCCTAACTTCGTTACTTTAAAATGCCTACGGGTAGTTGTTAGTTTTTAGTTGTACGGTGCTATGCACCTTAGTCGTTAGAACTAATATTAATATATAGCAGGTTGTTCAAACGGACAACCTGCTGTTGTTTTATTCTGATTTTGGTTGACTTTTTTCGGACACAACTGCTGTGCCTCTACATTAAAACATTGATAATCAGATAAGCTGATATGCAAAACTCTGCAACCATACAAGTAGGGACAGAGCATGCATACAAGGTATTTGCTTAGCAAATAGGATTAACTGAATGTTAATCCGACCGCAGTATGGGGCATTTTTAGGTAATTACATTGTAATTAAAATTGACTAAATGTCAATTTGTGCCTAAAAATGGGGAGTGCAGTGCTCTGCACGACGGAGGTATTAACTCCTATGCGACGGAGTCACGTCCGCCATAAAGAGCATCAAGACGTTAGCAGGAGTTAACAAGTTATTATTGAACTTGATTTGGGACATATAAAACTTTTCAGTAATTTTGCAGAAATATTGACAGAAATTTATCTGCCAACTACAAAATTATTTAATATAATAAACTTAATTAATAATCATCTCATTAAATACCATCTCTATTAAAAGTGGTTATGGTGAGCTTAATAATATTTGCCTATGAAACATTAGCGTATTTGATACGCACATTTTAAAATATATTTAAAAAAAGCGTTTTAGCATTTATTCTATCAATCCAAAAGTTTGGCGACTAAAGACCGATAAGAATAATAGCAAAAATGCTCGTACTTTATTAGTGCGGGCTTTTGGTTATTTCTGTCGGTCGGGTTACGCCAAACACCTCGGGTTGGGAAATATATCAAAAGTTCCGTGCTTTTTTATGTGCGTATCCCAACTTTTAAAATAGGAACGTAAAACAACATTAAATTTTTATTTTTATGAAACTAAATTACATTAAAACATTATTTGTAGCAATACTGGTAATATTTACCATAACAACGAATGCCGAAACTTATAGTGGCGGATGTGGAACAAACGTAAATTGGAGCCTTGATACAGAAACAAGTCTTTTAAAAATTACAGGTACGGGAGCGATGACCTTCCACCCTTGGAGTGGTTACAAAAGTTCAATTAAATCAGTTGAAATTGCAGAAGGTGTTACTTCTATTGGAAATTATGCTTTCGAGAATTGTACAAACTTAACCTCAGTAACAATCCCAAATAGCGTTACTTCTATTGGAATTACTGCTTTCGAGAATTGTACAAACTTAACCTCAGTTACTATAAGCAACGGTTCTATTGGAAATAACGCTTTCAATAAATGTTATGGGTTAACCTCGCTTACTATTAAAGAGGGTGTTACTTCTATTGGAAATTATGCTTTCAATGTATGTACAAACTTAACTTCAGTAACTATTCCAAGTAGCGTTACTTCTATTGGAGATGCTGCTTTCAATGTATGTACAAACTTAACTTCAGTAACTATTAAAGAAGGTGTTACGTCTATTGGAGGTACTGCCTTCAGAGGGTGTTATGGGTTAACCTCTGTTACTATTCCAAATAGCGTTACTTCTATTGGAGGTGCTGCTTTCGATGGGTGTAAAAGCCTAACCTCGGTAACTATACCAAATAGTGTTACCTCTATTGGAGATTATACTTTCGATGGGTGTAGCGGATTAACCTCAGTAACAATCCCAAATAGCGTTACTTCTATTGGAAATTATGCTTTCAAGGAGTGTAGCGGATTAACCTCAGTAACAATCCCAAATAGCGTTACTTCTATTGGAAATTATGCTTTCAAGGAGTGTAGCGGATTAACCTCAGTTACTATAAGCAACGGTTCTATTGGAAATTATGCTTTCTATAAATGTTATGGGTTAACCTCGCTTACTATTAAAGAAGGTGTTACGTCTATTGGAGGATCTGCTTTCAGCGGGTGTAAGGGGTTAACAAGTGTAATATCGTTAATACCTGCAGAAGACCTATTTACAATAAACACGAATGTATTTTTTAATGTAGATAAAACAAAATGCACTCTATATGTACCTGTAGGAGCAAAATCAACATACGAAACAACTTCAGGGTGGAATCAATTTACCAATATCATAGAGTCAGACTTCTCAAGCATTGAGGATAGCAATATCCCAACTTCTGAGATAAAAGTTATTGCTGATAATGGCATTGATATTTGTAATTACTATGGCAAGTTGCAGGTTATTAACCTTGCAGGGCAAGTTCTTAAAGAGACCTATGTTAATGGCTCGGCTCAAATTACATTACCCAAAGGTGTATATATTATAGTAACTGATAACAGTTCTCAAAAGGTAGTTCTTTAGGATAAGTTGTTAGTTTTTAGTTGTACGGTGCTAAACACCTTGGTTGTTAGATTTAATTATAAATTAGGAATGAGGAATTATGCGAGTAAGCGAGAGCAGAACCAAACTTATTTGAAGTTATGTAGAGCGTGAGCATAATCAAGAAACGAATGTTTTTTAATTAGAAATATGTTTTTAATCCCTCATTTTTGTATGCTGTAACGTTTATATACAATATCCCGTCATAGAAACGGAGTTGCACACTGAGTGCAACTCCGTTTTTCTATTAGACTAAATGGAACAAACGCACACTCATTAACCAACAACTTTCTTTATTATTGGTGTCCGGTAAAAAAAATTACAACAAATATATTTGATTGTCAATTAATACATTAAGAATGTTCTTATTAAGTAGGGCTTGTACTATTATTAGAAATCAATATGATAGACACATTAGT
>JAZLBW010000019.1:0-10939 GCA_045613905.1 Candidatus Caccoplasma sp.
AAATAGCGACCCCCTTTTGAGAGGTTTTAAGCTATAAAAAAAGGATGAGGTTTTATATTTAGACTCTAATCCAATCTGGGAAAATGTGAAAAATCAGATAAAAATAAGTCGGATTATGTGAAAATAGATAATATTTGAACAGAAAAGGAAGAAATATTTCTTTTAGTGTTCAAAATATTACTATATTTGCAACATGGATAGACAATTAGCAGAGATAGGGGCAATCCCGGTAACGACTTCAGTAATCGAATCGTTATATCCTGAACTCAAGTCAGCGGGCAAGAAGGTTGTATGGCTTGAGAAGAATGGGTATATTATAAGATTGAAGCGAGGACTCTATATCGTTAACCCCGAACATTCTGGTAAGACACTTTCAAATGAATTGATTGCAAATCATCTTTATGCTCCTTCTTACGTCTCTATGTCAACAGCATTAAGATATTATGGCTTAATTCCAGAGGCTGTGTATACGCATCAGTCTATGACAGTAAAGCATTCTCGAAGTTTTCAAACTCCTATAGGGAATTACGATTACAAGTATATTTCACGAGTTGCTTTCTCCGTTGGAGTAAGAAGTGTGCATAAGGGCGAATATGCTTTCTTGATAGCATCGCCCGAAAAGGCTTTATGTGACCTGATAGCAAATTCGTCCAAGGTTAATCTTCGCTTTTTGAAGGAAGTGGAAAACTATCTTGAACATGATATTCGAATGGATATGGATGAGTTCTATAAGTTTGACGCAACTATTTTTGAAGAATATATAAAGGTAGGTAAGAAGGCCGATTCCATTGCAACTGTATTAAAGTTTCTGAGACGATGAAGAATGAAATTTACGATAGTATGTTGTCACGATATGATTTGACGACGGAGCAGAATAAAAGGAATGCTATTTTTGAAGTAAACCAACAGGTGATTCTTGCCGGGTTGTATAGTGGTGGATTTTTTGATTCGGCAGCATTCTATGGAGGTACATGTCTAAGAATCTTTCACGGATTGCAACGCTTTAGTGAAGACATGGATTTTTCTCTATTGTCACAAGACGAAGCGTTTGATTTCAGCAAGTATTTCCAACCCATTGTTGATGCATTTGCTTTGGTGGGACGTGAGGTTGAAATCAAGAAGAAAGACAAAAAGAACTTCGGCAAGGTAGAATCTGCTTTCTTGAAAGATAATACTGATGTATATGATGTAATGTTTCAAACAGAGAGGTCTATAAAAATTAAGATTGAGGTTGACACTTGTCCTCCATTGAATTTTAATACAGAACAGAAACTGTTATTGCAACCATATTCATTTATGACTCGCTGCCTAACCTTGCCAGATTTGTTTGCCGGCAAGATGCATGCCCTAGTATATCGAGCGTGGAAAAATAGAGTCAAGGGCCGTGACTGGTATGACTTTGAATGGTATATACGACATAATGTTCCGTTGGATTTTACTCATTTGGCAGAACGATGTAAGCAGTTTAATAATGAAGATATTACTCCGGAACTATTCAAAGACAAGCTTAAGGAACGCCTTTTTGCAGCTGATATAAAACAAGTAAAAGAGGATGTACTGCCTTTCGTGCGCAATCCAAAAGAACTTGATATTTGGTCGAATGATTATTTTGTTCAGTTGGCAAATATGGTGAGAATAAAATAATATAACGAAGAAACATTGCATCTATTACGGCTACTTTAGTGAACACCTTACGTAAAGTAAAAGACCTATGTCTTTCAACTGAAAAATAAGCGAATGACAAATACGTTTTTTATATAGAATTTGCATTTTTAATTTGGCTATTTTTATTTCAAGGGGGGGCATTGCGTTACACCCACAATGCTACTTCTAATGCCTTTATCGACCGATATTTCTGCAAACACTTTTTCTTAGGGAAAAGATGGTTAAGTACGCCCGCATGCCTACCTCAATGCGATGTATGCTAAAGTTTTAATGAATTTGAGATAAAGATTGAAGTGAACATCAAAGCTTTTTAAACTTTGTGTCCACTTCGTATATTGGTGATTTTATTGATGTGGTTATCTGAAATTGCTTAATTCAACTTGTAGGTAGTGTTTAGTTGTGAAAATTCTACTTTTTATTGTTCCTAATGGTAATGATAATTTGTCTGAGATTTCTCTATATTTAAATCCAGAAACATGCATTATGAAAGGAACTTTGTATTTCTGTGGGAGTTTGTTTACGGTTTTGTTAATCTCTTTTTTGTCGTAATCATTTTCTGTAATGTAGTTCGGATCCACTTGATTGATGTTTATGCTGTATAGGTTGTCTGTGTGGTCGATAAACGTTTGTTCTCGAGTGGTTCTTCTGTAATTGTTTATGAAAATGTTACGCATAATTGTATATACCCATGCCTTAAAATTTGTCCCGTCAATATATTTGTCCATATTTTCAAGAGCTCTTAATATGGTATCTTGAGATAAATCATCAGCATCATCAATGTTAGCAGTTAGCTTTAACGCAAATTTTTTTAGTTCGGGTAACATCGCAACTAAATCTTGTTTGAGAGTGGTTGTGTTCATGGCTGAGAGCTAATTAAATTATAAACCATCGGGAATATTACGGTAAACATCTTCTTTTGTGCATGGAAGGGATAAAAACTCAACTCTGTTTTTGTTTTTTAAATAACATTTTTTCATAATTCTAATTTTTTAAATTTTTTATTAAAACAATTTTTCTTATATTTGTGATTAAGAATTTCTGCTCGTTATTCTTGCTTAATAAACGCAAACATAAGAATAAAGTTCTTAAAAATATAAGATTTTTATAAGAAAAGTGCTAATTTAGACGTGTTTTAAATAATATTATTATGGAAAAATCTGTAAAAGAGCGTATTATTGCGTTTTTACAATATAAAAATATAAGTAAAAATGCTTTTGAAGTAGCCTGTAATATGTCTAAAAGGTATGTGAGTAATATTAAAGGAGTACCAGGATCAAGAATAATTAAGAATATAAATGAAGCATTTCCAGAACTAAATACTACATGGTTGTTGACAGGAGAGGGAGAAATGTTGATTGATTATAGTGAAAAATCATCTATTGATGACTTTGAAGAATCTCGTGCACCTATTTTGCCAACTACTGTGGCAGGAACTCCTAATATTGATATTCTTGAATATGTTCAAAACAATATGCAAGATGTAGAACGTTCTCGTATTATTGTTATAGATACACCAATAGATTTCTGGCATATAATAAGAGATGATGCTCTTGCTCCCACATTTAGGGTTGGAGATAAGGTTGCTTTGTTAGCATACGAAAAAGGGGAGGAGAGTCCGGTCCCTGGCAAAATATATGCAGTAGATACAAAAATTTATGGTTTGATTATTCGTAGATTAATACCTTGTAGAAATGGGGGGTATCTTGCAAAATCTTTGAATGAGGAGAAATATCCAGAATTTCATCTTGAAGATGAAGATATAATAAGAATATTCAGAATTGTTTATTTGGGAAGAAGTATAATATAAATTATATCTTCAAGAATTGTATCTGGGAATATGCATATTGTCTTTGATGACAGACATTTTTTTGTGTTGGGCGAGTTTAATTAATATGTTCGATTAAATCTGATACAAATAAATGATATTGAATAATAATCTTGAGTTATTTACAATATTAAACCAAAAGAGCTTTCTTCGGGAAAGCTCTTTTTTTGTATCTAAAAACTTAATGCTCCTTAACTAACAAACCTGCGATTAAGCGAGAGCAGGCTCAACGAGCGAATGCTTGTTAACTAACAACTAACAAAGCTGCGATTAAGCAAATACAATACCAAACTTGTTTGAGTATTGTTGAGCAAGAGCAGGTTCGAGGAACTGTGTTCCTCAACTACTTAATTCCTCTCGCCTTATAGATAATATCTTTGGCGTTGTTGATTTGTTGTAATTTTCTCTCGGCAGCTTTTTTAACATCCTCACCCAAAGTGGCAACACGGTCGGGGTGATGTTTCAATGCCAATTTCTTATATGCTTTTTTAACTTCATCATCAGTAGCCGTTGGTTCAATTTCCAGAACCTTGTAAGCCTCATCCAAAGTGTTGCCGCCAAGATTTAGCATCGACTCCACCTCTTTAGTCGATAATCCCATGGCAACGGCAACCTCCTTCAGAGCCTCAATTTCGGCAGTGCAAACATTCCCATCGCTCTTTGCAATGCAGGCAAGAAAGTTAAGCAATTGAAGACGCTCCTCATAGCTCATGTTTTGCTTAATCTGTACACCACATTCATATATGGTATTTTTGAAAGCAGAAGAGTTTTGAGCATCCATCTGTTTACGTTGCTCAAAAAGTTTAAGCAAAATATCATTACCTTGCACAGCCGCATCGTTGCCAAAATTCATGCGTAGGAATTTTCTCACAAACTCCATTTCGCTGTGCATTATTTTTCCGTCTGCCTTAATAATATACGAAGCCATAACAAGCAGAGAGAACATAAAACTGTTCCTTTGTCCGTAAGCCTGACTATTATAACCATAACCTCTGCTGTTGTAATTCTCCGAATCACTTTTCTCTATACTCTTGTCAAATAACGAACCAATAGCGTACCCTGCCAAAGCGCCCAAAGCACCACCTGCCATAAAGCCCACTACTCCGCCAATCCATTTACCGTATCCCATATCTCTATCTAAAATATATTTCACCACAAAGGTAATCTAAAATAGGGAACAAAAAAACATCGCAAAGCATCAAATATCTCAAATAGTTTTATACCTTTGTAGTTAGTAGCAATGTAGTGTTGCGAACACAAAAGGCATTAAGCAGGTTTAGTGGTGTGCGCCCAATTAAAAGAAAGCATATATGGAAATATGGATAATGTGGCTGATAGCAACAGCCGTACTTGTAGTTGTGGAGTTGATAACAGGAATGGTGGCATCGTTCTGTTTGGCAATAGGATGTTTGGCATCAATGATAGTATCGTGGTTTACGCCCGAAGTGGAGATGCAGCTATTGGCATTGTCAATAGGAGCAATCCTATCGTTTATATTCTTGGCGCCTGTAATTCGCAAATGGCAGAATAACAAAGGCGAGAAAAATCCAAAAGCACAAAACAGCAACATGGATGCCTTGATTGGCAGGGTGGTGTATGTAACACAAACAATCCCCGAAAAAGGAGGATTAGGTAGAATTCGCATCGATGGCGATAGTTGGCAGGCGCGTAGCATAGACGGGCGAGAGATTGAAACAGGCAAAAGAGTAAAAGTAGTATCGTACGACAGTATAATAATAGAGGTAGAAGAGGTTTAGAATCATATTATATAAAAAGAAAAAATAGTAACTAAATAAAAACAAACAGTATGGATATCTTTCTTGGACTATTAGTATTAATAGTAATAATAACAGTAATTTCGGGAGTAAAAATAGTTCCCCAATCAGAGACAAGAGTAATAGAACGATTAGGACGCTTTCAAAGTGTATTATCGCCGGGAATAAACGTAATATGGCCCTTTATTGATAAGCCTCGAGCAATATACATAAGAGGCTCGTTTAGAGGCATGGACGGACGATACATAACACGAATAGCATCAACTACACGCATCGACCTTCGTGAGCAAGTATATGACTTTCCCTCACAACAAGTAATTACAAAAGACAACGTAACAACCGAGATTAACGCACTATTGTATTTTCAAATAGTAGATCCCAAAAAGGCAGTGTATGAGATTGACAATCTACCTGTGGCAATCGAAAAACTGACACAAACATCATTGCGTAACGTAATTGGAGAGTTGGAGTTGGACGAAACACTAACCTCACGCGATACCATAAACTCTCGTTTGCAAACAATCCTTGACGAAGCAACAAACAAATGGGGAGTAAAAGTAAACCGTGTTGAGTTGCAAGACATAACACCTCCCGATAGCGTACGCGAAGCAATGGAGAAACAGATGCAAGCAGAGCGTAATCGCCGTGCGGAGATATTGAATGCCGAAGGAGAGAAAAAATCGTTGATTTTGCGTTCAGAGGGAGAGATGCAATCGCGCATTAACGAGGCAGAGGCACTAAAACGCTCTGAGATATTGAAGGCAGAGGGAGAGTCTCAAGCTAAAATCCTACAAGCACAAGCAGAGGCAGAAGCAATTCGCCGAGTAGCAGAGGCAATAAAAGAGTCTCAAACCGACCCTGCAACTTATATGTTGGCAGTAAAATATATTGAGACATTAAGTCAAATGACACAAGGCAAAGATACAAAAACCGTCTATATGCCATTTGAAGCAACAGGAGTACTTAGCTCAATTGCATCAATAAAAGAGATGTTTAATAAATAAAAAAATAACACAGAATATTCTTCCCTTAAATAGGGAAGAAGAGGTTGTTTCAAATTTTTTGAAGCAACCTCTTTCTTTTTTACACCTATTTATCTCATGTTTTTTGTCGATAAACTTAAAAAACCAACAGCGAAAAAACGTAAGCTATTGTAAATCAATGTATTTACCCCCCCCCCGTTTAAGAGGGTGTGAATATTGTTTATTAGTTTAAAATTTAGTAATTTTGCATCCTCTAATAAAATAAAGAAAATACATAGATAAAAAGATAGAAAATAGGAGATGAAAAAACTAATATATTTAATATTCTTAATTGTTGCATACACAGCAACAACCATGGCTCAAGTAGAGGAGGGTGTATGGTATAGAATTAAGCATGTTGAGTCAGGTACCTACATGAGTGCCGAAAATTATGAGGAACATCCTCAAGGTTCTGCAGGAGGTCTTAAATGTGTAGAATATGCCGAGAGCGATAATCAAATATTTACATTTATCCCCGACGGAACAAACTACAAGGCAAAGACTAAATCGGGCTATTACATCTATTGTCAATCATGGAACGTTGATGCATTGGCTAATAAATCTACGCCATTGGCATTTGAAAAAGATGCCGAAGGAGGCTATTTTATTAAAAATATGACCACCAGATATGACAACATACCATATACATACTTTGCAGTTAGTTATATTCAGTATGCTGATTGGATGCAAATTCCGCTTCCTGCAGGTGATGGATATTATCCATTTGGCGATGTTGCTCCAAACGGAGAGGGGCATCCATCAACATTCATTTTTGAAAGTATTGAAATTGCACCTTTAAGAACAATTACTGTAGAATCAAGTAATCCCGACTGGGGAACAGTATCTGGAGGAGGAACCGATAAAGATGAAATTACCATTACAGCGAGTGCCAATGCCGGTTACAAGTTTATGAATTGGACAGTTGATGGAGAAGTGGTTGCAACAACATTAACTTTTGTTGATATGACAGCAGGAGATAAACACTATGTTGCAAACTTCGAACCCCTATTACAATTAGAGGTTGGTAAATGGTATAGAATCAAGGATATTGCATCGCAAACCTATTTGAGTGCCGAGAGTTATGACGCTCATCCCGAAGGCTCGGCAGGAGGAGTTAAGAGTGTAGATTATACCGATGTTGCCAATCAAATATTTACATTAGAGGCAGAAGGCGATAACTATAAACTTAAATGTATATCGGGCTACTACGTATATTGTCAAGCATGGAATGTTGATGCCTTGAAAGAGCACTACACTCCGGTGTCGTTTGAAGTAACGGCAGGTGGTTATTATATCAAAAACATGAGAGATAATACCTACTTTAAAGTTGGATATATTGAGTATCAGGATTGGATGGGGGATATATTGCTTCCTGCAGGAGACGGCTATTATGCCTTTGGCGATGGCGGATATGGCGACCCTCATAACACAATATTTAACTTTGAGAGTGTTGATGTAGCCTCTTTGAGAACAATCACAGTTGAATCAAACAACCCGGAGTGGGGAACCGTAACGGGAGGAACAATTGCCGACCGTGCAATTATCATTGAAGCAACTCCAACCTATGGATATAAGTTAGTAAATTGGAGTGTTGAAGGCGAACCTGTAGGAAAAACTCTAACTTATGTAGATTACACTTCGGGCGATAAACATTATGTAGCAAATTTTGATGTCAGACTAATATATGATGTAAATGTAGAATCTGAAAATCATGAAGAAGGATTGGCTGAGGCAACTCAGACGGGTGGCGTAATGGAACAAGAAGAGGTAACATTTACTGCAAATCCAAGATACGGTTACCGATTTGTAAACTGGACCGTAAACGAAAAGGTTGTCAGCACTAAAAATCCATACACTCTAACCATAACCGAGCCTGTTGAGTTGGTTGCAAACTTCAAAGAGATACCGGGTATGGTGCATATTGTTGAGGGAAAATGGTATAGAATCAGAGATATTGAAACAGGAACCTATATGAGTGCTGAGAATTATGATGCTCACACCGATGGTCCCGGAGGAGGTGTTAAGTGTGTAGATTATGCTGCCGATGATGATCAAATTTTCAGATTTGAAAAAGATGGAGAGTATTGGAGGGTAATAAGCCGATCGGGCTACTCTCTATATTGTCAAAAGTGGAATATTGATGCTCAAGAAGAGCAATATACACCTCTTATGTTTGTTGAAACCAATGATGATGCTTGTTATATAAAAAACACTGAAAAGGGAACATACTTTAAGGTAGAGTATATCATTAACTACTATTGGGAGCCAATACCACTACCGGCAGGAGAGGGATACTACCCCTTTGGTGATTCAAATCCTGACTTAGGTATGCCAATTTCAAAATTTGCTCTTGAGAGTGCAGATGCAGCCCCTAAGCGTAAAATTACTGTATCTGCCAACGATGATGAGTGGGGTAAGGTAACAGGAACAAAAGCTGATGGAACTACCATTGAAGGAGAGGGGGATATAATCATTGAGGGAGAAGGCGATATTACCATGGAGGCTACTCCAAGTGAAGATTACCGTTTTGTGAATTGGACTCTTAATGACTCAATAGTATCAACAAAACCAATCTATATTGACCACACAGCAGGTAATAAACAATACTTTGCCAACTTTGAGAAACTACCCGAAATTGTACCTATAGAGGTTGGTAAAAAGTACAGAATCAGAGACCTTAACACAGGCTTATATTTAAGCACAGAGAATCATGAAGCTCACCCGGCAGGAGAAGGAGGAGGAGTAAAATGTGTGGAGTATGCCGAGAGTGATAATCAAATCTTTATGTTTGTGGAAGATGGCGATAACTATAAACTAAAAAGCGAATCTGGTTATTACATCTATTGTCAAAGATCAAATGTCGATGCCTTGTCAAATCAATACACACCACTATCACTTATAGAGACCTTGGGAGGATATTATATTCGTGATATGATTGACGAGAAATACTTCCGTGTTGAGTATCTTGCAAGTCACACATGGGACGAATTTCCACCCCCAGCAGGAGACGGATATTATCCTTTTGGTGATGCAGAAATAGGAGATACACACACCGCGATATTTGTATTGGAACCTGTTGAGGTTACACCAATGCGAACAATTTCTGCATCGGTAATAGTTGCCGAGGGAGGAAGCGTCACTATTAACGAAAAGAAAGTCTCATGGATAACTGCTGATGATTTTATAACTCTTCATGCAATAGAAAACAAAGGATATAAGTTTGTGAATTGGACACTCAACGATTCTATAGTATCAACCACTCCAACCTATGTCGATATGACAGCAGGAGATAAACACTACGTTGCAAATATACAACCCTTCTCTGCCGTCAGAGTTGCAAGAACAAAAGCAGGAGAGGCGAGAATAGGAATAAAAACCGATGCATCAGCAACCATAAAAGTAGGAGGAGAGGAATATTCAAGTGTCGAAGCTCACTTAGCTGTTGAGGTAATAATTCCCGAAACATCATCAGACGATATTGTGATTGAAACAATAGGTGCAAATATCTCCGGAGTAGATTGTGGTGCAAATGTAATACCTGTTGAAATTCCCGAAACAATAAAGGAGATAGCATTGCGTAATGTCGATGCGGATGAGATTGAAATCCCTTCACATATCAAGAAAATGATATTAGTGTCGTCAATTGACAACAAAGCGGCCAGGGTAAGCCCAAATTCAAATTTAAGTGAAGGAGTACAATTGGTAGTGGAGAAAGAGATAAACACGCCACAACCCGTAGAAGGAATGGGAACACCAACAATCTACAACCTTATCTCTGTACCTTTCGATTTCAATGTAGCCAACATTAAATATTGGGACGGAAACAGTTGGGAATATGCAGTACCTGAGACACAGATAAGAATACTCTTATATGACTCACAACTCAGAGCAAACCGCAACTACAGAAACACATGGAGAATATTGAAATCAACAGATAATGTCAATATTGCTGCAAACCAAGGATTCGTAGTTATAGGAAACAACGATTTGGGAACATCGGTAAAACTACAATTTATATCTGCTCAAAAAGCATATGATGGCTCAGTGGATAGAGTAACCGTAAATCGTTACAGAAACGATTCAGGAAGCACCTCGATCAACGACCAAGATTGGAACTTTACAGGAGTGCCATACCTGACTGAAGGAGAGTTTACCGAAAGTTACACCCTCTATGCATACAGCAACGTAAATCGTGAGTGGACAGAATATCCACCAATATTAGGATTACCAACCCTGTTGCCATACACATCAATAATGTATCAGGCAGATATGGGAGAGCTTCAAACAAAAGAGATATACATAGCACCTGCATCAGTAGCCCGAAACACAAACGATGCTAACAATGTATTTGCTCGTGCGTATATCTCAATAGACGATACAGCCCCTGCCAAGATTATCTTGAGCGACGAAAGTTCTGAGAACTTCGTGGTAAACGAGGATGCTTGGTATTTCGAACCATTGAACAATACAACCGCATCGGCATACTTCAATGTTCAAGGAGCTGCTGCAAAAGTATCAGTTCAACCTGCGGCAAGTGAGTTGCCAATGGCAGTTTACACAGGAGCAGGAACACAACACCGCATCACATTGACAGCAACAGACGGTAACTATGACGTTTACCTAAAAGATGCAGTAACAAATGATGTAGTTTG
>JAZLBW010000020.1:0-35218 GCA_045613905.1 Candidatus Caccoplasma sp.
TAAGACCGGAGAGATATGGCTGTATGTTCCTGAGGGTGCTAAAAAACTAACTCTAAAACACGCAACTTTAGGAGTGCTTCGTGATTACTACTATAATACGCCCATACAATCGGGTAAAACCTATTTGATGAAGTTAAGCACCGGTAAAGTGATAACTCATATAGAGGAGGATATAGGGGGGAACTTTGTAGTAATGAGTGTAACACCCGTAAATTCAAGCGTAACAATAGATAATGAACCTCAAGAGATAGATGCAGAAGGCAAGCTAACAAGTTTACTTTCCTACGGCACACACACATATAGCGTAGCTGCCAATATGCATAAAACAGATATGGGAACTTTTACCATAGACAGAGAGGGTAAAAAATATTTAACCGTAAGTTTGGAACCTCAATTCTCATATCTGCAAATAAACACAACTCCACAAGGAGCTGAAGTGTATATAGACAATTCTCCCACATCTGCAGGAGTAACTCCTTTAAAAACAGGACCGATAGCATACGGAAAACATACACTTCAGTATAGAAAATCAAAATATAAAGATAAATATGTTGAGATAGAGGTAACTACAGGAGGAAAAACTCAAAACATATCACACTCACTGGATGCAAATTTCGCAACAGTACACTTAACAGCACCAAATAATGCCGAAATATATGTAAACAATGAGAAAAAAGGCGTTGGTTCTTGGAGCGGTGAATTAAGTCCTGGAAACTATTTGATTGAGGCTCGAAAAGAGTCGCATCACTCAACCAAAACAACTATAAACGTACAATCCGGAGTTCCTGTAAATAAAACACTTGAGGCGCCAATACCTCGTTACGGAACTCTTCAAATAGAGAGTACACCCATTGGTTCAACCATTGTAATAGATGGTAAAGAGATGGGTACCACCCCTGACATATTAAGAAACATACTTATCGGAGACAGAGAGGTAACCATAAAAAAAGAGGGATACTCACCTGTAACCAATAAAGTAACCATAGAAGAGGGAAAAACAACTCCCCAAAAGTTTACATTAACAAAAAAGACAAAGCAACAACCTATAGCGGTTACTCAACCCAAAGAGAATATTGCCAACGAAGAAAGGTTTGAGTTTGTGGAACAAATGCCAACTTACCCGGGCGGACTAAAAGCTCTTATGCAGTTTATAGGAAATAAACTCATATACCCCGACGTTGCCAGAAATAAAGGAGAGCAAGGTAGAGTAGTTGCAAGATTCGTTGTCAAGAAGGATGGCTCAATAGGTAATGTGGAAATTCTGCACGGGGTTTCACCTGAACTTGACCAGGAGGCAATAAGGGTAATCAAGTCCATTACAGGGTTTATTCCAGGCAAACAAAACGGGAAGCCGGTTAACGTATGGTACACACTCCCTATTTCTTTTAAGCTATACTAATCCTTGTAATTATTGGAAGCATTATAACAAACGAACCTCATAGTCTAAGCTTTGAGGCTCGCGTTATTTAATATATTTTTTCAATTACTCTTTTATCTCCATATAAATATATGGTGATTCAAAGGTTACAGGCTGAACCGATTTAACATTATCATTACCCTCATACATCGGTTTAAGATTGACTTTAACCATATTTGGAAGTTCCTCAATTGTAGTTAATGAGAGTTGAGGATAGTTCTTTTTATTTTCGTACGAAACAGACAATACCTTTCCGTTATTTAGCTTAAAGTCAACAGGCATAGATATCTCTTTTAATGTATTTACAGAGACATCGTTTACCATAACCTCATCAAGGAATGTGATGCATGTACAATCATCTTGCAAAAACACCTTTTCTGCTCCATCCACCACATAACCTTGCTTTATTGCTATTGCATTGTCGTATGCACGAGCATATACCTTTAATGTTCCCTTATATATTTGGGGAATGGTTACAATCATTTCGTTATATGCTTTGTTCGTTAGTGTATCGATTTGCGACCAACGATAGTTAGCTTTATCGATACGATATCCCGATGTTTCAGATCCACTATATCTCAAACCGAGTTGCGAATCGGCAATAAGAGTATCTCCCTGAACCATTACATAATATCCGGGCACTCCCCAAGAGTTAGTAAATACCGAAACTTTAACTTCCTCACTTGGCGACGATATTGACTTAAATGTCTGCGCCATTGCCAACTGAGAGAGAAAAATTGTGGCAATAAATAAAATTGTCTTTTTCATATCTATATCCGTTTTTTTCTATTTAATAATCTTCATGCAAAATTATACGACTTAATTCTATTGCCAAAAACAATGCAACAATTATTAATTGTGACAAACCTTAGTCATTGAACTTGGTGCATCTGTTACTTCGACTCCACGTTTTAGATTTGGTTTATTCGACATCTCAAATTTTATCTCTCCTCCGTTTACTATATCGGAATGAAGTATGTAGTTTTTGGTATATCTCTTTTGATTCAACTTCGCTGAGTTGATATATACGTTTTCAGGGTTGTTTGCAGTTGCAAAGATAGTAAAACTTTTGCCTGTTGGCATATTCAAGGTAACTTTATCAAACAACGGAGAGCCTATGGCATATTCGGCACGCCCGGGACATACGGGATAGAAGCCCATTGCACTAAAGACATACCATGCTGATGTTTGTCCGTTATCTTCATCGCCACAATATCCGTCGGGAGTGGGTTTATACAAGCGGTTCATTATATCGCGCACATGATATTGGGTTTTCCATGGCAAAAGGGTATAGTCATAGAGGTATGCCGCATGTTGCACCGGTTGATTGCCATGTGCATATTGTCCCATATCGAGTGCCACCATTTCGGCTATCTCGTGAATTACAAATCCGTATGTTCCGTAGTTAAAGACAGGTGGTGCGTTAAACATTGAGTCAAGCAAGAAAGTCATGTTCTCGTGCCCTCCCATAAGTTGCGACAAGCCCTCAACGTCGTGCATAACGCTCCAGGTATAGTGCCATGACGAACCTTCAGTGAAGGGTCCTCCCCACTCTTCGGGTGAGAATGGGAATACCCAATCGCCACTTCGAGTTTTTCCTCTCATAAAACCATACGATTTATCGAATAGGTTGCGATAGTTGTATGAGGTGGATTCGTAGTCTGAAGCTATATCCGATTTACCCAACTCCGAGGCAAAGACAGACAAGCACCAATCGGCATAGGCATACTCAAGGGTCTTGGCTGTTGCTTCGTAATAGTCGGGGTATGGTACATATCCTAAAGAGAAATACTCTTGATATCCATTACGCCCAACCGACAGGGGTTCTCCCTGCGCTTCGGTTTGATGCACCATTGCTTCGAGCGCCTTTTCTGCATCAAAGCCCCTTATTCCTTTTACATAGGCATCGGCTATAAGAGATAGCGAGTTGTTACCTATCATACATCCGCGATGTCCGGGCGAAGCCCATTCGGGTAAGAAACCACTTTCGGAATAGACATTTACAAGCGACTGAATTACCCTCTCCGATACCTCGGGATAGAGCAATGTAAACAAGGGATGAACGGCACGAAAAGTATCCCAAAAACCGTTATCGGTGTACATATAACCGTCGTGAATCTCTCCATCATAAGGGCTGTAGTAGTATGGCTCTCCTTCGGCATTATACTCATAGAACTCACGAGGGAACAGCAACACCCTGTAAAGGCACGAATAGAAGGTCTGCTTTGCCTTCTCATCATCATCCTCAACCACGATTCTGCCCAATAGCGAGTTCCATTGCGATACGGAACTCTCCTTTACATCATCAAAGCTCTTTGTCCTCACCTCGCGAGTGAAGTTTAGTTGAGCCTGTTCGGAAGAGATAAACGAAGATGAAATTTTAACTGTCAGTTTCTCACCTTCAGGAACAATAAAACGCAAATATCCACACACCCTGTCATGCTCACCCACGCTTCTGCCTGCGAAGAGAGAGTCGTTTATCATCACTCCCTTCTCGGCAATAGGATGACTAAACTCCATTACATAGTAGTTTGTAAAGTTTGCAGGCACTCCGCCATTGTGATTCTTTACATAACCTGTAACCCTGCGTCGCATCTGATCTATGTCAACCTTGCATCCCCCATGTTGGGCATCTATCACAAAATATTGACCTTCGAGCGAAGGGTATTCAACCTCCATTACCGATGATGTGCGAGATGCAGTGAGCCTAACCTTAACGCCATTATCCATTACAACCGAATAGAGGTAGGGATGTGCCTCCTCATTATTATGAGAAAAAGCCACCCCCCTATCCTTATGATTCAACTTCAACTCTCCACTTAAAGGCATAACCGACAGGACTGCATAATCGTTAATCCATGGACTTGGCTGGTGAGTCTGCTTAAAGCCCCTGATAACGGTATCAGTTGAGGCATACATCCATCCATTACGGTTCTCGCCTGTTTGGGGCGACCAAAAGTTCAATCCCCAAGGAACTGCAACCGCAGGATATGTGTTGCCATGCGAAAAACTATATGTCGATTCTGTTCCCATTAGCGGATTGACATAGTCAACCAAACCACTTGCCGAAACAGTTTTTATAAACACGCTTAATAATATTAATAAAAAAGCTCTCCTCATTGTTACATTATATATGGTACAAAGTAGAAAGCAAATATATAAAAATAAAGATTTATTGGCAACTCGTTAAATTGAGGCTACTCCGAACAAACAAAGATTTAACTATATATCAATCACTTACGAAATAAGAAATATGAAATATTTATACTATTTGATTATTTTTTAGGTATATTTTTTTGCAAATACAAAAAACAAGAGTATCTTTGCATCCGCAAATGCGAAAATAGCTCAGTTGGTAGAGCATAACCTTGCCAAGGTTAGGGTCGCGGGTTCGAGTCCCGTTTTTCGCTCCAATGGTTTCGCCCGGATGGTGGAATCGGTAGACACGAAGGACTTAAAATCCTTTGGCTATAATACGGCTGTGCGGGTTCAAGTCCCGCTCCGGGTACCGAAAGAGACAAATCATCATTTTTGATGGTTTGTCTTTCTTTTTTATCTTCACATCCCTCTGATTTTAAATCAAATAAGAACATAAAACTATTCTTAGAAAGAGGTTCAATATTGCTTGATATAATATTTTTTCACTTATGCATGCAGAATGTTATATAAAGTCTAACTTTTATTATACATCTATTATAGACTTAAAAGCAAATAAGAGGGTGACCCAAAAGTCAAATGAGTCACCCTCTGTTTCTGTTTATGGCTGATTGTTTTATTACATCACTCCTAACAACTCAATCTCAAAGATAAGGGTTGAGCCTCCTGGGATGTTGCCTGTTGCTCGCATTCCGTAGCCTTGCTCGCAAGGGATATATACTATCCATTGGTCACCTATGGTCATTTGGGTAAGTGCCACTTGAAATCCTACTATAAGGTCACGCACTCTGAATGCCTCAGGACATTTGCGTTTATAACTGCTATCGAACTCCTTGCCGTTGATGAGAGTTCCTTTGTAATGTACGGTTACTACATTTCCTGCACGAGGACGAACATTGCTCTTACCGCTTTTGATGACCTTACGCAATACTCCAAGCGAAATCTCCTCTACGCCTGCTTGCTCCTTTATTTGTGCAAGAAACTCTCGGTTTTGTTTTATGTAATCCTCTTTCTTAGGCATTGTTCTCCACTGTTTTTAGTTGTTCTATGGCACGACATAGTTGGTCGGGGCATGATGTTGATTTATATCCGCAACATATTCCGTTCAGGCGTTCTATCACCTGGTCATACTCCATTCCTTTTATCAACGATGCTATTCCTTGAAGGTTTCCGTTGCACCCACCGTAAAAGGCTACATCCACCACTCGTCCGTTCTCACCTGTCACCTCAATCAGCTGGGCGCATGTTCCCTTTGTTCTATACTCTACCTTTGCCATTACAATATTACTTTTACGACTTCAGGTTGTCCGTTTTGAGGTATGCATACCACTACATAAACTCCTTTTGGCAATGATGTTACATCTATTACCTCTCCTGAGTTTAGATTGGTTTTTGATGCCACCAATACTCCGTTCATTGACAATACTTTTACCTCTTTTAATGGTTCTTTAGCATCTATCACTATGTTTCCTGCGTATGAATATATTTTTACCTCTACCTCATTAACTTCACTCTCTTCAATACCTGTTTCGCCATAGACAACAGAGACTTTCTCTGAGTCTGATGTCTCTCCAAACTCACCCATTGCTCTTACGGTATATGTGTGTTCACCACTTAATGGAGCATTGTCAACAAACTCGGTTGTTGTGCTTTCGCCTATTTTAACTCCGTCGCGATAGATAGAGTATCCTGTAACTGTTGTTGATACTACTGTTGGATATACGTTTACATCATCAATTTGCCACCAATATGACAAGCCTATGTTTCCATCGTCCCATGCATGGAAAGCAATCTTCATATTGTCGGATGTATATTCCGACAAATCTATCTTTATTTGTGTATATTGGTTAACAACATCGCAATCGGTCATAAGGTTATAGACCGGTGTCCACGATTCGCCTCCATCAGAACTCACCTCTACGTGATAGTGGTGAGGATACGTTGGGTTTTTCATTGGCGCTGTTGATTTACTATAAAATGTAAGCACTTTTCCGTTTGCAAAAGTTGGGGAGATTAAATACTCATCTTGATGCTCGTCTTCCCATGCACTCTTCATATACATTGAGTAGTTGCCACTATATGCAAGGTAATATTTACTACTTTCGGTTAAGTACCAACCTCGGTCGTTATAGTTACTTATTGTCCAATTCATATTGGCTACGTCCTCAAATCCTTCGCTCAATACAGGTGTTCCCTCTTGTGGAGCTGTCCACGATATGGTTACGCTACCCTCCTCTGCCTCAGCTTGCAACTCTGATGGTGGCAATATTGTATTTGATTGTTGAGACACCACGACTGTTGCCGACACAGAATCATCTTCGGGCGATGTCACGGTAAGCGTAGCCTCTCGCGTTTGAGCCGCAACGTTCTCTGACAATGTCTCAAATGTGATTGTTGTTTTTCCTGCCTCTCCCTCTGTTGCCGATACTGTCAACCACTCGGGCAGTGCAGAGAGTTGCCAAGCTACGTCACTCTCGATTGTTATCTCGCCTTTGTCTCCTTTTTTCCCATTGAACGCAACACTCTCTTTTGAGACAGATATTTGGTGTCCCAATGTCTCGAATGTGAACGATATTGTTTCGCCACATGTTGTTATGTTGGTTAGGGCAAAACGTGCTTCGCTTCCGTTGCTGTAGAATGGTTTTACTGCTGCTCCGGCTCCTCCGAATGTTGCACGTCCGTTATCAACACTGAACGCAGCTTTTTCTACGTCACCATCAGCTGTGGTTGTGCCTCCGGGACGGAAGATATAGACTTCGTCCAATCGACTTGTTCCGTTGTAACTTGCATTTCCTCCCGTATATGCAGGGTTTATGCGATATACCAACAACCCTGATTGTGGTAATCCAGCATCAAAAGTTCCTGATTTTTTGCGATACTCAACAACAAAATACTCATCAGAGCCAATCATTTTTATTTTGTATGCAATATTCTCTTTTGTTGCTCCTCCCACCGGGTTAAGGGTATATGTCCCTGGCTCGGTTATTTCGGGTATTTCATCAACCCACCCACAATAGCGATATTTTGTGTATGCCGACATCTGTTGTGGCACCAATAGGTTATCGCTCATCAAATCCCATACTCCAACAGGATTAAGATTGTCGGATACGTGATATAGGTCGTATGTTCCTAATGAGTGCGACATCTCGTGGCAAATAACTCCGGTGTTGAATGGCACCGGTTCGAGAGATGCCCATCCGTTCGCATCATCGAACACCATTAAAAAGCCTACAAGTTTTTTATCCTTTATATACACGGCTTTTTCATCGGGCAAAGCCAAATCGGTGCGATGAGGCCACAAAAGGTGACGGTTGCTTATTTCGCTACGTCCACTCAAAACTATACACATGTTGTCAACTATACCGTCGTTGTTTGCATCAAGAACTGTATCATCGGGCAAGTTTGCCGATAGATATGTGGCAATCTCCTTAATCAATGCTTGCTCACGTGCAGCTCGGTCAATCTCATCTTCATATCCGTTTGTGGCAATACTGCTTTTCTCTTTGTAGTAATTACGCTCGTTTTTTGTTTTATACGACATTACCACGTCGCCCTGTGGTGCAGGAAACAGTGTGCTCTTCCATTGCAATTGTCCGTATGAGGCTTCATAGAAATAGTTATATACAGAGTTTGCTCCTTGTGTTTCGTCATTGAACATTTGTTGGTAGGTTGATGCCGATAATTCAAACGACTCTTCGTTATCCTCTCCCAAGAAACGTACAAAACATACTATGTTTGCAAGCTCCCCTTTATTCTTCTCAGTAGCCGCTACAGGAAGTATTGTTACAATTCCTATAATGGTCATCACAACCAATGTGAAAATCTTTTTCATATATCCTAATTGTTTATTATTTTTATGTTAAATTTTTGTGCGAAGATAAAAAAAGATATGCTCTTTATAAAACTTTTTTATTCATTTTATTTCATTTTTATATTCGTAAACATAATATGGGAGCAAAATGATTTGGTTTTTGAATATTTTAGTTAATTATGTATAACTTTTTTAAGAAATTACATACAAACAATATAAAATCATTACCTTTTTTATATATTTGTGGCGAATATTAGCGTTTTCTTGAAAATTAATTCTATATATACTATGAAACACATATCAATATTGGCTGTTATTTTGGCTCTATTTATCTGCATGCCAAACGTAAACGCAAAGAAGAAGAATAAGGACAGTAAAAATCCTTTGGAGGTCGTTAAGAAAGATAGCGTTAATGCCGATTATAAAAAGATTGGCAAAGATGCCATTAAACAAGAGGGCTTGTTTACTACATTATATAATGCAAAAGAGGGTAAACTCTATTTTGAAATGCCCGACTCGGTTTTCAGCAAAACATATATCTTGGCTAACCGCATTGCCGCAACAAGCAACACTCGCGACTTTGTTGCAGGTCAAATGGCTACAACTCCTCTATTGATTAAGTTCTCTAAAGATGAGCGTAAAGTATATATTCATGAAATTCAAAGCGACGAGATTGTTTCGAATGACGACCCAATAAAATTCTCATACGAAAAAAACTTTTACGATCCTGTTATTAAAGGTTTCAAGATTGTTGCCGAAAACAATGGTAACGTAGTTATCGATGTTACAGAGTTTTTTGGCACCAACGAAAAATGTATAAGCCCCATTAAACAAGACAACCCATTGAGCAAATTGTTTGGCGGAAGCAACTCTCTTAAAGGTACTTTTGTAGGCGACGCATCGGGCATTATCAGTAACAAAGCATTCCCTAACAACATCGAGATTAAGAGCCGATTGTCTTTCACTCTCTCTCTTATGAATCAACCCTACTCGGTTATTATGCACCGTTCATTGTTTGCTCTTCCCGAAGAGCCTATGGCAATGCGTCTTCAAGACAATCGTGTTGGTTTCTTCTACTCTGACAAGAGCATATACACTACCAACGAAGATGGTGTTGAGGTAAAAACATTTATTCATCGTTGGCGTCTTGAACCAAAGGCTGAAGATATGGAGCGTTACTTTAACGGAGAGCTTGTTGAACCCAAAAAGCCTATTGTATTTTATGTTGACAACGCTTTCCCCGAAAAATGGAGAGGTGCAATTAAACAAGGTATAGAGGATTGGAACGTTGCTTTTGAGGCTGCAGGTTTTAAAAATGCCATCAGAGCAATGGACTACCCCGAAAACGATTCTACTTTTGACCCCGACGACATGCGTTACAGCTGCTTTAAGTATGCTGCCACTGCAACTCCCAATGCCATGGGACCAAGCTATGTTGATCCCCGTACAGGAGAGATATTGACAGGCGACGTTATTTGGTATCACAATATTTTGTCGTTGTTACACAACTGGCGTTTTGTTCAAACTGCTACTGTTGATGAGAAAGTTCGCACAAGAGTATTTGATGATGCTACAATGAACGAATCGATTAGATACGCTGCTGCTCACGAGATTGGTCACACTATTGGTTTGATGCACAACATGGGAGCAAGTTACTCTTACCCTGTTGACTCGCTACGCAGTGCATCATTCACTCAAAAATATGGTACTACTCCAAGTATCATGGACTATGCACGAAACAACTTTATTGCTCAACCCGGCGATGTTGAGAAGGGTGTTAAACTTACACCTCCCAATTTAGGAGTATATGATATTTACGCAATCAATTGGGGTTACAGATTGATTCCTGATGTTGCCACACCCGATGAGGAGAAACCCACTCTTGACAAATGGATTGCCGAAAAAGCTGATGATAAGATGTTTGAGTTTGGAGCACAACAATTCTTGGGTACTGTTGATCCAACAGATCAAACTGAGGATTTGGGCGACAACCATATTAAAGCAAGCAACTATGGTATTGCAAACCTTAAACTTCTGCTTCAAAATTTAGAGGAGTGGAACAAACGCGAGGGTGAAAGATATGACAATATGGAGGATATGTACAAACAGATTGTCACTCAATACACTCGTTATATTCGTCACGTAATACCTTATATAGGAGGTATCAGATATGAGGAGATTAGACAAGGCGACGGCAAGACCACATCAAAACACTACATCGATAAAGCTACTCAAAAAGAGGCTATGGAGTGGTTGTTGAACGAGGCTCGTACTCACAGCGAGTGGTTGACTATACCTTCATTGATTAACAAATTGGAGATTAATCTCAATACAAACGACAAACTTCAATCGACAATCATAACATCTCTTATAAACTCGGCCGTTCTATACCGTATTCAAGAGGGTGGCATAGTTGACAGTAAAAACAACTATACCTTAGATGAGTATATGAAAGATGTTACCAAAGCAATATTCATCGCTCCCAAAGGTGGCAAGTTGTCAGATGTTGAGCAAAACCTGCAAGGAACTGCAGTTGATTTGATGATTAAGACATCAGGGCTACAAAAAAGTGGTAGTGCAAGCAGTAAATCTCTTGCAGAGGTTGAGACAAGCATAGATGAAAGCGGTATCACTTGTTCGCACTGTATAAACGAAATGAAAGAGTTTGCTCGATTCAACTTCGGATTGCCAACTCTTACCGCAAATCAATTGGGTGCAATTATGACAGGACGTTTGAACGAAGTTCTTAAACTATACAAAACAAGAGCAGCTTCGGCAACAGGCTCAACAAAAGACTTCTACAACTACCAAATCATTAAGATAGAGAGAATTTTCAACGACTAATATAAATACATACTATATGAAAAGTAGGATATATATATTGATTGTATCGCTTTTATGCTTGGCATCGGCGGTTACAGCACAAACAACAACTGCTGTGCTTAAAGGTAAGGTTACCGACCGTAGCGGTGAGCCTTTGATTGGCGCTCACGTTCAGTGGAAAGATGCCAACAACGCTACAATAAGCGACATGGATGGTAATTTCACCCTTCCCAAAACAGGTAAGGAACTTTCGGTTTCGTATCTCGGTTACAAAACAAAAACAACCAAAGTTGCTGACGGCACAAAAAGCGTGGCAATAGTGCTTGAAGATGACGCACAGAACCTCGACGAATTGGTTGTTGTAGGTTATGGAGTCCAAAAGAAATCATCTTTGACAGGTTCGGTAGAGACTGTAAAAAGTGAAGAGCTATTGAAAATTCCTACTGCAAACATAGATGAGGCTTTGTACGGACAAGTTTCCGGTTTGAGCGTTATGCAATCGACAGGTGACCCAAGTAGTGCTAAAGAGGCTGAACTAAATATACGAGGTATTAATGGTTCTCCTCTGTTGGTTATCGACGGTGTTCCCCGTTTTGGTACCAGCACAAGCGACGGAGAGATGCGCCTTTCGGATCTTAACCCCGATGATATTGAAAGTATATCTATTCTAAAAGATGCTGCCGCTGCTGCCGTATATGGAGCTCGTGCTGCAAACGGTGTTATTTTGGTGCAAACCAAACGTGCTCAAGGGAACCAAAAGGTATCAATTAACTATCGTGGACAGATGAACGTGCAACAAGCAACTCAACTTCCCAAATTCTTGGATGCTTATAAATATGCCTTAATGTACAACCAAGCCATTGAGAACACTCCGGGAACTTTGAACCTTCCATATACCGAAGAGCAATTGGAGCAAATTAGAACAGGTTCAAATCCAAATGTATATGGCAATGAGAACCTTTTGGACTATCTCGACAAAACAGGTTATACAACCACTCACAGTTTATCTCTTAACGGAGGAAACCAATGGGTTAAGTATTATATATCGGGAGGATATACCCACACTAAAGGTTTGTATAGCGGTGTAGGTAGAGATCGCTTTAACTACTCAACAAAACTTGATGCTACTCTTACCGAAGGTCTTACCCTATCGTTAGACATTACAGGTTCTCGCAACAACAGCAAGAACTCAAGCTATGCAACTCTTGATGCAGCATATGCTTTCGCACCTACTCAAGTTTTGCGTTTCACAAACGATAAATTGGCAAGTATCGATGGTTCTAACCCTCTTATCGATGTTTATGGAATGGGTGGTTATATTCAGGATAAAGCCAACATGAACACCATTACTGCCAACCTTCGTTGGGAGTTGCCTTGGGTTAAAGGCATGGCGTTGTATGCTCGTGCTACATTCGACACAAACACTCGCATTGAAAAGACATATGACAAACCTGTTGAACTATTCACATACGACGAAACAACAGGGGAATACTCAACCGACCCAAATACTGTTTATCCAACAGCAAAAGTTTCGATTGAACAAACTGACCGCTTCACAAACAATCAACTTTATGAGGTTGGATTGAACTACAACAGAACTTTTAAAGACAAACACGATTTAAGCGGATTGTTGGTAGCCAACTATCAACGCATGCACAACCAATATATGATTGGAGAGAACCAAAATGCATCTATCTATCCCGAGATAATCGGAACTGCAATTGATGCGCGCTTGGTTGGTAGCGAAACAAAGAATCAACGAGCCTCTTTGATTGGTCGTCTAAGCTACGGATTTGACTACCGCTACTTCTTGGAAGCAAGTTTCCGCATGGATGGTTCTACATATTTCGCTCCTGAAAACCGTTGGGGATTCTTCCCATCAGTATCAGCATCGTGGGTTCTTTCAAACGAGAAGTTCTTCAAAAATTGGGAACAACCTGTCATCTCAAACATCAAGTTCAGAGCTTCTACCGGTATTCTTGGTAACGACGGTTTGGTTGGAGAATATTCATACCTATTGAACTATATCGAATCTACTCGCTACGGATATAACATCGGAGGAAACTATCGTCCGGGGTTGATTATCTCAACAGGTAACTATCCTAACCCTGAATTGACTTGGGGAAAATCGCACGACTACAATATTGCCACCGACTTAGGATTCTGGGATAACAGATTTGGTGTTACATTTGAATACTTCTGGAGATTTGAGACAAATAAAATCACCTCTGCTCCATCATATCTTTACCCTTCCACAACAGGTGTGAACGGAAATGTTCCAAGCATAAACTTTGCAAAACTTAAGGCTTGGGGTTGGGACTTGACTATTAACCACCGCAACACTATTCGCAAAGTTAAATACGATATTGCCTTTACAATGTCGCAACAAGATGACGAATGGTTAGACTATGGCGATGAATCATCGGTAAATCCAAATCTTCGCCGCGTAGGAATGAGCAGCATGGTTTGGAGTATGTATGAAGCTGATGGTCTATTTCAATCACAAGAGGAGATTGATAACTATCCTCTAAACCAAGACGGACAAGGTAACGCAACTTTGGCTCCCGGTGATATAAAATATGTTGACCAAAACGGAGATGGTATTCTTGATACAAACGACTTGAAATATGTTAAAAACTCATCAAATCCAAGATTCAACTTTGGTCTTAAATTGGGTGTGAGTTGGAAAGGTTTGTTCGTAAACGCCATGTTCCAAGGAGCTACAGGTTACCAACAAAACATTAAGGAACTATACTCATTGAACAGCAGTTCTTTGCAACGTTTCCAAGAGTACCATATGGAGGAGTGTTGGTCTGACGACAATCAAGACGGAACTCTACCAAGAGTGAAATTTGCAACTGCAAACGACAATAACCGCAAAGAGTCAACATTCTGGGTTAGAGATTGTAACTTCTTGCGTCTAAAATCATTGTCGTTGGGATACGCTTTCCAACCAAAAGTATTGAAAAAAATGAAGTTGAGCTCGTTCAGCATAGCTCTTCAAGGAAGCAACCTTGTTACTTGGTCGAGCCTATCACACTTGGGCATGGACCCCGAGTCATTACGCGGATACCCAATTCAACGTTCATACGGAGTCTCATTAAGTATAGGATATTAAACTCTTAATCTCAAAATTCAGAATTATGGATATTAAAAAATATATTGTATATGGATTAATAGCAGTTTTACCTTTTACAGGCACAAGCTGTTTGTTTGACGATGCTCCCGTTGATAAGATAACAGACAACTACATCTGGGAAACTCCTATGTTGTTGGATGAGTATATCTTGCCATGGTACAGAAACATGAGCGATGGTTTCTCGACATACGTTCCAACAACTATTGCTTTGGTTAAGAGTGCATCGAGATATTATATGCCTTGGTTTGGAGACCAAATCGTCCCCTCTAAAACAGACTATTACAATGCAGGTTACGGAGACTTGCTAAAAGGCAACAACCAAGAGATTACCAATTGGGCTTCGGTCAAATGGTCGAATTATTACACCCAAATTCAATCTATAAACCGTCTGTTTGAGAATGAGGCGAACATTGCATCAGGAGAACAAAAAGAGCGAATTTTAGGTGAGGCTCACTTCTTTAGAGCGTACTACTACTATATGTTATGGCGCCATTGGGGTGGTGTTATGTTGATAAATAACACTTTTGACCCGCTAAAAGAGGATGTGAAATTTGCACGAGCTTCATATCATGAAATGGTTGATGCAATAGTGAATGATGCACGAATGGCAGCAGAAAAGCTACCTTTGTCATACGATGCAAGCAACACCGGAAGAATTACAAAAGGTGCTGCCCTTATGCTAATTGCCAAAACATATCAATGGGCTTCAAGCGAGTATTATCAAAACAAGACAAACGACTACTTAGGTTTCACCGATGACCAATCTCATGCAATGCTCGAAAAAGCAAAAGTGGCATACGAGGCTCTGTTTGATTTAAGACAATATAGCTTGATTCAAATATCGGGTACAACTGAGGATGATATAAAGAAAGAGTATCGCAAAATATTCTTGACAAAGAATAGCGTAGAGTCAATTTTGGAAGTTCAACACTCTGACGACGGTAACTACGATACAGGTTATGGTCACAAACTCGACCGCGATGCTGCAGCTCCTCACTTTACAGGAACCATTGCGGCATATACTCCTACTCAAAACCACGTTGACGAATATGGCATGAGAGAAGGCCTGTCTTACAACAAAAACAAACCTTACGAAGGCAGAGACTACCGTTTCTACGCCAACATATTGTATGATGGTGCAGAATGGAACGGACACAAAATGGATACTCACTATACTCGCACAGGTAATAACGAGGTTGCAGGTGAGGATATAACTCAATACGGAGAGAGCGAGACCGCTGCATATACTCGCACAGGTTACTATATGGGCAAATTTGTTGACGAGAGCCAACAAATTGATAAAAACGACACATATGCAAGTAAACAAAACTATATTATATGGCGATATGCAGAGGCTCTTTTGGATTATGCCGAGATTATGTTCCGCTTAGGCGATGACAATACAGCATTGGCAAAAGTCAACGAGGTTCGTACAAGAGCCAAGATGCACACTCTACCCTCTCTTACTTGGGAGGAATTGGTTAACGAACGCAGAGTTGAGTTGGCATTTGAGGAGACAACATACTGGGATATGTTCCGATGGGGTGTTGCTGTAGAGAAGATGAACGGAGAGAGCAATCCTATCAAAGCCATGAAGGTTGTGATAAACAGTTCAAACGGGCAAGCAAGATACACAATCTCAAATATGAACCGTTTCCCAAAACGCGTAAGACTATTTGAAGAGAAACAATACTATCTACCTATTCCATGGGATGAAATTCGTTACCACGGTGTTGCACAAAACCCCGAGTGGAGGGAGATGTAGTTTTAAATGAGGAATTAGGAATTAGGGATTAGAAATGTATTAATTCCTAATTTCTAATTAAAGCGAAGCGAATAATTACTAATTTAAATAAAAGAATGCTTATGAAAAAAATTTTTACTTTAATGCTTTTAGCAATGGCTTGCTCGGTTAATATGCAAGCACAAGAGTACAACCTATTTGATGCCGAAGATGTTGATGCTGACGGTTGGTTATGGTTTGATACTGACGAAAAAATTGAGAAGTATGTGGGAATATGCGATGAAGATAATTACAAAATTGATCCTAACGGAAAACCCATTCAAATGGTTTATGCCGACCAATATCCCGAATATCCAGCACCTTATGCAGACTCTTGGTTTATTGGAGCAGGAACTGACGGAGAAATTGGAGGTGAAGGAGCATTAACAGGAGCTATTGTTATTCCAAAAGCAAGTGCAATGATGGCTACTAATGGTGGAGGAATTGCTATAGTTATGCCCTCTTGCAAAAGTTTGAATATATGTATGTCAAACGACGGTCAAGTAAGATTGGCTATGATGGGCTCAAAAGATATAGACAGATCATTTACAAACTACGATGTAATTTCTGCAAAATACGCAGCTTTAAGTCCTCTATTCCGCAGTGGAATATATAAATGGATGAACATTGAGACTCTTGATAACGGAAATGAAAATGCATATAATCTTAAATCAGATAAGCCAATATATGCATACCTTCAAAGTCGCCACTATGAATTCTATATTCATGGATTAAAAGTTATCACTACTACTGCTCCCACAGGTATTGAAGAGGCTGAAGCAGGTAAAGATAAAATCTTCTTCTTTAACAACACTGTATCTCTAAACGAGGAGGCTCAAATCGAGGTTTACAACGTGGCAGGAGTTTTGGTTGAAAAAACTTTCGCTACTCAACTATCGTTAGAGGATATGAGCAAAGGTATCTACATTGTAAAGGTTGGTAGCAATACTCGCAAAGTAGCAGTTAAGTAGTTGTTAGTTGTCGGCTAACGCCGCCCTTCGGGTAGTTGTTAGTTTTTAGATAATAGAAAAGGAAGGTTTTTGAAACCTTCCTTTTCTTATTTCTTACCTTATCAACTAAGCTAATTCCTAATTGGCACGAAGTGCCGTACTAATTTCTAATTGTTGCAAAGCAACAAACTAACAACTAAAAACTAACAACTACACTACTCCTTGAGCCATCATCGCACGAGCTACTTTCATAAATCCTGCAATGTTCGCTCCTTTTACATAGTTGATGTATCCGTCTTTTTCTGTACCAAATTTAACACAGTTTTGGTGTATATCTTTCATAATGGTACGTAAACGAGAATCTACCTCTTCGGCACTCCAAGATATGTGCGCTGAGTTTTGACTCATCTCCAAGCCCGATACAGATACTCCTCCTGCATTGGCTGCTTTACCTGGTGCATACAATAGTTTATGTTCGGTAAATAGTTCGATAGCCTCGGGGGTACATCCCATGTTTGAAACCTCTCCTACGCACATTACACCATTTTCAATTAGGTTTTGAGCATCTTCTCCATCCAACTCGTTTTGTGTTGCACATGGCAATGCTATATCGCAAGGAACCTCCCATGGGCGTCTGCCCTCAACAAATTTTGCATTGGGGAATTTGTCTGCGTAAGGCTGACATATATCATTGCCACTTGCACGAAGTGTGAGCATATACTCTATCTTCTCACCTGATATTCCCTCCTCGTCAAGGATATATCCGTCGGGACCCGATATGGTTATCACCTTTGCTCCCATCTCAACTGCCTTTTGTGCAGCACCCCATGCCACGTTTCCAAATCCGCTTATCGCTATGCGTTTGCCTTCAATTGTCAAACCTTTGTTTTGCAACATCTCATTTACAAAGTACAATGCTCCGTAACCTGTTGCTTCGGGGCGTACAAGCGAGCCCCCATACTCAAGACCCTTACCTGTAAGAACTCCGTTAAATGTGCGTGTAAGCTTTTTATATTGACCAAACAGGTACCCAATCTCTCTTGCTCCTACTCCAATGTCGCCTGCCGGGATATCTGTTTCGGGACCTATGTAACGGAATAATTCGTTCATAAAGGCTTGACAGAAACGCATTATCTCGCCGTCGCTCTTACCTCTTGGCGAAAAATCCGATCCTCCTTTTCCTCCACCCATAGGCAAGGTTGTTAGAGCATTCTTAAAGGTCTGTTCAAAGCCAAGGAACTTCAAGATTGAGAGGTTTACCGATGCATGGAAACGCAATCCTCCCTTATATGGACCAATTGCACTGTTAAATTGCACACGATAGCCGGTATTCACTTGTACCTCACCTTTATCATCAACCCAAGGTACTCGGAATATTATAACCCTCTCAGGCTCAACTAACCTCTCTATCAACTTTGCTCGTTCAAACTCGGGGTGTTGGTTATACACCTCTTCAATTGAACTTAACACCTCTCGTACCGCTTGAAGGTACTCTCTCTCACCCGAATGCTTTGCTTCGAGCTGAGACATTAATTTCTCCAAATTCATAGTATAAGTTTTAAAGAGTTAATAGACATTAGAGCAATTAATCTAATTCCTAATTTCTAATTCCTAATTATTGCGTAGCAAGGGACTTACTCTTCATCAGCAAACATAGGGTCCCATGCGGGAAGCATAATTGGTTTTTGTTTCAATAGTTCCATTACATCGGCAGGTACATATTTTTTCTCCACCACCAAACGGAACATATATTCGTTGAACCACTCATCTGTCATAATCAAGTTTCCTTTGTAACCCGATTTCTCACCCCAGCTGTTCTCTACCATCCATTTTTTAGGAGTGCCTTGTTCGTCCAAGTCAACAGCGATAAGAGTCATTGCGTGAGTTGACCCACTTGCAAATGTTTGTATGCGCTCTTTTTTTGTCATTGGGAATGACGTACGGAACAACGATGCATAATCGATGTTGTTCAAATCAAGTGTTCCTTTGTCTTTGTTCCAGAACTTGCGAACATCGCAAGAGAAGTACATTGCTGTATTATCTTTAATTGAGGCGATTGCCATCTCCTTAATCTTCTCTATTGGGAGGTTAACATATAACCAGTTTTCTCCATCATAAACATGGCGGTCAAGGTCTATCTCATAAACTTTGTAATACTCGCGAGATGGATCGTTCATAACCATTACATAGTTATTCTCCAAATCTGCACCTATATACTCTTGGTAGAAACTCTTTGGAGTATAAATTTTTGTACTTACAGGTTTACCATCCTTATCGTAACGAGTCCACTCGAATTCTGTTGGAGGAACTCCTACACACTCAGCCAAAATTCTATAAATTTCGGTAAGCATTTGGGTTTTTAATGCCATTGCTGATTTTTCACTATCTGCCGCACGCAAAGCCAATGCATATTCACGAAGTTTTAGCTTTAAAATGTTTCGCATCTCATCGGTATTGTTACTTTGATATGTTTCGGGCATTACGCTTTTAGGAACAACTCCATATTTCATGATAAGGTTTGATACTCCTGTGAATTGTCCTCCGTCACCAATGGGACTTTTTAGCAACCACTCAACTTGACGTGAGTCGATTGCCTCATTTCTTGTATCTATGATTGCTTGCAAGAACAAGTTTGATTTCTCCAATAGGTCGTGGAACGAAAGATAGTTGTGAGAGAATACCATTTCGGGTAACTCATATTTGTCTATCATCTTTGCGCGTAATACGTTTAGGCCTGTAAACAACCAACAACGTCCTGATGACAATTGATTTGTTATTCCTTTGGTTTTTACCTGATGAGAGAAGTATGTATCGCACATTGAAAGGTTTTCGGCATTAACACTTAACTCCGAGATAGGATTAACGGAGAGAGCGTTACGAACTGCTTTTTGCTCTGCCGAGCCTGAATAACCCTTGCTTATCTCTTTAAGCATATCCTCACTTATTCCGCCTTTGCTGTTTTGAGCAGAAAGTCCAATTGCTGATGCACACAAAATAATTGTAACGATAAATAGTTTTTTCATAGTTATATATTTTATTTAGTTTCCTTATTTCTTGTATCTGCGAAGATAACTATTTTAACGAACAGATACTATTTTTGAGGTTAAAAAATTGCTAAAAAGAGTATTTCTGTAAAAAGCATTATTATTGGTGTTATTTTATTTATAAATAATAGAACTACGCAATAAAAATATCAATTTTTATAACTAATTTTGCAACACTAAATTTAAACAAATCAAGAACATTATACAATAATGGATAAAATAACTGAAATTGTTGCTTCGGCACTTAACGCTCTTTACGGAGTTGAGAAAGAAAATCCCGCAATACAGTTGCAAAAAACAAAAAAGGAGTTTGAAGGAAATCTTACTCTTGTTGTGTTCCCATTTTTGAAAGCATCTAAAAAGGCTCCCGAGGCCACTGCCACCGAAATTGGAGAATATCTTGTTGCAAACTCAGATCTTATATCTGCATTCAACGTAGTTAAAGGATTCTTGAATTTATCTATTGCAGGAAACTCTTGGATTGAGCAACTTAACAATATAGCAAAAGAGGATAAATATGGTTTTACTCCTGTTACCGAGGAGTCTCCTTTGGTAATGATTGAGTACTCATCACCCAATACAAACAAACCCTTGCACTTGGGTCACGTAAGAAACAACCTTTTGGGATTCAGTTTGTCTCAAATTCTTGAAGCGGACGGAAACCGCGTTGTTAAAACAAACATTGTAAATGACCGCGGAATACACATCTGTAAATCGATGTTGGCTTGGCAAAAATGGGGAGAGGGAATTACACCCGAAAAGGCAGGCAAAAAAGGCGACCACTTGATTGGAGACTTCTACGTTTTGTTTGACAAACACTACAAAGCAGAGGTTAAAGAGCTTGAGGCAAAAGGCATGTCAAAAGAGGAGGCAGAGGCTGCTTCTCCTTTGATGGCTGAGGCTCGTGAGATGTTGCGCAAATGGGAGGCAGGAGATGAAGATGTTCGCTCGGTATGGCGCATGATGAACGAGTGGGTATATGCAGGATTTGACGAAACATACAAACGCATGGGTGTTGATTTCGACAAAATATATTACGAATCTGAGACATATTTGGAAGGTAAAGACAAAGTTCTTGAAGGATTAGAGAAAGGTATCATGTACCGCCGTCCCGATGGTTCGGTTTGGGCTGACCTTACAGGCGAAGGTCTGGACGAGAAACTTTTGCTTCGTGCCGATGGCACTTCGGTTTATATGACTCAAGACATCGGTACGGCAAAACTTCGTTTCATCGACTACCCTATTGACAAAATGATTTACGTTGTGGGTAACGAGCAAAACTACCACTTCCAAGTTCTTTCAATATTGTTAGACAAACTTGGATTCTCTTGGGGTAAAGACCTTGTTCACTTCTCATACGGAATGGTTGAGTTGCCCGAAGGTAAGATGAAATCACGCGAAGGAACTGTTGTTGATGCTGACGATCTTATGAATGAGATGGTTGCCACTGCTCGTGAAACATCGGCTGAACTTGGCAAACTTGATGGCTGCTCGGCTGAAGAGGCTGCCGCCATTTCAGAGATGACCGGTTTGGGAGCATTAAAATACTTTATATTGAAGGTTGATCCTCGCAAAAATATGACATTCAACCCCAAAGAGTCAATCGACTTTAACGGAAACACAGGACCATTTATCCAATATACTCATGCTCGTATCAGCTCAGTTTTGCGTAAAGCGGCTGAAAGCGGAATTGTAATACCTTCTCAAATAGAGAAAGATATTGAGATTACAGAGAAAGAGATTTCGTTGATACAACGTCTTGCCGAATTTAAGAACGTACTTAAAGAGGCAGCATCAACTTACAGTCCTGCTCTTATCGCAAACTACACGTACGACTTGGTTAAAGAGTATAACCAATTCTATCACGACTACTCAATTTTGCGTGAGGAGAACGAAGAAAAACGAGCATTCCGCCTACTACTTTCAGTAAATACGGCAAAAATCATTCGCAACGGCATGAAATTGTTAGGCATTGATGCTCCAGAAAGAATGTAGTGCAATATTTTGAATACCAATATATTAAACGAGGTTGATTTTAAAATTAACCTCGTTTTTTTATATTAAGCCAATGGCATCTGTAAAAAATTAAAATTAATTAGAGAAAATTTTCTGTAATTATTTGTTTAATAAGATTAGCAAATCTATATTTGTGCCATAATAACCTAAATCTATTAATAACTCCAAAAAAGAGAGGAGTAAGCTATGAATAAGAAATTAAAGATTCGCGACCTTACGCTTCGCGACGGACAACAATCGTTATTTGCCACTCGCATGACAGGTGAGCAAATAAATCAAGTTATTGATATATACAAAGAGGCAGGATTCTATGCCATGGAGGTATGGGGAGGAGCTGTACCTGACTCTGTAATGCGCTACCTTGATGAAAGCCCTTGGGTAAGACTTAGTTCAATAAGCAAAGTCATAGAGGGACGCTCATATTTAACTGCCCTTTCTCGCGGACGTAACCTATTCGGTTATGCTCCCTATCCCAACACCATAATTGACGGATTCTACAAAGAGGCTGTTAAACAAGGTTTGGGAATTATGCGTGTGTTTGATGCTCTTAACGACCTCAATAACGTTAAAAGTTCTATTGAAAAAATTAACGAAGTTGGAGGTATTGCCGACGGAGCAGTTTGCTACACAGTTGATCCCAAACCATCTCAAAAAGCAGAGCCTGAGAAGGTAGGATTCTTTGCTCGTCTGTTTGGCAAAAAAGCTACAAATATTGTTGAGGAGAAGATTTTCACCGATGAATATTTTGTGGAGAAAGCTAAAGGCATGGAGGCAATGGGTGCAAAAATCATCACCCTTAAAGACATGGCCGGGTTGGTAAATCCCGCTCGCATTGCAACTCTTATTCCCAAACTTAAGGCTGCTGTAAATGTACCTATCGATTTCCACACACACTGTACTCCCGGTTATGGATTGGCTTCATCGTTGATGGCAGTTATAAACGGAGTTGATATTTTGGATACAAATATATGGTACTTTGGTGGTGGCTCTGCTGCTCCCGCATTGGAGTTGATATATATATTCTGTAAGAAATTGGGTGTAGAGGTAGAGGTTAACATGGAGGCAGTAGGCAAAATAAGAACAAAACTTGAGGGTATCCGCCGAGAGCTTGCCGCCTACGACCTTGAAAAGAGCTTCCCTATAGCTTTTGACCCTTTGACAGATACAATACCTGCAGAGATAGATACCTTGTTTGACAAAGCTATTGAGGCTGCTAAAGCAAACAATGAGGAGGAGTTGTTGAATGCGTGCCATGCTATTGAGGCATATTTCAACTTCCCAAAACCTAACGAAATTGTTAAGCACGCTGAAGTTCCCGGAGGTATGTACAGTAATATGGTGGCTCAACTTCGATCACTTGGCGCAGAGGACATTCTTAACGATGCAATGGCACTTATCCCCGAGGTGCGTCGTGCAGCAGGACTTGTTCCATTGGTAACACCTACCTCACAAATTGTGGGCAGTCAGGCTGTAAACCTTGCTCTTGACCGCAAAAAAGGCAATCCCGACTATACAATGGTCACAAACCAATTTGTAAACCTTATTAAAGGAGAATATGGAAAAACTCCTGTTGCTATTTCGCCCGAGTTCAGAGAGAAGATTACAGGCAGTGCCGAGGAGGTTCCATACGACATTGCATCATATAAAGCACCCGAGAACCCCGAATTGGCTGAATTTGGAGGAGTTAAACTTGCTAAAGATGATAACGACTTTCTTCTTCTTCAACTCTTCCCTGCAGTTGGAGCAACATTCCTAAAAAACCGTCGTGCAGAGGAGTTTGAAGCAAGCAAACCAAAAGTTGAGGAGGTTGTTGTTGAAGAGCCTGTTGAGGAGGAGGAGCCTATTACAGGACCTACTGTTACAATTCCTATGGGAGGAACTGTGTTAAGTGTTGCTGTTAAACCCGGAGACACAGTAAAACGCGGAGATGAACTTTTCGTATTTGAGGCTATGAAGATGGAGAACAGCATTATTGCCGAGCGCAATGGTGTTATTAAACGAGTTTTCATTGCTCCCGGACAGGTTATTGCTACAAACGCAGTTCTTATCGAATACGAGAAATAAGAGGTGAGAGAGATTGAGATTACCGACGATGGTTCGGCTACACTCTATGTTAAGGAGCTTGACGAACATTATCACTCAGTTAAAGGGGCATTAACCGAGTCGGAACATATATTCAGGGACTGCGCCTTTCTCCATAGAAGCAAAGGAGAGAGAATCAGAGTTCTTGAAATAGGTTTTGGGACAGGATTAAATGCTGTTGTTACTGCAATGGCAGCTGATGCAGAGCATCCCGTTCACTATATCTCAATCGAAAAATACCCTGTCGATGCCGACACACTCTCGCAACTCAAATATGGTAAGATTGTAGATGAAAAGCTATACAACGACATAATAAATGCCGAGTGGAACAGAGAGGTGGAGATTACACCTCTCTTTACCCTCGAAAAAATTGAGGGAGATTATCTAATCGATAATCTCCCCTCTAATATAGATGTTATATACTTCGATGCCTTTGCTCCCGAGAAACAGCCCGAAATGTGGAGTAGAGAGGCATTCGAAAGACTTTATGCCACAACCAACCCCAATGCAGTACTTACCACTTACTGTTCAAAGGGCGTTATCCGCAGAATGCTTTCAGATATTGGCTTTACCGTTGAACGAATTGCAGGTCCTCCAAACGGCAAACGCGAAATTCTAAGAGCAACCGTAAGCTCTATTTAACCACTTTAAATAGTTGCTCTCCTACCTTAACTATAAACAGTCCTTTTGTCGGAGTTGATATTCTCACCTCTCCGCCATTGGTATATGTTTGAGCAATCATGATACCCGCACTATTATAAACAAATATAGGAGCAAAAAGTTCGCTCACTGAGCAAATATTTATTGAATTTTCTGTAGCATATACACGAACAGACTCTGTTCCAGAGCTTTCTATTGATGTTTCAGTCTCTTTTACTGTGAAATAAAAATCGAAATAACCACCTTCTGTATAGCTATCGCAAGCCCATTGATTCTTCTCATTGCTTCCTGCAACATACATAACCCTCATAAGATAATCGCCCTCGGCAATATCTGAGGATAGAGTAAAGGGTTGAGAGATTGCAGTCGTGCGATTTCTATCGGCATCGGCAAAAATCTGCTCGTTTGAGTCAAATGCGAAGTTACCGTTTAAATCAGCATAAACACGAACCAATCCCCATGTGGTATTCTTATCGGTTATATTCAGAGTTATGGTTTGTCCCGGGCTTGCAGTAAATGTATTCTCTATAGGTTCTATACAACCGTTATAACTCTCTGTTTTAGGATTGCTCCAAGAGGCATTTACATCGGCACCCACAGTTGTTAAGGATACAATCTGTCCAACATATTGTCTCGAAGTTCCTTGAGTTGCTACACTTGGAGAACAATACTCCTTCTCATCTTCTTCAACATCTCCTCCTGATGAAGGAATATTATAGAGATAAAACTCCGAACAAGCAGAGAACTTAGTATTATTTGCTGTTGATTTACACAACATAAAAAGATACCTTGCAGAGTAGTTTGCACCCAACTCGGTATAATGTTCACGAGAGTTATTATAAGTAAATGTTCCGCTCTTTATCTTTGTTCCGTTTGCCGGCACATAACCCGAACCAAGTGATGAAGTCATATCGCTGTTTGATATATATATCTCATAGTTTGCCACATCTCCGTTTTGGCTACCATTGGCTGTACGAGATACGTAGTTGAAGGCACTGAACTCTTGAACACTACCTAAATCAAATTGGATATAGTGAGGTAACTCATAGTTTGTACTACCTCCTCCGCTTGAATCGTAGCGAGAGTGCCAATGTGTGTTCAAACTTCCGTCAAAAGCATAGCTTGGAGAGCCATCATATCCACTCGACGCATATCCGTCAGCCTTAGCGCTCCATGCACTACGAGAGAGCATTACAGGCTCATCAGATGAATCACCTCCTCCCTCCTCAGGGGTTTTCATAAAATCAAACGATATTGTGCCATCACTATTCTCCTTGATATTGGTTATGGGTTTGCCAAGATAGTACGACCCCGATTTTGTAGGTTCATAAAATTTTGATGCAGGTACTGAGGTATCTGTAAACGATTTATTTCCGCTTGTACCCGGATACGGGTCACCTGCAAGACCTGCCGCAGTTGTAGAGAACTCGTTATCCGCAGGCATTATTGTATAGCGTTGTCGCGCAGGGTCGGTGTTTATATAGTCATATGCCCATGAATAACCGTCATAATCAAGGTGAGTAATCAACAATCCATGACCCGAGCAACCACTATCCCAACCTGTCTGCTGACGGTTTTCAAGAATAAAGCACTCATTCCAACTACTTGCATCGTTATATACCTTATAAGCCTCACCCGGGAACTCCGACAGCGGTTTCATATTTGTAATCGATGTTTCGGTTTTAAGAGTAACCAAAGTATTTGAGGTCATCCAACCTGCATAGTTGCGTTCAAAGGCTGTGTATCCACAGGGAATCTTACCATTGGCATTATAACAACCTCTATCCATTATACTCCAGGTGTTCATACCAAAATTGTTGTTCCCCGAGGTATCATAGAGGTCGCACAATCCAAAACAGTGAGAGAGCTCATGGCAAGGAGTTCCTATACCGCTGAGAGTAGAACCTGATGTTCCTGAAAGCTCGCTACTGCAAGCGTATGTATTCACGACAACGCCATCAAGAGTTAGGTATGAACCATAATCAGAACCCGACAACAACGATGCATGCGGCCAAATTGTATTGTTGTTTGCTCCTGCAGATTGTGCGTAACCTGCATAAATGACATATACCAATTCAACCTCGCCATCGCTATACCAATCGTATGCAGAGAAATCAACTTGCGAATTTACAAGCTGACACGCTTCTGCAACCATAGTTCCTGCTCTAACATCGCGTTTAGAGCCGCTCACTGCTCCGTAGTACGACATATTCTGACTCAATGTCACAGGGCCCACAACATCTAATTGAAGGTTCATAGCTCCATAAGATTGGTCGTAGAAATAGTCATGAACACTGCCTATATGACCATTCTTGCTGTACCCCTGCTCATTCATCATTGCAGAAATCTCAGATTGGGTACTTGTTGACTTAAAAGATTGATCTTTGAAGTTTACAAGAATAACCAAAGCCTTACGAGTAACAGCCGAAGCCTTAAGTAGCCTTTTAGAGGAGTTTTCGTCTGCTCTTTTGGCAAGTTTCGCACTATGCAACATATTTGCCTTTTGCAACTTCTCGCCCCAAACAGAAGCTATTTTATTACGAACCGAAGTTCTGTTTTCCGATATAAAATTTTGCTCCTCACCTCCTCTTTCCGCAACATTGTGAGCCACAATTTCAGAAGCAATCAAACCATCTGCACCCCACTCTGCCAAATAGTATGTTCCGTTGTTTTCAACAACGGGCACTCCATCTGTTGTGGTGAAGTAGGCAAAGTTCTCATCGCCATTCAAAACAATATTAAGAAGAGAGCCATCTACCTGCTCAACTATCTTTTCAACCCTCTCGGCAGGAACTCCGAAAGCTTGTATCACACAAATAACTGTTGCAACAAACGCAATAAGCACTCTTCTCATATATATCTAATTTTAATGTTATCTCTTTTCAGGATTAAGAATAAATTGTACCGTTACATTCTCCTCAATCTCTATCTCTTCGAAATCTATTTGAGGTAGAGCAGGAGCTGCATTTGCAGTAAGAGCCATAGTTTCAGCACCTGCAGACTTAAGCATCACGTTACGATATACAACAGCAGGACGAGATGGATAGTAAGTTATGCGTGTGGCACTTCCAACGCTTTGTCCTATTGCTTCAGCCAAAACCGTAGCATCGTGTTTTGCCATCTTTATAGCCTCAACTTTAAGGCTGTCGGCAACTGCATCGCGAGAAGATAGCCAGACTTTTGTCAAACGTCCTCCCGAAATCTCATTTTTCACAAGCTCGTCCATAACGTTTTGAGCCTCCTCTGCAGTATAAACCTCCAATTTAAAAGTCTTATATTGGTTTATGGTCTTGCGTTTTGCAGGAGCCACATACTGACGGTATAGCGACAACTGTTTCTTTGCATCCACTCCCGCTCCTGTAAGGGCAAGAGCAAGTTTATCCTCCCACTCGTTTAGCGAGTATTTACCTTTCAAATCGGCTTCGCGGAGAGTAATTTCAATCTCTGCTCTATCGGGAATAACTTTAACTTTGGCAGAGCCTGTAATATCAATTAAAGCCTCATTTTTCTCTTGAGCCGAAGCCAATCCTAATGATATAGCCACAAATGCAATGGCAAAAAATAATTTTTTCATAATTTTTTCCTTTTTAGTGAACAATTCTGTTGTCTTATTTGTTAAGACTATTGTCTTCCAAAATAGTTTAAAATTACTTGTTCAATTTCCACTCAACTCCCTCTTTGGTATCTTTAACCTCAAAACCAATTTCTGCCAAGCGATTACGGATGAAATCGGCGGTAGCCCAATCTTTTCGAGCTTTTGCCTCTTTGCGTAATTCCATAATCAAATCAACAGCCTCTTTGTAAGCCTCGTTACCTTCTGACGATGAATCTGCTCCTTCAACAACAAGGCCCAACACATCAAACATAAATGTTTTGAATGTATCCTTCAACTCCTCCAAATCCTCTGCTGTAATTGTTGCTCCGCCTGCCAAAATTGTATTGATTTGGCGAACTGCATCAAACAGGTGAGATATTACGATAGGAGACGATAGGTCATCGTTCATTGCCTCATAACATTTAGCACGCAAATCTTTAACCTCGCAAGTGGTTTCAGCAGCAGGAGTAATTTTTGAAAGACTCTCCCAGCCTTGACACAAACGTTGATAAGCCTTCTCTGCAGCCACCAAAGCATCGCTACTGAAGTCAAGAGTACTGCGATAGTGAGCTTGAAGAATAAAGAAACGGATTGTCATGGGAGAGAATGGTTGGCTCAACAACTCGTGAGCACCTGTAAAGAATTGATCGAGAGTGATGAAGTTACCCAACGATTTACCCATTTTTTGACCGTTGATAGTAATCATGTTGTTGTGCATCCAATAGTGTACGCACTCTTTACCTTGTGCGGCAACAGATTGAGCAATCTCGCACTCATGGTGAGGGAACATCAAGTCCATACCTCCTCCGTGAATATCAAACTCCTCGCCCAAATATTTTGTACCCATAACCGAACACTCCAAGTGCCATCCGGGGAAACCATCGCTCCAAGGTGAGGGCCAACGCATAATATGCTCGGGCGAAGCTTTTTTCCACAAAGCAAAATCCACAGGATTACGTTTCTCGCTTTGTCCGTCCAACTGACGAGTAGTATTTAAAAGTTCGTCTATGTTACGACCCGACAATTTACCATAGTGGTAACTTTTGCTGTATTTTTCAACATCAAAATATACCGAACCTTGGCTCTCATATGCAAAGCCTGCCTCAAGAATCTTTTTGATATACTCTATTTGCTCGATAATGTGACCCGAAGCATGAGGTTCGATGCTTGGTGGCAATACATTCAAACGCTCCATTGCTTTGTGGTAACGGTTTAAATAGTACTGCACAACCTCCATAGGCTCAAGAGCATCAAGACGAGCCTTTTTAGCAATTTTATCCTCGCCCTCGTCAGCATCATGTTCAAGGTGACCTACGTCAGTAATGTTGCGAACATAACGTACCTTGTAACCAATGTGTTGAAGGTAGCGAAACAAAAGGTCGAAAGTTATTGCAGGACGAGCATGTCCCAAGTGTCCGTCGCCATATACGGTAGGACCACAAACATACATTCCTGCTTTACCTTCGGTAATCGATTTAAATACCTCTTTCTTGCGAGATACTGTATTATATATAACCAATGGTTGATTCATATCTCTATATTTTTTGAAATGTTCTTAATCAAATATCGCTTTTTAGTTTGCAAACGGAGTGGCAGTACCGCTCTGTCCCGGCAAATTTATTTTACCGTTTTGTCCTTCGTAGCGAGCAATGTTATCTTGCAAAGCAAACAACAAACGTTTTGCATGTTCCGGAGTAAGAATGATTCTTGACTTAACGTTAGCCTTATTCACTCCGGGCATAATACGAGCAAAATCAATGATAAACTCTGATGAAGAGTGTGCTATTATTGCAAGATTGGAATATACTCCTTCTGCAACTTCCGGAGAAAGTTCAATCTCCAAACCTTTCTTTTTATTATCTTCCATAATTTTATATCTGTCTTAATTGTTAATTCTAAAGTAATATCGACGAAGCCTCATCCACCACTCCGTCTTTCATGTAAATGACTCTGTCGGCACTACGAGCAAAAGTCATATCGTGAGTTACAATAACAAAGGTCTGCCCCATTTGACTTCGCAATTTAAAAAAGAGCGAATGCAACTCCTCTTTTTGAACAGTATCCAAACTACCCGAAGGTTCATCGGCAAAAACGATGTCCGGATTGTTTATCAACGCTCTGGCCACAGCCACACGTTGTTTCTCTCCACCCGAAAGTTGTGCAGGTTTATGTTTCAACCTCTCACTCAAATTCAAGAAATCGAGCAACTCCTTTGCTCTTGCCTCTGCCTTTGAATGTGCAGTTTTTCCTATCAATGCAGGCAACATAACATTCTCCAAGGCTGTAAACTCAGGTAAAAGTTGATGAAACTGAAACACAAAACCAATATGTCGGTTACGAAACGCCGCTAACGCATCGCCTTTTAGAGCCGACACCTCAATGTCGTTGATAACTATGCGTCCCTCATCAGGAGCATCAAGCGTACCCAATATTTGCAAAAGTGTTGTTTTGCCTGCGCCACTTTTACCGGCAATGGCAACAACTTCACCTTTGGCAATCTCAACATCAACACCTTTAAGCACCTGAAGTGAGTCGAACTTCTTTCGTATATTTTCCGCTTTTAACATATTCCTGATAATTTTCTTATGGCGTAAGATGCCAAATAGCAACCGAACACGGCAGGTATATAAGAGACAGTGCCAACGGTAAAACGTTTATCGCGTTCGTTGGTGGCAATAACAGAGTTTGGCACAACCGATTCGGTTGAGAAAACCGTCATTACACCACTCTTAATACCTCGTTCACGCAAATTCTTTCGGATTATGCGTGCCAACGAGCAATTCTCGGTTTTAGATATATCGGCATACCTCACAGCCGAAACATCCAATCTGCCACCGGCACCCATCGATGATATCAAACCAACGCCACACTCCACACAGGCAACAATAAGAGCCGTTTTTGAGGGAATGGTATCAATGGCATCTATCACAAACGAAAAACCGCCTTGCTCAATAAAAGGCTTAATCTCCTCGTGAGAAAGAAATAGATGCTCGGCATGAAGTTTAATTGCAGGATTAATATCCAAAATACGTTGCTTCATAACCTCTGCCTTACTCTCTCCCAAGGTCTTTGAGGTGGCAGGTAGCTGTCTGTTCAAATTTGTGACACCAACCGTATCGCCATCGATGATGGTCATCTCGCCCACCCCTGCGCGAGCTGCAAGTTCGGCTGCATACGCACCAACACCTCCAAGCCCCACAACCAAAAGATGCGAAGAGAAGAGGTTCTTTAAACCTTCCTCTCCAAGCAATAACTCACTGCGCGATAACCACTCAGGCGTCATATATTCGGTTAGTGTATAATATTATTATAGTTGGTTATTCAAAATAGCCTCGTCCATGGCTTTTGCAGCACGACGGCCGTCACCCATTGCAAGAATAACAGTAGCACCACCACGAACAATATCACCACCGGCATAAAGGTCGTTAAGGTCAGAGCGCATAGTCTCCTCATTTACAACGATTGTACCTTTTCTGCTAATCTCCAAACCTTTGATAGCATTCGGAATCAATGGGTTGGGCGACACTCCAACACTTACTATAACCTCATCAACCTCAATTGTCTCGATTGCGCCGGGAATAGGCTCGGGAGAACGACGTCCTGAAGCATCAGCCTCACCAAGTTGCATCTTTTGCAAACGAACGGCAGTAACTCTACCCTTCTCATTACCAAGATACTCTATCGGGTTGTGAAGAGTCAAGAACTCAACACCCTCTTGTTTGGCATGGTGAATCTCCTCTCTACGAGCAGGCATCTCATCTTCACCACGACGATATATAATCATCGCTCGCTCAGCACCAACACGACGTGCTGTACGAACAGAGTCCATGGCAGTGTTACCACCACCAATAACGGCAACGCGTTTACCTTTGATTACAGGAGTATCGCAATCGTCACAAGCTGCACCCATAAGGTTTACGCGAGTAAGATACTCGTTGCTCGACATAACACCGATAAGGTTCTCTCCGGGGATGTTCATAAAGCGAGGCAATCCTGCACCACTTGCAACAAATATTCCGCGGAATCCCATTTTGTGCATATCATCGTAAGATATGGTCTTACCAACAATGCAATCGGCAATAAACTCAACGCCCAAAGCACGAAGGTTGTTTATCTCAACATCAACAATGTTGTTAGGCAAACGGAACTCGGGGATACCATATTTCAACACACCGCCAATTTCGTGTAATGCTTCAAACACAGTTACCGAGTAGCCAAGTTTGGCCATCTCGCCTGCAAATGACAAACCTGCAGGACCCGAACCAACAACAGCAATCTTAATACCGTTCTTCTCTTTAACCTCGGGCAAAGCCATCTTACCGCTTTCGCGCTCGTAATCAGCGGCGAAACGCTCCAAATAACCTATTGCAACAGGCTCTTTCCCCAATTTAAGTTTATAGAAACACTTCGACTCGCATTGTTTCTCTTGTGGACACACACGACCACAAACAGCTGGTAAAGCACTTGTCATTTTCAACGTTTTGGCAGCCTCCAAAAACTCTCCACGCTCAATGTTTTTAATGAAAGTGGGGATAAAAATACTTACGGGGCAACCTTGCATACATTGAGGATCGGGACAATCCAAACAACGCGAAGCCTCTTTTTGTGCCTGCTCCATGGTCAAACCGCAGTTAACCTCTTCGTTGTTTGTAATACGATACTCGGGAGCAAGTTCTGTCATTCGAACGCGCTCAATCTCTATTCTATCTTTATTTTTTTTCTCTTTACGCAAAGCCTCACGCCACTCTGTGGCACGTTGGGCTGCTATCTCTTCTTTGCTCATAATCTTAAAGCCAATCTGTTTTTATTCAACCTCTTTATACGAAGATAGTCTCATCAACATCTCATCAAAGTCAACTTGATGAGCATCAAACTCGGGGCCATCGACACAAACGAATTTAGTTTTACCGCCAACAGTAATACGACATGCACCACACATACCTGTTCCGTCAACCATGATAGTGTTTAGCGAAACCACTGTGGGAATCTCATATTTTTTTGTCAACAACGAAACAAACTTCATCATAATGGCAGGACCGATGGTTACACACATATCAACCTTTTCGCGTTGGATAACCTCCTCTGCACCATTTGTAACCAAACCTTGCTTGCCATACGAACCATCGTCGGTCATAATAATAACCTCGTCGGCAGAAGCACGCATCTGCTCCTCAAGAATAATCAAATCTTTAGTACGTGCAGCCAAAATAACCACAACGCGGTTACCAGCCTCTTTCATAGCCTGTACAATAGGCAAAAGAGGAGCAACACCTACACCTCCACCACAACATAGAACTGTACCTACTTTTTCGATGTGAGTAGCTTGACCCAACGGACCAACAACATCACATAAATAGTCGCCTACGTTAAGCGCACATATCTTTTTAGTTGACTTTCCAACTGCTTGAATAACCAACGTAATAGTTCCTTTTTCAACATCTGCCTCAGCAATGGTCAAAGGAATACGCTCTCCCTTTTCACATGCTCTGACAATAACAAAGTGTCCTGCTTTTCTCGATTTGGCAATAAGCGGAGCTTCAATCACCAATTTAACAACGTTCTCCGAGAAATACTCTTTTTCTACAATCTTGTTCATAATAACTCTATGTTATTAGACTAATTAGACTAATTAAACTAATTAGCCGAATTGTCTTAATTTTAAATAGTATAATCACACAAAGGTAAAAATAATTTTTTAGTTTTTAGTTGTTAGATATTAGTTTTTAGCTAATAAATATTACTAATTTATAATTAGTCGTTGTAAATTCTAATTACTAATTAAAAATTTGTACCTTTGGTCGCCAAAGACGGAACCATAAATGAAAAGCATCACAAAAAACGATAAAGACCCCATGGGTCACGCAATTGCCGAGTATTATAAAAAAGGCAAAGCAGCTAAATTAAGAGTATTCTCTTCGCAGTTTTACGAAGATGAAATACCTGTAAAGACCCTATTCAGAAATTTGGACGAAATGCCTATGCCCGAACAGATGGCATTGGATTTGTCACGCGGTAGAGTTTTGGACGTGGGCGCAGGCTCGGGATGCCACTCTTTAGAGCTTATGAAGCGCGGAATGGAGGTTATGGCAATAGACATCTCGGAGCTCTCGGTTGAGGTAATGCGAGAGCGCGGAGTGGATGCAAGAGTTATAAACTTCTTTGACCGAACGTTCAACGAAAAGTTCGACACAATACTAATGGCAATGAACGGAATAGGCATAGTTGGCAAAGTAGAGAACCTCCCCAACTTTTTTATGCGCATTAAAGATTTGCTTACAGAGGGAGGTCAGGTATTGCTCGACTCATCAGACATCAGATATGTCTTTGAAAACGAAGACGGAAGTTTCGACATCAACCTAAATGGCGGATACTACGGAGAGATTGACTACACTATGCAATATCGCAGCATTAAAGGCGAAGAGTTTGATTGGCTATATATCGACTTTGACACACTATCGATGTATGCCGAAAAGTATGGTTTTAAATGCGAGAAGTGCATTAATGGAGAACACTACGACTATCTCGCAAGATTGAGTTATTAGAATATATATTACAAATTATTGGTGTCCGGTAAAAAAATATACAATAAATATATTTGATTGTCAATTAATACATTACGAATGTTCTTATTAAGTAGGGCTTGTACTATTATTAGAAATCAATATGATAGACACATTAGTCAGAAACTTATAATTTTTTATAAACTTTTTGACCGCAAAAAGTTACAAAAACTCTCGCACCT
>JAZLBW010000021.1:0-104226 GCA_045613905.1 Candidatus Caccoplasma sp.
CCAAATATATTCCGTATCTTTGCTCCGAGGTTAATTGTTTATACATTGCAATACAAAAATAGTTAATCTTAGGGAGACTTCGGTCTCCTTTTTTTGCATTGTCAATGAAAACTACCTTTGCACTTTCTTTTTGAAATTACGGTTTAAATAGAAAAAGACTGAACCATTTGGTCCAGCCTCTTTCGGGATATAATATGAAAACAAAATTATTTATTCTCTTGAGGAACCTCTTTGCGAATGGTCTTAGTCCTAATCTCTTCGCAAATTTCAGTAACAAATTGGCTCAATGGTTTGCTTCCCTCATCACCTGCAAAGCGACTGCGAACTGCAACAGAGTTGCTCTCTTCCTCTTGTTGTCCGATAACTAACATGTATGGAACGCGGTTGTTGCGTGCATCTCTGATTTTGTATCCAATTTTCTCGGCTCTTCCGTCAACGGTAACAAGTACACCATTGCGTTTAAGCTCTGCGGCAACTTTGTCTGCATACTCCATGTATTTGTCTGAAATAGGCAATACACGAACTTGCTCGGGTGACAACCAAGTTGGGAATTTACCCTCATATTTCTCTATCAACCAAGCAAGAGTGCGCTCGTAGCATCCCATACTTGTACGGTGGATGATATAAGGTCTCACTTTCTCTCCGTTTTGGTCGATGTAATACATGTCAAATTGTTCGCTCAATAGAGCATCCCATTGAACAGTAATCATTGTATCCTCTTTACCATATACGTTTTTAGCGTTTATGTCAACTTTAGGACCATAGAATGCAGCACCACCAACTTCCTCAACAAAAGGAATTTCAAGTTCGCGCAACATCTGACGAATATGCTCTTGAGTCTCTTCCCAAACCTCTGCTGTGCCAATATATTTTGTAGTATTGGCAGGGTCGTATTTTGCAAGAACATATGTTACGTCATTTTGCAATCCAAGAGTAACCATAACGTGTTTAGCCAACGCCAAACAGTTCTTGAACTCCTCAACCATTTGGTCGGGACGAACAATTAAGTGACCCTCGCTGATTGTAAATTGGCGAACACGAGTTAAACCGTGCATCTCTCCCGAATCTTCGTTACGGAATAGGGTAGAAGTCTCGCTATAACGCAAAGGAAGATCGCGGTATGAGTGTTGAGTTGCTTTATATACGAAATATTGGAATGGACATGTCATAGGACGTAGAGCAAATACCTCTTTATCTGTCTCCTCGTTGCCAAGAACAAACATACCATCTTTGTAGTGATCCCAGTGTCCTGAAATCTTATATAAGTCGCTCTTTGCCATCAAAGGAGTTTTAGTTCTGATATAACCCCATTCGTTATCTTCCAAATCCTCAATCCAACGTTGAAGTGTTTGTACAATTTTAGCACCTTTAGGCATAAGCAAAGGTAAACCTTGTCCGATTACATCAACTGTGGTGAATAACTCCATTTCGCGACCAATTTTGTTGTGGTCAATGTTTTTGATATGCTCCAAGTGTGCAAGATATGCATCGCAATCCTCTTTAGTGAAGAATGCTGTACCATAGATACGAGAAAGTGAAGCATTGTTTTTATCACCACGCCAATATGCAGTTGAAGTTGACAACAACTTAAAGCCCTTAATCATTTTTGTATTCAACAAGTGTGGGCCCATACATAGGTCAACAAAATCGTCTTGAGAGTAAAGAGTAATAGTTTCTCCCTCGGGAATAGCATCTATAAGCTCCAATTTGAAAGGTTCGTTTTTAGCTTTCATAAGCTCGTAAGCCTCGTTACGCGAAACCACTTTACGCTCAATTCTTGGATTTTGTTTGATGATTTTCTTCATCTCTTTCTCAATTTTCTCCAAATCCTCTTTGCTGAAAGGAGAGCACTCGAAGTCATAGAAGAAGCCTGTTTCAGTGGCAGGCCCTATAGTAACTTTAGCTTCGGGGAAAATATGTTTAACAGCCTCAGCCATAATGTGAGTGGCAGTGTGGCGAAGAATATGAAGAGCCTCTTTGCTATCAGTTGTAACAAGTTCAATTTGGCAATCCGTGGTGATAGTCGTTCTTAAATCTGTAAGTTCGCCATTTAATTTTACGGCAACAACACTATTTAAAAGTTGAGGATCAATCGATTTTAAAACATCGATGAAATTCACCTCACTGCTCTCAGTACAAAACTCTTGAGCATTTCCGTTAAGTAATGAAATTTTAATCATCAGACTATCTTGTTATTAATTAGGAATTATAAATTAGGAATTAGGAATTATCATACTGACAATAATAATCCTTTTTTCTATATAGTTTATCTTCACAAAGATACAAAATATATAAATAAAAACAATAGTGTATAACTATAAACTTTTATATCTTTGTAGTTATTATTTGCTTCATAACAATAATGAAACCTCAAAAGATAAATAAGACAAATGTTGCGCGCCTATTGGATGCGGCAAAAATACCATACGAGTTGATACCATATATTGTAGATGAGAGTGACTTAGGAGCTCAGCATATTGCTGACCAACTCAATGAAGATATAAATCAGGTATTTAAAACTCTTGTATTGCGCGGAGACCGCAATGGCTTGTTTGTGTGTGTAATTCCCGGGAATTGTGAAGTTAATCTTAAGTATGCGGCAAAAGTGTCGGGCAACAAAAGTGCAGAGATGATTGCAATGAAAGAGTTATTGCCACTTACGGGTTATATTCGAGGAGGATGTTGTCCTATAGGAATGAAGAAGCCATATTCGACATTCTTTCATTCAACTGCAACTGATTTCCCTTATATATATGTTAGCGCAGGGGTTAGAGGGTTGCAATTAAAAATAAATCCCCAACAATTGATTGATTATGTTGGGGCAACTATTACTGAATTGTTTTAGAAACGTTTAATTATTAAACATTGTCTCCCATGCGCTATAACCACCTTTTAGGTCAACAACATTAAAACCTTTATCTATAAGGTGTTTTGCCGCAATACGGCTTCTGCGTCCGCTACGGCAGTAGATGTATATTGTCTTATCTTTATCTAAACTCTCTATTCCTTTCAGAAATTCAGGTTCGTTGGTAACGTCGAGTTGTGCGGCTCCCGGTATATGTCCTTGCGCATATTCACTTGCTCGACGAACATCCAATAGATAAGCAGAGGAGTCTGCTCTCAAACTCTCCATATATTCCACAGGTTCAAGAATTATATCGTTGCTTTTGTTATCCGAAGCATTTACACATGCCATAAAGCAATACATTACAACAATTAAAAGTGTTGTCCTTAAAACGTTTTTCATACTATATCTGTTTTGATGAATACTCTTTATTGTAACTTTTACACCATTCTTTAATACCACAATTCAAACAATCGGGTTTGCGAGCCTTACAAACATATCTGCCATGAAGAATAAGCCAATGGTGGGCAATGGGTAATAGCTCTCCGGGAATATATTTAACAAGAGTCTTTTCTGTTTGCAGAGGGGTTTTTGAATTGTTTGTAAGTCCAATTCTGTTTGACACCCTGAATACATGAGTATCTACAGGCATGGCCTCTTTGTTAAACACAACGGCAGCAATTACGTTTGCAGTTTTTCTTCCCACTCCGGGTAATGTTTGCAGTTGGTCAATATCGGCAGGAACATCTCCATTGAAATCAGATAATAACTTCTTTGCCATTCCAACAAGATGCTTTGCCTTATTGTTTGGATACGAAACACTGCTTATCAGTTCAAATACAGCTTCGGGGGTGGAGGCAGCCAAAACTTCGGGAGTGGGGTATGCTTCAAAAAGGGCAGGGGTAATCATATTTACCCTTTTGTCGGTACATTGTGCCGAAAGTATGACGGCAATAAGCAACTGAAACGGAGTTTCGTAATTTAACTCCGTTTCAGCTATGGGCATATTGGTCTTAAACCAATCTATAATATTGTTATATCTATCTTGAATTTTCATTCACTATAAAGCTGCTTCAAACTCCTCCAAGAAACGTTTGTCGTTTTCAGAGAACATACGCAAGTCTTTAACTTGGTATTTGAGGTTTGTAATACGCTCAACACCCATACCCAAAGCATAACCAGTGTACTCTTTGCTGTCAATTCCGCATGCTTCCAAAACGTTGGGGTCAACCATACCGCAACCAAGAATTTCAACCCAGCCTGTACCTTTACAGAACGAACATCCTTTTCCGCCACATAGGTTACAAGAGATGTCCATCTCTGCCGAAGGCTCAGTAAATGGGAAGTATGAAGGTCTCAAACGTATTTTTGTTTCAGGACCAAACATCTCTTTTGCAAAGAACAATAGAGCTTGTTTAAGGTCTGCAAAAGTAACGTTTTTGTCAACATACAATGCCTCAACTTGGTGGAAGAAACAGTGTGCGCGAGCCGAGATAGCCTCGTTTCTATATACACGTCCGGGGCATATAATACGGATAGGTGGTTGTGTCTTCTCCATTACGCGAGATTGAACCGATGATGTATGTGTACGCAAAAGCACATCGGGGTTACGAGTAATAAAGAAGGTGTCTTGCATGTCACGAGCAGGGTGGTCTTCAGCAAAGTTCAAAGATGAAAATACATGCCAATCATCCTCAACCTCAGGACCCTCTGCAATTGAGAACCCAAGTTTCCCGAATATATCGCAAATCTCATTCTTAACAATAGCCAATGGGTGACGAGTTCCTCTTTTCAAAACATAAGCCGAACGAGTAAGGTCGATAGTGTCATCCTCTTTAATGTTGCTCAAAATCTCCTCTTTTATAGTGTTGATTTTTTCAGTGGCAAACTCTTTAAGTTCATTAAGAAGTTTTCCAACCTCACGTTTTTGTTCTGCAGGTACTGTTCTAAAGTCGTTGAATAACGAAGTTACCTCACCTTTTTTGCTCAAATATTTAATGCGTAAAGCCTCTACCTCCTCGGCATTTGATGCTGTTAACGCTTCAATTTCCTTTTTAAGATTCTCTATTTTTGTTATCATTACAGAGTAATTTTATTTAAAACTTTGCAAAAATAATAATTTAAAGCGACTTTTTATAATTAAACTATCATAAATATTTCCACCATAGCTCTAAAAATATTATTTTCGCAGTAGTTTTTTACACCACGCACCATTTAATGACAACAAAACAACAAATATTATCACAAGTAAAAGAGTATATTCAACAAAATATACCGCTTGTTCCAAACGACAAGATACTTGTAGGATTGAGCGGAGGAGCAGATTCGGTTGCTTTGCTTTCAATTCTGAAGGAGTTGGGATATTGTTGTTTTGCTGCACATTGTCATTTTGCTTTGAGAGGAGAAGAGTCTGATAGAGATCGCAATTTCGCAAAGCAGATAGCGACAACATTGGGTGTGCCATATATCGAGGTAAAATTCGACACTCTAAGATATGCCGAAGAGAAGAAAATATCTGTTGAAATGGCGTGTAGAGAGTTGCGATATGAGTGGTTTGATACTCAACGCAAGGCTCTTGGTTGTAGATATTTGGCTGTGGCACATCATCGCGACGATTCTGTTGAGACAGTATTGATAAATCTTATCAGGGGAACAGGAATATCAGGGCTTACAGGTATTTCTCCGCTTAATGGAACAATTATTCGACCAATACTTTGTTTGTCTCGCAATGATGTTGAAAAGTATATTGATATAAGCTCTTTAAGTTATGTGACAGATAGTACAAATAAAGAGAGCATTTATGTAAGAAACAAAATTCGCAATCGAATATTGCCATTAATGAGGGAGATTAACCCTTCGGTCTATGATGCAATAGAGGCAACAGCAGTTCATTTAAGCGAAACAGAGTTGATATATCGAGAAGCTCTAAATAAAAAAATAGAGTCTATGGTTGATGTTAGAGATGAGGTGGCTTATATCAATTTACAAAAACTAACTTCAGAGACTGCGGTTCGTACAATATTGTATGAGATATTAAAGCCATATGGTTTTTTAACTTCGCAGTTGAACGATATTATTTCATCATTTACCGAAGAGTCAGGAAAGAGATTTTTTTCGCTCACGCACCGAATTATAAAAGATAGAGATAACCTTATTGTTGCTCCATTGGGTAAAGAGGATAATTTCCTCATATACTATCCCGCAGAAGAGATGTTAAGGGCAGAGTATATGACAATTGAGGAGCTGCCTCCCTTTACAAGAGATAAGAGTTGTGCATATTTTGATGCCGATAAATTACCTAAAAATTTAATAGTGCGTCATTGGCGCATGGGCGACCGTTTCTTGCCCTTTGGAATGAAAGGAACACAAAAATTAAGTGATTATTTTACCACTCACAAATTCTCTCTCATACAAAAAGAGAGGATATGGCTCTTGGTTGCAGGAGAGGAGATATTGTGGCTGGTAGGAGAACGTCAAAGTGATAAATATAAAGTAACCCCCTCTACTCAAAGAGTGGTAAAATTTACAATAAAACAGAGATGATACAATTAGGAAAATATTGCACTCTTAAAGTGGTTAAAGAGTTGGATTTTGGAATGTACCTCGATGGAGGAGAGGAGTTTGGAGAGATATTGCTTCCAACAAAATACATCCCCAAAGGAACAAAGGTTGGAGATGAATTAGAGGTGTTTCTTTATCTTGACTCAGAAGATAGAATAATAGCAACAACTCTTCGACCATATGCACAAGCAGGGGAATTCGCATATTTACAGGTTGCATCGGTAAATAGAGTAGGAGCGTTCTTGGATTGGGGATTGCCAAAAGATTTGTTGGTTCCTTTTCGTGAGCAGCGCAGTGAGATGAAGCAAGGCTATAAATATATAGTGTATATCTATGCCGACGTTGAGAGTCGCAGACTTGTGGCTTCGGCAAAACTCAATAAGTTTTTAGATAACACCCCTGTTGAATATGAGTATAACCAAGAGGTTGATTTGTTAGTTACTCAAAAAACAGATTTAGGATGGAAAGTTATAGTAAACAGTCGTCATAGTGGAATGATATACGATAACGAAATATTTGTTCCCATACAAAAAGGAGATAAAATAAAGGGCTATGTAAAACATATCCGCAGTGACGAGAAATTGGATATCACTCTTCAAAAAACAGGATACGATGTAGAGGCAATGGATGCTCTTGCAAAAGAGATATTCGAAAAATTAAAAGCATCGGGCGGAATAATACCTTTGTCAGATAAATCATCAGCCGAAGAGATTGCCGAAATATTTGGATGTAGCAAAAAGAGCTATAAAAAAGCGATAGGCTCATTATACAAAGCAAAACTTATCAATATAACACCAAAGACCATTGAGTTGTTAAAATAGCATATTTGTTGTTTAGCAAAACTTTTTATAAGTAGTATATGTTTAACTCATATACTATTTTTTTTGTCGTATGAAAAGATATTTGCTTCTAACACTTGTTGTGATTACAACAATAATGGTAAATGCACAACAACTTTCAAAAACCGAAGTTAAACAGTTAAAAACATTTTTACAGCTCCCTTCACACTCAAACAAAAGCAATGCCCAACTGATAGGTATAAAAGATTTGAATGCCCCAGCTTCGTGGAATGGGGTGGAGTGGAGTAATGGACATGTTAAATCCATTATGTGGAGAGGTTACTCACTTTCTGGGAGTTTGGATTTGTCGGAGATGAAGGCTTTGCAAAGTGTTGATTTGTCAAGGAATAAACTCTCTTCTGTAAACTTGTCAGGTTGTGAAAAACTGAAAACTTTGAATGTTTCTAATAATCATATCGAGGATTTGAATTTAACCAACTGTTCTTCTTTGCAACGATTATTATGTTTTAAAAATCGTCTCACTTCGCTTGATTTATCACAACTCCCATCCATACAGTTTCTAAATTGTGGAGACAATAACTTTACATCGTTTGATGCATCAGTTTCAAAGAGTTTGAAAACTCTCAATATACAAGGGTGTAAATTAACGACCATAACAGTTTCAGGTTGCGATTCATTAATGAATCTCTATTGTGGATATAATAATCTGTCGGAAATTGATTTGGCAAATATTCCATTGTTATCAAATCTGAATGTTGACAACAACAATATAACACAATTTATGCCCTCCGATTTAACACATCTAACAACCCTTTATTGCAGTAATAACAATATGGAATATTTTTCTGTTAACAATCTGCCAAATCTCTCTTATCTCGATTGTTCATATAATAACCTAAGAGAATTAAATATTGAAGCTTGCGGTTATCTTTCATTTATTGATTGTTCATATAATAGTATTGATAATCTTGATTTACATGCAAGAACATTGCTACAACACCTCAACTGCAGTGATAACTCAATCTCCACACTCGATGTGTCGTTATGTCCATCATTGGTCTATTTGAATTGTAGAGATAATCCAATATTTGAGTTGCATACCTATGGCGATATAAACTTGAGAATAGTTCTCACACCGTGGAACGAATGGGGCCCGGGATATATGCCATCTACCATGATGTCTCCTCCTCCGTATATTTATTAAAAAATATAAGCTTAAAGATTTTTGAATATCAAAGTGAAAAATATTTATGGAATCTTTGTATATAATTTTTTTTGAAAATTTTTGAAGAAAAATTTGGAAGAAAAAAAAATATCTATACCTTTGCAACATCTAAAAAGCACTAAGCGAATTTTAAGCAATGAAAAATATACAATCTACATTTGCATACTTCTTTTTTTATTACTTTTACTTTTTTGCCAAGTAAGAGCGGGAGTTTGTGTATGTTAGATTAAAAAAATATATTAAAGAAAAATACAAAGTCCCGCTCATGAGAGTGGGGCTTTTTTATTTATCACAACCATGAAAAATATAACACCGGCAAATAGAGTAGCCACAGTAAGTGAGTACTACTTTTCAAAAAAACTGAAAGAGGTAGCGGAGATGAATGCAAAAGGGTTGAATGTAATCAGTTTGGGAATTGGAAGTCCTGACCGTCCACCGCACAAAGATGTAATAGATGCATTATGTAACGATGCAGAGCAAAGCGATGCTCACGGATACCAACCATATGTAGGAATAGCAAAATTGAGAGAGTCGTTCTCTGCTTGGTACTCAAAATGGTTCGGAGTAGAGTTGGATGCTAAAACAGAAATACAACCTTTGATAGGTTCAAAAGAGGGAATATTACACATATCTTTGGCATTCTTAAATCAGGGTGATGGAGTATTGGTTCCAAACCCAGGGTATCCCACATATAGTTCGGTAAGCAGATTGGCTGAGGCAAATATAATTACTTATAATCTAAAAGAGGAGAACGATTGGTTGCCCGATTTTGAAGAGATAGAGAAAAACGACCTGTCAAACGTAAAATTGATGTGGGTAAACTACCCAAATATGCCAACAGGAAGAGTGGCAACAAAAGAGTTGTTTGAAAAATTGGTGGCATTTGGTAAAAAGCATGGAATAATAATTGTTAATGATAATCCATACAGCTTTATTCTGAACAACAACCCGTTGAGTATCTTATCAGTGGAAGGCGCAAAAGATATTTGCATAGAGTTAAATTCAATGAGTAAATCTCACAATATGCCCGGTTGGCGTGTAGGAATGTTGGCATCAAATGCACAATTTGTATCGTGGATATTAAAAGTAAAAAGCAACATAGATTCAGGAACATTCCGTTCAATGCAGTTGGCTGCTTCAGAAGCATTGATGCTTGGAGAGGAGTGGTACGAGGAGATAAACAATATATATCGTCCTCGCAGGGAGTTGGCAGAAGAGATAGCGACAATGTTGGAATGTAAGTTTGATTCGGCACAACGAGGAATGTTCCTTTGGGCAAAAGTTCCCGAGAAGTATAAAAACGGAGCAGAGTTGGCAGATAAAATCCTATACCAAGCAAGAGTATTTATAACACCGGGAATGGTATTCGGAAGCGAAGGAGAAAATTTTATACGCATATCATTGTGTGCAACAGAAGAGAAATTAAAAGAGGCAAAAGATAGAATACAATCAATTTTATAAAAAACAGAGTAAAAACAAATTTAAAATATACAATTATGGAAATGCAATTCGAACAAATCACTTTACCTGGATTAGACGCAAAGCGTCCTTTGGTAATAGCTGGTCCTTGTAGTGCGGAGACAGAGGAACAGGTAATGGAGACGGCTCGCGATTTAGCATCACGTGGCGTAAAAATATTCCGAGCAGGAATTTGGAAACCACGTACCAAACCGGGAGGTTTTGAGGGGGTAGGAAGCGAAGGCTTATTGTGGTTGAAAAAAGTGAAAGCCGAAACAGGAATGTATGTGGCTACCGAGGTTGCAAACCAATACCATGTACTTGAAGCATTAAAACACGGAGTTGATTTATTGTGGATAGGAGCAAGAACAACAGCCAACCCTTTTGCAATGCAAGAGATTGCAGACGCATTAAAAGGAGCAGACATCCCTGTACTTGTTAAAAACCCCGTAAACCCGGATATAGAGTTGTGGATTGGAGGTATTCAACGTATATACAATGCAGGATTGCGCAAAATTGGAGCAATACATCGTGGATTCAGCAACTATGACGAAAAAGTATATCGTAACTCTCCACAATGGCACATACCCATAGAGTTGCGTCGTCGTTTCCCCAATTTGCCAATATTCTGCGATCCCAGCCATATTGGAGGAAAACGCGATTTTGTCGCACCTCTTTCACAACATGCAATGGATATGGGATTCGATGGACTTATCATAGAAACACACTGTTCGCCCGATTATGCATGGAGTGACAAGAATCAACAAATAACTCCCGGAGCATTGGATTTGCTATTGGATGATTTGATAATTCGTGATGTTCACACAACAACCGAAGACTTAGGGGATTTGCGTAAACAAATAGATATATTGGATAACGAATTGATTGACCTGCTTGCAAAACGAATGAGAGTATCTCGCGAGATAGGAAAATTCAAAAAAGAGCATAAAATGACTGTTTTGCAAGCAGCGCGCTATGACGAAATTTTGAAAAAACGTGTAGAGCAAGCAGAAGCAGCTGAGATGAAAGGAGAATTTATGCTAACAGTTATGCAAGCAATTCACGAAGAGAGTGTTCGTCAACAAGTGGAGATATTGAAGGCTGAGTAATATAAGTTTTTAGTTTTTAGTTTTTAGTTGGGCGTAGTTTGCTACGCCCGCAATATAACCAAATAAGAATATTATGAAAATTCTAATAATGGGAGCTGGTAAAATGGGAGCATTCTTTGCTGATGTATTGAGCTTCGATCATGAAGTTGCAATGTTCGACAAAGACCCCAACCGCCTACGATTTACCTTCAATACTTTACGATTTTCTTCATTGAACGAAGTAAAAGAGTTTGCCCCTGATTTGTTGATAAATGCAGTAACAATAAAATATACAATTGAGGCATTTAAAGAGGTACTTCCATATCTGCCCGAAAGGTGTATAATATCAGACATAGCATCAGTTAAAACAGGATTGCCCGAATTTTATCAAGAGATAAAACGACCCTTTGTTTCAACTCACCCCATGTTTGGTCCCACGTTTGCCAATTTGAGCGATTTAAGTACTCAAAACACAATAATAATATCAGAGAGCGATCACTTGGGAAAAGTTTTTTTTAAAGACCTATACAGCCGTTTGCATCTTAACATATTTGAATACTCATTTAAAGAACATGACGAAACAATTGCATACTCTCTGTCAATACCATTTGCATCGACATTAGTCTTTGCAAGTGTAATGAAGCATCAGGATGCTCCGGGAACAACGTTTAAAAAACATATGAACATAGCGAGGGGACTATTGTCGGAGGATGATTATCTTTTAACTGAAATATTGTTTAACCCTCACACACCGCAACAGTTGGAGGATATACAAAAACAGCTCTCAATTTTGCAAGAGATGGTATCTAAAAAAGATGCCGATGGAATGATAAAATATTTAAATGCAATACGCGAAAAATTAAAATAGAAATTTAAATAAGAGAAAGTGAGCAACCAAAAGTCCCAAAAACTTTGTTGCTCGCTTTTTTTTCAGTATCTTTGCAAAATAGAAAATCATGTAAAAAACTATGAGTAACAATTCATTGCTTGATAAATTAGAAACACTGCAATTTCGATTCGACGAAGTGGCAACACTGATAACAGACCCTGAGACAATTGCAGACCAAAGGAGATATGTAAAACTCACAAAAGAGTATAAAGACCTTGAGAAAATAGTTGAGGCTAAAAAAGAGTATGAAGGTTGTTTAAATACGATAGCTGAGGCAAAGGATATATTGGAGAATGAGTCTGACCCCGAGATGCGCGAAATGGCAAAAGAGGAGTTGGATTTGAACAACAGTGCATTGCCCGAAATAGAGGAGAAGATAAAACTACTTCTTGTACCCGGCGATCCTCAAGATGATAAAAATGCAATTCTTGAGATTCGTGGAGGAACAGGAGGAGATGAGGCGGCAATCTTTGCAGGAGACCTTTTCAGAATGTACTCTAAATATTGCGAGACCAAAGGTTGGAGATTAGAGGTATCAAGTGTAAGTGAAGGTTCAAGTGGTGGATTTAAAGAGATTATCTGTTCAGTGTCGGGAGAGAAAGTATATGGAACGCTAAAATATGAATCGGGAGTACACCGTGTGCAACGCGTACCTGTAACTGAGACACAAGGACGCGTTCATACATCGGCAGCATCAGTGGCAGTATTGCCTGAGGCAGAGCAATTCGACGTTGAAATCAATGAAGGCGAAATAAAATGGGATACATTCCGATCGGGAGGAGCAGGAGGCCAGAACGTAAACAAAGTAGAGTCGGGAGTACGTTTGCGTTATATGTGGAAAAACCCTAACACAGGCGAAACAGAGGAGATTTTGATTGAGTGTACCGAAACACGTGACCAACCTAAAAACAAAGAGAGAGCTTTGGCTCGTTTGCGTACATTTATTTACGACAAGGAACATCAAAAATATATCGACGATATATCAAGCAAACGTAAAACAATGGTATCGACAGGAGACCGTTCGGCGAAAATACGTACCTACAACTATCCACAAGGACGTATAACAGATCACCGTATAAATTATACCATTTACAACCTTTCAGCATTTATGGATGGAGATATTCAAGATTGCATCGACAACCTAATGATTGCTGAAAACGCAGAGAGACTAAAAGAGAGTGAACTTTAATTTAAGTTTTTAGTTTTCGGCTTTGCCGCCCTACGGGTAGTTTTTAGTTTATCAATTTTATAACTAATAACCAACAAAACTGCGATTAAGAGAGTACAGAATTATGTTCATAAATTCTGTTGAGCGTGAGCAGTTTCAACGAGCATAAGCTCGTTAACTAACAACTAACAACCAACAACTAAAAATATGACACGTAAAGAACTTTTTGAGAACATTAAACGTAAACGCTCATTTTTGTGCGTAGGTCTTGACACAGACATCAAAAAAATACCTCAACACCTATTGGCAGAAGAGGAGCCTATATTTGCGTTTAACAAAGCGATAATTGATGCAACAGCACAATATTGCGTAGCATACAAACCAAACTTGGCGTTTTACGAAAGTTTAGGAGTAGAGGGATGGATAGCATTTGAAAAAACAGTAAAATACATCCAAACAAACTATCCCGATATGTTTATCATTGCCGATGCAAAACGTGGCGATATCGGTAACACATCAGAGATGTATGCACGTTCGTTCTTTGATCATCTAAATATCGACTCTGTAACCGTAGCACCATATATGGGCGAGGATAGTGTAAAACCATTCTTGGGTTACGAAGGCAAATGGGTAATCCTTCTTGCATTGACATCAAACAAAGGCTCACACGATTTCCAAATGATAAAAGACACAGAAGGAGAGCAACTATTTGAGCGTGTAATGCGTACAGCACAAACATGGGCAACACCCGAAGAGATGATGTTCGTGGTTGGAGCAACACAAGGCGAACGTTTTACAGACGTGCGTAAAGTGGCACCAAAATCATTCCTATTGGTTCCTGGAGTAGGAGCGCAAGGAGGAAGCCTTCAAGACGTATGCAAATACGGAATGATTGATGATTGCGGGCTATTGGTAAACTCATCACGTGGAGTAATTTACGTATCAAAAGGCGAGGACTTTGCCGAGGCGGCAGCACAAGCAGCAGCTGAGGTTCAAAAAGAGATGGAAGAGATTTTGAGAGAGAGAGGAATAGTATAAAACCATAACAATTTTTATAATGAGAAAGATAATCCTTTCCCTTTTATTGATAGTATCATTCGTATTATCAATAAGAGCATCGGAGGAGCATCTTTTACCAAAGCCACAGATTGCAAACTTCTCGGATAGTGAGAAGTTTGCAATTTTTTATGGGGTAAAATTGATGTTGCCAACAATAACAGAAAACGATCCTGCGGTAGATAAACAGTTGCACACTCTTGTAAAAACATACGGAGGTAAAATATGCAATCGAAGTGAGCAAGAAATAGTAGTGAATCTTGTAGCCGAGGTCAAAGGTGCGGAGTTTCAAGAAGAGGCATATAACCTTGTAGTTACCAACTCAAAAATTACCATAAATGCCAAAACTTTGCGAGGAGCATATTGGGCGGTTCAAACACTATGGCAATTGGCAGAAGGAACGAGAGGAGAGATTCCTGCGTGTGAAATAATCGATTGGCCCTCGTTCAGGGTAAGAGGATATATGCATGATGTAGGTCGAAGCTATATTGAGTTTGAAGAACTTAAAAACGAGATTGTAAAGATGTCTCGTTTTAAAGTAAACACATTCCATTGGCACCTTACCGACAATCAAGGATGGCGTTTGGAGAGTATGGTATATCCACAACTAAATGCCGATAGTAGTTTTACGCGATTGCCTGGAAAATACTACACAATCTCGCAAGCCAAAGAACTTGTAAAATTGGCAAATCAACATGGAGTAACAGTCATACCCGAAATTGATATGCCGGGGCATAGTTTGGCATTTCGCAAGGCAATGGGACATAGTATGTTAACTCCCGAAGGAGTTGCCGAGATGAAAGAGATAATGACCGAAGCATGCCAAACATTCGAAGGAGGGGAGTGGATGCACATAGGAACAGATGAACTTCGCGACGAAGACCGAGGTACTCTCGATTGGACAGATTTTGTACCCGTAATGGTATCTCATATACGAGCGCAAGGTAAAAAAGTTGTATCGTGGAATCCCGGGTATCACTATTCACCTTACGAAATTGATATGACACAGATGTGGAGCTATGCAGGGAAACCAACCGAGGGAGTGCCTACAATTGATTGTCGTTTTCACTACACCAACCACTTCGATAACTTTGCCGATATAGTATCTCTATATCACTCAACCATAGCACGTCAAACAAAGGGCAGCGACCAATATGCAGGAGTAATACTTGCATTTTGGAATGACCGTTTATTGCCTGACGACAAAGAGATAATATCGCAAAACCAAGTGTGGGCATCAACATTGGCAATGGCAGAGCGAGCTTGGTTGGGAGGAGGGAAAGGATATTTCGATGAGATAGGAGTAAGAACACAAGCAGATGATGACGAATATAAAGATTGGGAACGTCGCTTTTTGCATAACAAAGCAAACTATCTTAAAAGCGAAGCAATACCATACGTAAAGCAAACAAACATTCGTTGGAATATAACTGACGCTTTCCCAAATAATGGAGAGTTAACAGCATCATTTCCTCCTGAAAACGCAATAGCCGAATCATATTCACATAACGGACAAATCTACAATGTAAATCGAGCGGTAGGAGGCTCTGTATATCTACGTCATGTATGGGGAACATTAGTGCCAGCATTCTATTCTGCACCTAAGGAAAATCATACGGCATATGCCTATACCTACATCTATTCGCCCATAGAGCAAACAGTAGGAGCAACGATAGAGTTTCAAAATTATAGCCGTTCCGAAAAAGATTTACCTGCGCCACAAGGCTGTTGGGATTATAAAGGTAGCAGAATATGGATAAACGATGTTGAAATACCTGCCCCTGTTTGGGACAACAAACATGTTGATAAGAGTAACGAAATAACACTCAAAAACGAAAACATGGTATCGCGTAACCCCATACCGGTGAAGCTAAACAAAGGATGGAACAAAGTGTTTATAAAACTACCCGTAGGCACATTCAATACTCACCAAGTGCGATTGGTAAAATGGATGTTTGCCTTTGTTTTAACAACACTTGATGGGCGAGACGCAATAGAAGCTCTCATATATTCGCCTGATAGACGAATAATACCATAATTAAACTACGTTTAATATTGAAATCCAGAATATTTTTATTAACTTCGCACTCATATAAACGAAACTATAACCAAATTAAAATAAAAAACTATGCAAACAATCGACAATTACAATTTTGCAGGTAAAAAAGCAATCGTTCGCGTTGACTTTAATGTACCTCTTGATGAGAATGGAAAAGTTACTGACGATACTCGTATCCGTGGAGCACTTCCTACACTTAAAAAAATCCTTGCTGATGGTGGTTCATTAATCATCATGTCACACATGGGAAAACCCAAAGGAAAAGTAAATGCTAAATACTCTTTAGGACAAATCAAAGATGTAGTAGCAGAGAAACTTGGTGTTGAAGTACAATTTGCACCTGACTGTGCAAAAGCAGCAGAGGCTGCAGCAGCACTTAAACCAGGCGAAGTTCTATTGCTTGAGAACCTACGTTTCTATCCCGAGGAGGAGGGAAAACCTGTAGGAATCGATAAAGAAGATCCTGCATATGCAGAGGCAAAAGAGGCAATGAAAGCAAGCCAAAAAGAGTTTGCAAAAACACTTGCAAGCTACGCTGATGCTTATGTAAACGACGCATTCGGAACAGCACACCGCAAACACGCTTCAACAGCAGTTATCGCTGACTACTTCGATGCAGATAACAAAATGTTGGGTTACCTAATGGAAAAAGAGGTAAACGCTGTTGAGAACGTACTTAACAATATCAAACGTCCTTTCACTGCAATCATGGGAGGATCAAAAGTATCTACAAAAATTGGTATCATCGAGAACTTGATGGACAAAGTAGATAACCTAATCCTTTGTGGTGGTATGACATACACATTTGCTAAAGCAATGGGTGGAGAAGTAGGTGTTTCAATCTGTGAGACAGACAAACTTGACCTTGCTCTAAACATTATGGCAAAAGCAAAAGAAAAAGGAGTAAACCTTGTACTTGGAACAGACTGCGTATGTGCTGATTCATTCAGCAACGATGCAAACACACAAATCGTTCCTGTTGGAGCAATTCCTGAAGGATGGGAGGGTCTTGATGCAGGTCCTGATACTCGTGTATTGTTCGCAAACGCAATCAAAGATGCAAAAACAATTCTTTGGAACGGTCCTGCAGGAGTATTCGAGTTCGATAACTTCACAGCTGGTTCACGTGCAATAGCTGACGCAATCGTTGAGGCTACAGAGAACGGAGCATTCTCACTTGTAGGTGGTGGAGACTCAGTTGCTTGTGTAAACAAATTCGGTTTGGCTGACAAAGTATCTTACGTATCAACAGGTGGTGGAGCTTTGTTAGAGGCTATTGAGGGTAAGGTGTTGCCGGGTATAAAAGCAATTAAAGGCTAGTAAAAAGTTGCAAGCTGGCTAATTTTAGTCCTTTGCTTGATTTTTTAATACTCATTTAGGAAACTAAACTCCGCTTAAAAAATCTGCACAAAAGCCTAAACTTATCTCAGCTATCAAACTTTTTAATATATGAAGAGGTCGGGTCAAAGGTAATTGATCCGGCCTCTCTATTTCTCTAACAACTAAAAGCTAAAAACTAACAACTGTTTTTATACGTTTGTATGCTCCCGTCGTTTTCTCCACCAAGTTAGTTGTATCTAAACCTTTCTAATAAAGCTCTGAGATAAAGCGGAAGTCCGTATGGTCTTCCGCTCTTTTCTAACAACTAACAACCAACAACTAAAAACTAAGCGAAGCGTTAGCTATCAAATTTTTAAGATAAAAGGAGTATGCATAATCCTTTTCATTTCAATTTTAGAAATTAAATCCCATAATCTATTTCTCTGCGTTCTACGGCAGTAAAGGCAATCTCTTTTATAAGATAGAAGTGTTTGTCACTTAATGATGTAGGATTGTAATTCAACTCAAAAATGGTTTTGTTATATCCAATCTCTCTCATAATGGTTTCTGCCCAAACACAGCCAACGGCAAAACATCCATTCGATGCGAGGTGCTTTCCATCGGGTTCGTCAATATCATAAATATCTTCAATTTCTCTAATCTTCTGAACAACAAATGTCGAAGGGATAACTTTGTCAATTCCTACATTTATAATAGCTTTCTTCCATGCAGATAAAATGGAGAAATACATAATGTGGCTATTGTCGTTATATTTGTTGAAGTCGTAATGATTACAACCATTGGGGTAGCTCCAAGTAGAGTGGAAGTATATTATTGGATCATTTGTCTCCTTATCTTCAATAAACCTAATTACGCTATTCAAGTAAGGTTGATAAGTGTTGTATATACCTGCATTTCCACTTTGCTGTTGTAGTGTGATAATGTCAAAATCATCAATATCCAATATTTCACTAATTGAATATTTATTTGCAAACTCTTTATCATACTTACCGTTTATAATAATAGAATAATCTTTTGTATTATTGAGAATACTGTTATAGCAATCTTCGAGTTTCCCACTACCTTTTATTGCGGTATAAACAGTCGATTCAATTCCTAAATCTTTTAAAATTTCATTTAAATATATAGTTGCATTATTGCTCCAGCTATTACCTATTGCTAATATTTTTAGTGGTTGAGTTATGGCACTATTAAATTTAGCTACTACCTCCATATCAGAGGTAACGTTAATAACTAAAGGATTAATACTACTGATTCTTTCTCCATTGATACTCCAATTTACAAAGCGGTAACCCTCTTCGGGAGTAGCAGTAAAGGTTACTTCTCCGTTATAATTAACTTTAGATTTAGATATTTGTGCTGACCCTCCTTCATCTGCAACTACACTAATATAACATGATACATTTGAGTAGTCTGTTTCATAGTCATAATCTTCACCGCATGATGTAAAATAAAAAGCAGTAAAAATCATTAGCAAGGTTAATATTTTATTATAATATTTCATGGAGGATACTATTAATATTCAAAGTTATTAAAAACTTACAAAATATAGAAAACTGAGTCTGAAAAACTCCTACTAAATATTCTAAGGCAATAAAAAACAAACCGCAAGTCAAAGACCTGCGGTTCTATACCCATATTACTTATTTATATTGTCGTAAGATATATTATAATCTATTCCTCTTCGTTCTACGGCAGTTTTGACGATATTCTTTATAAGATTGAAATGCTCACTGCTTAAAGATGTAGGGTTGTATGTTAAGTCAATAATAGTTTTGTTTAAACCAAGATCTTTTATAAAAGTTTCAGCCCATACGCAACCAACAGTAAAACATCCAATAGGAGAGAGGTGTCTTCCGTCCGGTTTGTCTATATCGCCAATTCCTTCAATTTTTCTGATTTCTTGTACTGCATATGTCGAAGGTATAATCTTATCCATATTTTCATCCTTAATAATATTTCTCCACGTAGAGAAAATAGATGAATACATTACATCGCTACTGCCTTCATATTTGCTAACAAGATATGGATGATCACACTGATTGGGAAACGCCCATGTAGAATGGAAATATATAATAGGATCATATGTCTCCTTCTCTTCGATAAAAGAAATAAATTTATTTATGTAAGGTTGAAATGTATTATAAGCACCACCATCCGCACTTACCTGTTGTATGGTGATAATATCAAATTCTCCTTTATCTAATATTTCGCTTATAGAATAATTATTTCCATCATTATCATCTTTTACTCCGTTTATTGTCCAAAAATACTCTCTTGTATTGTTTATGGTATTATTATAGTATCCTTTTAGTGATCCACCTCCCTTTACTACGTTATATACAGTGGATTCAATACCCAGATTTGTTAAAATCTTATTTAAATATTGAGTGGCATTGGTTGACCAACTGTTTCCTATTGCCAAAATTCTCAAAGGCTGTTTTGGTAACTCTTTGAATTTCGCTACAACCTCTATATCCGGGCTGGCATTAATAACTAAAGGATTAATGCAGCTAACTTTTTCTCCGTTAATGCTCCAACTTACAAAGCGATAACCCTCATTAGGTATCGCAGTAATAGTCACCTGTTTATTATCCTCAACTTGAGTATATGAAATATTGGTACTACCACCTTCTCCTGCTACTACAGTTAGAGTATTTGTTATATATGTTGTTAAGTAAAATTTCTCGGAAGTTATCTCTATCTTATTATCTTGTGCATCTTTTGTGCTTATCACTAATGTGCAGAGTTCTCCATAGAATCCAGAATCTCCTATATGTTTTATTGTAAGTTTGTATTGTCCTTTTAGTTTTTCTCCTTTATCATTTACAGAGTTTTCCAAACTTACTATTTCATAGTTTGGCGAAGGTTTTGCATAACTTTCTGCGTAGCTTTTTAGCTCAACTGTTTCTAATTGATTTATTACTATCTCCTCCTTTGTTATTTTTGCGTTTGAGGGGTTGATATAGAATTCGACCTCAGCTGTTCCATATTTTTCTTCAACTAAGATTTCATCATTTAATATTACTATGCTTGTGGGATAATTTAAGGCTTGACCAAAGTTATATTGTTTGCCGCTTGACATGGTTATGCTTACCATTCCTCTTTCACTATCTTCCACAATTGAACTTATTTGATTGTCGGGATTTGTACTATAAGGAGTTGGCAATATTGTTAAAGGATTGTTTTTGTCTTCAAGATAGGTTATTATCTCGTACTTGCCTTCGCTATTGACTTGCACATCTACCGAAACACCATTGGCTCCATCTATACCCTTTGCGGATATTGTATTGCCATCAGCATCTTTTATTGGGCTATATGTTTGTCCTTTGTCATATGATACAATCCAATTGCAATTGTTGTCTATTTTTACATATGGAGTTACTCCGTCAATGCCATTCTTTCCGTCGGCTCCATTGGTTCCGTTTTGTATAGTAATAGCTGTGTCGTCAGAGAATGTAATTTTCCAGCCTTCTACTTCTGTTGTAATAGGCTCTACTCCTGTTATTATTTTACCTCCTTCATACGCCTCTTTTAGTTTATCAACTGAAGTTTTAAGGCTTGAGACATCCTCCTTTAGCTTGTCAATTTCCGAACCATAATCTTCGACACATGATACGGTTATTGCAATAAGTATTGTTGTGAGCATTATAGATAATGCTCTTTTTGTAAAAAATATTGTTTTCATTGTTTTTATTCGGATTTTAAGTGATTATAAAAATATTTTTCCAAATATTTTTTACGATGTGCGTATAAAATACGCTAATTTATCATAGGCAATTTTTGTTTTAAATTAATAATGTGTTTTCAAATTCAAAGGTATTAAAAAGACCTGTAATAACAAACTTTTGATTTGTATATAAGAAACTGTTTAAATTTTATTGAAAAATATTTTTATCATTACGAAGTCGGTTTCTTTGAGCCTATTTTAGGATCTTTTATTTATTGCCTTTTGTAAATAGCCCGCTATTCCCAGCAAAATGCGAAAGAAAACCTGCTCAAAAATAGCTCTCAAATAATTCCGAAATAAAATTTAAACAGCTTCTAAAATCTTCTAAAACTAATAGAAGGAGCATCAACGATGCTCCTTCTATTTCTCTAACAACTAAAAGCTAAAAACTAACAACTTTATTGCAATGGAGCTTGCGCCTGTGTTGTTTGCGTGCTATAGTTTAGAACAAGGGGACGATTAACTTTTTTTTCTGTTAAAGCAATATCCAATACTTCCGAAATATTATTCACGTAATGGAATGTCAATCCTTTAAGGTATTCAGGTTGAATTTCGTTAATATCCTTTTTGTTTTGCTCACAAAGAATAATCTCTTTTATACCAGCACGTTTAGCTGCAAGAATTTTCTCTTTTATTCCGCCAACAGGCAATACGCGTCCGCGAAGAGTAATCTCTCCTGTCATTGCAAGATTTGCTTTCACCTTGCGTTGAGTGAATGACGAAGCAATTGAGGTTATCATTGTTATACCTGCCGATGGTCCATCTTTAGGTATTGCACCCTCTGGAACGTGAATATGCAAGTTCCATTTCTCAAACACATCTTCGTCAATGCCTAACTCTTCGGCATGCGATTTAATATATTGCAACGCTATTACAGCAGACTCTTTCATTACATCGCCGAGGTTTCCTGTAAGAGTAAGTTTTTCTCCTTTACCTTTGCATAGGCTCGACTCAATAAACAAAATCTCTCCACCAACAGCAGTCCATGCCAAACCTGTAACAACACCTGCATACTCGTTCCCTTCGTATATCTCTTTTGAGTACTCTTTTTCGCCAAGCAACTCTTTGAGGTCTGCAACAGATATTGTTTTGTTGTATTCCTCTTCAGCTCCTTTCTTGCGAGCAATACGACGCATTATCTTGGCAATCTTCTTATCCAACTCTCTCACTCCCGATTCGCGTGTGTAGCCCTCAACAATAGCCTCCATTGTCTTTTTGGGAATAGAAACATCTCCTTTTTGCAGACCATGTTCTGATAATTGTTTTGGAACAAGGTGGCGACGTCCAATCTCAACTTTCTCTTCCATTATGTAGCCCGAAACATCTATCAGCTCCATACGGTCGAGCAGGGGACGGCTTATAGAACCAAGGTTATTTGCTGTTGCAATAAACAACACTTTTGATAGGTCGTAATCAACGTCAAGGTAGTTGTCGTGGAATGCACTGTTTTGTTCAGGATCCAATGCCTCCAAAAGTGCAGCGGCAGGGTCTCCCTTGTAATCGTTTCCAACTTTGTCAATCTCGTCCAAAACAAATACGGGATTTGAACTTTTAGCCTTTTGAAGGCCTTGAATAATACGTCCGGGCATAGCACCTATATATGTACGACGGTGTCCTCTGATTTCTGCCTCATCGTGCAAACCACCAAACGAAACTCTTACATATTTACGGTTCAATGCCTCGGCAATCGAACGACCCAAAGATGTTTTACCAACTCCCGGAGGCCCATACAAGCAGAGAATTGGCGATTTCATATCGCCTCGCAATTTAAGTACAGCAAGGTGTTCGATAATACGGTCTTTAACCTTCTCTAATCCAAAATGGTCTTTATCCAACTGTTTTTTTGCATTATCAAGGTTGAAGTTATCTTTTGTATATTCGCCCCAAGGCAAATCAAGGAAATTCTCAACGTAGTTGTATTGTACAGAGTAGTCCGGAGATTGAGGGTGAAAGCGTTGAAGCTTTTTAATCTCTTTGTCAAAAATTGCACGTACCTCTTTGCTCCATTTCTTTTTGTCGGCTCTCTCCAATAGTTCATCAATGTCGCTATCCGATGTATCACCAAGCTCCTCTTGAATAGTTTTTATTTGTTGTTGCAAGAAGTGTTCGCGTTGTTGTTGTGAGATGTATTGATGAGTTTTGTTGTGAATATCTTTTTTTATTTCCATCAACTGCAACTCTTTCCCAAGTTCCGAATAAAGAAGGAAACCTCTCTCTTTAACAGAACTTTCAGCCAATAGCGACTCTTTGCGTTTTGTATCAAATGGAATGTTTGTACATAGGAAGTTTATTAGCAAACCATTGCTTCCGTCTATATTTCTTAACGAACTCAATAGTTCACGCGAAGGTTCTCCCAAATATTTAAGATATTCGCTTGTTGTATCTTTTATGGCATTAATAAGAACCTTAAACTCTTTGTCGCGTTTGTTTACTGCCAATTCGTCCAAGAGAGCAACCTCTCCTTTCAAGTATGGGTTGTTTTGTGTAATGTTCAACAAGGTGAATCGTTGTTTCCCTTGAAGAATTACCGAGGTGTTACCGTCAGGTAGTTGAAAAACCTTGATAATCTCAGCAATAACACCAATAGTGTATATGTCGTTAATGCCCGGCTCTTCAATACTTGGATTTTTTTGGCACGTAACTCCAATATGTTTTTTATTGGCAAAAGCCTCGTCTATTAGGGCAAGAGACGATTTTCTGCCAACAAGAATAGGCATTGTAACGCCTGGGAACAAAACCATATCTCTTAATGGGAGAATAGGGAGATCCTCTGTCTGTACGTCAGAACATGTCATGTCAGGATTACCATCTACGTCAACAATAATGGGAACAAATGACATTTCGTCTTTATTATTTGAAAAATTACTCATAATCTACAATCTCTTATTGTGTCAAATTGTCATATATGTCATTTTAACTCCATAAAAATCACAGAGTCAAAGACCTCACTATATAGTGCAATAGTTGTGCCAAAATATGTTATTATTGTGGCGTAAATTAAAAAATAGAGTAAATTTGCACTTGTGTTCAACCATTGATATAGCTATGTTCAGATTTAAGTATTTTACAATAGACGACCAGAACTCCGCAATGAAAGTAGGAACTGACGGAGTTCTGCTTGGCGCGTGGGCTGCAATGCCAAGAAACGAAGGAACTTTGCTGGATATAGGTTGTGGTTCGGGTATATTATCATTGATAATGGCGCAACGTTCAAACGGAAAGTTGAATATTGATGCTATTGATATTGATGAGGGAGCAGTAAGTGATTCAAAAAATAATTTTGCTTCATCTCGGTGGGATAAGTCATTAAATGCCATTTGTGGAAATTTTGTCAGTTTTTCTAAAGATTGCGATAAAAGCTATGACATGGTAATATCGAATCCTCCTTTTTTTATGGAAGAAACTCTATCGCCTGATTCAAAGCGAGCATCGGCTCGTAATACATCATCGTTGAATTTTAATAGTCTGTTTGAAGGAGTAAAAGAGATAATAACTCCCCAAGGATTGTTCTCTATGATTACCCCGGCAGACACATACTCATTTCTTGCACAAACAGCCCTTATGCAAGGTTTTTATCTTCGCCGATTAACATGGGTTGTAACTATTGAAGGAACCGAACCTAAACGAGTACTGACAGAGTGGGGTAGAAAACAAATACAATACACGATAGATACTTTGGTGGTAACCACACAAGACGGTTTTTACACACCCCAATATAGAGAGCTAACAAAAGAGTTCTACTTATAAGATAAGAGAGGCTGCTTCATAAATTGAAACAGCCTCTCTGGGTTTTATGAACTTTTCAGAATTATTTGTTATGCAATTTCTCATCTACAATAGCATCAATAACAGCTACGGTTGTAAGGTTGACGATGTCGCGAGGAGAACTTTCAATATCTGTAAAGTGGATAGGTTTGTTCAATCCCATTTGAATTGGACCAACGCTCTCGTTAACACCCATCTCTAAAAGAAGTTTGTATGCACTGTTTGCAGCACTCAAGTTGGGGAAAATAAGAGTGTTGACATCTTTACCGTTTAGTTTGGTGAATGGGAAAGTACTGTCGCGTAATCTCTTATCCATTGCAAAGTTAAGTTGCATTTCACCATCAACAACAATGTCGGGATATTGAGAGTGTAGTTTTTGTACTGCGCTGTGTACTTGAGCAGGACTTCCTTGATTGTCTGAACCAAAGTTTGAGTATGAAATCATAGCCATTACAGGGTCTTGAGCAAAGAAGTTTACTGTGTGCACAGAAAGTCTTGCAATATCTACCAATGTCTCATCATCAGGTTTGCGGTTAACCAAAGTGTCAGCAAGGTAGAAAGTTCCTTTTTTAGTTGAAACAATGTGCATTGCACCAAAGTGTTTGTACTCCGGACGAATACCGATAACATCTTTTGCAATTTGTATAGCTTCGTTATAGTTGGTGTATGTTCCTGTGATAAATGCATCAGCATCTCCGCACTCAACCATCATCATACCAAAGTATGAGCGGTCGAACATCTTTTCGTATGCCTCGGCAAATGTAACACCTTGACGTTGACGTTTCTCTGCCAATATACCTGCATATTTGCAACGTCTGTCAGCCTCTCTGTCGTGGCGAAGGTTTACGATTTCAATATCTGCAAGGTCAAGGTTGTTGCGTTCTGCAGTTTTAGCAATCATCTCCTCGTTACCCAATAGAATAGGAGTACAAATTCCCTCTTTGTAAGCAGTAACGGCTGCAGTAAGCATGTTAACGTGGTTAGCCTCGGCAAATACAACGCGTTTTGGGTTGGCTTTTGCAGTCTCTGTTAATTGACGAACCAATTTGTTGTCGTATCCCATTCTTGCTCTCAAACCGTTTTTGTATGCATTCCAATCTGTGATTGGTTTAGCTGCAATACCTGTCTCCATAGCTGCTTTTGCAACGGCAGGAGCAACGCGAGTCAATAGGCGTGGATCAAGAGCTTTTGGTATAATATATTCAGGGCCAAAGCTTATTTTGTTAATATTGTATGCCGCGTTAACAACATCGGGAACGCGCTCTTTTGCAAGGGCAGCAATTGCATATACTGCGGCAAGTTTCATCTCCTCGTTGATTGCCGATGCGTGTACGTCCAATGCTCCACGGAATATGTATGGGAATCCCAATACGTTATTGATTTGGTTAGGATAGTCCGAACGTCCTGTTGCAAAGATGAGGTCAGGGCGAGACTCTTTTGCTTTGTCGTAAGCAATCTCAGGATTTGGATTTGCCAACGCAAAAACAATAGGTTTGTCATTCATCGAACGAATCATCTCTTGAGTAAGAACGTCGGCTCTTGAAAGACCCAAGAATACGTCAGCACCAACCATTGCCTCTTCCAAAGTGTTTATTTCGCGAGTTGTCATAAACTCTTGTTTTTGAGGAGTAAGGTCTTGACGTTTGTTGTTGATGACACCTTTACTGTCAACCATTACAATATTCTCGCGTCTGATACCGAGACTCATATAAAGTCTTGTACATGAAGTGGCTGATGCACCCGCTCCATTTACGACCAAACGAACGTCTTCAATTTTTTTACCTTGAAGCTCCAATGCATTAATCAAACCTGCACCTGAAATAATAGCTGTACCATGTTGGTCGTCGTGCATAACAGGAATATTCAATTCTGCTTTAAGTCTATCCTCTATAATAAAGCACTCGGGAGCTTTAATATCCTCAAGATTAATACCTCCGAAAGTAGGAGATATGGCCTTTACTGCTTGAATGAATTTTTCGGGGTCTTTTTCGTCAACCTCAATATCAAATACATCAACGTCAGCAAATATTTTAAACAACAAACCTTTTCCCTCCATAACAGGTTTTCCTGCAAGTGCGCCTATATCTCCCAATCCTAATACCGCAGTACCGTTTGAGATAACTGCAACAAGGTTTCCCTTTGCAGTATATTCATAAGCATCTTGAGGATTTTTTTCAATCTCTAAACATGGCTCTGCAACACCGGGTGAGTATGCAAGAGATAGGTCAGTTTGCGTACTATAAGGTTTTGTTGGTATAACTTCAATTTTTCCGGGCTTGCCACTACGGTGATATTCAAGTGCAGCCTCTTTAGTAATTTTTGACATAATCTAATTAATTTATTCTTATTAATTACAAATTATTACTTCTTTTGTTTTGTGCCTTATACTTATTAAGCAAAAGGTGTAGTAATATAAAAATCTCAATTTGAAGATGCAAAAGTAATAAAATATTTATTTAACCCTAAATTTATAGGCCTATAATTTTATAAAAATAACCCTTTTTATATGTTAAGGTGTGATATTTAAATAATTACCTCGCTAAAATAATTGCATATTTTTAGCGAGGTATGTATAAATAATGTATATATGCTTTTAATTTATGAATAAATACCGTATAATATTATGTAAATTATTCTTATTTGAGCTTTAAAAATAAAGAATTATAACTTTTCGCACTCACTCAACCATACGGTCGCCGACATATCGCTTGGCATTACAAGTCCGCCTCGCGGAGATAGTGAAATAATTCCTACGGCAGGGCCGTCGTTTAAGCATGAACGTTTAAACTGTTGTTGAAAGAAACGTCTCATAAATGTGGTAAGCCATTTCTTTATGCACTCGCTATCGTATTTTCCTTCAAAAGCATTTTTTGCCAAGAAGAATATTTTAGATACAGAGAATCCATATCGAAGGAAGTTGTATAGGAAAAAGTCATGCAACTCGTAAGGGCCGACAATGTCTTCGGTCTTTTGTTTGATATTACCGTTTTCGTCGGCAGGTGTCAGCTCCGGAGAAATAGGGGTGTTTACCACATCAAGAAGTGTTGAGCGAATTTCTCCTTCGTTGCGTAGAGCAACCCATGCCACCATATATTTTGCCAACGTTTTTGGAATAGAACCATTTACATTGTACATAGAGATATGATCACCGTTGTATGTAGCCCAACCTAAGGCAAGCTCGCTCATATCGCCTGTACCCAAATGTAAAGCTCCTGTTTTATTTGCATAGTCCATTAAAATTTGAGTACGCTCGCGAGCTTGAGAGTTTTCAAATGTTATGTCGTGCGTGTCAATATTGTGTTCAATATCTTTGAAATGTTGAATACATGCATCTTTTATTGAAATCTCTTTGAATGTTGCTCCCAAACTGTTAATCATATTTACAGCGTTTGTATATGTTCGGTCAGTGGTTCCAAAACCTGGCATTGTAATGGCTGTTATTCCGCTTCTGTCAAGTCCCATTTTATCAAAAGCATTAACGGCAACAAGTAGGGCAAGGGTAGAGTCCAATCCTCCCGAAATACCAATTACTGCTTTTTTTGAATTGGTATGCTCCATTCTTCTTATAAGTGCTGCTGTTTGGATGTTGAAAATCTCTTCACATCTCTCCGAAAGAGCATCCTTATCCATTGGGATAAATGGAGTGGGGTTGATTTTTCTGCTTAAGTTAAATTCTTTGTCTCCACTTATGTAAAATTCAAATGTTTTATCGTCGAAAGAGTAATTGTTTGAAATTTTACTTCTCTCATATTTGATAACATCTGAGTCAATTTCGCAAATAATAAGAGAGTCTGTTTTTGCAAATCTTTCTCCTTCTGCTAAAATATCCCCGTTTTCGGCAATAATAGTCCCTCCTGCGTATGCAAAATCGGTTGATGATTCACCTTTTCCTGCTGATGCAAAAACAATTGCGGAATTGTAGTTTAGAGAGAAATTTTTTATGTTCTCTTTTGTGTTTTTGTATTGTCCGATCAGCTCCGGCGATACGTATGGTATTGCAATAATTTCTGAGTCGTATTCGCCTCTTACTATATCGTTGCCCATGGCAATGGAAAGAGTAATCTCCTGGGAAGACAAAACAGCTTTATCTTTTACATCTACAGTTTGTCCGCATAGGGTGGTAGTTGTGTCAACTTCTCGTCCCGAGGTAAACCATCTTGATTCTTGATTGGTTAAGTCTCTTTTGGGAGTTATACATAAAATTTTGCCATATTGGCATGCTACCGAACAATTGTATATTTTACCTTTTACAACAACGGGGAGTCCGACAATGATTAGAGCTTTTATCTCTTTTGTTTCATCTATAATCTTTTTAAGACTTGCTCTTGCGGCAGATAACAGAGAATTTTTTGCGAACATGTCTCCGCACGAAGCAGACGTAATTGAAAGTTCCGGGAATACTACAATTTTTGCGCCTTGTTCATTGGCTCTCTTAATCACTTTTATTATCCTGTCTGAATTGTATTCTGTATCAGCCACCTTTAAAAGAGGTGTTGACGCAGCAACTTTAATAAAACCGTAGTTCATATTAATTAAAATTTGCAATAATTATGCATCAGTGGCTGTTTTTGTATAAAAATAATGAATGATGCATAAATTTTAATTTAAAACAAAAATGCACTTAAATGCTTTCACAAAGATATTAAATATACTTATTATATAATAATTGTGTACCCAAAAATTTTTTCATTTGATATAATTAATGTATTTTTGTACTTTAAACATAAGTAAAAAATCTTATAAAAGATTTAAAAAAGAGAGTTTTTTTGTATATAAAACAAGAGTGTAATAGTGGAGTTTGAACTTTAAATCTGAGAAAATGAGAAAGATAATAATTTTTGCATCAATATTTGTTTTTGCATATTTATTCATTAATGAGTCGGCTTTTGCTGCAAAGCAAAATAACAAGAATAGTCGAAAAAAATCGAAGACCGAAGAGGTTGTAAAGGAATCTGCGTATAAAAAGATGACAGGACGCGACTCTTTGTCTATGAGTGGGGTTGTTAATGTGATAGCAAAGGGTGATACTTTCTATATCGAAATACCTACAAATATTTTTGGTCGCAACTTTTTGGTTGTTAATAGAATGCAAAAGGTTCAACAAGAGTTGAATGTTGCAGGAATAAATAAGGGAATTGTATATCAAAATCAAATAATAAGTTTTGAAAAAGAAGATGAATTCAAAAATGTAACAATTCGTCAATATCGCAAAACTCTCGAATTCTCTGAAAACGATGCAATAGGCTCTTCTGTAAAAGATAATTATATAAACCCAATATTGGCTCGCATTAAGGTAGAAGCTGTTTCTCCCGATAGTCAATCAGTGGTAATTAAAATAAATGATTTGTTCAACGGAACCGATAATTGCATAAATGACGTATTTGCAAAAATAAACTTGGGAACACCTGTTTCATCAAGTCTTTCTCGTATTTTAGGTGTCAAATCTTTTGAAAATAGCCTTACGGCTACATCAGAGTTAACAACAAAAGTATCTGAGGGTACATCAAAAGTAAATATAACAACAGTTGTAAGTTCAACGCTTACTCTATTGCCCGAGCAACCAATGCTTCCTCGTGAGGAGATTAACAGAATAGGATACTTCTCTATCCCAATGTTAAAATATAGCGACAAGCAACAATCTGTTGAGCGTAAACGCTATATAACTCGTTGGAGATTGGAGCCTTCAGATAAAGATGCATATGCAAAAGGTGAATTGGTAGAGCCTGTAAAACCAATTGTATTCTATATCGACCCTGCTATGCCGGCAAAACTTATACCTTATATAAAAGAAGGTATATTGGATTGGAATGTTGCTTTTGAGATGGCAGGATTTAAAAATGCCATTCAAGTAAAAGAATATACTGATAGTATAGCCGCAGAGGGTGATGACATGAAATATTCAGTCTTTACTCACGCTGCATCAACCAAAGCAAATGCAATGGGTCCTTCAACCATCGACCCACGAACCGGAGAGATATTGGAGGCTGATATAATTTGGTGGCATAATGTACAATCACTATTGAAAGAGTGGATTCAAGTACAAACATCAGCAGTTAATCCCGCAGCAAGACAAGCTGTATTGCCGGATAGTCTTATGGGAGATGCAGCAAGATTTGTTGCTTGTCACGAAGTTGGACACTCATTAGGTTTGCGCCATAATATGAGAGCTTCTGCTGCTTACTCTGTAGATTCTTTGAGATCATCGACCTTTACCGATAAAATTGGTGGTACATCGGCATCTATTATGGATTATGCACGATTCAACTATATAGCTCAACCAGAGGATGGTGTAAAAAAATTATCACCACACATCGGAGCTTACGATTTATTGGCAATAGAGTGGGGATATCGTTGGTATCCCACAGAGGATGAGGCAAAAGTTAAATTGGCAGAGTTGTTGAAAAAATACAATTCTCCTCTATATCGTTACAGCGAAACTCAATCTGCACGTACAGCAATTGACCCTCGAGCAATGAGTGAGGACTTGGGAGACAATGCTGTTAAAGCAGCACGTTTAGGTCTTGAAAATTTGAAAAGAATAGTACCTAATGTAGTTGAGTGGACTAAAAAAGATACTCCTGAACAAACTTATGACGATGCAGCAGAGCTATTCTCAGGGATAATATTCCAATGGAGTTTGTATCATTATCATGTATTGGCAAATGTTGGAGGTATGTACCTTGAAAACACAATATTAGGTGATGGATTGAATACATACACCTATGTTGAAAAAGAGCGTCAAAAAGAGGCTCTCCAATTCTTGTTGGATGAGGTATTTACATATCCTGAGTGGTTGTTTGGTGCAGATGTAACAAAATATACATATGTATTAAGACATACTCCTGTTGGAGTAATGGAACAACATCCATACATTTCATATCGTAATCAATATAATTATATGTTCTGGGATTTGTTGCTTAACGAAAGAATGTGCCGTATGCTTGACAATGAGTATGAAAACGGAGATAAAGCATTCTCAGCATACGAGTTGATGGATATGATTCACAATCACATTTTTGCAAAAACTATAAAAGGCAAAAATCCTGATATAATGGAGCGAAATCTTCAAAAAAGTTTCGTAGATGCACTTATTACGTCAGCTTCAGAGTGTCAAGGAATTAAAGTGAATGCAAATTCAAAAGATTTGTACGCAGAACACCCATTATTCGACAACAATCACAAATGTTCAGTATGTTGTGAGGAGTCAATGAATGAGAGAGGATTATCATCTGCTCCAAGATTTATTTTCTCTACGACAAATCAAATCTCTCGTGAAAGTGATGTTTTAAGTATCAAACGTGGCGAGTTGATGTCAATAATGAAATTATTAAAAAGCAAGATAAATACTTCGGACAAAGCAACCAAGTTGCATTACGAAGATATGATAATGCGTATTCAAGCTGCACTTGGATTAGAAAAATAGAGGATAACTTTTATATATTCATTTTATGAATAAGAGATTATATACGTTAATTTTGTTTGTTGCCGTTGCATTTTCTTTGTCGGCACAAAATAGAACTATTACAGGTAGAGTTCTTGATGGCGATTTTAATAATGAGCCATTGATTGGAGCTGCAATCAGAATGGAGTTTAGTGACAAAAATCATCCTGCAGCAGGAACGGTGTCGGATATAGACGGAAATTTCTCAATTTCTGTCTCATCTGCGGTAAAAGGTTTTTATGTAACCTTTGTTGGTTATGCAACTCAGTATGTAAAAGTAGGAGATAAAAGCAAGTACGACGTAATATTACGTGCCGATTCAAAAGTTATGGATGAGGTTGTCGTGACAGGATACCAAAACATTGAACGTCGCAAATTAACAGCTTCTGTAAGTACTGTCGGAATATCAGAAGAGAAAGTCGGAACTATTAAAAACATAGACCAAGCTCTTGCAGGACAAGTTGCAGGTTTGAGCACAGTGGCATCATCAGGAGCACCTGGTGCGCCAGTTAAGATAAGAATTCGTGGTACTGCATCAATGAACGGAACACAAGACCCATTGTGGGTATTGGATGGAATTCCTTTGGAGGGAACCGATGTTCCTGCAATGGAGGAATTGAAAGATATTGATAATATTTATCAAACATCAATTGCAGGTATTAACCCTGCAGATATTGAGAATATTACAGTATTGAAAGATGCTGCGGCAACAGCAATCTATGGTGCGCGAGCAGCAAATGGAGTTATTGTGATTACTACCAAAAAAGGAAAACAAGGAAAACCTCAAATTAATCTTTCTGCAAAGCTTACAGTAAATCCTCGTTTGAGCATTGATCGTTTGAATTTGTTGAATTCTGATGAAAAAGTTAACTTGGAGTTGGATCTTTTAACTTCAAATTATACTTATCGCGAAAATAAAGGAGCTGTTGCTCAAATCCTTTCAAACTTAGGAGAAACATCTGCATATAAAGCAGGAGGATGGGCAGCATTAAGCCCTGAGGCTCAAAATCAAATAAACAATTTACGTACAATAAACACAGATTGGAACGATGCTCTTTTCCGTACAGTATTGAACCAAGAGTATTATTTGAGTCTATCAGGAGGAACAGAAAAAGTAAACTACTATACATCTGTTGGTTGGTACGATGAGCAAGGTAACGTTCGTGGGGTTGAGAATAATCGTTTCAATATAACATTGAAAACCGATTACAGAATTAATAAATTCTTGAAGTTGGGAGCATCGGTATATGCAAACCAACGTAAGCAAGATACTTATCTTACCGACTATAATAGTTTTACAAACCCAATCTACTATTCGCGTATCGCAAACCCATATCAATTGATATACGATGAGTATGGAAATTATGTATATGACAAAAACGTAGAGGGTAGAGCTGAAACCGATTTGGACTTCAATATAATGGAGGAGCGCGAAAATACTTCAAATGAGCGCATCGACCGTTCATTAATGGCTATTTTTGACGCACAACTCCGATTTAACGAATACTTCAAAATTTCAACACAAGCAGGTCTTCAATATGACGGTTACAAACTTGACCGTTACGCAGGAGAAGATAGCTATGCAATGAGATATGAGATGTACGACAAACGTTATAATGGAGTAACATTTCTACCCGAGGGCGGTATGCATAAAGTAAATCAAGGACACACTTCGCAATGGACTTGGAAAACTTTGGCAGAATATAAACAAACATATCGTAAATATCACGACTTTGAGGTGATGTTGGGAGCTGAGTTACGTCGTATAAAATCAGAGACAAACTATACTTTGGCATATGGATACGACCCAAGAACATTGACTATACAACCAGTTATATTTCCAACTCAAAAGTTGGCAGAATCAAATCCGTTATCGTCAGAGACATTTACAGAGAATGCATACGCATCATTCTTTGCAACAACATCTTATACATTTAAAGACAGATATACATTAGGAGGAAGTATTCGTTTTGATGGATCAGATGTATTTGGTGTGGCAAAAGAGTATCGTTTCTTGCCTCTATACTCAGTAAGTGGATTGTGGAGAATGAAAGAGGAGTATTGGTTAAAAGGAGTAAAAGCTATTGATGATTTAAGTCTTCGTCTATCATACGGATTACAAGGAAATATCGACAAAAATACTTCTCCATATTTGGTGGGTAAATATAATAAGATACAAATACTTCCCGACTATATTGAGGATGTAATTGAGAGTGAATCTGCACCAAACCCCGATTTGCGTTGGGAGAAAACTCAAAATATCAATGCAGGATTTGATATTGCAATATTAAAAAGAGCAATATCTTTAACTGTAGATTACTACTACCGTAAAAGTACCGACCTTATTGGTATGAGAATGTTGCCATTGGAAACAGGTTTTGCTTCAACAACAATCAATTGGGCGAGTATGGAAAACCAAGGATTTGAGGTCGGATTGGCAACACGCAATATCTATACTCCGAATTTCAGTTGGACAACAAACATTAATATTGGTTACAACCAAAATAAAGTTTTGCAAGAAACAGTTGCAGAGAACTCAACATATCCTTCACGCGAAGGCTATCCTGTTGGAGCTATATTTGCATATGAAACAGCAGGATTGGATGAATACGGATATCCTTTGTATAAAACAAAAGATGGTCGTGCAGTATCTGCAGAGGAGTTCTTTAAGTTGGATAAAAACGGAGCAAGTCAATTAACAGCTGCTGAGCAGCGCGAATTATATACATATATGGGTTCTACCGATCCTCTTATTTCAGGAGGTTTCATTAACAACTTTGAATTTAAGAATTGGACATTGAATGTAAACTTTACATTCAACTTCGGAGCAAAAGTAAGAGTACAACCATCATATAATTCACTATATTTTGACAGAGGATTAAATACAAATCAAGATATCTTGAATCGTTGGACTTCTGAAAATAAAAATACAAATCTACCAACACTTATGACAGAGGATGGAATCCACAATTCAGAGATTCATTTCTATGAAAATTATGGATCGTTCAACATGTTGGATACATGGGTTAAGAAATGTAACTATATGAGATGTCAAAGCATACGTTTGGGATATAATTTCGAAGGAGATTGGTTGACAAAATTAGGTGTGCGTACAGCTTCTGTTTCATTAGAAGGACGTAACTTGTTTGTAATAGCAGGAGACTATACAAACTACCTTGATCCTGAGACAATGGGTAACCCATATGCTACACCATTGCCAAAGAGTGTTATATTCAGTTTAAATGTAAACTTCTAAACCATTAAGAAAGGAAAACAATATGAAACTACAATATATAACAATAGCATTAGTTGCTTTACTTCTAACAAGTTGCAACGATTTTCTTGATATTCGCCCAACAGGAAAGGTAATTGCTGAAACAGGCGAAGAGTATAGAGCATTGCTAACATACGTTTATGACAAAGTTCCTGAAGATAGAGGAACTACAACACTCCGTAGTGATGAGATGGCGGCAGATGCATCAACAATGTCGGGATATGATTACGATTCATATTATGACATATGGAATTGGACAGATTATAACCGTAACCCATCTGCTCTATATTTCGGATGGCGTAGATATTATCATACATGCTATATTGCAAACTACATAATAGAGCATCAAAGTGAGATAACAAAAGCGACAGATGCAGAGATAAAACAATTGGTAGGAGAGAGCTATATGTTAAGAGCATATATGCACTTCTTATTGGTAAATCTATATGCACCTGCATACACAAATTGCACACCCGAAACAACCAGAGGAATACCTTTGCAGCTTAAAGCAGATGTAAATGCAGTGTTAAGCTGTAGCAGTGTTGCAGATGTTTATAAACAAATATTGAATGATATAGATGTAGCTGATGAATACATGAATGTTGAAAAATGGGAACAAGGCTATAATTATAGATTCAGCAAAGATGTTGTAAGTGCATTCAGAGCAAGAGTTGCCCTATATATGGGTAATTGGAAATTGGCATTTGACGAGGCAGAAAAAGTAATTGAAAAATATCCTGCACTTCAAGACTTGGTAGCATCTACATCTATCAAACCAACAAATTACACATCTGTTGAATCAATAATGGCATTGGAGCAGATAATTACAACAAGTATATCTTCTGTAGGATATGTTAATCCTAACCTATTATCAATGTATCGTACAGGAGATCAACGTAAAAGCACATATTTCAAAGCAAAAACTCTAAAACAATGGGTATTGCGTAAAGAGAAAGATGATTATGACAATGAGCGTTGTTCGTTCCGCTCAGGAGAGTTCTATTTGATTGCAGCAGAGGCGGCAAATGAATTGAACGATAAAGACAATGCATTGAAATATATTAAGGCATTGATGCAAAAACGATATAAAGCCACTAACTATAATACATATTCGAAGGCTTTGGACGCGATGGATAAAGATGCATTAAGAGAGGAGATTGCGGCGGAACGTCAAAGAGAGATGGCATATCAAGGACATCGTTGGTTTGATTTAAGAAGAACAACTCAACCCGAAATAACAAAAGTTTATACTACTGCCGATAAAACTGAGGAGACATTTGTTTTGGAGCAAGCAGATGCGCGTTATACATTGCGTTTCCCAACAGATGCGGTAGAGGCAAACCCGGATTTGGAACTTTGGCAATAAATAAAAAAATAGAGATAAATAAAAAATATTATTAATTAAATTAGTAAGCTTATGAAAAAACTTTTACTAACAGTTGCAGTAGCACTTATGTCGCTAACTGCAATCAATGCTCAAATTTTGAGCACTACAGAGTGGAGTAAAACTCTTACTACTGTAGAGAATGCTACAGATGCTACAGGTGGCGTTATGACAATAGATAATAACGGAAACTTGTACGTATCAGGAGCTTTGACAACAACAGCAACTTTTGGTTCATTTGAATTGGAACCAATAGGATTGGCATCTTACATTGTAAAATACAATGTAACAGGTGATGTACAATGGGCAACTGCAATTCAAGGAGCAGCAGCAGTAACAGCTATGGATGCTGATGCTGCAGGAAACCTATATGTTGCAGGAACATTTAATGATGCAATATATGTTTGCAATGCTGGTTCTGAAGATTATGAAGAACTTGCAACAGGTTCTGCAGACCAAGAGGGAGCATTTATTGTTAAGTACAACGCAAACGGAACAGTTGCTCATGCTAGACAAGTAGTTCCAACTACAAATCAAGAAGTACTTGACTCTTGGGGATATTGGTATAGCCCATATTTTAAAATTAATAAACTAGTTGCAGAAAATGGCAAACTTTATGCAAGTGCTATATATACAGGAGATGTATATGTTGGTACAGATCTTGCATTGAAAGGTCGATACAATTTTGTTGAATTCTTTATGTATGTTGATCTTCCTTCTGCAGTAGTGTTTACTCTTGACGCAGAAGGAATGGATAATCCTGCATTGGTTGCAAATTTGCGTTCAAAAGAGGATATAACTACTGATATGCAATACGCTGTAACAACAGTTAACTTTGCAGTTGCTGGTTCTGATGTATATGCTGCATTCCAAGGATATGGAGATTTCGTATGTGAAACTCCAAATAGATCAAAAGAGTTTTCTTTCTTTGTTGATGGAAAAGGAACAAATGAGCATGGAGCAGTAGTTGCAAAAGTAGGGGCTACATCACAATTCTCTGCATACACAAACATTTCATCTGATATTACTTCTGATACATATGATAAAATATCTGCAATGGACGTTGTTGGGGAAAATCTTTATATCGTAGGAACATTCCGTGGATATTGTCCATTTGATAATACTATATCAACAGTAAATAATGGAGTAGAGGTATCAACATCTGACATTTATGTGGCTTCAGTTAAAACTTCTAATTTATTAGCAAATTGGGTAGTAGCAACTCCTGATAAAAATGATACTGTAAACCAAGAATACGAAACTGTTGTTGGAGCAATGATATATCCTAACGAAGTTAGTATTGTAGCAAATGTTGAGAAAGTTTCAGATTATTCATTTGTTTCAGCAAGTAACCCTGTTGTGTCATTTGACGGAGAGGTTTCTGCTTTAACTACAGAGAATGCAACTGCTGTTGTATACAATGGTGGTAAAGCTGCATCAATCTTGAACAATGGAGCAACATCTACTCTAAATTATGGAAAAATTGCACTTGGAGAGGTTGAAGAAGAGATAGAAGTTATCAATGGAGAGATTTTGAAAACAAATATGTGGAACTCTTCAATCTCTGCAGTAGAGCAAGCAGGTGATGCAAGTACTATTTCTCCTTCAGTAATAGATGAAGAGGGTAACTTATATGTAACAGGAACAATGAATACCGAATTCGATTTTGCCGGAAACACTATTCCAAATTTAGGAATTGGAGCATACGTTGCAAAATACGATGTTCAAGGAAACGAGAAATATGCATTTGCTATATATGGAGCAGTTGATATTACAGCAATGGCTGTAGGTCCCGAAGGAGATCTTTATGTAGCAGGTTCATTTACTGATGAAGTATATGTTACAGATGTAGAGGGAGTAGAAGGAGAGTACGAAACTATTACAGGTGAAACAGGAGATTCTTTCGTAGAGAAACCATCAGCTTTCTTGGCAAGATACGATGCGGACGGAAATTTAATTTCTATCAATACCTATAATGCGACACACTCTTATGGATTTATGGCAGAAGAGTATTGGGGCGATATTGCTTATGTTGCAATTGATAAAATAGTTGCTGTAGGAGAACAAGTGTATGTAGAATTTGTATCAAATGGAGATATCACAGTTGGTGATTTGACATTTGAGGCTAAATATTTTGTATATTTCTATACGGCATATATGGACTCTAAATATTCTGCAATTGTAATGTTTGATGAGGAATTAGAATATACAGAAAAAATTGCAGAGGTAGGTTTGGCTTACGATGATAATTTTGTTACTTCAAAATATGAAGCTGTTGACTTTACAGTTGATAAAGAGGTAGTATATATTGCTGCTATGGGATATGGCGATTTGGCAGTTTCAACATCAGTAGAAACAAAAGAGGTATCATTCTTGGTAGATGATTTTGAAGGTCTAACTGAGCACGGAGCATTTGTTGCTAAAGTAGAAGAAGGTTCAGTTGAAATGGCTAAATTCTCTAATATTTCTAATACTGCTTGGGCTTCATTCTATGCAATTTCAGGAATAGATGTATATGCAGGTAAAGTATATATTGTAGGAACATTCAACGAAACATTGGCTTTTGATAATGCCAAAACATCTGTAGGTGCATCTGATGTATATGTAGTAACTTTAGATGCTGCAACACTTGAGAAAGAGTGGGTTAAAACAGATGCAAAAGACGAAGGAGTTACAAATACATACTATGAAGAGGCTACAGGTATGGTTCTATACAAGGGAAATGTATATGTGGTTGCTAATATTGTGGATATGAATACTGAACTTGTAACAGAAACTCTAAACTACAATATTAGTGCTAATGGAAATATGAGTACAGGAATTGTTCGTTACGCAACAGCAATGGCATACAGCGATGATTACGCAGTACTTGTAAATGTTGACGGAACTAATACAAATATCTCATTCTTCTCATATGAGTGGATTTCAGGTGTTGAAGAGGCAGTTGTATCAGAAACTTCAAATATTACATACATTAATGGAGTTTACTTCTTTGCAGAGCCTGTAAATGCTGAGATATACGATGTTCAAGGACGTTGCGTTAAAGTAGCAAAAGCTGCAACAGAGATTGCAACTGCAGGATTGAACAAAGGTGTATATATCCTTAAAGCAGGTAATGAGGTTGTGAAATTTGTAAAATAATATTACAACATAATATTAAAGGAATTGAGGTTGCTTAGGCAGCCTCAATTTTTTTGTATTTACTTTTATTTGTTAGGTTTTTATAATAAATGAGTATGTTGTTATATCCCTAAAAATTGCCTATATTTGTATTTTAGAACAAAAGACTAATATGCAATGAAAAAATTATTGACAATACTAACACTATTTGCCTCATCTCTATTTTCAGCTTCAGCAACCATAACATTGGAAGATGTAGCATCAAATAAATATAAAGCAACCACAATGCCTAAAGTTGTATCTTCAGCTGACGGAAAATATTATGCAGTATCCAATCCTGAAAGAACAATGATATTTAAGTATGAGTATGCTACAGGAAATGTAGTAGATACTCTGTTTAATACTGCTACTGCTCGTGATTGTAAATTCGATAAATTCGATGGATTTGAAATGAGTCGAGACTTCAGATATATCCTTCTTCATACCGAAAAAGAGAAGATATATCGTCTTTCATATAAAGCAAAATATTACACAGTGGAGGTAAAACGTAATTTGGTGAAACCTCTTACAAAAGACTCACGAAAACAACAATTGGCAACCCTTTCTCCAAATGGTCGTATGGTGGCATTTGTAATGGATGGAGATATTTACCTCAAGAAGTTGGATTACGATTCACAATCAGAGGTAACACGAGGAGCTAAGCAAGATACATTGATGTACGGAGTAACATCGTGGGCATATGAGGAGGAGTTTCGATTAGTCAACTCTTTGACATGGTCATCTGATAGTGAAACATTGGCTTTCTTGCGTACAAATGAGGGGAATGTAAAGAGTACGTCAATGCAGATATATCAACCAAATAAATCTGCCAATACATACGAAGCTTATCCATCAGAGTATAAATATAAATATCCCATTTCAGGAACTGACTGCTCTGTCACAGAAGTCTATACATATACAGTAGAGTCTCGTGTTGTTAAAAAAATGAATGTGCCAGTAGAAGAGGGAGGGTATATACCTCGCATACTCTTCACTCGCGATTCAACATCACTTGCAGTAATGACTCTTAATCGAGAGCAAAATCTATTGAATGTATATAGTGTAAACCCAAAATCGGGAGTCTCTAAACTATTGGTAAAAGAGAGTAGTAAAACATGGGTCGATGAAAAGAGTTATAACAATATAATGTTCTTTGATTCATACTTTGTCATGCCATCGATGAGAGATGGTAATCGTCACCTATATCAATACTCGGTAAACGGAAAACTTATTCGTCAATTAACGTCCGGTAAATGGGATGTTATTTCGTTCTTGGGTTCTGATGGTAAAAAGAACTTCTATTATACAGCAAATCCTGAAGGAGCAATATACAGCGGATTGTATAAAGTTGACACAAGTGGAAAGGTAACTATGTTGAGCAAAAAAGGGGGATATGTGACGGCTGATGTAAATCCTTCTGCAACTCATGCCATAGTTTCATATTCAAATGTTACAACCCCATATGAGGTAACCCTATTGAATACACAATCAGGTAAAACCGTAAAAACTATTGCAGATAACAAGAGTATAAAAGGAGTTAAGTTTACAGAAAAAGAGTTCTTCTCGTTTAATAATGATGAGGGAATATCACTTAACGGATATATTTTGAAGCCTCTTGATTTTAATGCAAACAAGAGATATCCTGTAATAATGATGCAATATAGCGGACCTGGTTCTCAAAGAGTACTAAATCGTTGGGAAGCATTCGATTGGCTTCATTATATGGTAGGTGAAGGATATTTGGTTGTATGTGTTGACCCTCGAGGTACAGGAGGACGCGGTGAGGAGTTTTCACACTGCATATACCGTAAAATGGGAATATATGAGAGTCAAGACCAAATATCTGCTGCTAAATATATCTCAACACTTCCATATGTCGATAAAGACAATATAACTCTTTACGGATGGAGTTTCGGAGGGTACAATACACTAATGGCTATGTCAACAAGTAAAGGTGTGTTTAAAAACGGAGTTTCTGTGGCTCCTGTTACCGATTGGAATTTCTATGATGCAATATATACCGAACGTTATATGAATACGCCTCAAGCTAATGAAGATGGCTATAAAATAACTTCTCCACTGATGAAAGCATCAGATTTAAATGGTAATTTGTTATTAATAACAGGAACAGCAGATGATAATGTGCGTTTTATAAACACGATGCAATATACCACTGCGCTAATTCGTGCAGGAAAACAGTTTGATATGCAACTTTATCCCGATTGCAATCACTCTATTTTGGGATATGAAAATCGTTTGCATCTATACACTCGTATATGTGATTTTATAAAGCGAAACACCAAGTAATTAGCTTGTTAATAATATTCTTTAAAAACAATAACTTAAATCATAGCTTTTAAATGATAGGAATAAAGGATGATAGTTTGTTGGCATTGGTTGATGACAAAAATACTGTTATAGGATCTGTCTCATTTTCTGAGTATAAAAAGAATCCAAGTAAATACAGAGTGTTATTTATAAGAGTGCTTCTTCTTTCAGAAGAGAAAGAGTTCATATTATCTACAGACTCTTTCTTTGAAGAAGGCATGTATGATACTCCTTATTGTACAATTTTGAAACACAAAGAGGTTTATGAAACTGCGGTTGAACGTCTGAGAAAAGCCTTGCCTTCTGTTGATTTGCATTTCCTTATGCAATATTGTAAAAAGAATGAAAAGTACAATTTTGCAGTTTGCTTCTATTTCGCTCAACAAAAAGTAGAGGAGATAAAAAAAACTCAGGAGAGAGTAGTGTTATATCCATCAGAGATTGGTACAGATGATGTAATGGGAAATGCTATTCTCTTTGAGGAGGTAAATTTTATAAAAACACATATAATTCCGAATTTGAATTTAGATATTAACGGAAATAAAGCTTAATCATACAATGACAAAACCAATAACCATAATAGGGGTAACTGCATCCGGAAAAACATCGTTGGCAGTAAAGTTGGCGTACGAAACAGGGGGAGAAATAATCTCTGCCGATTCGCGTCAAATATATCGCCGTATGGATTTGGGAACAGGAAAAGATATAAGCGAATATACATACGATGGAACACCAATACCATATCATCTTATAGATATCTGTGAACCTGGATATAAATATAACTTATACCAATACAAACGCGATTTTACCACAGCATTAAATGATATTCAAACGCGTGGTAAGATGCCGGTAATTTGTGGAGGAACAGGACTCTATGTAGAAACCGTATTAAAGGGTTATGCAATGCCTGAAGTGCCTGAAAACCGCGAATTAAGAGATTCACTTGCCGATAAAACATTGGATGAGTTAACTGCAATATTGACACAATACAAAACACTGCATAATACAACCGATGTTGATAGTTGCAAACGAGCTATAAGGGCAATAGAGATAGCCGAGTACTATAAAACATTACCACAACCGGAGTTGGAAGATAAACCTCTTGATGCATTGCTTGTGGCTATAGATATTGATAGAGAAACTCGTCGAGCAAATATCACAAAACGTTTACATGAGAGATTAAATCAAGGAATGGTTGCCGAGGTGGAAGCATTGTTAAATGAAGGAATTGCGCCTGATGATTTAATCTATTATGGATTAGAATATAAATACTTAACAGAATATGTCATTGGAAAAACAACATATGATGAGATGGTCTCCGGATTAGAGATTGCCATACATCAGTTTGCTAAGCGTCAAATGACATGGTTTAGAGGTATGGAACGTCGTGGATTTAAAATAAATTGGATTGACTACAACCTTTCAACCTCTGATAAGGTTTCTAAAATATTAGAATTATATAAGAGTTGTTAGTTGTTAGTTGTTAGTTGAGGGACATACGTTCCTTGAACCCGCTCGCGCTCGGCATAGTTTATGCAAGCATAACTTTGCTCTCACTTACTCGTAGCTTTGTTAGTTGTTGCAGTGCCTATTTCCTTCCTTTAGTTGGTTTATTTGGTTTGGCTCCAAGTAGTTTGTCCGCCAAATCTTCTCTGCCAATACGTTTAAGAGTGGCTCTTATGTTGCTTTTGTTTTCGGGTTTATACCAGAAGAAAAACTCTCTTTGAGCAAGTTTGTCATTTTTATTTTTAGCAGTATAAACCTCTTCTCCCGTATATGGATTAATTCCGGTATAGAAAATTTCTGTAGAAAGCGTCATGGGCGTGGGAGTAAAATCTTGAACCTGTTCAAGTTTAAAATCCAATCCTTTTGTAATGACGGCAAGCTCAGCCATGTCAACCAATGAACATCCGGGATGACTAGATATAAAGTAAGGTATTAGTTGTTGGTTAAGACCATATTTTTGATTGGTCTTATCAAAAACCTTTCTAAACTCTCCAAACATCGAGAAAGAGGGTTTGCGCATAATATTCAATACTTTATCAGATGTGTGTTCAGGGGCAACTTTAAGCCTTCCCGAAACATGTTTGCTTATTACCTCTTCGGTATATTTTTTTGCAGCTACGTTCATATTCTCATCGTCAAAACGTTGCATAAGCATGTCGTATCTTATTCCGCTACCAATAAAACTCTTTTTTATTCCCTTAATGGCATCTACTTTTTTGTACAAATCGATAAGGTGTGAATGGTCGCATTTTAAATTTTTACACATCTTAGGGTGTAAACACGATGGGCGTTTACACTTTTTGCACATCTCTTTGTTCTTACCTCCCATCTTATACATATTGGCTGAAGGACCACCCAAATCAGATAGGTATCCTTTGAAATCCTGCATAAAGGTAAGTTTCTTTACCTCTTCTAAAATAGAACGCTCCGAACGAGATGTAATATGTTTTCCTTGGTGGGCGGCAATAGCGCAAAAGGCACAACCTCCAAAACAACCTCTATGCAGATTAACCGAGAATTTTATCATCTCATATGCCGAAAGGCTTTTTCCTGCATATTTAGGATGGGGGAGTCGTGTGTATGGTAAATCAAATGACGCATCAATCTCCTCTTCGCTCATTGGCTCAAAAGGAGGATTTACTTTAACTGTGCACTCATTATACTCTTGCCAAAGAGTAATATCTGTTACTCTGTTGCTCTCCTCGTCTATGATTCTAAAGTTTTCAGCATCTTTGCGCTTATCCTTTAAGCATCTTTCGTATGAATGTAGCGTAATATTTTTTTCGTCGTTTTTAGCAGCATTTGTATCGCATATTACAGCAGTTTGAGGAATATCTTTAAGCTCCGAAACTTTTTTACCATTAGCCAACTCATGGGCAATGGCTTTAACAGGTTTTTCCCCCATTCCATAAACCAATATATCAGCTTTGCTGTCTATTAAGATACTCTTTCTAAAAGAGTCTTGCCAATAGTCGTAGTGAGCCAATCTTCTCATCGATGCCTCTATGCCTCCAATGACAACAGGAGTGTCGGGGAAAATATCCTTTAGAATGTTGCTATAAACAATAGTAGGGTAGTCGGGACGCATTCCGGCTTTGCCATCGGGTGTATATGCATCGTCGCTTCTTAATCTTTTATTTGCAGTGTAGTGGTTTACCATAGAGTCCATGGCACCTGCCGAAACACTAAAAAAGAGACGAGGTTTACCAAGTTTTTTGAAATCACGCAAATCGTCTCTCCAGTTAGGTTGTGGAACAATTGCCACACGCAAACCTTCCGCTTCAAGAGTTCTACCAATAACAGCGGCACCAAACGAAGGGTGATCGACATATGCATCTCCGGTAAAGATAATAACGTCAACATAGTCCCATCCACGAATTTCCATCTCCTTTTTAGTGGTAGGTAACCATAATTTCAAGTCGGGTTTGTTGTTAGGTGCCATTTTATAAATCTCCGAATTTCTCTTTATATAAATCTTCCAATTTCAATAATTCATCTCTCAAACGTGCAGCCTCAATAAATTCCAAATCTTTTGCGGCTTTACCCATGGCAACACGACACTTTTCAATAGAGGCTTTCATGGAATCCCTGTCCATGTATGCAACTACAGGGTCTGCCGCAACATTAACCTCATAGTCAAACTCCTTGCTATATTGTATCGTTTCATTCTTTAGTTTAGAAGAGCCGTTGCCTGTCAATAAAGTAGTTTGTGACTTTTTAATGGCTTGTGGAGTAATACCATGCTCTTCGTTGTATTTCATCTGTTTTGCTCTGCGCCTATTGGTTTCGTCAATAGTCTTTTTCATGCTTGGGGTAATCTTGTCTGCATACATAATTACAGTACCATTAAGATTACGAGCAACCCTTCCTGCAGTTTGAGTCAGCGAACGTTCGTTACGCAAAAATCCCTCTTTATCAGCGTCCAAAATAACCATAAGAGAGACTTCCGGTAGGTCCAAACCTTCCCTTAAAAGGTTTACACCAATCAAAACATCGTAGGCTCCATTTCTTAATCCTGCTAAAATTTCAACTCTATCAAATGTTTCAATATCAGAGTGGATATAGTTACTCCGTATGCCCAAACGTAAAAGATACGAGTTTAATTCCTCTGCCATCTTTTTTGTCAAGGTGGTAACCATAACCCTTTCATCTCGTTCAATGCGAACCTGAATCTCCTCCAATAAATCATCAATCTGATTCAAACTTGGTCTTACCTCTATAATAGGGTCTAAAAGACCTGTAGGTCTAATAATTTGTTCAATAACAACGCCTTCCGATTTCTCTAACTCATAGTCGGCAGGTGTTGCGCTTACATATATGGTTTGAGGAGTCAATGCCTCAAATTCGTTAAATTTCAGAGGTCTGTTATCGATAGCTGCAGGTAGTCTGAAACCATACTCAACCAAGTTTAATTTACGAGAGTGGTCACCTCCGTACATACCTCTGATTTGAGGAACTGTAACGTGACTTTCATCAATTATAAGCAAAAAATCTTTTGGAAAATAATCAAGTAGGCAGAAAGGTCGCGAACCCTCTTCTCTGCCGTCAAAATATCTTGAATAGTTCTCAATTCCCGAACAGTATCCAATCTCCTTAATCATCTCCATGTCGTACGAAACACGTTCGTATATTCTCTTGGCTTCAGCCTCTTTGCCAACACTGTTAAAGAAGACCACCTGTTTGCTTAAATCCACATCAATTTGAGCAAGAGCATTATCAATGCGCTCCTTTGATGTAACAAACAGATTTGCAGGGTAAATATTGAAAGAAGAGAAGCTTCCTGTTGCGCTACCCGAGATGGGGTCTATTGTCTCAATAGAGTCAATTTCATCACCCCAAAACATTACGCGCAAAATTATGTTATCGTATGCTAAATATATATCAACCGTATCACCTTTCACTCTAAAAGTGCCTCGAACAACTTCTGTTTCATTGCGAGAGTACAGAGCTTCAACCAACATCCTCAAAAAGTCGTTGCGCTCCATTTTGTCTCCACAATTTATGTGTAGAAGGTTGCTGTTGAAATCTTGAGGATTCCCAATACCATACAGGCAAGAAACCGATGATACAACCACAATATCACGTCTTCCCGAAAGAAGAGCAGATGTGGTTGATAATCTCAATCTGTCAATCTCTTCATTAATAGCAAGGTCTTTTTCTATGTATAGGTCAGAGCTTGGGATGTAAGCCTCTGGTTGATAATAGTCGTAATACGATACGAAATACTCAACAGCATTATCGGGGAAGAAGCCCTTAAACTCGTTGTACAATTGAGCTGCAAGAGTTTTGTTGTGGCTTAATATCAGAGTAGGCTTTTTTACCCTCTCTATAACATTGGCCATGGTAAAAGTTTTACCCGAACCGGTAACACCCAACAAGGTCTGAGCAGGTAGTCCCTGTTCAACACCATTAACCAACTCTTTAATAGCTTCCGGTTGGTCTCCTGTGGGCTTAAAATCCGATTTGAGAATAAAATCCATATGAAAATTTCGAACAACAAAGATACAAATATTGGTATATACCAAAAAGCAAAACTCTATTAAAAAAGTATTGTTTATAATTTAGAAACAAAATAAGCGACAAAAATGCATAAAAACGCATTTCTCATTTCGTAATTAGGCTATTTTTTTGTAAATTTGCATCGAATTATGTCTAAAATAGCAAAAATATTATCAGTTGTAGCAATTTGCTTTGTGGTTGCATCGTGTAACGAGTACAATAAATTGTTGAAAAGTACCGATTACGAGTTGCGATATGAGTATGCAAAAACATACTTTGAACAAGGTAAGTATGCTCGTACATACAACTTGCTTAAAGATGTGATAACCCTCTATAAAGGAACCGATAAAGCAGAGGAGTCTTTGTATCTGTTGGCGCGTAGTGCCTTTATGCAAAAAGATTATACGGCATCGGGGGCATATTTTGAGGCGTATTACAGAAATTATCCTCGTGGAGAGTATGCCGAGTTGGCTCGATACTACACAGGAATAGGTTATTCAAAAGCATCACCTGAGCCTAAGTTGGATCAGACAGATACATACAAGGCAATAGATGAATTAAAGGATTTCCTTGACTACTATCCCAAAAGTGATAAAGCAGAGGAGGTTCAAAATCTGATTGTCGAACTTCAAGAGAAGTTAGCAGAGAAAGAGTTGTTGACAGTAAAGCTCTATTATGATTTGGGTGATTACAGAGGAAACAATTACCAATCAGCCATAATTACAGCAAACAATGCCATAATGGACTACCCTTATACAAAATATAAGGAGGATTTGGTAATGTACATATTGCGTTCGCGTTACCAAGAGGCACAACAAAGTGTACTTGAAAAAAAGAAAGAACGTTTCAGAGGAGTAATAGATGAATATTACAACTATACAAATGAGTTCCCTGAGGGAAAATATTTAAAAGAGGCGGATAAAATATTAAAAACAGCACAAAAATACGTAAACGATTAACATAAATAAGATATGGATTACAAGAAAGCAAATGTTCCTACTTCAACCGTAACAAGAGATATCATCGAGTTGAGTAAAGACACAGAAAACATTTATGAAACAGTAGCAATTATCTCTAAAAGAGCAAATCAAATTGCTGCCGAAATGAAAACTGATTTGGAGAAAAAGTTGCAAGACTATGCATCTTCAGCTCAAGACACATCATTGGAAGAGGTATTTGAAAATCGTGAGCAAATTGAGATTTCAAAATACTATGAGCGTATGCCAAAACCAACGTTGATTGCAACTGAGGAGTATAAAGCAGGCGAAGTATATTTCCGCAATGCTGATGAGGAGATGTCTCTAAAGAAAGATTAATAACAGCGTAAAAGATATTATAAATAATTTCTAATATTGGAGTTGAATAAAAATTTTTTTACTCAACTCCTTATTGCTTTTAAATAAGACTATGGAAATAGCATCAAAATACGATCCCTCTGAAGTAGAGAAAAAGTGGTATGAATATTGGTTAAACAATCAATTGTTTAAATCTGTACCCGATGGTAGAGAGCCATACACAATAGTAATACCTCCACCAAACGTAACAGGAGTATTACACATGGGACACATGTTAAACAATACCATTCAAGACATATTGGTACGTCGTGCAAGAATGGATGGAAAAAATGCGTGTTGGGTTCCGGGAACAGACCATGCATCAATTGCAACTGAAGCAAAAGTAGTAAAGAGATTAGCTGAGCAAGGAATCAAAAAAAGTGACCTTACTCGTGAAGAGTTTTTGAAACACGCATGGGAGTGGACAGATGAGCATGGAGGAATAATTCTTAAACAACTTCGCAAGTTGGGAGCAAGTTGCGATTGGGATAGAACAGCCTTTACAATGGACGAAAAACGTAGCGAGAGCGTTATAAAGGTTTTTGTCGATTTGTATAACAAAGGACTTATATATCGTGGTTTGAGAATGGTCAATTGGGACCCTAAAGCTCAAACCGCACTTAGCAACGAGGAGGTAATATATAAAGATGAAAAGAGCAAACTTTACTACTTGAGATACTACGTTGATGAGCCTGCTGGTTCAACCGACGGAGAGGAGAACGATGCAGTAACACTTGCTCCAACAGATGCATTTGATGCAACCGTAAAACATCAAATTCTACATCGCGATGAGCAAGGACGCAGATATGCAGTTGTGGCAACAACTCGTCCCGAGACAATCATGGGAGACACAGCAATGTGTATAAATCCCAAAGACCCCAAAAACTCTTGGTTGAAAGGTAAAAACGTAATTGTACCTTTGGTAAACAGAGTAATTCCTGTTATAGAGGACCGTTATGTTGAAATAGAGTTTGGTACAGGATGTTTGAAAGTTACACCTGCTCACGACACCAACGACTATATGTTAGGTAAAACTCACAACCTCGAAACCATTGACATATTCAATGCAGATGCAACAATAAGCGAGGCTGCAGGAATGTATGTGGGAATGGACAGAATGGAAGTTCGCAAGCAAATAGCTATAGATTTGAAAGAGGCAGGATTGCTTGAGAAAGTAGAAGATTATGATAACAAAGTTGGATACTCTGAGAGAAATGCCGATACTGCAGTAGAGCCACGTTTGTGTATGCAATGGTTCTTGAGAATGCAACATTTTGCAGATATTGCATTACCTCCGGTAATGAACGATGAGTTGAAATTTTATCCTGCTAAATATAAAACAACATATCAAAACTGGTTAGAGAACATTCAAGATTGGTGTATCAGCCGTCAATTGTGGTGGGGACATCGTATTCCTGCATACTTCTTACCAACAGGCGAAGGAGAAGATGAGAAATATGTTGTAGCGGAGAATATCGATAAAGCATTGGAGTTGGCAAAGGCTCTGCCGGGATATGAGAATATAACCAAAGAGGAGTTGAAACATGATGATGACGCACTTGATACATGGTTCTCATCATGGTTGTGGCCAATATCATTGTTTGATGGAATAAACAATCCCGATAACGAAGAGATAAACTATTACTATCCAACAGCCGATTTGGTAACAGGTCCGGATATTATCTTCTTCTGGGTGGCACGTATGATTATGGCAGGCTATGAGTACAAGGGAGATATGCCTTTCAAAAATGTATATTTCACAGGAATTGTACGCGATAAAATTGGTCGTAAGATGTCTAAATCATTAGGTAACTCGCCCGATCCATTGGATTTGATTGAAAAATATGGAGCCGATGGAGTACGTATGGGAATGATGTTGTCTGCTCCTGCAGGAAACGACATTCTGTTTGATGATACACTTTGCGAGCAAGGACGTAACTTCAATAATAAAATCTGGAATGCGTTCCGTCTTGTAAACGGATGGCAAGTAGATAATGCAATAGAGCAACCGCAAAGTGCAAAAATAGCAGTAGAGTGGTTCGATTCTGAATTGAAGAAAGTTAATGCAGAGGTTGCAGACTTGTTCACCAAATATCGTTTATCAGAGGCTCTTATGGCTGTATATAAACTATTCTGGGATGAGTTCTCTGCATGGTACTTGGAGATGATTAAACCTGCATACGGAATGCCTATTGATGGAGTAACATTTGCAAAAACATTGGAGTATTTCGATATGTTGTTGCGTTTGTTGCACCCATTCATGCCATTTATCACAGAAGAGTTGTGGCAACATATTGCAGAGCGTAAAGAGGGAGAATCAATAATGGTTGCTCCAATGCCTAAATTGGCGGAATATAACGAGGATGTAGTGGCAAACATTGAATCTGCAAAAAATATAATAGCAGGAGTAAGAACAATACGTTTGCAAAAAAATATTCCAAACAAAAACCAATTGTCTTTGCAAATTTTGGGAGAGCATAACTCATATGCCGATTCAATAATTGAAAAATTGGCAAACCTTTCATCAATAGAAATTGTTGCAGAGAAAGCGGCAACATCAATAACCTTTATGGTTGGAACAACAGAGTATGCTGTACCAATGGAGGGTAACATAGATGTTGAGGCAGAACTTAAGAAACTTGAGGAGGATTTGAAATACCAACAAGGTTTCTTGCGTACAGTAATGGGTAAACTCTCAAACGAACGATTTGTTGCAAATGCTCCTGAAAAAGTCGTTGAATTGGAGCGTAAGAAACAAAGCGACGCAGAGAGCAAAATCAAATCTATTGAGGAGCGAATAAAAGCACTAAAAGGATAAAATAAAATGGAACTGTTTTCATCTGTTATTGACTTTTTGTGGAACTATATAATGGTTGAGGTTATGGTGGTATTGGCCTTATGGTTTACCATCAAAACCAAGGCCGTACAAATAACAATGTTCCCTGAAATGTTACGAACATTAAAAGGAACAACACAAAAAACGTCGGGCGAAAATAGAACAATATCATCTGTCGAGGCATTTCTAATGTCATTGGCAAGCAGAGTAGGAGTGGGAAACCTTGCAGGAGTTGCATTAGCAATAACAATGGGAGGTCCTGGTGCTATATTCTGGATGTGGATGATGGCAATATTGAACTCTGCAACATCATTTGTAGAGTCAACACTTGCTCAGCTCTATAAATCGAAAGATGGAAACTTTTTCATAGGAGGACCTGCTTATTATATCAACAAGGGGTTAAAGAGTAAAACATGGGCAATTATAGTTGCTATATTGTCAGTGTTTACATTTAGCTTTATAATTTGTTCTGTACAATCAAACACAATTGCACTGTCGAGTGAAGAGGCATTCGGAGTTCCTCCATTATGGAGTGCCATAACAATAGGAGTGTTAATGGCATTGACAATTTTTGGAGGAGTGGGGCGAGTGGCAAAAGTTACCTCTATGTTGGTTCCTTTAATGGCATTTGCCTATATATTGGTTGTTTTGTGTATAATGTTGGCAAACATTAATCAATTACCAGCAATATTCAAAATGATTATTGACTCTGCATTTGGAATAAATCAGGTTGTGGCAGGTGGAGTTGGAGCAGCAATTATGATGGGAGTAAAGCGAGGCTTGTTTAGTAACGAAGCAGGTATGGGTTCAGCTCCAAATGCTGCGGCAACAGCAGATGTTAAGCATCCAGTGAATCAGGGATTTGTACAAGCAATGGGAGTATTCGTAGATACACTTCTGATATGTAGCTGTACTGCGTTTATGATATTTATAGGAGCAGCTGATGCTCCTGAAAATATAGAGGGAATAGCTCTTACGCAATATGCTTTGAGTTCAACAACAGGTGCTTGGGCATATCACTTTATTGCCATAATCGTATTCTTCTTCGGATTCAGTACATGTATCAGCAACTCATATTATGGCGAGGCAAACATTCGATTTATAAAAGATAACAACCTTTTGGTAAATATTTTCAGAGTGCTAATGATATTGATAGTAATGGCAGGAGCCGTAGTTCCATTGGATGTTGTATGGGCGATGGCAGATTTGTTTATGATATTTATAGTGCTTATAAATATGTTATCTATAACGAAGTTGGGTAAATACACATATCTCCTTTTAAACGATTACAAAGCTCAACGCAAAGAGGGAATAGTAGCGCCGGTTTTCAATAAGAGTAGGATAAAAGAACTTAACACTCCGGATATAGAGTGTTGGTAAAATCACATAGAGAAATATGATAAAACCAAAGATATATTTACTGTGCATAATTATGATGTTATGCGCAGTAAATTGTATATGTATGGCACAACAGTTGCCTCCATTAAACAGAAGTTTACAACTTACAGGAAATTTTGGTGAGTTGAGGACAAACCATTTTCATTCAGGGTTAGACTTCAGAGCCTCCATAGGAACCCCTGTCTATGCGGTTGATTCTGGTTATGTTTCTCGAATATCGGTAGATGCAGGAGGGTATGGAAATGCTCTATATATAACACATCCTTCGGGAGTAACAAGTGTATATGCCCACCTTAACGCATATGCTCCCAAAATAGAAAAAATAGTTACCGAGCAACAATACAGTTTGGAATATTATGCGGTGAATCTTACATTCTCGCCAAACGAAATAAAGGTAGAGAGGGGAGAATTAGTTGCATATACAGGAAACCGAGGAAGTAGTGGAGGTCCGCATCTTCATTTCGAAATTCGTGACACACAATCCGAAAATCCAATCGAACCTTTGACATATATAAAGGATAAGGTAACAGATACGCGTTCGCCGCAGATAAAAGCAATTGCCGTACTACCCTATAATGGAGTAGTAAATAGTTCTGACAAAAATAAGACTATAAAGAGTGTAACATCAGAAAATGGCAATAAAAAAATATCTGCAAGAATAAAGGCGTGGGGCGATATTATATTGGCTGTAAAGGCATTCGACTACATGAATGGAATGAGTAATATATATGGAGTTCACCATGTAAAGCTATATAAAGATGAAGAGTTGATATATTCATCACATATTGACACACTCTCATTTGAAAAAGGGCGCCAAATTAACAGCTATATCGATAGTGAAGAGTGCTTAAAAAATCGTTCTCTATTTATGTTGAGTTATATTGCAAAAGGGAATACTCTTAATTTCTATGAAGAGGCGGAAATAAAGAATAGGGGAGTTGTAACAATAGATGAGGAGCGAATATATAAATTCAGATATGAGGTTGCTGATTATTATGGCAATATGGATGAATGTGTTTTTGAAATAGAGGGTGAGAAGAGCGATTTGCCTATATTAGAGTGTGAAAAAGTTCCATATAATCAATCGTATACAATGGATGAAGAACAATTTAAATTAACAATTCCTGCATATGCCTTATATGACGATTATGCACCTCGATATATAAAGTCAGATTCTATATTAAAAAATAATTACTCTCCAATACATAACATAGAGCCATATTATCTTGGAGTAGATAAAAAATGCAGACTCTCTATAAAAATAGATATAGATACTATTTCCGATAAGACAAAATACTATATTGCATCAATAAACAGTGTGGGAAAAAACAAAGGTAAAGTCTCAAAAGAATATATATCAACATATAAAGACGGTTGGCTCACAACACAGGTGAAAAATTTCGGACAATATGTTGTAAAAGCCGATTTAGAAAAACCATATGTAAAGTATCATGGTTTAATAAATGGAGAGTTGCGTTTTACGGTAAAAGATGTAGAGAGTGGGTTACGATATTTCAGAGGAGAGATTGATGGAGAATTTGTATTATTTACATACGATATAAAAGATAAAATAGCCCGATATAAGATAAATACCCAAAAATATCCTTTGGGAAAGACCTATTCTGTAACTTTCACAGCCATAGATAATTGTGGAAATAAGAGAGAGTATAAAGAAGTGCTATGTTATTAATAATGTCATTTTTATTGGGAAATAAGCAATTTCAGAAGAAAAAAATGAACTAAAAATAAACAAGATATAAATTAAATGTTTAAATTTGTGAATTGGACAACTTTAAAAAAATAAATATATGCAAAACGACGAATTATTAAAACAAGTAACAGAGAGAGCTCAAGTATGGATGGGCGAAGGTTACGATGCTGAGACTCGTGCCGAAGTGAAAAGACTTTTAGAGCAAGAGGACAAAACAGAGTTGATAGATGCTTTCTATCGTGATTTGGAGTTTGGAACAGGAGGTTTGCGTGGAATTATGGGTGTAGGAACCAACCGTATGAATATCTATACCGTAGGTGCTGCAACACAAGGTCTTTCAAACTACCTAAAAAAAGAGTTTGCAGAATTGCCACAAATTAAAGTGGTAATCGGACATGATAGCCGTAACAACAGCCGTAAATTCGCTGAAATTTCTGCAGACATCTTCTCGGCAAACGGAATAAAAGTATATTTATTTGAGTCATTGCGCCCAACACCTGAGATGTCATTTGCAATTCGTGAGTTGGGATGTCAAAGCGGTATTATCCTAACTGCATCACACAACCCAAAAGAGTACAACGGATACAAAGCATATTGGAACGATGGAGCACAAATGATTTCTCCACACGATAAAAATACAATTGCAGAGGTAAATAAAGTAGCAGGAATTGAGGATATCAAATTCCAAGGAAACCCTGAATTAATTGAGGTAATCGGACAAGAGATTGACGATATTTATGTAAGCAAAATAAAAGAACTATCTCTATCTCCCGAATTGGTTGCACGCAATAGCGACATGAAGATTGTTTATACTCCAATACACGGAACCGGAGTTAAATTGGTTCCTGCAGCGCTACGTGCATTTGGATTTACAAATATCATCAATGTACCTGAGCAAGATATTCCTGATGGAAACTTCCCAACAGTAGCATCACCAAACCCTGAGGAGCCTGCAGCGTTGAATATGGCAATAGAGAAAGGTAAAGAGGTGGATGCTGATATTATCATGGCGTCAGACCCTGATGCAGACCGTCTTGGAGTAGCTGTTAAAAACGATAAAGGAGAGTTTGTTCTTATAAACGGAAACCAAATAGCAATCTTGCTATTGAACTATATAATGACTCGTTCTCGTGAGATGGGAACATTAAAAGGAAACGAGTTTATTGTAAAAACAATTGTAACAAGCGAGTTGATTAAAACCATCGCCGACAAAAACGATATAAAATGTTACGATTGCTATACAGGATTCAAATGGATTGCAGCAGTGATTCGTGAACTTGAAGGAAAAGAGCGTTACATTGGAGGAGGAGAAGAGAGCTACGGATTCTTGGTAGAGGACTTCGTTCGTGATAAAGATGCTGTATCTGCAATTCCAATGATGGCAGAGGCTGCTGCATGGGCAAAAGAGAATGGTAAAACAGTGTACGAGATGTTGCAAGACATCTATGTTAAATATGGATTCTCAAAAGAGAAAGGAATCTCAGTTGTTCGTAAAGGTAAGAGTGGAGCAGAGGAGATTGAGGCAATGATGAAAAACTTCCGTGCTAATCCAATTTCAGAGATAGCAGGCTCAAAAGTTGTTTTGATAAAAGACTTTGCAACATTAAAAGGAACAGATGTATTGGCAGGAGAAACATTCGTATTGGATATGCCAACAACAGCAAATGTAATTCAATACTTTACAGAGGACGGAACAAAAGTTTCAATACGACCTTCAGGAACTGAACCAAAAATCAAGTTCTATGTTGAAGTACGCGGTGCATTGTCATCACCGGCAGAATACGAAGCAGTAAATGCTGCAGCAGAAGATAAAATTAAAGCTGTTGCAACTTCTCTTGGAGTATAAAATTTACCCGAGTGGCTTAAGAATGTAAAATAAGACTTAAGGTGTAAACATTTAGGAGTCGTACATTAGTGCGACTCTTTTTTTTATCTGAAGAAAGCGATATTAGAAAAATAAATATTATTTTTGTACTATATATTTGATACAGCTATTCGTCCGTAGCCGAAAACGACCAAATTAAGCAAACGCAAACGAATAAGCAATATAAGAGTATGCCCGTTTGGGGTGTATTCCTTTTGCTTGTTTTAATGCGTTTAGGTGCTTGGTCGTACCTCGGTTACTTAGAATGAGCGTAGGAATGCACCTTTTTTTGTAGTAAAAAAATAAAATTGTCAATTAAATATAAGAAGAAATAAAAATTAAATTTACATATTAGGCATCGCTGATTTCTCGTAACCGAAAACGACCAAACTTTCAAGATATACGCAGAGAAAAGGCACATGTGGATGCACCCCATTTTCGGAGGTGTGTTTCTGTGACTATATCTATATAAGGTATGAGAATCAGAAATACACCTTTTTGTATTGTCAGAGAATACCGAAAATCTGTAATAGAGTAGGGGAAATATTAAAATTTAATAAAGATGAGAAATGTTCTGTTTTTTGTACTGATGTTGTTTGCAATTGTCATATTAAGTGCTAATGCGAAAAAGAATAGACAAGATGATGTAACATACTTTCAAAAAGAAGAAAAAAACTATGTTGAAGATGTGAAAAATTTAGACATGAAGATGGTTTATGTAAAAGGAGGTTCGTTTATAGTCGGAAATACTTCGGCGGAGGGAGGATATAGTGACGAGCGACCTATTGCTGAAATAAATCTGGAACCATATTACATAGGAGCATTTGAAGTTACTCAAAAACAATGGGAAGCAATAATGAATAGCGGTATTGATATAGAAGAGGAAGGGAATTTTCCAATAACCAATATTAGTTGGAATGATGCAGTGCAGTTTTGTGAAAAATTGAGTCAATTAACAGGACGAAAATATCAATTACCAACAGAAGAACAATGGGAATATGCCGCACTTGCAGGAGAAACAAAAAAGAAAATTTATAGTGGAGGAGCTAAAATAGATAATGTTGCTTGGTATAGTCAAAATAGCGAAGGAGAAGTTCATCCTGTTGGTTTGAAAAAACCTAATGAATTAGGTTTATACGATATGAGTGGAAACGTTTATGAATGGTGCGTTGATAATTATATCTCATACATCAAAAAGTATAAATTAGGATATAAAAGTGAAATAGGAAACTATAAAGTACTAAGAGGTGGATGTTGGAACGATAATGCATCAAAATGTAGAGCTACATATAGATATTATGAAATTTCATCTTGTACTAACAACAAAACAGGATTTCGTGTAGTTTGTATGCCTTGAAATTCAAGACGCTATCCATATTTTGTGTAAATAGAGATTACAGGGTTCAAACACGAACTCTGTAATTTTTTATTAATAACTTAGCAATGCCCTTTAAGGAAATTCCTATTCTAAATAAGAAGGGTATAAAAATAAGAGGTCGGTTTTTTGAACCGACCTCTTAACGTTTATAGTTGTTTAAGTTGTTACTTATTCAACTGCAGCCTGAGCAGCTGCTACGCGAGCGATAGGCACGCGGAATGGGCTACAGCTTACATAGTTCATACCAAGTGAAGCACAGAATTTAACTGATGATGGCTCACCACCGTGCTCACCACAGATACCAACTTTCAAGTGGCTCTTAGTTGAACGTCCTTTTTCAGTACCCATCTTAACAAGTTGTCCAACACCCTCTTGGTCTAAGATTTGGAATGGATCGTTTTTCAAGATACCTTTCTCTTGGTAAACTTTCAAGAATTTTCCAGCGTCGTCGCGAGAGAATCCGAATGTCATTTGAGTAAGGTCGTTAGTACCGAATGAGAAGAAGTCAGCAACTTTAGCAATTTCGTCAGCAGTAAGAGCTGCACGAGGAACCTCAATCATTGTACCAATCTTATAGTCAACTTTTGCTCCGCGCTCTGCAAATACTTGCTCTGCTGTGGCTGTGATAACCTCAGCTTGCATTTTAAGCTCGTTCAAAGAACCTACAAGAGGAACCATGATCTCAGGAGTTACCACTGTTCCCTCAGCTTGTGCGTCCATAGCAGCTTCGATGATAGCGCGAGCTTGCATCTCTGTAATCTCAGGATAAGTACATCCTAGACGGCAACCACGGTGTCCAAGCATTGGGTTGAACTCTGCAAGAGAGTCAACAGCGTTTTTAACCTCTTCGATTGTCAATCCCATCTCTTCAGCAAGTTCTTTTTGAGTTGCTAATTGATGAGGTACGAATTCGTGTAGAGGAGGATCGAGTAGGCGGATAGTAACACCAAATCCATCCATTGCTTTGAAGATTCCGTAGAAGTCTTGACGTTGCATTGGAAGAAGTTTTTTAAGTGCTTCGCGGCGTCCCTCTTCGTCTTTAGAAAGAATCATCTCACGCATAGCTTTGATACGATCTCCCTCGAAGAACATGTGCTCTGTACGGCAAAGACCGATACCTTTAGCACCGAATTTACGAGCAACCTCAGCATCGCGAGGAGTATCAGCATTTGTGCGAACATCCATTTGAGTGAATTTCTCAGCGATATCCATGATAGCACCGAAGTCTCCGCTCAAGTCAGCCTCAACAGTTCTTACTTGACCGTCGTAAACTTCACCTGTAGATCCGTTCAATGAAATCCAATCACCCTCTTTATATACTTTACCGCTCATCTCAATTGTACGAGCTTTGTAGTCGATAATAATTTCTCCTGCACCAGATACACAGCATTTACCCATACCACGAGCAACTACGGCAGCGTGAGATGTCATACCTCCGCGAGCTGTTAGGATACCTTGTGCGACGTTCATACCGCGAAGGTCCTCTGGAGAAGTCTCGATACGAACAAGGATAACTTTTTTACGTTTCTCTGCCCAAGCCTCTGCATCGTCAGCGAAGAATACGATTTGACCAGATGCGGCACCTGGAGATGCGGGAAGACCTTTAGCCATTACTTGTGCCTCTTTAAGAGCTACTTTATCAAAGATTGGGTGTAGCAACTCGTCAAGTTTTTGAGGCTCCATACGTTTCAATACAGTTTTTTCGTCGATTTGTCCATCGCGAAGCATGTCCATAGCGATTTTTACCATGGCAGCACCTGTACGTTTACCGTTACGAGTTTGCAATAACCACAATTTACCATCTTGGATAGTAAACTCAAGGTCTTGCATATCTGTAAAGTAATCTTCCAATTTTTGTTGAGTCTCGATAAGGTCTTTAGCACATACAGGCATAGCCTCTTCAAGTGAAGGATATTTAGCAGCACGCTCTTCCTCGCTGATTCCTTGAAGTTTTGCCCAACGACGTGAACCCTCAAGTGTGATTTGTTGAGGAGTACGGATACCAGCAACAACGTCCTCTCCTTGTGCATTGATTAGGTACTCACCATTGAAGATGTCCTCACCTGTAGCAGCGTCGCGAGTAAACGCAACACCTGTTGCAGATGTTTCTCCCATGTTTCCGAATACCATTGCTTGTACGTTAACAGCAGTTCCCCATTCTTCAGGAATTTGGTTCATACGGCGGTAGTAGATAGCACGCTCGTTCATCCAGCTGTCAAATACTGCACAGATAGCACCCCAAAGTTGTTCCCATGGATTATCGGGGAAGTCTTTACCTGTTCTCTCTTTAACTGCGCTCTTGAAAAGTTTTACCAACTCTTTAAGATCTTCAACGTCAAGTTCAGTATCTAATTTTACTCCTTTAGCCTCTTTTACTTTGTCCATTACTTCCTCGAATGGATCGATGTCAGTTTTGCTTTTGGGTTTCATTCCAAGAACAACGTCTCCGTACATTTGTACGAAACGACGGTATGAGTCCCATGCAAAACGAGGATTGCCTGATTTCTCAGCGATACCTTCAGCAACCTCTTCAGTAATACCAAGGTTAAGTACTGTATCCATCATACCGGGCATTGAAACTCTAGCTCCTGAACGAACTGACACCAATAGTGGGTTCTTAGGATCACCGAATTTAGTTCCCATTAGGCTCTCAACATAAGCGATTGCATTCTCAACCTCTTCTTTAATCATTGCAACAACTGCCTCTTTGCCCTCTTTTGTGTAAGTAGTACAAACTTCAGTTGTGATGGTAAAACCAGGAGGAACAGGAACTCCAATTAAGTTCATCTCTGCAAGGTTAGCACCTTTACCTCCAAGAAGATTTTTCATATCGGCACGGCCTTCTGCTTGTCCGTTACCAAAGGTATAAACTCTCTTCATTCTTTAAGATGTGTTTAGTTAATATATAAAAATTAAGTATTTTGTTCTATTTCAAACTAACTACAAAAGTAATAATATCTGTCTGATTTTGCAAGAGGAATTAAGGCTAAATGATAAAAAAAATAAAAAAAATATTTTATGGCTGTAATTCGGCTAATTATATGTAACTTTGAAAGGTTTTTTTAAGACAATACAGGTAATAATTTAATATAAAACTTAATTTAAATTGGCACGTAAAAAGAGAGAATTACCCTTAATTGAGGGCGTTGAAATAAAGGGTGTTGCAGCAGAAGGTAAAGCTGTTGCGAGAGTGAATGATTTAGTAGTGTTTATTCCCTATGCAGCCCCCGGTGATGTGGCTGATGTTCAACTTACACGTAGAAAAAACAGTTATGCCGAAGGTAAGGTTGTTGCAATAAAAGAGTATTCCCCATTCAGAGTGGAGCCAAAATGTCGCCATTTTGGAGTGTGTGGAGGTTGTAAGTGGCAACATCTTGATTACTCAAAACAAATTGAGTATAAACAACAGCAAGTGGTTGATAACCTTACTCGCATAGGAAAAGTTCAACTGCCCGAGATATCTCCAATATTAGGTTCTGAAAAACAATATTACTACAGAAATAAATTGGAATATACTTTTTCAAATCGCTCATGGTTGACTAAAGAGGAGTTGGATTCTCAACAAGAGTTTACATGTCGCGATGCTCTTGGTTTTCATATACCCGGAATGTTTGATAAAGTTCTTGATATTAAGGAGTGTTACTTACAAGATGATATATCAAATGAGATACGCCTTTCTATCAGAAAGTTTGCTATAGAGAACGGATATTCGTTTTTCGATTTGAGAGCACAAGTGGGAGACATGCGAGGAATGATAGTTCGTACATCGTCAACAGGAGAGATAATGCTCATTGTTATTTTTGCGACTGACGATAACGAAAAAATCTCTAAAATGATGCAACATGTAGCATCTTCATTCCCACAAATAACATCGTTGATGTATGTTGTAAATCAAAAATGTAACGATATCATTAGTGATTTGCCAATTATGACATGGAGGGGTAAAGATCACATTATTGAACAGATGGAGGAGTTGCAATTTAAAGTTGGACCAAAGTCGTTCTATCAAACAAACTCAGAGCAGGCATACAGATTGTATAGTGTCGTAAGGGATTTTGCAGCACTTACGGGAGATGAATTTGTATATGACCTTTATACAGGAACAGGTACAATTGCAAACTTTGTTGCGAAGAAAGCAAAAAAAGTCATCGGTATAGAGTATGTTCCTGAAGCCATCGAGGATGCAAAGGTAAATTCAAAATTGAATAATATCGAAAACACATATTTCTTGGCAGGAGATATGAAGGACATTTTGACTAATGAGTTTGTTGAGAAGAACGGTCGCCCCGATGTTATAATAACAGATCCACCAAGAGCCGGAATGCACGAAGATGTGGTTAATGTAATTCTTGCAGCGGCACCCGACAAAATTGTATATGTAAGCTGTAATCCTGCAACACAAGCTCGCGATGCAGCGATGTTGGAGAGTGCATACAAAATAACAAAAGTTCAACCTGTTGATATGTTCCCTCATACTCACCACGTTGAAAACGTAATGTTGTTTGAAAAGAGATAACGATAAATTCATCATATTATAAACACAGATATTAGATATGCAAAAATTAAGCGATAAAGCCTCAGTTAGATGGGGAGTGATGATAATAGTATCATTCACAATGATGTGTGGTTATATACTCACAGATATAATGGCTCCAATGAAAGAGGTTTTAGAAAGTGAGTTAAATTGGAGTAGTACTGACTATGGTATATTTTCAGGAGCATATGGTTACCTGAATGTATTTTTGTTGATGATTATTTTTGGAGGATTGATACTCGATAAATTGGGTATTCGTTTTACAGGATTAACATCTGCATTGTTGATGATGGTTGGTGCTGCCATAAAGTATTTTGCAATAAACGATCTTCCTTCAACAGTTGAAGTATTTGGAATAAACAGCCAGGTATTTTATGCGTCATTGGGATTCGCAATATTTGGTGTTGGTTGCGAAATAATGAACATTACTGTTACCAAAATAATAGTAAAATGGTTTAAAGGAAAAGAGATTGCTCTTGCGTTGGGATTGCAAGTTGCAATAGCCCGTATAGGAACTATTATGGCTCTTATGTTTGCCATGCCTATTGCTGAGTATTTCGGAGTAATGGAAAATGGTAAATTGGTCGATTATAATCAGGCAATGCCAATTTTAATGTGTTTACTCTTCTTATGTATTGGATTTGTAGGTTTTATCGGATACACATTCTTTGATAAAAAACTTGATAAACAGACAAACGGTGCAGTCGATGAAGATGGAGACGAAGAGAAATTTAAACTTTCTGACGTTAAGAATGTAGTTGCAAATAAAGGTTTTTGGTTAATTGCCATAATCTGTGTATTTTTCTATTCGGCTGTATTTCCATTTTTGAAATATGCCTCAGACTTAATGGTGCATAAATATAATGTAGAACCTTCGTTGGCTGGAATAATACCATCGGTGTTGCCATTTGGAACAATGGTGCTTACTCCTCTGTTTGGTATGATGTATGATAGAAAGGGATATGGTGCATCAATAATGATTTTTGGATCGTTGTTGCTTGTGGTTGTTCATGTTCTATTTGCCATGCCAATATTCAACAATTGGGTATTTGCATTGATATTAATGTTTGTTTTAGGAGCAGCATTTTCACTTGTCCCATCGGCAATGTGGCCTTCAGTTCCTAAGATAATCAACGAAAAAGAGTTAGGAACAGCCTATTCTCTAATATTTTGGGTGCAAAATTGGGGTCTTATGGGATTCCCTCTTTTGATAGGTTGGATTCTTGAAAAATACTGTATAGTTTCATCTGTAACCGATGATAAAATAAAGTACGATTATACATTACCTATGATAATATTTGCTTCGTTGGGAGTCGTTGCAATGCTTTTTGCCCTTTGGTTGAAGAGAGAAGACAAAGCAAAATCGTACGGATTGGAAGAACCTAATATAAAAAAGTAGGAGAGTATATGTAGCTGTTATAACAGTTTCTAAAAGTGCAACTGAAAATATAAGTGGAACAGTATATTGAAATAGTAGGAACAATTGTAGGCTTAATATATTTATGGCTTGAATATAAGGCAAACATATATCTATGGTTGGTGAGTATAATAATGCCTGCAATATATTTATATATATTTTATGTTGCAGGTCTTTATGCCGATTTTGCCATAAACATATACTATCTGCTTATAGCCATATATGGTTGGTTGGCATGGAAGTATGGATTCAAACTATTTCCTCAAAAAGAAAAGGGTAATAGAGTTGAAATGTTGAAAATATCTCAACTGCCAAAAAAACTATGGACAAGGTTGGTTGCAGTATATCTACCATTACAGTTACTGATAACATGGGTACTTGCAACTTATACAAATAGCGATGTCCCTTGGTTAGACTCTTTTACAACATCAGTGAGCATAATAGCTATGTGGCTTTTGGCTCGCAAATATGTTGAACAGTGGTTGGTTTGGATAGTTGTGGATGTAGTAAGTGTAGGATTATATCTATATAAAGATTTGTATTATACATCAGTTTTGTATGCTATATATGCGGTTATTGCAGTATTTGGATACATTAAGTGGAGAAAAATAATGCAGAGTAATTAAAAGAATTCCTTTATGAGTGATTTCATAGACAATATAGAGGCTGTAATTTTGGCAAATGGCGATTATCCATCGCATCAAATACCGTTGCATATATTGCATAGTAGCGATTATGTAGTATGCTGTGATGGCGGAGCCGATGCCTATATTGAAAAAGGATTTGTTCCTAATGCTATAATTGGAGATGGAGATTCAATATGTGCTGAAAACAGAGTGCGCTTTTCTGATATAATCTTTTTTGTACCCGATCAAGAGACAAATGACCAAACCAAAGCAATTAATTTTTTGATGTCAAAAGGGTATAAGAATATTGCAATAGTTGGAGCAACAGGTAAACGAGAGGATCATACAATAGGTAATATCTCGCTCTTGGTAGATTATAAGCGAATGGGAGTTGAAGTAAGATGTTATACCGATTATGGTATCTTTATTCCCTGTAAAGACGAAATTTTAATGCCATCTGCCGAAGGGAAACAGCTATCTATATTCAACGTAAATGCAACATCATTTTCTTCAGAAGGGCTACAATATCCTATTTACGATTTCTCCTCTTTATGGCAAGGAACTCTGAACAGATGCACTTCAGATAGCTTTACGATAAAAGCGGAAGGGGAGTACTTGCTGTTTGTTGCTTATTGATATAGACTATTTTTTTCTACCTTTGATATTATACATGTAAGAGATAGAAGCAAGTATCGATTGATTTGACGATACAGAGAAGTAATCGGCACTCTTGTTGTTGAAAATATCTGCAAGACCAAAATAATAACGTCCCTCCAATATGATAGAGTGGCGGTTCTTTATTCTCACTTCACAGCCCAATCCTCCTGTCAAACCATAATCAAAAGGTTTGTCAACACTCATGTTATAGTGAGTTGTTTCTCTGTTAATTGCAAACTTAGGAATTGCGTTCAAATCAAAGTTCGATTTTGTGTTCTCTCCAATGCACACACCTATTTGTGGTCCGAGGTTTACAAAGAATCTAAAACTCTTTTTACCAAAATATACATGAGCTAAAAAAGGAAGTTCAATGTAGTTAAGAGTTCTGCTGTATTGATATGCTGCATCGTTCTCTTCAAATTTATCTTTCCAGCCTTTTTGGGCATAATTTAACTCTAAAATAAGTCCAAAAAAACGCTCTTCAATATATTTCATGGATACACCACCTAAGGTACCCATTTCCATAGATTGTTTAATATTTGGAGCTATGGATAGTTGAGAGAATGTTATACCTCCTTTTGCTCCAAACCATAACTCTTTGTCAATTTTTTTTTGAGCAAAAGAGAGCGACGAGGCAAATAACAATATGGTTAAAAGGGTATATAAACGTTTCATTATTTAACTTTTTCTTTAACGATTTTGTACTCAGGAGTAAAAGTAACAAAGTATAAGTTTTTATTTACCAAACCACTTTCATCAGATATTCTGTCAAACGAAAAATCTGTTTGGATACTATGTGATTCTATGGTCTCTAAATACTGTTCAAAGTTATTGCTATGTCTTAGGAGACCGTTTATTAAATATATTCCTGTGTCATATCCTAATATATTTGGAGCAGGGAGTATAGAACTCTTTTCTCCTCCAAACCAATATCTAAAATTCTTATTAAAGTCTTTCCAGTTAGCCTTTGTTGGTTGTGCATAAAAACGGGTAAAGATAGTAGTGTTTAAAGAATGGAAAGTTTCCATATAATCCTTAATGTATGTTTGCCATTCGGGATAACCGAAAATGGATACATTTACAGTTGGATTGCTATCTTTAACTCTGGTGGCAATTGCGCATGTTTTTGCGACACCGCTTTTTGTGGATGAAGAGGCAATAAAGATAATGTCTGAATTACTATTTATTGTCTCGTTAAGTACTTCATAGTCGGTAATATCGTTAAATGAGAATTTCTTGTATTCTTTACCGATAAGTTTCAATTCTTCACATATTGCATCAACAAACTCCTGCTTGTCATTCTTTTCTTGATTGTCAATTAAGAATATAATCTCTTTGTAAGCAGTTATATCAATTAAGTGTTTGCATGCAGCATCAAAGAAAATAGAGCTTGGTATATGACCTTGTATTATATATTGGTTATTCTCATACTCTCTGTTTTTAACAGAAAACGAATTAACAAGATATATCTTATTCTTTTTTGCAAACTCACCCAATAGCTTTATATCTTCGCTTTTGTCCGAGCCAAAGATAATATCTATATGCTGCATCTCAGGCTTTTGAAGAATCTCGTTTAGATTCTCTGTGTTACCATTTGTGTCGAATGTATATACATTGGCTTTTAACCCGTTGTTTTTTAAACTATCTAATGCCAATAACAAACCTTTGTAATAGTCTGCGTAATGAGATTGACTTCCCGAAGAACTTAATTTGAATGGCAATATAACAGCAATGTTTATCTCTTTTGAATATGTCTCGTCAGAGCCATTATTGTTTATGATTATGTGCTCATTTTCAGCCTCATATTCATCTACGACATTCAAAACCTCCCTTGTCATTGGAATGTTTAGAATATCATCTTTCATTAAGCTCTTTATATTGGGATTACATGCAATAATTGCATCAACCGTTGTGTTGAATTTTTGAGATATACTATAAAGGGTCTCTCTTCTTTTGACAACATATTTTTCAGTATTGTATGTTACACCGTCAATAATTACTTTATTTTCCGGAGTTATATTTACCTCTTCATCTTCAGTTTTGGTGAATATATCTTCCTCTTGTTGTTGTGGCAATTCATTAACGGGGTTTTCTTTTATTTCCGGTTCACTCTCTTGTTTTTGGGTTTTAGAACTACCAACGGTTAGAACTTGTCCAACCTTTATGGAATTTGAATTAAGCTTATTAAGATTCTTAATTTCATTTATTGATATGTTGTACTGTTTTGATATTCCATATAGGCTTTCTCCCTGTTTAACGATGTGTCTAATAGGCTCTTCCACAGTAATGCCATCATTGCCTTTAGCTTTGCTTGATATGGGTATATAAAGTTGTTGACCTTTGTTTAATCCGTTTTTAGCTTCAGGATTAAATTTTACAATTTCATCGCGAGTTGTTGCGAATTTTTTGCTGATACTGTAAAAACCCTCTCCTGGCTGAACATTATATATATAACAGTCGGTACCGTTTATAGTTGTTTTTTTATAACTGTTGGTTCCGTATGAATAAATACTTACAAATAGAATAAATATTGTAATTACCGATATTCTGCCAAAAAGTTTCATAATTCTATATTGTTGTTTGTAAATATAATTACAGAGTGCGAAGTTATGAAAAAAACCTTATTAATGCAACTTGTAATAAATCAACCCTCTTTACGTTTATTTAATGTATTTGTCAGGTAGCTCTAATAATGCACGAAATTATTCTTATTTATATGAAAAAACAAGAGAAAAATTCTAATTGAAATAAAATCATAAAAATATATAAAACTTAAATTTGTTTATAATTTGACAGAGCTGTTTCAATAAAATTACTATTTAAAATTGTATCTTCGCATATAAATTATACGCAATATAAATTCAATGAAAAAACTAATATTTATAGCATATACATTTCTATTTTCAATTGCTGCTTTTTCGCAACCCACTTTGGTTGTAAACAGTGGTAAATCATATAAGTATGAGCCTGATGTTACAAAAACAGGTTTGAATATGGGATGTTATGTTGTTCAGTCCAATACTCCACTATCTTTGAATTTTACTTCAGATAGCAGTGAACCTATAAAACTATATAGTTTCGGAGAGTATGGAAGTTCTCAAAAAGAGTATATTTCAGGAGCTATCCAACAAGGCAAAAAATTAACCTATACAGGAGGTAAAAATGATTGTGGCTATGTTATAGAACAGGGTTCTTCTGTATATAGTTTTTGGGTATCGGCACATAGAGTAGTAACGACACTTGAGAACGATTACTCTTATTCAAACATGTGTGAAAATGCTCGAATTCAAGGAGAAGGAATAACAATTACATACCATTCAACACGAGGTCAAATATATTCAATTCCAAGAAAGGTAAAATTTTATACATGGGAGTGGAATGAAGATGAGCAACAACCCGAAACTTCAGTTGAAAAAGAGTTAATGGTAACACCTTCTGTTGATGATAAATTGGTATTTGACTCTCCATATGAGAAAACCATAATAACAATAGTAGATGATATTCCAACGGCATGGGGAGGGAGAATAATCGAAACCTCAACAGATGAAGAGTTTGTGCCTAAAGCAATATTTATGGAAGCGGTGGTGACACAATCAGAGAGAGAGGCAACAAACGAGATAGAGGTCGATAATGAGGCGGGTTCTTATGGCGGTTCAGCTCCTGTTGATATGGTATTTGAGGCTTATGTAAATGAAGATAACTATTTCTGTTGGCAGTTTTTTAAGAGTGCAATAGGTCCTGATGATGAATCGCCAATAATATATGCAACATATCTTGACCAAACACTTGAATATACATTTAAGGATGCAGGGACAACTTATGTTCGCTTACATTCCGAGAATGCGACATGTAGTAAGAATATAACATTCACCATTAATGTAAGTGAGTCGTATATCGATGCACCTAATGTCTTTTCACCCGGAGTTTCACCCGGAGTAAATGACGAATGGAAGGTTGCATATAAATCGATTGTTGAATTCAAATGTGCCATATTTGACAGATGGGGAGTTAAGATGTTTGAATTCAACGATCCATCAATAGGTTGGAATGGTAAGTATGGAGGTAAATATGTTCCTTCGGGAGTATATTTTTATGTGATTCAGGCAAGAGGTTCAGATGGACAAGAATATAAACTAAAAGGTCATATAAACATCTTAAGAGGTAAAGATACTTATGATGAATAGATATATATTATTTCTATTAATAGTATTAATATCAACAATAAACACCTATTCTCAAAATGGCATAGCGCAAATAAATACAATTTCGGCATCGCCATACATTCCGCAATATGTAGAGTGGGGAGGAGAGAAGATAATGTTAGATAGGTATGATATGCGCGAGCGTTTCGATAGAGAAATGGTCTCTTTTTGTTACGGGCATATTAACACATTAATGGTAATAAAAAGAGCTAACAGATATTTTCCCGTGCTAAAACCAATAATAGAGGAGATGGGGTTGCCTGCCGATTTCATTTATTTGGCGGTAATAGAGAGTTCTTTGAATCCAAGAGCTCAATCTCCGGCAAAAGCTGTTGGTATGTGGCAAATTATGCCTGCAACCGCTAAGGAATATGGATTGGAAATAAATGACAATGTTGATGAGCGATACAATATCATAAAATCTACAAGAGCAGCTTGTAAGTATTTAAAAAAAGCATACGAAAAATATGGAAGCTGGATAACCGCCGCCGCATCATATAATGCCGGGCAAAACAGAATATCAACCGAGATGTCTCGTCAATTACAGAGTCATGCAATTGATTTGTGGCTGAACGATGAAACATCGCGTTATATGTTTAGGCTAATGGCAATAAAAATGATAATGGAAAATCCTGTACATTACGGATTTGCCATACGTTCATCACAGCTATACTCACAGATTAGATTTAAAGAGATTGAGGTAACCAATACCATATCTGATTTGTCTCAATTTGCAATAGATAACGGAATTTCCTTCTCTCAACTTAAAGATTTTAATTTATGGTTACGTTCTCGTAAATTACCCATACAAGAAGGTAGTGCATATATAATATTAATTCCATATATTGACGATCTCTTTTATAGCACAAATCCTCAAGAGGTTTATGATAGGAGATGGGTTATTGATTAATTAGTATATTATTATGTCAAAAGGTTATATAGAAGTAGTAGGCTCGCGTGTAAACAATCTTAAAAACGTAGATGTTGTGATACCTCGCAATAGTTTGACTGTTATCACAGGCTTAAGCGGAAGTGGTAAATCTTCGTTGGCCTTTGATACAATATATGCAGAAGGACAACGTCGCTATATTGAAACATTTTCATCTTACGCCCGTAACTTTTTGGGGGCATTGGAACGTCCTGATGTAGATAAAATAACAGGATTGTCGCCAGTTATAGCAATAGAACAAAAAACAACAAATAAAAATCCCAGATCAACAGTAGGAACAACAACCGAAGTGTATGACTTTATGCGATTACTCTTTGCCCGAGCAGGAGAAGCATACTCATATTTGTCGGGCGAAAAGATGGTGAAATATGGAGAGGATCAAATAATATCGTTGGTATTAGAAAAATATGCCGATAAAAAGATTACAATCCTTGCACCATTGGTCCGAAATAGAAAAGGTCACTATAAGGAGCTATTTGAACAGGTCAGAAAAAAAGGTTATCTATATGTAAGAATCGATGGCGAGGTCAGGGAGATACTTCCTGGATTGAAGCTCGATAGATATAAAAATCACAGCATAGAACTTGTAGTTGATAGGTTGCGCGTTTCATCCTCAGACGAGCGTCGTTTAAGAGAGAGTTTGCGTAATGCAATGAAACGAGGAGAGGGTTTGGTAATGATTCTCGATATGGATAGTCAAGAGGTTAGCCATTATAGTAGAATGTTAATGGACCCCAAAACAGGTCTTTCATATTCTGAGCCTGCTCCTCATAACTTTTCGTTCAACTCACCCAATGGAGCATGTCCCTGTTGTAAAGGATTGGGGTATGTGAATATTATTGATAAAGACAAGATAATTCCAGATACATCTCTATCAATACATCAAGGAGGAATAGAACCGTTAGGAAAGTATAAAAACAGTTTGGTATTTTGGCAAATCGAGGCGATATGTGATAAATATGGAGTTTCCCTAAAAACTCCAATAAAGGATATTCCTGATGAAGCATTAGATGAAATATTAAATGGAACGACAGAACGATTGATAATAAAAGACCATGTATTAGGCTCTTCATCGAGCTTTTTTACTCCATACGAAGGATTGGTAAAATATATTGAGATGCAAAACTCTACCGATGCCTCATCTCAGGCACAAAAGTGGGCAGGACAATATGTTTCGGTTGTGCAATGTGGCGAGTGTAACGGCATGAGGTTGAACAAAGAGGCTTTGCATTATAGAATTGCCGATAAGAATATTGCCGAGTTGGCAAATATGGATATTAGCACACTATATCAGTGGTTATCGGAGGTTGAAATACATTTGACAGAGAAGCAAAAATCAATATCTACAGAGATTATCAAAGAGATAAAGACTCGTTTGAAATTTTTGATAGATGTAGGATTGTCATATTTGAGCTTAAACAGAACGTCGGTATCTTTATCGGGAGGAGAGAGTCAACGAATCAGGTTGGCGACACAAATAGGAACACGTCTTGTAAATGTACTATATATTTTAGATGAGCCAAGTATAGGTTTGCATCAGAGAGATAATGTAAAACTGATTGATTCATTAAAGAAGTTGCGAGACATAGGTAATACCGTAATAGTAGTTGAGCATGATAAAGATATGATGCTTGCGGCAGATTACATAATAGATTTAGGTCCCGGTGCAGGGCGTAAAGGAGGAGAGGTTGTGTTTGCAGGAACACCTGAAGAGATGTTGCGTTCAAATACAATAACTGCTGAATATTTGAACGAAACCAGAAAAATTGAGCCTCCCAAAAAGTATAGAGAAGGAAACGGTAAGAGTATAAAATTGATAGGCGCAACAGGAAATAATCTTAAAAATGTAGATTTGGAGTTGCCTTTAGGAAAGTTTATATGTATGACAGGAGTGTCGGGAAGTGGAAAATCTTCGTTAATAAACTCGACATTGCAACCTATAATAAGTTCTCAATTATATCGCTCTTTAAAAAAGGCTTTACCCTATGAAAGGCTCGAAGGACTTGAGAATATAGATAAGCTTGTAACTATCGACCAATCTCCGTTAGGGCGTACTCCGCGCTCAAATCCTGCAACATATACAAATGTATTCTCTGATATAAGAAATCTATTTACCGAGTTGCCTGAATCTAAAATACGAGGATATAAATCGGGACGTTTCTCGTTTAATATCTCTGGAGGAAGATGTGAGGCATGTGGAGGAAATGGATATAAGAGCATAGAAATGAATTTCTTGCCCGATGTTATGGTTATGTGTGACGTGTGTCATGGAAAACGTTACAATAGCGAGACATTGGAGGTTCGATATAAAGGGAAATCGATTGCAGATGTGTTGGATATGACAATAAACCGAGCAGTTGAGTTTTTTGAAAATGTACCAACCATTTTAAATAAAATAAAGGTACTTCAAGATGTTGGTTTAGGATATATAAAATTGGGACAACCATCAACCACGCTTTCAGGGGGAGAGAGTCAGAGGGTAAAGTTAGCATTTGAATTATCTAAAAAAGATACAGGAAATACACTGTATTTATTAGATGAGCCAACAACAGGATTGCACTTTGAAGATATCAGAGTGTTGCTTAATGTATTGAATAAACTTGCCGATAAGGGAAATACCATATTGGTAATAGAACATAATCTCGATATAATAAAATCGGCAGATTATATTATTGACATGGGACCTGAGGGGGGCGTAGGAGGAGGAAAAATCCTATGTGCAGGAACTCCAAAAGATATATGTAAAAATCACTCAACATATACAACCAAGTATTTAAATGACGAACTATAATTCATTCTAAATACTTGGTTTATGTGAATAAAAGAGTGATAAATTACTCTTTTCTGGTGAAGTCTATTGCTTCGTTTAAGGAATCTTTGAACTTTTCAAAGTCCTCTTTATATAGGAATAATTTATGCTTTTCGTATCTGGGAACCTCTTCGTCTCTTTGTGAAACTCTTTTACTCTCGGTAATTGTAATATACATATCTTCCTTTTTACTTTTTTTTACATCGATATAGTATACTCTACTACCAGCTTTGATAACTTTTGAAAACATCATATCTTTTTCAAATGGTCTTTCTTCGTTTCCAATTTTGATATCCATACTCTTGTTTCTTAAATAATGTTACATCACAAATATAATATGTAAAATATTTTAAACAAATACTTTTATTCTCTTTTATATTGTATTTTAACATTAATTAATATATTGCGACATTTGGTTTTTTTGTATGATGATAATTGATAGTAAAGAATTAATGATTTAGCCATAGTTAATGCATCATGGAGTATATTAAGATTATAGGTTGTTGTTGTGGAGTTGATAAATATCAAATACTTGCAAAATATATAAATCAATAGAGAAGTAGGGTATGTATGCTTAATGCTATTATATATGAATGTATATTAATCTTGATTTTTTGACATAAAATTTGTATCTTTGCTCCACCTTTAGAGAAAGGATTTACTAACTAATAAAGATTCGAGATGACAAATCGCGTATTAATACGAAATAAAATACTTCAAATAGTATTTTCTGCGTTTATAGACAGAGATAAAACAGTTGCTCAATCAGAGATGGAGTATGTTCACAGTATTCAAAAAACATATGATCTATATATTTTGTTATTACAATTAATTGTAAGATTGACAGATGAGCAAAATGAACGTATTGAGAGATTAAGAGGAAGATATATAAATCCGGTAGCGGATAAAGATATTGATTGGCGATTGGCTAAAAACCGATTGGCAAAACAGTTGTCAGAGAATATTCAGTTAAACGACTATTTAGAAAAGAATCCTGATATAAATGTTGTATTGAGTACTCGTTTGGTAAAATCTCTTTTGGATTCAATCCTTGAGTCAGATGCATATGCTGAATATTTGGAACAAGAGGATTCTTACGAAAACGACAAGAATTTTTGGAAGAGAATTCTTAAAGGTTGGGCAGATGAGCCTGAGATAGACGAGGCATTGGAGGGAGAGTCATTATATTGGAATAATGATATTGATATAATAGTAACTTTTGCACTAAAAACAATCAAATCATTTAATGAGGATTCGACAGATGAAGCAAAATTGATTGATTCATTTGATGCAGAACCAGACTCTGATTTCCCCGGTAAATTGTTGAGTCATACAATTCTTGATTTTGATGCTAATGTAAAACATATTTCGGATGCTGCAAAAAATTGGGAGGCAGATCGTATCGCAAACATGGACTTTGTTATAATGTGTATGGCATTGACAGAGGCAAGAATGTTCCCAACCATACCTATAAATGTAACATTGAGTGAGTATATAGAGCTTGCAAAATCATATTCTTCTGAAAAGAGTGCAACATTCATCAATGGAGTATTGGATGCAATTATTAAAAAGATGAAAAAAGAGGGGAAAATAGAAAAAGATTAAAAAACTTTTACTAATTTAGAACTTTATATTATATAAATAATTATTTAAAACTAAACATTGAATTAAAATGAGTACAATTATGTCAATTTTATTACAACAAGGCGCAGCTGCTGCAGAGGGAACAGGTTCTTGGGGAAACATTATCTTTATAGTAGCGTTGGTGGCAATATTTTATTTCTTTATGATACGTCCACAATCAAAACGTCAAAAAGAGATTAAAAAATTTCGTGATGCCTTGAAACAAGGAGATAAAGTTATAACTGCTGGAGGTATTCATGGCAAAATCAAAAATGTTAAAGAGAACACAGTTACATTGGAGATTGCAGATGGAATGAATATAACTATTGAGAAAACTTCAATATATGCAACTACTCCTGATGCATCAGAGCAACCTCAAAAATAGATTATAAAACAAAAAAATAAGAGGGGTTTTCGTGAGATTATGGATTTGTGCCATTAATTAAACGAAAACCCTGTTTTTATTTAAAACATTAGAAAGGAAATAAAAATGAAGAAATTTTTTTATTCTATCTCGGCTTTTTTCTCAATTCTTGGAGTCGTTTTAATGCCCTTTAAAAAAGAGGGTAATAAACAGTTTTTGGTCTTTCTTCTATTTTTATTAATCTCAACAATGTTTTGGTTTTTACAATCATTGAATAATAAAGATAACATAAATATATTGTTGCCGTTGGAATATGTGAATGTCCCAAAAGATGTGATATTTGCTACAGAGCCACCCGAAGCAGTAAATGTTCAACTACGCGATAAAGGCGTAAACCTTATAAATTATTCGTTAGGTAGGGTTAATCCTATAGAGATAGATTTATCGTTATTCAAACCGAAGAGAGAGAGGGTTGTTATTACTCGAGAAAAGCTTATTCCCATAATAAGTGAAGAGTTAAAGTCTTCTACTGAATTAATGACTCTTTATTCCGATTCAATAGTCTTGATATATGCCGCAAAAGAGGGTGTGGCACGACCTGTAAAACTAAATTCGGACATTACACTTTCTTATAACAGTATAAGAAGTGACTCAACAATAATAAGACCTTCGTCGGTAACAGTGTATGCTGACTCATCTATTCTTGCGTCAATAGATGAGATTGAAACGGAGCTTCTTGCATTAAAGGACATTTCAGATACAACGGTGGTGAGATTGAGACTGAAAGATGTTTATGGTACGAAAATAGAACCAAATGAAGTTGAGGTTGTTGTTCCTGTTGAGGAGCTTATTTCAAAGAGATTGAGTTTGCCTATTGGGCAAATTAACTTCCCTGAAAATATCTCTGTTATAACATTTCCTGCAAATGCAGATATAGATGTTATGATACCGATGTCTCAATTCCTTCAAACCGATAATTCTAAATTTAAATTGAATGTCGATTATAAACAATATAGGAGTAACAATAAAAAGTTACCGTTGGTGTTGACTAAAATACCCGATTATATTGAACGTATAACAATTATTCCCGATAGTGTTGAGTATATAATAGAGAGAAAGGAGATTGTGTCGGTTCCTAACGATTCTATACTTAATTAATATGAAGACAGTCGGAATAACAGGCGGTATTGGAAGTGGTAAAAGTGTAGTTTGCAGGCTATTGAAAGCGCTGAATTACCCTGTATATGACTCAGATAAACAGGCAAAGATGTTAATGAAGGAGTCTCCTGTAATAATTTCAGAATTAAAATCATTGATAGGGGAGGATGCCTATATAGGAAGAGAAATAAACAAACCCAAAATATCATCTTTTATCTTCTCTTCGGAATATAATTTGAGTAGAGTAAATTCTATAGTGCATCCTGAGGTGTGTGCGCATTTTGATAGATGGAGATTGTCTCAATCAGCAGAGATCGTATTTGTGGAGTCTGCCATACTTTATGAGTCTGGATTGAGTGGAATGGTTGATGAAGTTTGGTGTGTGGTGGCAGATGAGGAGGAGAGAATAAAACGAGTTATGAAACGTAATGGCCTTGGCAGACAAGATGTTGTGAATAGGATTAACTCGCAGATAAGTGATAATGAACGAATAAAAAAGGCTGACTACGTAATAGATAACTCAGGCAATACATCACTAATAAGACAGATTATAAAAATATTGTAACATATGCGAAGAATGTTCCATAATTTTAGTATCTTCGCAATAATTAAAAGAGGTAAAAACGAGATATAAAAAATCAAATAACTATGTTGAAAGAAATTTTATCTATTTCAGGTAAGCCGGGATTATATAAATTGGTATCACAGGCAAAAGGAATGTTAGTTGTTGAATCACTTGTTACAGGGAAAAGATGTCCTGCATATTCTCACGATAAGATAATCTCTCTTGGAGATATTTCAATCTACACAGAAAATGAGGATCGTCCTTTGTCTGAAGTGTTTGAGACAATCAAAGAAAAAGAGCAAGGAAAGGCTATTGAAATATCAAAAGGAGCATCTGCAGAAGAATATCGTAAATATGTTGAGAGTGTAATTCCTGATTATGATAGAGACAGAGTATATCCTAATGATATTAAAAGAATTGTAGATTGGTATAATATTGTTGTTAGCGCGGTTATAACAGAGTTCGTTGAAAAATAATGGATCTTATTATCCTGATTGGAATACAAAAAAATAGTTTGGAATTATTCCAAACTATTTTTTTGTTAGATATGGTTATTGATATTTTTCGGAGTTAATATCTTTGACGGCTAATTGAAGTTGGTTTCTAATAGATCCAATACCATAGCCTTTAAGATTGTATTTCATCTCCTCTAATGTATAGCATATATCAAAAGGTTTGTTGGTTTTGATATGGTCGAAATGCTCTTTTTGATCAAATGCAATTCCATTTAAGATGTTGGCAGAACTGTCGTCTATCATCTCCAATTTAATATGTTTGCCGTCTTTACCAACCAATTTGCTATCTTGATAATCTCTTACATTGTGAGTCGCAAAAATAGGTTTTGTATTACCCGGCCCAAAAGGCGCAAGCTCCATAAGTTGTTTATGTAGGTCAAGAGTAATGTCTTTGAACGAAAGAACAGCGTCAATATCAATTTGAGGAACTGTCTGTTTTTTCTCGATATTCTCTTTTACATAATTCTCAAAACGCTCTACAAACAGAGGTATTTTCTCCTCTTTAAGAGAAAGTCCTGCAGCATAGGTGTGTCCTCCAAAACTCTCTAATAAATCTCTGCATGATTCAATTGCTTTGTAAATATCAAAGCCTTGAACAGAACGAGCCGAACCTGTCACAATCCCGTTTGAATATGCAAGCACAACCGCGGGTTTGTAGTATAGCTCAGTCAATCTTGATGCTACAATACCAATAATACCTCGTTTCCACGTGCGGTTATATATAACGATAGATTTGTATTTGTCTAAATCTTCCATTTTAGAGAGGATTTCATTAGCCTCTTCAGTAATGGTTTTATCAAGAGCTTTTCTCTCCTCGTTATATTGATTTATATTTTTACTGCGCTCTTTAGCTCCTTCAAAATCGGTTGACAAAAGAAGATCTACTGCCTCTTTGCCTTGTTCCATGCGTCCCGAAGCATTAATCCTTGGACCTATCTTGAAAACTATATCAGCTGTGTTTATCTGTTTGTTTTGCAATCCGCAAATATTTATAATACCTTTCAATCCATGGCTTGGTTTCTCGTTTAATCTTTTTAGTCCATGGTATGCAAGAATTCTGTTTTCTCCTATTATAGGAACAATATCAGAGGCAATACTCAATGCCACGAAATCGAGCAGAGGATATAAAGACGACTCATCTATGCCGTTATCTTTTGCAAAACCCTGCATAAATTTAAAACCCACACCACATCCCGAAAGTTCAGAAAACGGATAGTTTGAATTTTCTAATTTGGGATTCAAAATAGCTACGGCATCCGGCAGTTTATTATCAGGAACATGGTGGTCGCATATAATAAAATCAATGCCTTTGCTTTTTGCATACGCAACCTTGTCAATAGCTTTAATACCGCAATCCAAGGTTATAATTAACTTTACACCATTCTCGTATGCATAATCAATGCTCTTCATCGAAATTCCATATCCCTCTTCGTATCTGTCGGGAATATAGTATTCAATGTTGAAACAATATGGTTTAAGATATTTATAAACCAAGGCTACGGCAGTTGTGCCATCAACATCATAATCGCCGTAAACTAAAATTTTTTCCTTTTGGCCAATAGCAAAATTCAATCTCTCCACAGCTTCACTCATGCCGTCCATTAGGAACGGATCATGAAGATCAGATAATTGTGGCGAAAAGAACTTTTGAGCCTCTTCTGCATTTTTTACCCCCCGGAGAGCCAATAATTCGCAAATAACGCGAGATAAGCCCAACTCCTTTATCAGGCTCTCTTTTATTTGCTGTTGTTGTTCTGTAAGAGGTAAGTAATTCCATTTACTTGTCATTTATATATATTTTTATTTATTTTTCTCTCTCCGGCTGTGAAATTTTGCAATTTCATCATCATATGTCTCTATTTCCGTTAGTGGAAATTTGTATAGGTCAATGGCTTAAGAGCCAAAACTGATGACCTAAATAATATAAATATATGCTATTTGTTTAAAGCATACTATTAGCAATTTGTAAAGATATAAAAACTTATTCTAAAAAATAATTTTTAACCCATAAAATTTAATAAATAATTTTATGACTCAATTAAATTATATATTTTAGCAGTTGAAATGAAAAGAATAATTGTAATAATTACAGTACAGGTTTTGTGTAGTCATATACTCTTTTCGCAAGAGTATAACAAGTTAGTGGAGAAATCGTTTGAGTGTATCGAGAACGAAGATTGGTCTTGTGCCGAAGATAATATAATTAAGGCATTAAAAGTTGAACCTGCAAATGCTCAAAACTCGTTATTGTTATCAAACTTGGGAACAATACAAAGGTATATGGGTAAAAGCGAGAGTGCAATAAAGTCATATACTAATGCTCTGATGATAACTCCGCGTTCTGTAACCATACTAAAAAACAGAGCTTCATTGTATGCTTCAATTGATAGTTTGGAAAGAGCAATTGCTGACTATTCTCAAGTTATAGCATTGGATTCAAAGGAAGAAGATGCTTTGTATAGAAGGGGATTAATCTATTTGCAGAAGCACGATACTCTTTCTGCGCGTTATGATTTTGAAGCACTATTAAAGATAAATCCCGATAGCCGTAATGCGTATATGGGTTTTGCATCATTAATGAAATATCGCAATTACTATGATGAGGCAGTAAATATATATTCAAATATAATAAAATTGGATTCTAAGGATTTTGATGCCTATTTTGGGAGAGCAGAAGCCTATTTTTATTTGGGCAAAATGGGAAAAGCTCGAGAGGATATAAAAAAGGCTTATGAGATTGACGATAAAGATCCTCTCCTCTATGTATTGCGTGCGAAAGTAGGGTGGGTTCAATTTGAGAGAGAGTCTGCAGAAAGAGACTTAAATAAAGCGGTAGAGTTGGGTTTCCCAAAAGAGGCAGCAGATAAGATATTGTCGGAGTTGCAGTCTGAGTTTAAGAAGAAGCGATTGAAATAAATTCTTTATAAAAGAAAAAAGTTCTGATTTAAATCAGAACTTTTTCTTGAGGTTCCTAGCAGATTCGAACTGCTGTAAACGGTTTTGCAGACCGGTGCCTAACCGCTCGGCCAAGGAACCAAATTCCTTTTTCTTAAAGGCAGTGCAAAGATAGTAAAAAAAATTGTCTAAACAAATATAAATCGAAGAATATTTGATTTAAAAATATAAATCTTTGAACTTTCCTTTTCAAATGGTTGATATATAATATCTTGTCAATATTATTTTTGTTTATTTACATATGATTTTACCTCCTGCATCATATCCGAAGCAAATACAAATTCGTTAAATGCCTCGTCTGTTGATGCAAAAATTTCTTCTTTTGTACCTTTCCAACTTAAATGCCCCTTGTTTAAGAATATGATATTCTCTCCAATACCCATAACAGAGTTCATGTCGTGAGTGTTTATTATTGTTGTTATGTTATATTCGTGGGTGATGTCATTGATGAGTTTATCAATAACCAAAGATGTTTTGGGGTCGATACCTGAGTTTGGTTCGTCACAAAACAAATATTTAGGATTAAGCGCGATAGCCCTTGCAATAGCCGCACGTTTTTGCATACCTCCACTCAATTCAGATGGCAATAAATTGTGTGCACCCTTAAGGTTAACCCTTTCAAGACAAAACTCAGCTCTTTTCCTGCGTTCTGCGTAGCTTTGGTCGGTAAACATCAATAGAGGGAACATTACATTCTCAATAACGGTCATAGAGTCGAATAGGGCAGAACCTTGAAATAGCATGCCTATCTCTGCTCTTAATCCTTTTAGTTCATTGGGTTTGTATTTTAAAAAGTCTCTTCCGTCATATAGAATTTCTCCGCTATCAGGGCGTAACAATCCTACAATAGATTTCATTAGAACAGTCTTTCCCGAACCACTTTGTCCTATTATAAGATTGGTTTTACCAGCATAGAATGTGGTTGATATATCGTGCAGGATTCTCTTTCCTTCAAAAGATTTTATAATATTTTTAACTTCAATCATTATAATAAGATTTTAGTAAGTAAAACATCTAATAAAAGAATAGTTACACTGCTCACAACAACAGCGTCTGTACTTGCTTTACCAACTTCAGTAGCACCACCTTTAACCGTATATCCATAGAACGACGCTACAGAAGATATAATGAATGCAAAGAATATTGATTTTATTATAGAGTACCAAACATAAAATTCTATGAAGTACGCTTGTAGTCCATACACATATTTTGCAGGAGTGAATAAATCGGTAAATTGTCCTACCAAATATCCTCCTATAATACCGGTTGTCATACTAATGATAACCAAAAATGGGATAAAAGTTACTAATGCAGTAATCTTTGGCAATATCAAGAAGTTTGCAGAGTTTACACCCATAATCTCAAGAGCATCAATTTGCTCAGTTACCCTCATTGTGCCAATCTCAGAAGATATGCTTGAACCAACTTTACCTGCAAGAATAAGGGCCATAATGGTAGAGGAGAACTCCAATAATATGGTTTCTCGAGTTAACATGCCAATAGTGTATGAGGGGATAAAAGGTGAGGTTATGTTTTTTTGTGTTTGAATAGAAATAACAGCACCGATAAAAATAGAAATTGTAAAAACAATAGCTATAGAATCAAAGCCAAGTTTATAAACCTCGTCGATATATCTTCTGAAAAATACTTTCCATTTATCGGGCGTGGTAAAAACCTTACCAAGGAGCATTATGTATCGTCCAAATTTGGCAAGATTGTTGAAAATAAAAATGTTGAGAAGTTTCATATTATATATAATCTTCAAAAATACATTGGCAAAATTATAAAAAATATTGCAACTATGGTAGATAAAGTTAATATATATATACTTTTTAGAATATTTATAATAGATATTATTTCGTAATAATTCAAATTTGTTTAATTTCGCATCATAAATCAAGATAAGATGTCTCAAATCGAAAATAATAACGAACAACAGATAGCATATACCGACGATATGATGGTACTGCGTACCGAAGGTTTGGTAAAAAAATATGGGCAAAGAGTTGTGGCAAACCATGTCTCTATTAACGTAAAACAGGGAGAGATTGTTGGTTTGTTAGGACCAAATGGTGCAGGTAAAACCACAACTTTTTATATGACCACAGGATTGGTGACTCCAAATGAAGGAAAAATATTTTTAAATGATTTGGAGATAACCAAGTTTCCTGTATATAAAAGGGCACAACATGGAATTGGATATCTAGCACAAGAGGCATCGGTATTCCGAAAAATGAGTGTTGAAGATAATATATATTCAGTCCTTCAAATAGCAGAACCCGATAAAGCAAAGCAGCATCAGAAATTAGAGGAGTTGATAGCTGAGTTCCGTTTGGAGAAGGTTCGTAAGAATTTGGGAGACCAACTGTCTGGAGGAGAGAGACGTAGAACTGAAATTGCTCGTTGTTTGGCAATCGGACCCAAATTTATAATGTTAGACGAACCTTTTGCAGGAGTTGACCCTATTGCGGTTGAGGATATTCAGTATATAGTATATAAACTTAAAGAGAAGAATATAGGAATTCTTATAACAGACCACAATGCTCCTGAGACATTGAGCATTACAGATAGAGCTTATCTGTTGTTTGAGGGTAAAATTTTGTTCCAAGGAACATCAGAAGAGTTGGCTGCAGATCCAATAGTAAGAGAAAAGTATTTAGGAAGAAACTTTATTTTCCATCGCAAACAATTCACGTAGAGGTAATTCAAATACGAAATAAACAATTAACGGTAGATTTCTTTACAGATATCTGCCGTTAATTATATATAAAAGCGATTACTCAATTACTAAACTATTTGTTGTCATGCGCATTATATACTCTTGAATAATTGCCTTACATCTGCTAAGCATAGCAGACTCTTGAAAAGAATCACGTCCCAATAAATTATTCTTTAACAATATGTCTGTTTTATAGTTATATAAAGCAATAGGCTTATTGCCATCAAATTGCATCATGTAATCGCCATCAAAGAATTGATATATGCCACTATTGTAGTTTATAGCCCAATCTTCATAATTACAGCTCTTTAATAGATCTTTACCAAAGGCAAGGTATGGGTTAGGGTAGTTCAGATAGTTTAATACCGTGGGCATTATGTCAATTTGTTGAGCAACTCTGTTGTTGTCTCCGTTAATCTTTTCACTTGGCATATAGAATATAATAGGAACTCTGAATAGCCCGGCATCAGTTAAATATTCTTCGTGTAACGATGCGTTTGTATGGTCTGCCGTAATGACAAACAGGGTATTCTTGTACCAATCCTGCTTTTTGGCAGTTTCAAAGAATTTCTTTAAAGCATTATCGGTGTATCTTACACACTTAAGTATGGGATGACCTTCTTCCTCTTTAAATACATCTTTATATTCTGTGGGAATATTAAATGGATGATGTGATGATGCTGTGAAAACAGATGTGGCAAATGGTTCTTTAAATTCTGACATTTTATTTGCAAAGAATTGCATAAAAGGTTCGTCCCATATTGCCCACATTCCGTCAAAGTCACTATCGTTATTGTATTCGTCCATTCCGTAATACTCTTGCCAGCAACTTGTTTTTGCAAAGGCTTGAAATCCCATTGACCCATTTGGTGCACCATGGAAAAAAGCTGTGTGGTAACCAACCTTGTTGAGTTCTGCAGCAATACCCGAAATGTCATTGGTAGAGTAGTGAGTTACAAAATAGGGTTCAATAAACATGGGAATACTGCTTAAAACAGAAGGCATACCATCGATAGATTTTCTTCCATTGCTGTATGAATATTTAAATGACAAGCCTTTTTCTTGAAGTGATTTTAAGAATGGAGCATATCCGTATTCAATGTACTCTTCACCAAAACTCTCCAATATAATTACAACTACATTAAGCTTTCTTAAATTATTATTTGATGGAGTATGGGTAGGTGAGTAAATATTATTTAATTCTTCAGTTGTAAAGTAGTTGGGGTTTTCGTAAACAGTTTTACCAATTGTTCTTATAATTGAAAATGGAGTGTTTAATACGATTGCCGATTCAATGGGACGGTTAACGTATTGGTTGGCATTACCAATTGTAATTGGACGCGTTGAGTGAGCAAAACCACCTCTTATTCCTGCTATACATAATGGAATTGCAGATGCAAAAATAATTATTGATGTTAGGTAATAGAGTATGTTGTGTTTAACTGAATGTTTCTCTTTTTTTGTAATGTTGTTTTTTACAGGATTTCTGTAAATCTTATACATGGCAAATATCATTAGTATTCCCAATATTACCAAAATATAGTTATTAAGGACTTCATTGCCAATTACTTTGCTGATGTTTTCTTCTCTTTCAAATTCAGAAAATACAGACGCTGTAGTTCTTCTATTTGTATATTTGAAGTATACTGAATCGGCAAAGTTTGTGATTATTGCAATTGAATTTATTACCAAAAATATCCATTTTGAAAAACTTTGCCACAATTTAGTTTTTCTCCAAGGTAAAGGAATAAGCATTAATACTATATATAAACCATTCAGATATATAATACCTGCGGTGTCAAATATTAAACCACCTTTAATTATTTGAAGAATATTATTGGTTTCGATATTAGGAAAGTATTCAATATTTGAAATAAAAAATACTAATCGGCATATACCAAAAATGATATATGCGATTAGTACATTAAATATGGTGTATGCTAAAAACTTTAATGGGGAATATACTCCTGTTATCTTTATCATTTTGAATTTACCAACCGTATTTGCTTATTTTTGATAGTCTCTCTTCGTCTATAATCTTTACATTTCGCCCATTTACTTCAATAAGATTCTCTTTCGCAAAAGCCGATAGCGTGCGTATGGCATTCGATGTTGTCATATTTGATAAATTGGCGAGATCTTCACGAGAGAATTTTGCATCAATAGAGCCGTCATCCGATAAACCGTAGAAATCTCTTAATCTAAACAAAGCCTCGGCCAATCTTCCTCTAATATGTTTTTGTGTAAGAGATACAATCATGTTGTCAGAGTGTAGCAATTCTCCTGCAGTTTGCTTTACAAAGAAGTGAGAAAGTTTACTGTTTTTGTACATGTAACTTTCAAGAATATTCATCGGAAGAAAAGCAACAACAGAAGACTCAATGGTTATGGCATTTGCAGTATGTGGAATATTGGCAAAATATGCGTGAAATCCAAAGTATTGCAAAGGTCTTATAAGTCTTATTATTTGGCAACGTCCACCAACTCCATCTTTTGTTAGTTTAACTTTGCCTCTAATAAGACACATTAAAAATTTAGAATCTTCACCCTCTTTATATATGGTACTCTCTCTCTTAAACGATTTTACTTCAAAATGAGCAAGCATTTCAGATTTCTCTTCTTGTGTGAAGAGATTCCAAATGTCTGCCATTTCTCCTTTAATTACGTTCTTAACAAGTGTTTGTCGTACCATATTTTGCTATAGATTGTTTTCTGTTATGTATTTTTCAGCATCCATAGCCGCTTTACAACCGCTTCCTGCTGCAACAATTGCCTGTCTGTAACGAGTATCTGCAACGTCACCTGCCGCAAAAACTCCGGCAACATTTGTCTCAGATGTATTACCTTTAGTAATAATGTATCCCTCATTATTGAGTTCAATATATGGTTTAAATACATCTGTGTTTGGTTTGTGCCCTATGGCAAGGAAGAAGCCATCAATAGCTATATCAAACTTCTCCTCATTCTCTCCACCTTTATATTTAACCAAATGAGCGCCCTCTAATGCCTCTTCTCCGAACAGACCTTCGGTTTGAGTATTGAAAAGGATTTCAATTTTAGGATTGTTTTTTACTCGCTCTTGCATAATGGCAGATGCTCTTAAATAGTCTTTGCGAACAATCATATACACCTTGCTGGCAAGGTTCGATAAATATGCAGCCTCTTCGCAAGCAGTATCACCACCTCCAACAACAGCAACAACTTTTCTCCTGTAGAAGAAACCGTCGCAAGTAGCGCAAGCAGATACACCCAAACCTCTATATTTATTTTCGTCCTCCAATCCAAGATATTTAGCCGATGCTCCGGTTGCAATAATTACGGTGTCAGCCTCAATGTCGGTTTCTCCATCTATAGTTAACTTATAAGGAGCTTTTGAGAAGTCAACAGAGGTGACAATGCCTCGTCTTATATCAGTGCCAAATCGTAGGGCTTGATTTCTCAAATCCTCCATCATATCGCTACCTGAAATTCCTTGTGGATATCCAGGGAAATTTTCAATATCAGTAGTTGTTGTGAGTTGTCCTCCGGGTTGAATGCCTTCAATTACAACTGGAGATAAATCAGCTCTACCAGCATATATAGCTGCTGTATATCCAGCTGGTCCTGAGCCTATGATTAAACATTTAATGTGTTCCATAATATATTATCTTAAGTCAATTATTTCAATATTTGGATATTTATTTTTGTCGAATGAAAATTTAGATTTATCAATGCTTATTCTACTATTATAATCCGATACTTTGATTACAACAGAAGAGTTGTCCTTGTTCGTAACTTCAATTCTTGAAAGGCAAAGAAATTTGCTGTTTACAGAAACTTTAACACTTACTATGTTATCTGTGGAATTTTTGGGAGATAGAACAACAATCTCTATATCGCCACTCTTTCCTGCAAAAGAGCATTTAAACCTTTTGCTATAGTTTTTTATGAGCAAATATGGATTTATATTGATAATTTCCTCCTCTTCGGGAATTGATAGGTTAATTTCATTATTATTTTTAATATAAGTCCAAAGAGTTTCTCCATCATAACCACACTCCATTTCGGCAGTATTAAAAGAAAACATCTTACCATTTAGCAATATCTTCCCTGAAGTCTCCGAAGTATATCCATTGCTTTCAGAACATATGCTGAAATTTGCACTCACACCATTTGATGTGTCATATTCTTTAATAACCTTGTCCAATAAAATGTTGCACTTTCCACTTTGAGCATAGAGTGGGGCGGCAATCATTAATAGAACAATAAATATTGTGTAATAGTTATATTTCTTCATATTATCAATTCATGTTATCAAGTAAGTTTTCCAATGCCATTAAGTCCATCATTAAAACATCACGAGGTTTACTTCCTCTGCTTGGACCAACAATGCCTGCAGCCTCAAGTTGATCCATGATTCTACCTGCTCTGTTATATCCTAATGAGAATTTTCTTTGTATTAGAGATGTTGAACCTTGTTGCTCGGAAACAACCAGGCGAGCAACCTCCTCAAATAAATCGTCTCTATCTTTAAGACTAACACCGTTGCCTGATGAATCAGAGCACTCCTCGGTATATTCCGGTAATTCATATGCTTCGGGATAGCCTTGTTGGTCTCCAATGTAGTTGCAAATATCTTCAACCTCTGGAGTGTCAACAAATGCACATTGAACACGAATCAATTCGCTTCCCTGAGAGAATAACATATCTCCGCGACCAATCAATTGGTTAGCACCTGGGCAGTCAAGAATTGTTCGAGAATCGACCATAGATGATACTCTAAATGCAATGCGGGCAGGGAAGTTTGCCTTAATCACACCTGTAATAATATTGGTTGAAGGACGTTGTGTTGCTATAATCATATGAATACCAACAGCACGAGCTAATTGAGCAATACGAGCAATTGGTAGTTCCACCTCTTTCCCTGCTTGCATAATCAAATCTCCAAACTCATCAACAATAACCACAATATAAGGCATATAGTAGTGTCCGTTAAGAGGAGATAGTTGTCGTGCAATAAATTTTGCATTATACTCTTTAATATTTCTTACATGCGCCTTTTGTAAAAGAGTATATCTATTGTCCATCTCTTTTGTAAGAGATTTAAGAGTGCCTACAACTTTAGGAACATCAGTTATTATCGCTGCTTCAGATTCGGGATTTTTAGCAAGGAAATGTTTCTCGATATCCGAATAAATATTGAACTCAACTCGTTTGGGGTCAATAAGAACAAGCTTAAGTTGAGATGGATGTTTCTTGTATAACAAAGATGTTATGATAGCGTTAAGTCCTACCGATTTACCTTGACCTGTTGCTCCCGCAACCAATACGTGTGGCATTTTGGCAAGGTCTATCATAAACACCTCGTTTGAAATAGTTTTTCCAAGAGCAACAGGTAGTTCGTATTTGCTCTCTTGAAATTTGCGAGAAGCAATAACTGAGTGCATTGACACTATTTTTGCATCCTTATTGGGAATCTCAATACCAATTGTTCCTTTACCTGGTATTGGGGCAATAATTCTTATGCCTAAAGCTGAAAGACTTAGTGCTATATCATCTTCAAGGTTTCTAATTTTTGATATTCTAATTCCTGCTTCAGGGACTATTTCATATAGGGTAACTGTTGGCCCAACCGTAGCGCTGATAGATGATATTTTTATGTTATGATTTTCTAATGTTTCAATAATGCGTTGTTTGTTCGCATTTTGTTCTTCATTATCAATTGATAATTCTCCTTCGTTTTGTTTGTTTAGTAAGTCGAATGTGGGCATTTTATAGTGAGCAAGATCTAATTTAGGGTCATATTCACCTAAATCAGTTATGCTTTTTTTTGTGATAGCCTCCTCTTTGCCAACGTTTACGGTAAACTCAACATTGTCATTAACCTCATCATCTTCAGTAATATCATCGTTGTTGTCAAACTCTTCCTCTTCAGGGTTTTCATTATATTTCTCATCCTCATATGGAAGGTCAGTGCTTAAAACGAAATTATCTTCTCGCTCAGAGGTGGCGAAGTTTATCTCATTGAAATTATTCTCTTTAACAATAGGAGATGGTGCATCGCACTCCTCGACATCGATTTTTTTCTTCAAATATTCAAATGAGAACAATTTTCTGATAACTTCAATTGTTGAATTAAATGCAAATATAGACAGAATAATTATTGACGCGATAATTACCAACAGAGTTCCACTCCAACCGATATGTGACTCAAGAAACTCCGAAACATAATATCCACTCATACCTCCCCAATATATAGAGCTACCATCGATAGAATTAACAAAGAAGAAACTCAATGAAACAGAGAGAACAATTGCAATACAGCAAGAATAAACAAATAATTTGGTTAAAGCTCTTTTTAATACACCAATAAATTTTAGTCCAACAGCAAGAAGAAGTGGACAAAAAATAAAAACAGCAACTCCCAACCATTTATTGATTAGAATATTAGATAGTCTTGATCCCATAGAGCCTCCCTTGTTTGCAACAGCAGTGGAGTTTATTGCCACGTCATATGTGCTTTGATCTGCATAGCCCGAAATTAAGAATGAAGCAAGGCTGATTATCAGATAAATGGTGAATAAAATAAATACAATACCGATAGAGACTTTCACACTATCTTTAGCAAGAAAGTCTTTAATATTATTTATTGTAGAATAGTTTTTTGAATTCTTTTTTCTTGTCATAATTGAAATCAGAAATTGTGTTACCTTTCGTTTACATGAGAAGTATTGTTTGAGCAATACATTCCTTATTATGCCTATTATGCAAAAATAAACAAAAAGGACAAATTTTCCCTAAAAATCAGACGAAATTTTATTACTTTTTCCAGAAGTATGGAGAGAAAAGAATTATGACGGTAAATATTTCCAATCTTCCTACCAACATATTGAATAATACAATCCATTTTCCTATTTGAGGAAGGGTAGTGAAGATGGCATCAGGGTTCTCTCCTCCAACGCCAAAACCGCAGTTGCTTATACTTGAAATAGCCAAGCCGATGCTCTCTTCAATGTTTAATCCCAATATTGAAAGAGCAATACAACTTATAAGGATTATTAACACATAAAAAACAAAGAATGCTAATGCCTTTGATACTATTTCGTGTGAGACGGTGCTGTTATTGACTCTTATGGGCCTTATTGTATTTGGATGAATTTGTCTGAAGAATTCAGCAGAGGTATTCTTCATTAGGATGATTGTTCTAATCATCTTTGCTCCACCCGAAGTTGAGCCTGCACATGCACCACACAACATACAAAGACATATAAAAAAGAAAAAGAATGCTCCCCAATCGCAAAAATCAACGATGGAATAACCTGTTGTAGTCAATCCCGATACAACAGTAAAGAGTGCTGTTCTAAAACTCCATTCATAATTGACTGTTTCGCTGTATGAGAACATAAGATATATTGCAATTACAATAGTTCCTATAATTGCTGTATATATATAATATTTAAGCTCCTCGTTTTGAAACAGATATTTAGGATTTCGGAAAACCGAACGATATATCAGAGCAAAATTTACACCGGAAAGCAACATAAAAAAGGTGATAATGTAGTCGATATATGCAGAGTCCCAATATGCGATACTCGCTTGTTTCGTAGAAAAACCACCGGCAGAATATGTTGTCATGGCAGTGCATATGGCATCAAATGTATCCATTGGACCGACAACGAGCAAGATAAAAAGAAGAATGGTGAAGAATAGATACAATCCCCACAATTTTTTAGCCGTTTCGCTTATGCGCGGACCTAATTTTTCGTGTGTAACACCAGTCATCTCTGCGCTGAATAAATTAAGTCCTGATCCTGAATTTAGGGTTGGAAGAATGGCTAAAGAGAACAATATTATTCCCATACCACCCAACCATTGACTCAAACTTCGCCACAATAGAATACCGTGGCATGAACCGTCAATATCTTTGAGGATACTCATACCTGTAGTTGAAAATCCCGACATTGACTCAAAAAAAGCATCGGTGAAATTATCCACATCGCCATTAAATATAAATGGCAAGGCTCCCATCAAAGATATAGATATCCAACTCAAAGTAACAGCCATAAATCCCTCTCTTTTGCCACTTCTGTCGTTGCTTTTATATGTTGATAAAAACAAAGATATTCCAATGACTGCAGTAATTATACAACTGAATAAGAAGGGGAGTATATCGGCCTCTTGATAATATATTGATGTAAAGAGAGGGAATAACATAAAGATTGCCTCGATGCATAACAATACACCAATAATCTTTGCTATTGCCTTAAAATTTATACTTAACATAAATTACCCGAATAATTTTTCAATCTTGTGCAATATGTCATTAACGCATACTATCAGAACTCGGTCATTTGCTTTAATTTGAGTATCTCCATTAATTATTTGACCTACACCGTCTCTTACCAATCCTCCTAAAGTCAAGCCTTTAGGAATATCCAGCTCCTTAATTTTACCTTTGGTTATTTTTGCATCTTCTTTTGCAATAACCTCAACAACTTCAGCATCAGTTGTAGCCAAGCATCTGGCATCGCTTATATCTGTGTCAATAAGAAGTTGATATATCTTACTTGCTGCAATAATTTTTTTGTTTATAATTGAGCCAATATCCAAACTTTCGGCAGTTGAAATAAATTGCAGGTTTTCAACCTCTGCTACAGTTTTTGTCTTTACACCTAATTTTTTTGCAGTGAGACATGATAAAATATTTGTTTCGGAATTATCACTTAAGGCAATGAATGCATCGATGTTTTTAATACCCTCTTCAATTAATAAATCAGTCTCTCGGGCATCTCCGTGAACGATATAAGCATCCGGTAGTCTCTCTGCCAGCTTTAAGCTCTTTTCATAATCCTGCTCAATGATTTTCATAGAGATGGAGTCGGGTAGTATGCGGGCAAGTTGTATGGCAATTCTGCTACCTCCCAAAATGATTATGCTATCAACTGTAATGTCGCGTTTTCCTGTAATATCTCTAATGTCGTTAAGATGTTCAGGCGTTGTGGTAAAATATACAATATCGTTGATTAAGATTTCGTCACTACCTCTTGGAATTATAATATCGTCCTTGCGTTTTATTGCCGATACATGATAGTAGTTATGCTCTTTTGTCAAATCCCAAAGTTTGCTGTTTGCAATCGAAGAGTTTTCTCTGATTTTAGTACTAACCAAAATCAGTTTTCCATTACACAAACTGAACCATTTTCTTGCCCATGTTATTTTAAGGGCATTAAGAATCTCTTCAGCTGCAAGCATTTCAGGATAAATAAGTTCGTCAACGCCCATATCCTTGAAGAATGCTCTATTCTCAGGAAGCATGTATTCGTAATTGTCTATTCTGGCAACGGTTTTTTGAGCTCCTAATTTTGATGCCAGCATACAAGCCGTAATGTTTTTGTCATCAGTGGGAGTTACAGCAATAAATAAGTCTGCTTTTCCTGCTTCTGCTCTTTTTAAAGCACTAAAAGAGGATGGGTCTCCAACCACAGTCATTAAATTATAGTTGGCATCAATCCACTGAAGCTTCTCGACTTTAGTATCAAGAAGTATGATGTCTTGTTTCTCTTTCGAAAGCATTTTGGCTAAGTGTGTACCAACTTCACCAGCTCCGGCAATAACAATTTTCATGTCTGTAAAATAGGTTATTAAAGTTTACCAATTGCCAACAATAGCTTCATATATATCATTGCTGTCCATTTTGCACATCTTATATAGCTCCGAAGGTTTACCATGTGTAATAAACTTATCGGGAATACCTATCATTTTTATTTTGCAATTATATCCGTTTTGAGAGAAAATCTCTGCAACTGCACTACCGAATCCACCATTAACGGTTCCGTCTTCAATGGTGATTATTTTATCATATTTTTTTGCAACAGAAGATAGAATTTCTGTATCAATCGGTTTAACGAAAATCATATCGTACAATGCAACTTCAATGCCATTCTCTTTAGCTTTGTTTATAGCCTCTATTGCAAAGTTTCCAATGCTGCCAATGCTTAAAATTGCAATATCCTTACCATCGCATATTTGACGGCCTTTACCAATTTCTAAAACTTTAGGTTCGCACTTCCAATCCAATAAATTCCCACAACCTCTCGGATACCTTATTGAAAATGGTGCAGATTGGTTATTTGCTGCAGTGTACATCAAGTGTCTTAAATAATGCTCATCCATAGGAGCTGATATTATCATGTTTGGAATACTTCTTAAATATGCAATATCCAAACTTCCATGGTGAGTAACACCATCTTCTCCAACAATACCCGCTCTGTCAATACAAAAAACAACAGGAAGATTTTGTATGGCTACGTCATGAATGATTTCATCGTATGCTCTTTGCAAGAATGACGAGTATATATTGCAAAAAGGTTTCAATCCCTCTTTCGCAAGACCTCCGGAAAAGGTTACGGCATGTTCTTCTGCAATGCCTACATCAAAGAAACGGTTAGGAAATTTATCTCTCATAAAAGTCATGGAACAGCCAGAGGGCATGGCAGGAGTAATACCGACTATCTTATTGTTTTTTTCTGCCAATTCCACTAATGTCTCGCCAAACACGTCTTGATATCTGGTGGTAGAACTTTTACTTGTAACGCGTTCTCCTGTATTTACGTTGAATTTACCTGGTGCATGCCATACCGTAACATCCTTTTCGGCAGGAAGGTATCCTTTCCCTTTTATAGTCTTAAGGTGTAAAAGTTTAGGACCCTTAATCTCTTTAATATCAGAAAGTATTTTAATTATACTTTTAGTATCGTGTCCGTCAATAGGCCCAAAGTATCTGATATTTAGGCCTTCAAAGATGTTTTGTTGACGGCTTATGAGAGATTTTATGCTATTTGTAAATCGAGTAAATATACCTTTGTGGTTATCCTGTATTATTTTATGCCTGCGTAAAAAAGAGTAGGCGTTGTATCTGAAACGATTATATCTTGGAGATGTTGTAATCTTCACAAGATATTTATTTAAAGCACCAACGTTATTGTCTATTGCCATATCGTTGTCGTTCAAAATAATCAAAAGGTCATTAGGACTTGAAGCCGCATTATTTAGTCCTTCAAAAGCTAAACCTCCAGAAATAGCGGCATCGCCAATAACGGCAATAACTTTGCGTTCCTCATTATTTAGATTCGCGGCGACAGACATCCCCAATGCGGCTGAAATTGAGTTTGAAGCATGTCCTGCAGTAAAGGTGTCATATTCGCTTTCAGATGGCGTTGGGAATCCACTTAGTCCGTTTAATTGACGTATTGTGTCAAATTTTTCTCTGCGCTCTGTGAGTATTTTGTGGACGTATGCTTGATGCCCGACATCCCAAACAACTCTGTCGTATGGAGTGTTGAATATGTAGTGTATGGCTACGGTTAATTCAACCGCACCCAAGCTTGACGCCAAGTGACCGGGATGCTCAGATAGAACATTCAGCATATACTCTCTTATCTCTTTGCATAGCTGAGGTAAATCGTTAATATTTACCTTTTTTAAATCCTCAGGAGAGTATATTGTTTCTAATATGTTTTCTTTTGTTTTGCTCATAATTTTATGTCCGAATTTACGAACCATAACTATATATACCTACAAAAATACCTTATTTTATCCATTTAGAAAAATTTTAATGTTAAAATCAACAGTGATTATTTATCTCCTTTTCTAAAAGATTTGTATATAGGTACAAAAACAATTATGCCTGAAGCTATTATGGCAAAAATGGTTTGCCAATTAATTTCATTGTTTCCTTTAATGGCAAAATAGCACAATATTAACCATATGGCAATAAGACATATTACATTGAATGGGGTAAATTTTCTTTTTCTCATAATGAATTATAGCCTAATAAAGTTCAACAACGGTGATGCCTGCACCTCCAAGTTGGACGTCTTCTTCTCTGAAACTTTTAACAGCAGAAATTTTCTTCAGATAGCTTCTGATTAATTGTTGTAAAATACCGTTTCCCGTACCGTGTAATATTCTTAGATTAGAATATCCCGATAAAATGGCAGTATCGATAAATGCTGCAACAGTTTCTATCGCCTCATCTCCACGCATACCTCTTACGTCTAATTCACTACTGAATGATAATTGTTTATTGCGTATCATGTCGGTAGTGGGAGAACTGTAATATTGCGTTTTAGTGTTTTGTTTCTTTAGTTGTGAACGGTTTGCTCTTTCAAGTTTGTCAATTTTTACGACGCTTTTTATTGTGCCGAATCCTACGGTTATATTTTTACCGTTAATCTCTAAAATTTCACCGGCAACACTTCCGCCATCTTTTAATTTAACAACATCGCCAATTGTTAAAGGAGTTTCATCTATTGGTTTGATTTGCTCTTTGTCTTTTTTCTTGTTTTTGCTGTTCTTGTTGAGTCTTTCTATCTTTTTAGAGAGTTTGCTGTTTTGATTCTCTTTATCAGATATTTCTTCCTTGAATTTGCGCATCTCTTCCCTTATGGCTTTGGTGCGCTCTTTTTCAGCTTGAGCTTCTTTAATTTGACGTATCGTATTTTCGATTTTTGCGTTTGTTTCGCTCAAAATATTTGAAGCCTCTACTTTTGCTCCTTTAATAATCTCTTTTCGCTCTTTTTCAAGGTTTAAAATGTCTTTTTCGTATCTGACAATGCTATCCTCAAGGCGTTTTTCAAGCAGCCTTACATTTTGACGTTTTTGTTCCCAATATCTTTTGTCCCTAACAATATCCTGAAGATATTTGTCCATTGAAACATACTCTTGTCCTACAATCTCCGATGCTTCAGATATAACATCTTCAGGAAGTCCTATTTTCCTTGCAATTTCAATCGCAAATGAACTTCCGGGATTGCCTATGGATAATTTGAAAAGGGGTTGCATTATATGTCTGTCATATAGCATTGCTCCGTTTATGATGCCGTCGTTGTCTTCTGCAAATTGTTTAAGATTTTGGTAGTGGGTGGTAATAACTCCAAACGATTTCTTTGCGTTAAATCTATTGAGTAGGGCTTCTGCTATGGCTCCTCCTATTCTTGGTTCGGTTCCACCGCCAAATTCGTCTATTAGCAAAAGAGACTTTTCGTTACAGTTCCTTACGAAATTTTTCATATTTGTAAGGTGAGAACTATATGTACTCAAATCATCCTCAATAGATTGCTCGTCGCCAATATCAATAAATATATCGTTGAATATGCCAACTCTTGAATTGTCAAACATTGGAACAAGCATTCCGCATTGAATCATATATTGAAGAAGTCCCACGGTTTTAAGACAAACCGATTTTCCACCGGCATTAGGTCCTGATATAATTAAGATTCGTTTGTTCTTGTCAAGACAAATATCTAAAGGAACAACCTTTTTGTTCTGCCTTTTCAATGATAAAAAGAGTAGGGGGTGAACAGCACCATACCAATCTATTTGGCAATAGTTGTCTATTTTGGGCATTACCGCGCCTATTGATTTGGCGAACATCGCTTTTGCTCTTATTAAATCAATCTCGCCCATAAATAGATATGAGTATATCATATCATCTATGTGTGGGCGTATAACATCTGAGAATTCCGTTAAAATTTTAACTATCTCTCTGCGCTCTTCGCTTTCTAATTCTCTTATTCGGTTATTGGCCTCAACCACTTCAGCGGGTTCAATAAATACGGTTTTTCCACTTGCTGACTCGTCATGAACAATACCCTTTATTTTTCTTTTGTGGGCAGGTACGACAGGAATAACCAAGCGCCCGTCTCTCATGGTTGGTGTAACATCTTTTTCGACGATACCCTCTTCGCGAGCTTTTTTGAGAATGTTTGCAAGGTTTCTTGATATAGAATTAACTTTGCTTGTAATCTCTCTTCTTATGTCGTAAAGAGCGGGAGATGCGCTATCTTTTATATATCCAAACTTATCGATAATCCTATCGGCTTGTTTAAGAATATCAGGGAATGTTATAATATTATCGGTTAGTGTTTTAAGTCTTGGATATTGAATTCTTTCTTCATCTACTCCAACTCTTAGAAAATTTATAATATTTATAATAGAAGATAGAGAACGACGAAGATCAAAAAGCTCATTGGTGTCAATATATGTACCAACAACTTTTAGTCGTTTTAGAGCGATTCTAACGTCATAAAAATGATCGCATGGAAAGTCTTTCTCACTTTCAATAATTGATAAAAACTCGTTACACTCTTCAACCATCTTGATGATGTTATTGTAGTTGGTCGAGAATGTAATTTGTTCCACGGCCTCTTCGCCAAGAGGAGAGAGGCAGCGTTCTTTTATTTTGTTTCGGATTTTATCAAATCCTATTTTCTGTTCAAAATTATTAGGGTATATCATTCAAGATGATTTAGTGATAAATAATCTGCGAAGATAGCTAAATTATTTGTATCAAAAAATAGGAATGATATGGAATTTTAGAGCAAGTGTTATTTGAATTGTTTGCTTAATATTGGGTTCAAATCGGATAAAACAATAAAAAAGTTAAATATTGTCTTTTAATAAATAAGTATCTCAAAAATTTTATCTAACTTTGCAATCTTAGAAAATAAAGAATTTACACTATATGACAACAACAATTGAACCTATTGAGGAAGGTAAAGCTAAAAGCTTGAATTTTATAGAGCAAGCTGTTATGGAGGATTTGGCAGCAGGTAAAAACGGAGGAAGATTGAATACTCGTTTCCCGCCCGAGCCAAATGGATACCTTCATATAGGACATGCAAAAGCCATTTGTATGGACTTTGGTATTGCCAAGAAGTTTGGTGGTACTTGTAACTTGCGATTTGATGATACAAACCCGGCAAAAGAGGATACTGAGTATGTTGATGCAATTATGGAAGATATCAAATGGTTGGGATTTGATTGGGAAGACCGTTTGTATTATGCTTCTGATTATTTTCAAAAACTATGGGATTTGGCAATACGCTTAATAAAAGAGGGGTATGCTTATGTCGATGAGCAATCTTCAGAGCAAATCGCAGCACAAAAAGGAACTCCGACACAACCCGGAACTCCTTCTCCTTTCCGTGATAGACCTATTGAGGAGACTCTTGACCTTTTTGAAAGAATGAATAAAGGTGAGTTTGAGGAGGGAAGTATGGTATTACGTGCAAAAATAGATATGGCGTCGCCCAATATGCACTTCCGCGATCCAATTATGTATCGTATTATTAAGCATCCTCATCATCGTACAGGAACGACATGGAATGTATATCCAATGTATGATTATGCTCATGGACAATCAGACTTCTTTGAGGGTGTAACTCACTCAATCTGTACTTTGGAGTTTGAGGTTCACCGTCCATTATACAATTGGTTTATAGACCGTATAGCAGACGAAACATATCGTCCGCGACAAATGGAGTTTAACCGTTTAAACTTAACTTATACAGTTATGAGTAAGCGTAAACTTTTGCAATTGGTGCAAGAGGGATTGGTTCGTGGATGGGACGACCCACGTATGCCGACTATTTGCGGATTACGTCGTAGAGGTTACACTCCCGAATCTATTCGTGGATTTGTTGATAGAATCGGTTATACAAAATATGATGGTTTAATCAGTGTATCATTGTTAGAACATAGTATTCGTGAGGACTTAAACAAAAATGCAACTCGTGTATCGGCTGTAATTAATCCGGTAAAACTTGTCATAACCAACTATCCTGAAGGCGAAGTTGAGTATGTAGAGATGGAAAATAATCCTGAACAAGAGAATTCTGGAACTCATAAAATGCCATTTACACGCGAACTTTATATTGAACGCGAGGACTTTATGGAAGATGCTCCTAAAAAATTCTTCCGTATGACTCCTGGAAAAGAGGTTCGTTTGAAAGGTGCATACATTGTTATGTGTACAGGTTGTAAATATGATGCTGATGGAAATTTGGAGGAGGTGTATTGCGAATATGATCCTGCAACTCGTAGCGGAATGCCTGAAAGTGCGCGTAAAGTAAAAGGAACTCTACATTGGGTATCTGCGCAATACAACCAAGAGATAGAGGTTAGATTGTATGACCGTTTGTTTACTGTTGAAAACCCTGCCGAGGAGAAAGAGAAAGATTTTAGAGAACTTCTAAACCCTGAATCATTGGTGGTTGTTAAAGGATATGCAGAACAATATCTTGCAGAAACAGCACAAATAGGAGACCGTTATCAATTCCAACGTATAGGATATTTTACGGTTGATAAAGATTCAACTCCAGGCAAGTTGGTATTTAACAGAACTGTATCTTTGAAAGACGGATACAAAGCATAACCTTATTAAATTTTGTCTATTTAACCACTTCAATATATTTGAATATGAGCAAGAAAACAGATTTGTTATTGCGATATGAGAGTATGTTACGAGGCGAAAGCGGAGAGTGGTTCGATACAGAAGAGTATGAAGAGATAGCATTGGAGTATGAAATGACTTCAATGCTTTCTGACGCTATAAAGGCTATTGAAACTGGGCTAAAATATCATCCCATGTCGGAAGAATTAATGACCCGAAGAGCTTATTATCTGTTAATTACAGGAAGAATAGAAGAGGCAGAAAGTGTGATATCTGTTGTTACAGATAAGACAGAGGAAGCTCAGTCAATAAGGGCTGAGTTGCGTTTAATATCCGGAGAGACAGATGATGCTATAGTTATTATAAAAGGTGTATTAAAGGATAAGAATCTGCAAGCTGAGCATATTCTGAATATAATAGATTTATGTGCCGATTATAAACTGTATGAGAGTACAATTACGTCAATATTTGTTGCAATAGATAGATTGCCTCGCACTCAAAAGTTAAGCGTTCTGCGAGAATTCATGAAAATATTGGAAGAGGAGTCGGAGTTTCAATTGCAGGTAAAAGTTGTAGAAAAGATACTCGATTTAGATCCATATTCATATCTTGATTGGATTAAGGCAATTGAGTTATATATCTATCTGTCGGATATACAAAAAGCCTTTGATGCAGTTGAATATGCAATCGCAATAGAACCCTCAAATACTGAAGCATATTACTACAAAGCATATTGTTTTATGGAGCAGCAGAATTATGCAGAGGCTGTTGCAATACTCGAATCTCTTGATAAAACAAGGGACGAGAATATTAGTATAATGTTGGCAACCTGTTATACTAAGATGTATAAATTCGATGACAGTAACAGGGCTTTAAAAGAGTGTGAGGAGTATTTTTCTGTTAGTGCCAAAAGTTTGTATATAGCAGCTCAAAATTGCTATAAATCTGAATCGGATTACAATAAAGCCATTACGTTGTTAAATCAGGCTGAGGAGATAGAGCCATATTCGTCGGATATTGTATATATGTTGGCAAAGCTCTATTATGAGCAAGAGGCATACGATAAGTCAAAAGATGCCTTAACGCGTTTGACCTATACCGACTATGATGAATCTGATGGAAGAGCATTTGTTATAAGAGGGGATATAGAGATAAAATGTGGCTCGCCGGATAAAGCTTTGGAGTATTATAAAAAAGCTTTTGCCCTTGATAAATTCGATATCGATACATGCTTCAAAATGATATATGCCTATTCAGAACTTCACGATGTTGAGAATATGCAGAATGCAATAGATTATGTTGAGGATTTAATAACCAATGCAAATATTGAAGCCTTGACAGACGAGGAACAGAACAGGCTGTTGTATTTGCGCTCTGCAGTCGAAAAAATAAAGGACATTCTGCGTAACCATATTGAAGATATATGATGCAATATATAAGATACATAAACCTTCTTTTAATGTCGATATTATTTTATTCGTGTCTTTCGTCTCGATTAGGAGATGCAGAAAGCGATACAGTATCGGAGGAGCAATCTTTTATGATAACAAACTTCAAAGATATAAGTTTGAAGGAGTGGGAGAGAGGGAAAGAGTTTGTGTGTGTGGCAGATGAGCTCCCCGTATTATTGGAGCCTCGAAAAGGAAATATAGAGGATTGCCGTAGTTTAAAAGGGGTTATACTTAAATATAAAGCCTTGGAGGAAACGCAAACGTGGAATGGGATAGAATCATATGTTGTATATAACGATAGCACTGGATTTGAGTTTATATATAGGGTTTTAAAGTCTATAACAGATATTTTATCGTCTGATTTTACACCGTTGTTGCCGGAGTTGGTACCAACAGATTATATTGCAAAAGCCGATTCCTTACTAAAGGATAAGGTCATATATATAAAAACATCTAATTGGTATTCGCTCGATGGAGAGGAGAAGAGAGGTAGAAAACTAATTCCTGTAGTTATAAATAAAGTTTTGGCAGGGAACAAAATATTTCCTTTAGCTTTAATCTTTAAGACCGAAAACGGAGAAGAAGCTATGGTCTATACCACAATGTCAGCATCTCAATATATGTCGCAATATTCAACATTCGACAAGTTGTTTACATTTACAAATCCAAGAGATAAATACTCTCAAATAAAGGATGATGTATGGCAATTGATAACGCAGTCTCAGGTGACTCAAGGAATGACAAAAAGCGAATGTCAAATTTCATTGGGATTGCCGGATGAAGTATCGCAAATTCCTGAATATTCAGGGTTAAGAGAACGTTGGATTTATAAAACAGGTACATATTTGGAGTTTAAAGATGGATTATTGGTAAAATTCCGTTTAATGTAAAATGTAATATGATAAATATAAGAGAAAATATATCGTTAAAGCCGTACCATACTTTTGGAATGGATGTAAGAGTCAGATACTTTGCAGAATATGATTCTGTTGAGGATTTGCGTTCTTTATTAATATCTCCCATCTTAAAAGATAATATATATTTGCAAATAGGAGGAGGTAGCAATCTCTTGTTCACAAAAGATTATCCGGGCATAATACTACACTCAAAAATAACAAAGATAGATGTAACCGAGTCTGATGATTTCGTTATCTTAAAAGTTGGAGCAGGAGTGGTATGGGATGATTTTGTTGCGTATGTAGTTTCAAATAATTGGTATGGAGCAGAGAATTTATCGTATATACCTGGTGAGATTGGAGCATCGGCAGTTCAGAATGTAGGAGCATACGGAGTAGAGGCTAAAGATATAATAGAGAAAGTCTATACTATTGATGTAGAGACAGGTGCAGAACGAATTTTTGCAAAAGAAGAGTGCCAATACGGATATAGGAGTAGTATATTTAAAACTCAATTAAAGGGACAATACATAATTACCTATGTAGAGTATAAATTAAGTAAGACTCCGTCGTTCAAATTGGAGTACGGAAATCTCAAAACCATTGATAGGAATGGTATAACTTTGCAAAAAATCAGAGATTCTATAATTGAAATAAGAAAACAAAAACTTCCCGAACCTAAAGAGATAGGTAGTGCAGGAAGTTTCTTTATAAATCCCGTAGTAGATAGTTCTCTATTTGAAAAACTACAAGCAGAGTATCCCACTATTGTTTCTTATCCTCAACCAAATGGTTGTGTTAAATTGTCGGCTGCGTGGCTTATAGATAATGCAGGATGGCATGGAAAAAGAGTAGGAGGTGCGGCTGTATATCATAAACAGTGTCTGGTGCTTATAAATGAGAATAATGCAACATCGGCAGATGTTATTGAGTTGGCATCGCAGATAAAGAACTCAGTATTTGAAAAATATGGAGTTGTGATAACACCAGAGGTCAATTACATTTGATTTGGATTAAGATTATATAAGCAATATTGATATAATAATTTCAGAGAGATGAAACTTTTATTTTTAGGAACAGGAACATCAACAGGGGTACCTCAGATAGGTTGTAGCTGCAAGGTGTGTCAATCTCCAAACCCAAAAGATAAACGTTTGAGAACATCTCTATTGATAACCGTTGAAAATAAAAATATCCTTATTGATTGCGGTCCTGATTTTCGCCAACAAATGTTGGTAAATAATATTACCCATTTAGATGCTGTTTTATTGACACATCATCACTATGATCACATTTTTGGCTTGGATGAGTTGCGCTCTTTCACAAACAATAAAGCAATGCCTATATGTGCGGAGCAATATGTTGTGGATACAATAAAAAGAACATTCCCATATTGCTTTGGAGAGAATAAATATCCGGGTGTAGCAACATTTGATATTCTAAATATAGATAATAACGAATTTGAAATCTCCGGAGTTAAGGTGTTGCCGATAAGAGTTATGCATTATAATTTGCCTATATTGGGGTATAGAATTGGGAATATGGCATATATAACAGATATGTTGACCATTTCAGACGAAGAGATTGAAAAATTAAAATCTCTTGATGTTCTTATTATAAATGCATTGCGACATAATGAGCATATATCTCATCAGAGATTGGCAGATGCTCTTGATGTAATACGCAGAGTGTCACCACGTAGAGCATATTTGGTACATATGAGTCATCAGATGGGATTGCATGACGAAATATCGAAACAGCTCCCGGATAATGTATTTTTTGCATATGATGGCTTACAAATAGAAATTTAGCTTTTGGTGGTAGAGACAGAACAAAAGCGTAATTTCAAAAAGAAAGTGCAAAGGTAGTTTTCATTGACAATGCAAAAAAAGGAGACCGAAGTCTCCCTAAGATTAACTATTTTTGTATTGCAATGTATAAACAATTAACCTCGGAGCAAAGATACGGAATATATT
>JAZLBW010000022.1:0-2245 GCA_045613905.1 Candidatus Caccoplasma sp.
TTATGTTGATTTCTAGCTCTTTCATATGCTCTTCAAAGTATAATTCATACACACAACCATCAATAATCTTTTCAAAATAAGAGGCAATAGTATCATTCGAGACTAACTCAGATAAGTTGTTCTTTGCAGAATTAATCAAGATAATGTAGTCAACTAATTTTGCTACTATTTCTTGTACATCGTTTGATGGTACAGCAATAGGAATCTGTTGCAGTGGTTCTTTGTCTAATTGATAGTTTGCCCCCTGCATCTTACCTTTATTTTTAAGCCAAAACTCAATCAGTTTAGAGTTTAATAAACCTGTTAGGTATTTCAAGTTTACTCTGTCTGTTTGAATCATGTTAAATGTTTGCGACAAATAGCATTCAATATCACAATAAGAAAATATAGGATGCCCTACGCACTTCCTCACTGCAATAACTTTATTGTTTACAAAAAACCTTTCCTCTCTGGCTCTGTGTAAACCATAAGGTTTATTGTCAGATGTGAAAACAGATACAAATCTATCCAAATGTCGCTTAATATTTGGGAAGCAATCTAAACTATTAGGATTTTTATATCTAGAGTCTGTATATATCGTCCAATATTTGTTGCCTTTCTGGACGCCATATCTACTAATATTTTCATTTGTATAATATGGTTTTATTAAGGATAGTTCATCTTGATTAAGAGCCAATGTCTCTAATTCTGCACTCGTTAAGACAAATATTCCATGATTAATTTCGAATTGAGGACCTAATTTTTGCTGATTCTTTTTGTTCAATGTATCTTGCGGGAACACTATTCCTTGTGCGATTTCTTTATCATTCAAGTAAATCACACTTGAGAGACTTGATATTACCCCTAAAATATCAGAACTTTGGCTAAATGTTATGTTTTTATCATAAAAATTAGCTCGTCTTATTGTTGGAGTATAACATTCTGCCTGTTCATAGGTTTTGTATGATGGCTCCAAAATAGCAATAGCCTCTTTCTCCGTTGCTTTATACGCAGTTAATCTACGGTAATCGAATGTATAATCATCCGTTACCTTATCTTTTTGGAACATCATAATCATAGTTTGAATGCTTGCGCTTTCAAACATCATTACTGCGCCAAAGTCAACAATATTGCAGATGCGGGTCTCCTTAATAACTTTATCTCTAAGTTTGCTTGCCCCAAAACTGGTAGTCCAGTTGTTTGTTGCAATAAAGCATAAAACGCCATTTGGATTGAGAAGATCCAATCCATTACATGCAAATAGATACCATATGTCCATTTTGCCCTTATAATAAGGCGAGTCCTTATATGGCTCAAAGAATGTCTTTGACATACGACCTTCCTTAATATAAGGTGGGTTAGCAATGATTATATCGAAGCCTATGAATGCACCTTTATCATCTAATAGTTGAGGATATTCAAAACGCCACTCAAATGATTTTTCATATTTCTTGTTATTGAGTATTGCGTGTTCTTTTTCTTTTAATTTGTTTAACTTACTCTTTGCTGCAGCATAACCGATTGGGTCTTCCTCAGCTTTGCGTTTGCCAAATAAGGGTATTGCTTCATACTCATAGACTCTTTGTTCAGCAAGCTGTCGTTGACGTATGTCGCCTTGGGCAAGTGTAGTTTTAAAGCAGTTTTTTATATCATTGATTTTAGTTCTTAATCCAACTTTATCCGTATGTTCTTCGGTATAGTCAACGACTAATCTTTTATAATCTTCTAGAGTGAATTTACTCCATGTGGTTTTCTCTTTTCTTGCATTTTCTTTTCCAACTCTATTGTACTCTTCAAAAACATCAGCAATAGGCATATCTAAAGAATAACGACAAATCTGCGAATTGCCACAAGTGATTTTGTAATCTAAGTTGGGTAGTGGCTGTGGCTCTTCCGCATCGACAACCAATGCTAACCAGAAACGCAAACGAGCTATATCGACAGCACCTTGCTCGATATCGACACCGAAGATGTTGTTTTGGATAATATCACGTTTGGTTTGAGTAGAATCGAAGTTCCCGTGGGGCTCTGCATGTGAATGTAAGTGATGTATGGCGTGATACAATACATAAAGGATACCCATAGGGAATGCACCCGAACCAATGGCTGGGTCGCATACCTTAACCTCTTTAAGCAGTTGAATAAAGCGTGTAGCAATGCTTTTGCTTTGGAGTATAGGACTCACCACGCCATCATTTATAAGTTGCTCAATAGCATCCGCATACTGATCTGATGGCTCATGTGTCTTTAGGTATTGAATCACACT
>JAZLBW010000023.1:0-99902 GCA_045613905.1 Candidatus Caccoplasma sp.
ATGAATTATCTGATGAATATATTTTAAAAATTCAATATAAACTTAATAGAAGACCTAGACGGAAACTCAATTTTGATACACCTAAAAATAAGTTCTTTCAATTTTTATCTTAATTTTGCACTTAGTCTTTGAATCTACCCCATAGAATATCGGATTCAATTGTTTCTCTTTGAATGGGTTTGGAGTATTCGTTATGTATATAAGTTCTTTAACTTTTCCAGATTTATGCTCTGCTTCAGACAATGATGTTATAGACTTCTTAAGATTCGATAGTACATTAGAAAAATCTGTACTGCTATTTACAACAGCTTTTGCTTGTGCCAATAAACAACTTCCATCATTTAGATTGATTTCTATATCTTCTGCTCCTTCTAAACGAATACTGGTCATATCTTTAATATTCTCAAGCATTAACACTATTGCTGCGTTTGCTTGAAAATCAAATCCAAATAATACAGATGTTGCTGTTCTATTCGCCATTATGTTACTCCATTTTACAAATTCTTTTGCAAAATTAGTGATTATTTGGTAACTACTTCGCTAACAACTAATAAAATTGTAATTTTGTGTCGTTTAATCAATATTTGAAGGTTATGAAGATAAGAAAGGTTAAATGGGCCAATCACCCAATATTAGGCAACTTAGAATTAGATTTTGTAAACCCTGTTACTAATAAGCCATATTCTACTATTGTTTTAGCTGGCGAGAATGGTACAGGAAAGACTACTATATTAGAAACACTGAATACTTTCTTGAGTATTGGAAGTTTTGAGCCTTTTGATGGAATTGAGTATGAAGTTGAAGATAAACGTTACATTTTGACACCATCAAACATTTCTGGTTCACTTAAAACATTTTTCACAAGATATGATATAGAAAACAATACTTCAGAAAATATTCACAGTGATAAGAATAATAGCCCAGACTCTATCCATTCCGACAATAAGGATCCAAGATCATATGGTAGTGTCTTTTCAAGACCAAGGGCAGATTATAAGACCAGCAAAATTGAATCTGTAAAAACAAATGAACTTGATAAAAACAAGTATGACTCAGATAAAGATGATAATTTTACATCATTAAAGCAACTAATTGTAGATGTTCAAAATCAGGACAATGAACGATATAGTGATATTAATGATGAACGACAAGCTCAAAATTTACCTGCAATGACAAAAGGTGAATTTGAACAAGTTTCAAAAATATATCGCTTCAAAAAAGCTTTTAATGACTTTTTTGATAAGATAAAATATAAGAAAGTATCCAATAAAGCAAACGAAAAAGTTGTATTATTCGAGAAGAACGGAGTTGAAATTTCATTAGACCATTTAAGTACAGGAGAAAAACAGATTGTATTTAGAGGGGCATATCTCCTTAAAAATCTTTCTCTTCTAAATAATTCTACAATAATGATTGATGAGCCTGAATTAAGTATGCATCCTAAATGGCAAGAAAAGATTCTTCAATATTATAAGGCTCTTTTTACAGATAATACTGGAAATCAAATTGTTCAACTATTTATAGCAACTCATTCAGACCATGTGCTTAAAGAAGCTTTTAAAGATCAATGCAATACTTTAGTAGTAGTTCTTAATGAAAACAGTGGAATAATTCAGAGTAAACATATTATTGCTCCTAATATTTTACCTTCAATAACTATTGCAGAAACCAATTTTCTTGCATTTGACATAGCGTCCAATGATTTTCACATAGAACTTTATGGGTGGCTACAACAGAAAGAAAGTTTAACAAGTATAGTTGATACAGATAATTTCATTATATCTCATCCACTATATAATCCATTAATACATGAAAAAATATATGCTCATCCTAATGGCAGAACAACATATCGTGCACTTTCGACATATATAAGGAATGCTATTGATCATCCAAGCACAACTACCGTTTTTTCGCTGGATGAATTGCGAACATCAATAGAATTGCTAATTAGTATATTAAGATAATCAATAACAATATACACAAAAAACAAGAAAATGGGGCTCAACTAATTGTAATTAGTTAGCCCCATAATTATTGTTACCACATCTCTAAGAACCCCATTAGGAACGCATCGGGGAAGATGAATTTCTTTTCGCCGAGAGTGAATTTGATGTGAATAAACTTTTCGTTTTTGTTGATTTTGACAACCGAACCCTTGCCGAATTTCTTGTGAAGTACGGTGCTATCCACAGCCAATGCCTCTAATTGGGCTTTAAGGTCTATTTCGGCTTTGTTGGGAGCTGCAGAAGATGTTGGAGTAGAAGGTGCAGCCGACTTCGCTGGCTCAGGTTGAACAAAGGGTGTTGATTTAGGCCTCTCTACCTTTATAGCCGTTCTTTGCTGTTCTGCACGCTTATTCTCTGTAGTTTCGCGACTTCTTGAATATGCACTATAATCAACCTCACTCATTGAGGATTGTTGATTATAGAACAGTTTCTCATATTGAGTCTTGCGAATTGTGGTATCCCAACCGCCGACATCATCGTCTGTCTATCTATCGTAAAAGATAACATCATCAATATGTGCGATATTCGTAAAATTGAGATTAAAGCCAAAAGAGGCATTCACTATTGAAAGTGAACACCTCTTTTGTCATCAAGTATCAAATTTTATTTGATAAAAACCTTTTTGCCATTGTGAATATAGAATCCCGGAGTTGTTGGTTGTTTCGGTAACTTAATACCGGTTATAGTATACCAACCATCAGGATATTGTATGTTATCGACAGTTATGTCATCAATACCAACTACAAGTCCGTCAAAATCTATCACATAACCTTTAACAGCAGTATTTTCAACCCCTTGCAATGAAGGAATTTCAAAATAAGCATGGAATCCATTCAATGTGGTATCTTCAGCAGGGCAGAAAAGGTTATCTCCTGTACCCATAAGCATAATGATTTGGTCGTTTGCTTCAAAGTCAAATGGAGCATAAGTTCCCACCATTGTCACTGTCTCCAGATCAAATGTTTCAGAAGTATGTGCAATAGGCTCATTATTAAGAATAGTAACATCTTCAAATACCGGATTCACCACATCTTCGCCGTCAGTCCATTTCACAATATAAGATTTGCCCGATTCTATAGCCGATACAGTCTTGAATGACAAATATAAAATTCCGGAAGAAGCATCAAATCCGTTTCTGCTTGATGTGTTTAATTCCATAACGGTAGCCCCATCTAATGGAGTGCCGTTCAGATCGGTTACATCAAATGGTAGACACAAGGTGCTCCAACTATTATCCTTGTAGAATGTGCGGTTGACTAACTGCACATGGGTCGTTTTGCCACTTGCGACATAGGCTTCCAATACTGCGGTGTTATCACTATCATTGTACAACATCAACAGGGGTACTATTACCATATCGCGTACATGGTTACCGTTGCCGTCCTCAATGGCGGCATCCACCACCTCACCGCCTGCCGGTGTTTGGATGTAGCAGTCTGTCAACGATATACCGCCTTCAAAATTAAATACCGCTGCCGAGCCTGACGCATGTACCTCAACGCGCGAATTGATGATGCTCAGGCTATCGCTTGACAAATTACTGCCCTTAAACGGCATTATGGCACTTACTATGAGGTTTGCACTGTCCAATGTCAGCGTTATGCCACCCTGTGTGCCGAACGCCACACCATTACCGTTAACCGTCAACTGTTCGCCGCGAAGGATGGTATTTTTCCTGATGTCAAAGAGGGTGCTGTACGATTCCGAATCCTGAGAAATAATGCAAGCCTGTGCCACCTCAATGTTGAGATCGTCAATACCTGTATTGCGTACGAAATTAGAAGAGTTGCTAACGGTGTAATCACCGTTTATTGTCAGCGTACGAAGTCCGTCGAAACTGAACTTGCCGTCACCGAGTATGTCATCACGGTTGCGGCTCGTCACTTGTGTAGAAGCCACATAAAGCCCATATTCCTCACCGCTGACGGTAATCTTGCATTCGTCTGATTTTCCGTTGGCACTGGCTGTAATAGTTGCCACTGCGCCTATCGCTGCATTGTCGGCTATTGTGACGATACCGTCAGTTACGGTTGCTACACTCGTATTAGAACTCGTCCATTGTATCTCCGCTTCGGAGTTCGCAGGCATCAGTTGGGCAACAAGTTCAACACGTTCACCAGGGTCAGCCACGATATATTTCTCACGCATAAGTACAGAATCAACATCATAATGCCCATCAGTAACAGTAATTGTAAATGTACTTGTTAAGGGATTTCCGTCTTGAATTGGAGTATAAGTATATACACCAGGAGTAGCATTAGTGGCATCAATGTTCATCTTTTCGTACATGTCGAATCGGACAATTGGAGCCGAGCCTTCTCCGCTCACTTCTGTAGTCAGACCATATACTGAGCCAGAGAACGGACGCCTTCCAACCTCTATACTCGTTATTTTCTCGCCAACAGCAATAGTCATACTGCAATTAGTTATGTAGTCTAACAATGGGAAATAACCATCAGGAGTTACATTAAACTGTACATAACGAGTTTTGTAACCAATAGCACTGTTGTAAGCCTGAATGCGGACATCCAAATAGTTCTTTGTTGCCAGGGTCTTTAAATAAACTGTTGTGTAATTGCTTGATGAACTAATAGGTCTAGTACAATCGGCATCCTCATAGAACGTGCCGTAGGGTGAACCTGTGTTACGGTAATCCACCGTCCAGTTGCTACCTGAAATACCATACCAATTTGTTGCATCGGAAGGAACAGGCGAAGCATCACATCTGATAACATCACCCACCTTGCAATTCAACTCGTTATTTATTTTTTGGAAATAGCCTACGGTCTTAGTGATATTAAGTTCAATATCTGTCAAATAAATCGATGTACCTATATACAACCTCGCTTCCGCCACGTTTTCACTTGCCAAAGTTGATGTAGTCTCTTTGATTCGAGTGAATACCGTGTGATTTGCATTTGTCGTGCTGTTCAGTTCTATAAATCCTACCTCGCTATCAGGCGTTATTGCATTGTTCCAGTCGCTCGGAGTGAGTGATGATGCTTCCTTAGGATAGTTGAATATAATATACTCTTGAGTAGTCTTTGCATTTGACAAATTCACCTTGTCGTTTATATTGGTCAGAACAGGCTCTGCAGGAGCATTGGTACACAACAATTTGGCAATTTGACGGCTCGGACTGTAGATATATCCTGAATAATCAGAGGCTGAAACTTTAACACGAATATATTTACCAATCTCAGACTCCTTCGGTGTATAAGTAATGTCCGTTGCAACCCTTTGTTGTTTATACTCTCCTTGAATTGTCGCAGTCATGGCAGAAGCATTTTCTACAATATCTTGCCAAGTAACATTATCATCACTAATCTGCCAAACATTGCTAATCTCTGATGTCGCAAAATCGCCACTGACTGTGAAACCAACACTATTTCCCGGAGCAGGAGTGGAATTTAAAGCAACAACACCAGCAATAGGGGGATCCATGATAACTACACGTGTTGCTACTTTACCATTATCATACACCACGGTGTGCCCGTCATCACTGATACCGCCACCCGCTGCTGTAATAACAACCAACGGAGGGGTGAGATTTATACTACCAGTAGCATAAATACCTATATCTCCACCTTTTGCAATAATCTTTCCGTTTTTGACGATGATGTTACCATCGTCACGCGAATTGATTGCCACAGAATTTTTCATAGACGATACCGCAGTTATCTCTCCCGAAAGAGTAATATCACCATACGAGACAACGGCATTCGTAACGGAAGTAATCTTCATTGTTCCACCAATCAAGGTTACTTTCTTTCCGACAATACAAAAATATTTGTTTCCTGTTGTCTCTGCGGTCAAGTCTCCGTTAATGGTAACGTCACCGAGATCTTTTTCATCGCCTGCACAAATGGCACAATCCTTGCCTTTCACATTAATCGTTCCGGTTAAGGAAATATTGCCGGAATTGGATTGTACTGTCGCGTTTGAATAACCTCTTGCAGTCAGCGAGCCGTTCGGCATTGTGATATTACCTGCGGCATAGATACCGAAACCGGCACTCGCTGCGGTTATGGTACTGCCTTCCTGAATGAATAAGTTACCACCATCACGGGTGTTAAATGCACCGGAGTGGTCGTCTGTTACACTAGCAGTAATGTCCCCGCCAAGTATCATGTCGCCATACGAGACAACGGCATTCGTAACGGAAGTAATCTTCATTGTTCCACCAATCAAGGTTACTTTCTTTCCGACAATACAAAAATATTTGTTTCCTGTCGTCTCTGCAGTCAAGTTATTCGTGATGGTAATATCACCTTCCACATTTGTTGTGGCGATAGCATTGTCTCTCGCAGTTATGTGCAACGGAGCCATGCTATTGAACGATTTGACAGAAATACCTGTACCGTTGGGATTGTTAATGGTCAGCGTATTGCTGCCTTGTATCTCCAAGTTGTAGTCACCGCTAATGCTTTTCAGCGTCAAGTCCGCATTCATAAACAGCACGGTATTGCCTGTCAGGACAATATTGTCGTTGTCCACCAGATTGCTTGCATATTCTGTCCCATTGATATTTGTAGCATTCACCTTTTGTGCCAACCCCACAAATAGAATTATCAGAATAATGCTTAGAATTTTTTCTTTAAATTTAAGCTCTTTCATAATTATATCTTTTTAATTATTAATTTTCTGTGTAATAAATAAGACTTTGATTAGAATTAAAGTCTTTATTAAAAATGACACTTCCATCATTAGTGTAAGTAATCATATCCATTTCCACGTTCTTTTTAACAGAATCAATAGTAAAGTGTAAATTATATTCAAAATCAGCATTTTGGGCATTTATAATATCCTCTTTGAAACCATTGTGATAGATTTCCTTTGCCTTCTCCTCATCGGCAAGCATAAGCAAAGCCTTGTTATGCTTACGGAAAATGTCATCGATATTAATACCGACCAATATCTTGATTTCCGAAATATCCCCTAACTCTTTACGCAACTTGAAGTAACCCGATGAACGGAAGAAACCTACAACTGCTAAGAAACGGTCGAATGTTGCCATCTCTGATGCAATACCTTTCAGTTTGTCGAAAAGCGTATTGCCAAGTCCATTATTGAAAAATTTTGTACTCACGCTGTGTCAAAGTTTTGTAGGGCTTAGGACTTCGGCAACCCTGAGGTTTATAAGAAATGATTAAACTTCAAGACACAAAAAAAGCGTGAAGCCCTGTACTGTCGCTCGCTTCACGGTTTAAAGGCCTTCGCATTGCCCCTGTTTGTCGAAACGAGCAACGCCAAAGCCCACGCTGATATGTATAACACTACCACTACGCTGAATGTTCCATAAGTATGGATACACCTATGGCTATACAGCATTAGAGGTATGTATATAACACACCCTCGGGACATTCACGCTGCTTTGTTCTTGACAAACAGTTAATTGAATTTGCGAAGTTCTTAAACCGTCAAAACCAAAGCGTAGTAAACGCCTTTTTCATATGTCTTGTCCCACCCTCCCTCTCTATTCGTAAAGAATAGGACTATCAGCGTGGAACAATGCGAAGTTAATTCTTAAAAATGAATATTCCTAAATTATTGTAATTTTTTATGCAATAAAAAACCGCTCTACCTTTATGATAGAACGGTTCAAATAATATATTAATTCAATATTTTATAATTCAGGCATTATTGGCTTTGCCCATTCAGGAATATCTGCTACATATTTTTTTGCAAGAGTTCCGTTTGTTAAGCGAAATTGTAGTTTTGCTTCTTCTCCATCTATGGAGTTATCATATACATATAATCTATCAACAACAGATGATATTGTCTTGCAATTTTCTATTGATTTATAATATCTTGAGATTACTTTGGAAATAGGCACGTCGTGCCCTCCTTTCATTACTCGATTTGCTATTCTTGATGCGTTTATAATAGGAGTATCTGTAGATATAAAGAATAGGCGAATAAAAAAGCCATTTTCCTTTGCTCTTAATATAAAATCTACTTTATCATCTGCAGACATTACTGTTTCAAATACAAAACTTTGTTTGTTTTTCAAGCAATCTTCTCTTAACTTGGCACAATAATCAGCTGCTTTTAATACAGCTTCTTTAGAGTTCCAATCGCCGAATATATCATTAGCAACCTCGTCAGGATTTATATATGTGGTTCCTTCTGCCCATTCGTGATGTAAGAATTTCTTTGTTACTGATGTCTTGCCTGATCCATTAGGCCCGGCAATAATTATCAACTCAGGTTTAATATTAGTTTCTTTCATTGATAATGCTATTTATGCGGTCAGCCCATTGTTCTTGTTTTTTGACAATATTCAAACACATTTGTTTTAAAAGAAATGCTTCAACTTCTTTTCTGCTTTCTACAGCTTCTTGAGCAACTTCTTTCATTATTTGGCTTAACATTTCGTCTGTTGGTTCTTGTCCTGTGCCAAATCGGTATGAATTCATCTCTTTTTCTGACATAACTTATTTATATTATTGCTCCTTTTATAAATATAACAATTTATATGCCATTTTATCGTTTTTCAAAACAGCTTCTGTCTATTGATGCTAATTTCTGATTGCTTTAATAATATTCTCGGCAAGTTGTTGGCTTAGTGCTTTTACATCAACATTCAAGCCTGCTTGTTTTATCTCAATTTGAGGTTCTACTATGTTCCAACCCATACGCTCGGCAAAGGCGTTGAGGCGTTTTACGGCTTGTCCTGCCCATGAGTATGAGCCAAAGCATGAGAATGTTTTGTTCTTAATCATTCTGCCCTCTAATTTTACTGTTAGGTCGGCTACTTTGGGGAATATCTCTGAGTTGTATGTGGGTGAGCCTAATATAAGTGTGTTGTATTTGAATACATCGCGCAACACGTATGAGGCATCTACATCTGACAGGTCGTGCATCACTACGTTTTTAACTCCTGCTTGAGTTAGTGCTTCGTATATGTTTTTTGCTACTTCTGCGGTGTGTCCGTACATGCTGCCGTATGCTATTACTACTCCTTCTTCGCTTTGGTATCGTGCCATTTTTAGATAATGCTCAACTACATTGCTTATTTTTTTATGCCATACGGGACCATGTGTTGAACATATGTAGTTTATGGGCAATGATGATAGTTTTTCTATTGCTTTTTCTACCGGACCTCCGTATTTGCCTACGATGTTTGAATAGTAACGATACATTTCGTCTGTTACCAATTCCATGTTGGCATCCTCATCCATTATTCCGTTTTCCAACGAGCCAAATGTTCCAAAGGCATCGCCAGAGAAGAGTATTCCTTCGTTGTTTACGTAGGTCATCATTGTTTCGGGCCAATGCACCATTGGGGTTAGGTGAAACGATAGTGTGCGCTCGCCTATCTGTAATGTTTCGCCATCTTTTACCTCTAATATGTTTGTAGTTATTCCGTAAAAACCATTTAACATATCAATGGTCTTTTTGTTGCCAATTATCTTTATATCGGGGTATTCCTTGATTAGTTGCAATAATGATGATGAGTGGTCGGGTTCCATGTGGTTTACTACCACATAGTCGATATTTTCATCGGCTATTACCTCCTTTATATTGTCAAAGAAGTTTTGATTGAATGGATACTCTACTGTATCTATCAATACGTTGTGATTGTCTTTAATCAAGTATGCATTGTACGATACTCCGTATGGTAGTGGCCATAGGCGTTCGAACAATAGTTTGGAGTTGTCGTTTACTCCTACATAGTATAGATTTTTTGTTATCTCTTTTGTCATTTCTTAATCTCTGAATCGTTTTAATATATCTCCATATTTATCTATGCGACGGTCGCGCAAGAATGGCCACCAACGACGAACGTTTTCTGTTCGTTGCATATCTATCTCCACTATTTTGTTTTCCTCATCGGTTGATGATGCTTGATATAGAAACTCTCCTTGTGGTCCTGCCACAAAGCTGCTTCCCCAGAAGGTTATTCCGTTTGTAACTCCCGATGGGTCTTCTTCGTATCCAACTCGGTTTACTGCTATTACCGGTAGCCCATTTGCTACTGCGTGTCCGCGTTGAACTGTTATCCATGCTTCGCGCTGGCGCGCTTTCTCCTCGGCGGTGTCGCTACTCTCCCAGCCTATTGCCGTTGGATATATCAACATGTCTGCTCCTGCAAGTGCCATAAGGCGTGCTGCTTCGGGATACCATTGATCCCAACATACCATCAAACCAAGTTTGCCAACTGATGTTTCAATTGGATTAAAGCCCATGTCGCCCGGTGTGAAATAGAATTTTTCGTAATATGCAGGGTCGTCGGGTATGTGCATTTTGCGATATTTGCCTGCTATTGAACCGTCTTTCTCAAACACTACTGCTGTGTTGTGATATAATCCTGCAGCTCGTTTCTCGAACAGCGATGTTACCAATACTATTCCGCACTCTTTAGCTACCTCGCTATAAAATGGGATTGCTTCTCCAGGGAATGGTTCTGCCAATGAGAAGTTTTCGGTATTCTCAACTTGGCAAAAATATAGTGTGTCGTGCAACTCTTGCAATACTACCAACTGCGCGCCTTCTGCTGCACATTTTTTGATGTTCTCAGCAAGTCGTTTACGATTTATCTCTTTGTCGGCAACTATTGATTGTTGCACCAATCCTACTTTTAAGATTTTATCTGCCATCTTTGTTTAAGATATTTATTCGAAGTTTACTTCAAAGATACAAATTATTAAGAAACTGATAAAATGATTTGTAATATTTTGTCTTAAATTTGATTTTTGTTAATAACTTTGAACAAATATATTTTCAATTTTAACGTATGGGTAAGGTTGTTCTTAAGATTTTAATATCTATTATCCTGCTTACCGCAATATTGTGTGGGTTGGAACTTGTTGCCCGAACAGCGCCTAATTCGTATGCTTATAAGAACAGGTTTATACTTGATAACGGTGACTCCGTCAATATGCTTATATTGGGTAATTCTCACTCATTTTATGGTATAAATCCTGATTTTTTGGGTGATAATTCGTTTAATTTGGCAAATGTTTCGCAAGATTTAAAGTTCGATTTATTTCTTTTAAATCGTTATATTGATAAATGCCCAAATCTTAATACCGTTATTATTCCAATTTGTTATTTTACTCTGTATAATGCGCCTTTGGATTGTGGAGAGGAGAGGTTCAGAGTTAAATTCTATGAGCGTTATATGGGTTATGACGACACATTGCTTAACTCTTTTGAAAAGTTAGAAATATGTAGCGTAAACACTTTTATAAAGAAAGTTGCAGTTTGCTTTGCTTCTTTATGTGGTAGAGATGTTGATTATGGGTTTGACTCAAATGGTTGTGCTACAGATTATGATGCTGTTAAGACTGTTGATATTGATAACTCTCTTGGTGATGAATATGTCAACGAGAATGTAGGTTGTTTACGTCTAATAGCTGACCTTTGTAAGCAAAGGAATGTCAGATTATTCTTTGTTACAACCCCTACTCTTCCCGTTTATTACAACATGCTTGATAATAAGAAATGGAACTCTACAACGTCGATTATTAATGATGTTTGCCTGGAGTATGATGCTTCGTATTTAAGTTATCTTTCAGACGAGAGATTTGATGAAACCGACTTTTTTGATGATGAACATCTATCCTCTAATGGGGCTGAAAAGTTCAGTAAAATTTTGTTCCATGAGATTTTGAAATAGACTATATCTCTATATTTTTTGCTTATAGTTGTCTTTCTCCGAAATCTTAACTAAATATCCTGTGGGGCATACATATTTGCAATATGGACGTTTAACGAAAAGTGATGCAAACAAAAACGCAAAGCCTATTATCAATACCGGAATATCTGCTTGGTTAAATAGGAATATTGATAGTGCTTCGTAATCCATAATTTCAAAATAGATTCCCATGCAGAGTATTACCATTATTATTGTCCACAATACTTTCTGTAAGGTTTTAAGTATTTCGTTTGCCTTTTGCGATATGTTTATCTTAAATGGAGATATGCTATAAATAACTTCTTGTGAAGCTCCAAACGGACACACCCATGTGCAGTAATGTTGTTTCTTGCCAAATAGCGGATATATAAATGCAATGGTTATAAGCAATAGTGGTATTAATACTTCTATATTGTCGAATCCGTTAGAGACAAAGTTTACTATCATTGACAATGATAAAAACATACTACACCAAACTCCTAAAACTATTATGTTTGTTACGAGTTGAATGTATCGGTAAACTCTGCTTTTTAGATATATTGGTACTATTGCGGCTATTAATATCACTAATATTGCGATTATGTTCTTTAATGAAAAGTACTCCTTTATATCAACGTTTGTGACAACATCATTTTCGATAACATATTGCATTGCTGAATTGAATGTTTTTATAACGGCTTTTGAAGATAGTGTCGCTCCCGAAATTGCATCAACCTTTTTCTCTATTGCCTCTTGCGGCGTAAGTCCAACCCATTGAGAATATAAGCCTTTTTTCTCGAGACTTTTGAGAAATCTTGGTGACTCGGAATTTTTTAGAGGTTTAACCTTTTCGATACAGCCTTCGTTATCTATGTATATTTCCAATGGTGTTGCTCCTGCATAACCTTTTATGCCATGTACTATATTTGTTGAGTTTACTATAATATGCTCTTCGGTATAGGTTATCGACTCTGAATTATTAACGTCTGTTCTTTCATCGAATGAGATTCCAAATAGTTGATTATCCCTGTTTATTGCTATAATTGCTATCAAGAATATAACAATAACGATAGAGACAAAATGGCTTATAAGTGGTAATATGCTCTCTTTTGATTTCATTTAGCTGACTTTTTTTACAAAGATATAAATATATATTTACATAATACTCAATATTAGCAATATTCTCTGCTTGTGTAAAATTGGCATATAAATTGATGTTTCAATTTCATTGATAACTATTTAAAATGTATTTTATATGAAAACAATCTCTTTTATTCAGACAATACCATCGTTCATTATTAATTTAATTGAGAGAGACGATGGAAAAAAGAGACAAACTTTGGAGAAAGACTCACGAATGGAGAGTTTACAAAGCAAGAATGATTAGATTTGCAAATAACCAAATGGGATGTTTTGATATGAATGGAAATTATATTCAAAATCCGCATTGGTTTGATTTGGCAAAAAGCAAAGATTATTTTGTTTTTAAGACTACAGGAACTCCTTGTAGTTGTTGGTTGTGTAGAAAAAACAGATATAATCGTTTAGAAAACAAAAAAGAGTTTTATCGTTTTATTAAAGAATCGTTAGAGTAGCTTTATTCTGTTTTCAGCAAAAGAGAGAGTAATTCGTTTGAACCACTCTCTCTTCTCGTATTTTATTACTTGATTATTTACCAATAATAGTAATTTTCCCTTTTTTCAATCCTTTTGCTGTTGCTTCAAGTGTTATTGTTCCGGGAGTTTCGTCTGATGCTACAATAGCTGTCATCATTCCGTAGAATACTTTCATTGTTGGTTTTTGGAACGATTCAAGTGATGTTGGATCTCCGTTTGCTCCTGCTACATATTTACCATTTCCTTTTACTTTAAAGCAGATTTGGTTGTCTGCCAAAGGACAAAGGTTTCCGTTTTTGTCAACTACTCTTACTGTAACAAATGAAAGGTCTTTGCCATCTGCTGTAATTTCAGTACGGTCGGGAATTAGCTCTATTGCATACGGTTTGCCTGCTGTTGTCATTTCTTTCTCTGCAACTGCATTTCCGTCACTGTCGTATGCGACAACTTTAACTGTTCCCGGTTCGTATTTTGTATCCATCCACATCAAACGGTAACGAGTAAGTCGTTTTAATTCAGCGGCAGATACAGAGTCTGCACTGTTATGTACGGTAACACTCATGTCTTTTGTGCGAATACCTTGGCTCTTGCCATTGATGAATAACTCAGCTGAAGGATAGTTAGTGTAAACAAATATAGGTGTTACCTCTCCTTCTCTACCTTGCCAGTTCCAGTGAGGTAGTATGTGTAGAGTCTCTGCCTCTTTATTCCAATGGCTACGATACAAGTAGTATCTGTCTTTTGGTAATCCTGCCAAGTCGATAATTCCAAATAGCGATGAGTGGCTTGGCCAATCTGAATAGTATGGTGTTGGCTCTCCTAAGTAGTCAAATCCTGTCCAAACAAACTCTCCAATACAGTATGGTAAGTCTTCGTGTTGAATCCAATCGTCTTCGGGGAGATTTGACCAACCGCAATGTTCAACGTCGTATGATGATGCTTGGTGGTCTTCGTATTTGTGCATTGATCGACGAACTACAGGGAATTTGTAAACTCCACGAGAACTCAATGTTGATGCAGTTTCGCTACCAAGAATGATTTGTTGTGGGAGTTTTGTGTAGTTCTCAATGTATTTGTGAGGACGATAGTTGAACCCTGCAACATCCATTGTTGCTGCCATATTGTTGTTTACAACTGCGTCGGGGGCATCCATACCTTGAGTTACAGGACGCGTTGGATCTTCTCTATGACAAATGTCTTGCAACATTCTTGATAGTTTTTGACCTGTTTCGGGTTTCCATTGGTCTGGAACCTCATTACCGATACACCACATTACAACACTTGGATTGTTACGGTATTGGTGAATTAGATTTACAAGGTCTTTTTCAACCCACTCTTTAAACATGGTGTTATATCCGTTTTTAACTTTAGGAGTTTCCCATTCGTCAAATGATTCGAGCATCAACATCATTCCCATTTCGTCGCATGCTTTTACAAGCTCAGGTGCAGGCATGTTGTGTGATGTGCGAATAGCATTACATCCCATATCTTTTAATATGCGAACTTGACGGCGAATACCAGCTTCGTTTGCGATACCTCCAAGAGGTCCTAAATCGTGGTGATTACATACCCCTTTGAATTGAGTGCGTTCGCCATTTAGATAAAATCCTTTTTCGGGTATAATCTTTATTGTCCTGAATCCGAATGTTGTAGAGTATGTATCTTTTAGTTTGTCTCCTTCGTATATTTTTGATTCAGCCGTATATAGTACAGGATTGTCTAATGTCCATAGTTTTGGCGATTTTACTATGAAATTTTGTTCAAATAGACCTCCATCATAAATGCTTCCGTTTTTGTTGTTCAAGGCAACAACATTGCCATCTGCATCTTTGATTTCTGTTGAAATAGAATAGTTCTCGATTGTCTTGGTTGAAGGCATCTCCAATTTTGTTTTTAGATTTACCTTAGCGTAATCAGACTCTATAACGGGAGTTGTTAGTTGTGTGCCATATACAGGAACGTGTGCGTCTTCTGTTACTATTACATGAACGTTACGGTATAGTCCTGCTCCGGGATACCAACGAGAACTTTCAATAAGGTTTTCAAGACGTACTGCCAATACAACTTTCTCCCCTTCTTTAATAAATGGAGTGGCATCTACATTAAATGAGGTATATCCGTATGGTCTGAATGTTGCTTTTTCGCCATTGATATACACATTTGCATGGCTCATTGCTCCGTCAAAAATGATAGTACATTTTTTGCCATCTTTGAATTCAGGAACATCAAATGTTATTCTATACCAGCCTGGTCCGATAAATGGTAATCCACCTGTACGACCTGCGTGTTCCATGGCCTCTTTTTGTCCGTCTTGAGTAATTGCGACATTTTGTTTGTCGTTGTCAATACTAAAAGGTCCATAAATTGCCCAATCATGTGGAACTCTTACTTGTTGCCAATTACCGTCGGCATAATCTGTCGTTGAAAACAGACTGTTGTCCTCGCGAGTAAAACGCCAACCTTTCTCCAAAAGAGTTTCGGTACGTGGATTCGCAAATACCATTACCGGAGAAAGCATTAACAGCATTACTGCATTTCTGATTTTTCTGTAATTCATACTGTTTTGTTATTAAAGTTTATGATTTGTCAATACTCATTATTTGGCGAAGATAATAAAAATATATCTTACCGTCTCTATTTGTAGAGACAAAAAAGAGGTCAATGGGTTTAACATCGACCTCTTTATGAAGATTTATTTGTTTTTTCTCTGTTATCTTATTCTATCGGCAGAACGTACTAATTTTTCGTCTGCTTTAATTGCTTTGTTTGCCAATACTTTTAGTATAATTGAGATTGCAGGAATGATTAGTGCAAATGAAAATGAATTATCGATATTTGCAAGAGCCTCCTTTGAATACCACAAATAGGCTGTGAATATAGGATAAAACATTACATCCAAGAATATTGACAATGCAACTATCTTTGCTTGTTTAATGCGATTTTTATACATGAATATTGCTATTGCAGCCAATATGACAGATGCAATAACTATCACAGCAATTGGATATGTTGTGATTGAAATAGAGGCAATACCAAATTCTAAGAATATACCGTATGTGAGAAACTCCAAATCACCGAAATAGGCTAATGGCATCCAATTCAAGGCAATCATTATGATTATCGCAAGTAGTAAATATATGGTTTGAATTCTTTGAATCATAAAATATCTGTTTTTAACATTTAATATTAAGGTTATCCAATACAACTCTCATTTTTTCATATGTGGTAATGCGTGTAGGCACCAATGGCAATCTCAATTTATTGTCGATATAACCCATTGCGTTCAACATTGCTTTTACTCCGGCAGGGTTTCCGTCAACAAATAAAAGAGAGAATAGCTCTGTAAATTCGTGGTGAATTCTCAACGCACTATCGTAATCTCCATTAAGAGCCAAACGTACCATGCGGCCAAACTCTTTAGGGAATGCGTTGCCAATAACTGATATTACACCTACCGCACCCAAAGTTATAAGTGGGAATGTAATACCATCATCTCCTGATATTACCATAAAATCAGCAGGTTTGTTTTTGATTATATCATCCATCTGCACTATATTGCCCGAAGCCTCTTTGATAGCCACAACATTACTGAATTCACGAGCAATACGCAAGGTTGTTTCGGCTGTCATGTTCACTCCTGTTCTGCCGGGTACATTGTATAAAATGATTGGTAGTTCAGTTGCTTTAGCTATTGCTTTATAGTGTTGGTATATTCCCTCTTGCGATGGTTTGTTGTAGTAAGGAACAACGCTTAATATGGCATCAATACCTTCGTAGTCATCATTTTTAAGTTGAGCAACAACGCTACTTGTGCAGTTACCTCCTACTCCAAGTACAATAGGTACTCTTCCGTTTACTCTTTGTTTGACAAAAGCCACAACCTCTTTCTTTTCTTCGGCAGATAAAGTAGGAGTTTCGGCAGTTGTGCCAAGTACTACAAGATAATCTATGCTGTTTTGTATTAAATGTTCTATTAGCTTTCCGAGTGCGGTGTAGTCGATAGAGTCATCTTCTTTAAATGGCGTTATCAACGCAACACCCAATCCTTTTAAATTAATTCTCTCCATAAAGGTCTTTCGAATATTTTAAGTTGCGAAGATAATAAAATATTTCAACTTTTACTATAACAAATTAAATATTATTAAGGACAATTATTAACTATTTGAAATTAATATCCGCTTTTTTGCTACAATTCGCCTATCATTTCAAGGAATTCGGTTTCATTAATTATTTTAACGCCAAGTTTTTGTGCTTTTTCTAATTTTGCCGGTCCCATATTGTCTCCAGCAAGAATATAATCTGTTTTGGCAGACACTGACGAAGTGTTCTTACCTCCATGTTGCTCAATCAAGGCTTTGTATTCATCTCTTGAGTGTTTCTCAAAAGTTCCGCTAATAACAATTGATAATCCTTTTAAAGTGTCCGAGAACATCGATATTCTCTCTTCTGAGAGCTTTAATTTTAAACCTTCGGCTCTTAGCTCCTCAATTAGAGAACGGTTGCTTTGGTTAGCGAAATATTTTATAACACTTTCGGCAATTCTTTCGCCAATCTCATCAACGGCGGTAAGTTCCTCTTTTGTCGCATTTATTAAAGAATCTATATCCTTAAATGCATATGCGAGTTTTTTTGCAACAGTTTCTCCGACAAATCTGATGCCTATAGCATAAACAACCCTCTCAAACGGAACGTTACGTGAATTGTTTATCCCGTCAATGATATTTTGTGCCGACTTCTCTCCCATCCTTTCGAGATTGGCAATATCAAAGGCATTTAGCTTATATAAATCCGCGACACTTTTAACTAATCCCTCTTTATAGAATGCGTCAACGGTCTCCTCTCCTATTCCATCAATATTCATTGCCTTGCGGCTTATAAAGTGTTCGATGCGACCTTTAATCTGAGGTGGGCACCCTGTTTCGTTTGGACAATAGTGCGCAGCTTCTCCCTCAAATCTTATAAGCGGAGTGCCACATTCGGGGCAAAGTTTTATAAATCTTACTTTGTCGCCAATCAATAACATGCGAGCATCGGTATCCACTCCTGTAATTTTAGGGATAATCTCTCCCCCTTTTTCAACATATACCATGTCTCCAATATGTAAGTCCAAGCCTTCAATGATGTCTGCATTATGAAGTGAAGCACGTTTTACAATGGTGCCTGAAAGTTGAACGGGATCGAGATTGGCAACAGGAGTTACAGCTCCTGTACGTCCTATTTGAAATGAAACTGAATTAAGTCTTGTGCATGCTCTCTCGGCTTGAAACTTATATGCAATAGCCCAACGAGGAGATTTTGCAGTATATCCCAATGCCTTTTGTTGTCTTAATGATGCAACCTTAAATACAATACCATCTGTTGCGACAGGCAGATTTTTGCGCTCGACATCCCAAAAGTTTATAAAATCAATCATCTCTTGCAGCGAGTGACAAACCTTTGTATCGGGCGAAACTTTAAATCCCCAACTATTGGCTATCGATAGATTTTCAAAATGATTATCAGAAGGAAGCTCTTCGCCTAACATATAATATAGATATGCATCCAATCCTCGTTTGGCAACAATTGCAGAGTTTTGTAGTTTTAAAGTTCCTGAAGCTGCATTTCTTGGGTTTGCAAAAAGAGGTTCTTCTTGTGCAGCTCTTTCATTATTTAGCTTCTCAAATACAGCCCAAGGCATTAAGATTTCGCCTCTAATCTCAAATGATTTTGGATAATTATCTCCTCTTAGTTGTAATGGTATAGAACGAATAGTCTTCACATTGGCAGTAACATCATCTCCGCGTGTTCCATCACCGCGAGTAACGGCTCTTGCCAACTCTCCATTTTCGTATGTTAGAGAAATTGATGTTCCGTCATATTTAAGTTCTGCAACAATATCAAATGGTTCGTTTAAGCCTTGTGCTACACGATTATAAAAGGCTTCAACTTCACCAATGGTATAAGTATTACCAAGAGACAGCATGGGGTATTTATGCTCAACTTGAGTAAATCCTTCAGAAATATCGCTACCTACCCTTTGTGTTGGTGACAACGGTGAAAAATATTGAGGGTTCTCATCTTCTAAACGTTGTAATTCTGCCAATAAATCGTCAAATTCCTTGTCGCTTATAGTAGGATTATTACAAACGTAGTAGTTGTAGTTATGTGTGTTAATCTCGTTACGTAATCTCTCTATAGTATCTTTTACACTATCCATTGTTGCACTGCTTTAATTATTGTGTAAAGTTACAACAAATAAAGAGATTAAGATATAGCGATAAGAAAAATAATTTAGGTTATTCTACTTAATAATAATATAATACTTATTTTTGTCTTATCATAAGTTTTTTTATATAACTGCAAAGTCCTGATAATATGGACAACTTTTCCTCTTCATCGGTTGGATATGAGGGTTGGGAATTAGTCTCAGATGTTTTAGTAGTTTTGTTGCTATATTGCTCCCTTTTATAATATTGAGAATAAGATTTTATGATGGAGATAAAAAAAGGCTAAATCAGTTTGTACTAATTTAACCTTTTATGATATAAGATTTTTATATCTAAAAATCAACCGAGAGTTTTATGTTGAATTGACGTCTTGTCAAGTAGTTTGGCACTGCACTTTGTTGGTTATAAATGTCGGTAACCCAATAGTATGAGTTTACGTTGGTTATATCTAATAAATTCAGTACATCGAAACTTAGCCAAATGCTGTGAAGTTCTTTAAAGAATTTGCGTTTCATTACTCTATCATTACCACCTGCAAGCATGCACGATGCTCCAATATCCAATCGTTTATAGGCGGGTGTTCTAAACCAACCATCCTCTCTTCCCTTGCGAGGTGCTGATTGAGGCAGACCATCTGCCACTATTGCTCTCAGGTTTACTTTAAAACGAGGGAATTTTGGTATATAGTCTTGGAAAAATAGTGTAAAGGCGTAGCGTTGATCAGTTGGCCGTGGCACTTTTATTCCGTTTATATACTCTTGTGTACTCATTAGAGAGAATCCTATCCATGAGTCAACTCCGGGAACAAATTCTCCAAATAGTTTTAAATCCAATCCTGTTGCATATCCATGTGAACTGTTTCCGTCGCGATACCATATGCTTAAGTTGTCAACCTCATAGGGTATTAGGTTGTTGAGTATTTTGTAGTATGCCTCAGCTGTTAGTTTGAACGGACGGTTACCAAGTTTAAACGTATAATCACTACCTAATATAAAGTGGATTGACTGTTGTGATTTTATATTTTTATCAAGTTTTACAATTACGTTATTTCTTTCGTCTCGTATTGTATCGCGTAGTTCTTTGTAAAATGGCGCTTGATAATATACACCTGTTGAGAAACGAAAAGTTAGACGCTCTTGAAATGATGGTATATATGCTACCGAAGCGCGTGGGCTGATTAGGAATTCGTTATTGAAATCCCAATATGAGGCTCTTACTCCTCCTGTAAATGTGAAGTTTCCTATATTGGAACGTAATCGGTATGTATCTTGGATGTATGCTGAAATACGATTCGATTTCATATCCTGATGAGAAGTTATGCTCTCAATCAAATCTATGCCTTTACCTGTGTGAGGCAAGGTGTAGCCGGCAGAGTCGCGAGTCTCCCACTCTCTTACTCTGTCCTTTATTCTTTCGTATTGATAAGTTACTCCGTAATGTAATTCGTTATCTTTTTTAAGTTTTGTTACTCCTTTTAATGTTGCTGCATATACTGCTGCATTTAATTTGTTGTTTGCATGCTCGCGATATGCTCCGTAGCCTAATGTTCCTGCGGCTACTTGCTCTCCTCCGTTTATAGCTGCATCCAATTCGCTTAACCAATACTCTCCGCTAATATCATATCGAATCTCTTCGTTTGTCGTAAATCCTGACCCCATCAGGGTTAGTTTTGTATGATTTACAGGTGTGTAATCAACTGTAAAAGCTCCAAAATATGATTGAAATTTATCTTGCTCCTTTCCGTCAAAATAGACTTTAAACTCGGTAACTGATGCGTATGTTCCGTAAGTTGTGGTACGTTCTTGTGGTGTAAAATTATATTTATTTTGTGATATATTACCTAATAGAGACACAGACCATTTATTGTTAAACTTGTAGGTCATATAGGTTTGGTAATCGATAAATGAAGGATCATATTCTCCTTTTGTCTCCAATGAACCAAGCAGTAGTGAGTTTTTCTTAAAGCGGAATCCGTGTAGCTGGGTGAAGTTTTTTATTTTGCTACCCACAGAGACACTTGCTCCCATTAGACTTCCTGAAATGGCTCCCTCCACTGCCTTTTTGGGTTTGCGGTAAGTGATATCCAACACCGATGACATTTTGTCTCCATATTCACTTGCGAAACCTCCTGACGAAAATCCTACCGAACCAACCAAATCGGGGTTAATGATACTTAATCCCTCTTGCTGACCGGAACGTATTGTTAGCGGTCGATAAACCTCAATGCCGTTTATATATACCAGGTTTTCGTCATAATTTCCTCCGCGAACGGAATATTGAGTACTTAGCTCGTTGTTTGAGTGTACTCCGGGCATGGTTGTAAGCAACGATTCAATGCTTCCGCCTGTTGCGTCGGGCATAAGACGAAGATCGTCAGCATCGAGATACTCCAATGTTGATGTTTGTTTGCGGAACTCCCTTACCGATACTTCGTCTAAAGAGCGGTCTTTTTGATATAATCTTACGTTCAACTTAATCTCTCCTTCAGGCTCTATCAAACGACGTTTTATGGTTTCATATCCAAGATATGATATTACTACCTCTGCGGTATCTCTGCTCTGTACTTCGATAGAAAATAATCCTTTCTCGTTTGTCAAACCTCCGCTCATCGTTCCTGCAATTCTTACCGAAACAAACTCCATAGGCTCGTTTGACTCGTCTATTACTTTACCCGAGACAATAAAAGATTTTGCTTCAACTACTGTTGAAACAACTATCAAAACAAGAAATATGTAGTGTTTTAATCTGTACATTCAATTTTATTAACGTAAATTATGGCTACATATTATATATGTAAGCAATTATATTTTGTTTTCTTGTGTTATTGCCAAGAGAAATTTTTGTTATATCTTCGTATGTCGAATTTATTATTAAGAGTATGAAAGATTTCCATCAGTTGCTTCTTAACAGAAGAAGTTATAGAAAATATAAAGAGCAAGAGTTAAAAGCCGAAGATGTTAAACTTATTCTTGAGGCTGCTTTAGTCTCTCCTTCGTCAAAATCGACAATGGGCTGGGAGTTTATTGTTGTTGAGGATAAAGATACTTTAGAGAAGTTATCGCTATGTAAAGAGCATGGCGCGCGTCCTATTGCAGGTTGTAAGTTGGCTGTTGTGGTTACGGCGGACACAACAAAGAGTGATGTTTGGATTGAAGATGCTTCGATTACCTCTGTTATTATGCAACTACAAGCTGCCGATTTGGGTCTTGGTAGTTGTTGGATTCAAGTTAGACAACGTTTTACTGCCGATGGTGTTTCGTCAGAAGAGTATGTTCGTGAAATGTTTGAAATTCCAGAACAATTTGCTGTATTGTCGGTAATGACATTTGGCTACAAAGACGAAGAACGTAAACCTTATGACCCCGAAAAAACACAATGGGAGAAGGTTCATATAGGCAAATGGTAATATGATAAAGAGTGTTGCAATAGTAGGTTCTGGCAATGTGGCTACGCATTTAGCTAAAGCCATATTTGATGTTGGGGTGGAAGTAAAATATATATACTCTCCCACTCTCAAGAATTCATCTGCTCTTGCTTCAAAGGTTAATGCTATTGCTGTAGATTCAATCTCTAAAATTGAGCGAGATATTGATTTGATAATCATATCAATTAAAGATGATGCAATTAAAGAGGTTGTTGATGAGTTAAAAGAGTTCAACTCTATTATTGTTCATACATCAGGTGGCATAAATATTGATGTTTTTGAGGGTGTTACTGATAAAGGTGGAGTGTTGTATCCTTTACAAACTTTCTCAAAAAACAGGGTACTTGATTTTTCGAAGATTCCACTCTTTATTGAAGCACGAGATAATGATACTTTATTTGAAATTGATGAGTTTGCAAAAAGACTCTCTTCAAATGTGATTGAGGCGGATTCGTCACGACGAAAGATTATGCACGTTGCCGCTGTTTTTGCGTGTAATTTTGTTAATCATTGCTACGATATTTCTTCGCAGATATTAGAGAAAGAGGGTATCTCTTTTGATGTATTGTTACCTCTTATTGAGGAGACAACAAAAAAAATATCGGAGATTACCCCACACGAGGCACAAACAGGACCTGCACGCAGAGGTGATAGTGATGTTATGAATGCTCATTTACAGCAGATTGATTCACCCTCTATAAAAGATATATATACTTTGTTAAGTAAAAGTATAACTGATAGTTATAAAAAATAGGATATTATGAGTAAGATTAATTATGATCTGACTAAAATTAAATCGTTTGTTTTTGATGTCGATGGAGTTCTATCTCCTTCTACTATTTCTCTGCATCCATCGGGAGAACCCATGAGAATGGTAAACATTAAAGATGGTTATGTAATGCAATTGGCTGTTAAGTTAGGCTATAAGATAGCCATTATAACAGGTGGACGCACTCAGGCTGTGTATGAGCGTTACAAAGGATTGGGTATTGAGGATATTTATATGGGTATTAGCCGAAAATTACCAACATACATAGAGTTCAGAGATAAATTTAATTTAAAAGATGAGGAGATTATGTATATGGGAGATGATATACCTGATTATGAAATTATGAAGGTTGTTGGTCTTCCATGTGCACCTGGTGATGCTGCTCCCGAAATTAAAGAGTGTGCAACATATATAACATCTTGCAATGGAGGTAAAGGTTGCGCAAGAGAGGTTATTGAAGAGGTGCTTAAGGCTCAAGGCAAATGGATGAACGATGAAGCTTTTGGTTGGTAATTTGATGTTTTTTTATGCTTGACAATCTAAAAAAATACGATATAATTCTTGCAAGTAACTCTCCTCGCAGAAGAGAACTGTTAAAAGGTTTGGGGATTGAGTTTAGAGCAATGTCTTTGCCTGATATTGATGAGTCTTATCCTGTAAATTTAAAAGGTGGAGAGATTCCTGCGTATATTTCGGAGCGAAAGGCCGATTCTTACAAGGAATTTTTAGAGGACAATACACTTTTAATAACTGCAGACACCATAGTTTGGTTGGGTGACAAGCAGTATGGCAAACCTGTTGATTTTGAAGATGCAAAGAGTATGTTGAAAGAGCTATCGGGTAATACGCATACTGTTTACACAGGTGTTACTTTATCGACAAAAGATAAAGCAAAGACATTTATTGCTGCATCCGATGTTAAATTTGCAACACTCTCTGACGATGAGATAGATTATTATGTCAATACTTTTTCTCCGATGGATAAAGCAGGTGCTTATGGTATTCAAGAGTGGATTGGCTACATTGGAGTTGAGAGTATAACAGGCTCATATTTTAACGTTATGGGGTTGCCAATTCAACGACTATACAGAGAACTTAAAGAGTTTTGATTATCCGCCCTGTTTACAATAACGTAAGCTGAATATTTTGTATCTTCGTTAATTGGAGATAAAGAGATATATCCGTCACATAATTTGCCATTGCAAATAGTTGGCGGATATTTTTGTTTCAGTTCATTATCTGCTTTTAATGCTTCTCCGCCTTTTTTGTGGAAAGTTACATTATAAACTCCTACGCAGTTATTGTCAATGTGTTTGTCGTAGATAATGCGAGAAGCTATACCCATATTTGTCCTTAAATTAAGCTCTACGCATGGGTTGATATGGTTGTTATTATTCTCGTCGGAATATATCATCATATCTACTCCAAAATATCCTTCGTAGTCAAAATCTTTGAATATATCTTCCAATACTGTAATAAGACTCTCTTTTACTTTAGAGATAGGCGTTTGTGTAGAATGGCTATTGAGGAATTCTTCAATGGCTGCATCTGTAGCTAAAATATTGCCTGAATATACACCTTTTACCGATTTAAAGAGTGAATATCCTGCAAAGGTTACAGTCCTATTTTTATAATAGAATTCCATTGCGAAATCAACTATTTTGTTTAAAAACTTCTCGCACACAACTCCTCCTTGTCTGCGAATAACTCCTTTGTAGAAATGCTCTACAGGAATTTCCATTCTGCCTAATCCCCAAGCTATGCCTTTTCCGCTTCCCGACCACGGTGCTTTTATGACCGAAAGGGGCATACTACATATAAACTCCCCTACTTCATCTGTATTTACTATATAGCGGGGCATTGGCGGAATATCTACTCCTAAATTGCTTAATCGAGAGAGAATTTCAATGGTTATTTTTCTGTTTGATAACTCACGTAATCTGTTTATGGTTTCAGTAGAAATCAAAGCCTCATTCGAGAATCTCATATTCTCGAATTTCTTACGAATATACATACTCCAACCCCATGGGTGGCATTTAGTTATTATCTCTAAATTTTGGCTGTTAAATGTATTTGGTAGCGAAAATTTTTGAGACATTCCTTTGTAGAATTGTGAGTGTGAGATGTCGGGTAGATAGACAGCATCTTCTTCATCGGCATACCATAAAGGTAGAGTAGATAAATCGTATGCAATTTTTAATGCCGATGGAGGTGGGCAATAATTTGCATTTCCATCGGCAATTGCTAAATCGTTTTCCGGATTAAACAGATGTAGTTTCATCTACCTTTTTTTCTGATTTTAGAAGATGAGTTTTATAATGAAACTTTGTTTGCCATCAACCTTACCTTGAACGTAGTATGTTAGACCTTCTTCGTTCTCTTGACGTATTTTGTATAATTCAACCTCTTGTCCTGCAAGAACTTCGTTATCGAAGTTGATAAATAGCTCTTTTAAAGGTTTTTTGCTTGAATCATCATAATCAACTATATCCAATGCCCAAACTACATATTTTACGTTGTTTACATGGTTGTTGGTATCAATGTCGGACCAAACCACTTTATGTGTTCCTGCAAATTCAAACTCTGCATCTTGTGGGGCTGTTACTTTATCGGCCGGTTCGCTAATTGCATCTTCTTTTATGCATGTATTTTCATCAGCCAATTCGGCATTTCGAGATAGACGGCGTGTATTTAAATCTATTATCAGCCATGATGTTGTTGCATCGATAAGAGAATTACCTTCAGTGTCTTTTAATGAAAAGTCACGTAAGAAAAAGAGTTTGAAAGCTCCTTTATGCCATGTAAATAGTCTTACTATATCTCTCCATTTTGGATATGAGTTTACTTTCATGTGAAGGCGTGATAATACCCATGCTGTGTTTGTGGCAATCATATTATCAAAACCAAAACCTAATCGTGTTGCATCAACATTTGCGGCCTCTTGCATCATGTCAAGCATTGCAGTTGGTCTTAACAATTCATTTGCATCAGCTTCATAGCAAGTTACAACGCTCTCTTTTGAATATTTTTCCATCTTTTGATTGTTTAATTCTATTACAAAGTTACGATATTTTTTCTATTTTATTCTTATATTCGCAGATATTTAAACAGTGAAAGTTATGCGTAAAAATTTTGGTGTAAAAACTTGGCTATATCCTATGCCTGTTTTTATCGTTGCAGCTTACGACAATGAGGGAAATCCTAATGCAATGAATGCGGCATGGGGAGGTATTCATACGGATGATATGATAGGTGTCTGTCTTGCTGATGACCATAAAACGACTAAGAATATTCTAAAAACAAAGGCTTTTACAGTCAGTATGGCAACAGTAAATGAGGTTGTTGCTTGTGATTATGTTGGTATAGTGTCTGGAAATAAAGAACCTGATAAGTTCAAAAAAGCCGGGTTTACTGCTATTAAATCTGAATTTGTAAATGCTCCGATTATTGAACAGTTACCTATGTGTTTGGAGTGTGAACTTGTTTCGTATGACGAGGAGAGTTGCTATATGGTAGGTAAAATTGTGAATGTTTCAGTTGAGGAGTCTGTTGTAACAGAAAATAATAAAATTGACATTCAAAAGCTTCAGCCAATCACATACGACCCATGTAATCATGACTATATTGCTTTAGGAGAGAAAGTTGGCAATGCGTTTTCAGATGGTAAAAAGATAAAATAAGTAATATGAAAACGATTAAGATTACAGTTAAACGTGTGGCTTGTTACAAGGATTTAATGGATGAGTTTGAAAATCCCATAGAACATCCATGCGATATGCAGATAGGTCAAACTTTTATTGTTGAGAATTGCGTAAAACCTGAGGGGTTGTGCGATAGCGCATGGGAGACAATGTTCCCGTTTGTAAAAGAGCTTGCTGAAGGTGGCGGTAATTTTTATGACGGATGGATGAAAAATCGACACTCTGCAATGATTTCGTGTAATGACGGTTTTCGTCCTGTTAGTTTTTATGTTGAGGTGGTGGAATAGTATAACGCTTAAATTATATCTAAATAATCATACATCTATTTCTTAACTCTCTTTTTTTATTGTAACTTTGTATTATTGCAAATAATTAGAGCGTACACACTTTTGGTATGGAGAAAAACATAAACGAAGAGAATATATTTATAAAAGGTGCGAGGGTTAATAATCTGAAGAATATTGATGTTGAGATTCCTCGTGATAAATTTATTGTGGTTACCGGAGTCTCCGGCTCGGGTAAGACATCTCTTGCATTTGATACTCTTTATGCTGAGGGGCAACGTCGTTATGTTGAGAGCCTTTCGTCATATGCACGACAGTTTTTAGGTCGTATATCAAAACCAGAATGTGATTATATTATTGGCATACCTCCTGCTATTGCAATAGAGCAAAAAGTTAGTACTCGAAATGCTCGTTCAACAGTTGGAACATCAACAGAAATTTATGACTATTTAAGAATGTTGTTCGGAAGGGTTGGTCATACGTTCTCTCCAATATCGGGTGTCGAGGTTAAAAAACATGATTCGGAAGATATTGTAAAGTGTATGCTCTCCTATCCTACAGGAACTCGCTTTATGTTGATGACTACTCTTAAAGAGGATAAAGGAGATGATGCAAAAGAGTACTTATCGAAACTTCAAAAGGAGGGTTATTCAAGAATTATTTGCGATAATAATATTACCCGTATTGACGATATTTTAAATTCAGAAACGGTTGATTTAAAAGATTGCTATCTTATTATTGACCGTATGTCGGTTAGTGACGCAAAGGATGTAATAAGCCGATTGGTTGACTCTTCGGAAATTGCATTCTTTGAAAGCAACGGGGAGTGTATTCTGCGTTTCTATACCAACGAGGGAGAGATTGACCATAAATTCTCGAAACATTTTGAGGCTGACGGAATAAAGTTTCAAGAGCCTAATGACTTAATGTTCAATTTTAACTCTCCTATTGGTGCTTGTCCTACATGCGAAGGCTACGGTATGGTTGTTGGCGTTGATGAAAACTTGGTTATTCCAAACAAGGCTTTATCTGTGTATAATGATGCTGTTTTGTGTTGGAGAGGTGATAAAATGAGCGAGTGGAAACGTGATTTTATTCTTAAGGCAGACAAATATAATTTCCCAATACATAAACCTTATTATGAACTTACGCCTGAACAAAAAGAGTTGTTGTGGCGCGGTAATGATGAGATATATGGAATTGATTCGTTTTTTAAAATGGTTGAATCAAATCTGTATAAGGTTCAATACAGGGTGATGTTGGCACGATACAGAGGTAAAACCGTATGTCCCGATTGTAAAGGAGCAAGGCTTAAGCCTGAAGCTTTGTATGTTAAAGTGGGAGGAAAGGATATTGCCGAGCTTACCAATATGTCGATTGTGGATTTGCAACAATTCTTTGAACAACTCGAATTGAATGAATTTGATATGAATGTTGCAAAGAGATTATTGGTTGAGATAAAAACAAGATTACAGTTCTTGATGGACGTGGGATTGGGTTATTTAACGCTAAACCGTTTGTCATCAACACTTTCAGGTGGAGAAAGTCAACGTATAAACTTGGCAACTTCATTAGGAAGCAGTCTTGTTGGCTCGCTATATATTTTAGATGAGCCTTCAATTGGTTTACATTCAAGAGATACTGAATGCTTAATAAAGGTTCTTCGTCAACTACAGGGCTTGGGTAATACTGTTGTTGTGGTTGAACACGATGAGGATATTATCCGTAAGGCCGACTACATAATAGATATAGGGCCTGATGCCGGTAGATTGGGTGGAGAGGTTGTTTATCAAGGTGAGATAAATGGTTTGAAAAAGAAGACTCAAAGCTATACTGTTAAATATCTTACCGGTGAGGAGAAAATTGAAGTTCCCCACTTCCGTAGAAAATGGAATAATTATATCTCTATAAAAGGGGCGGCTCACAATAACTTGAAAGGCATTGATGTGGATTTTCCTTTGAATGTTTTTACTGTTGTGACAGGAGTTTCAGGTTCTGGTAAATCATCGCTGATTAGAGATACTTTTTATAGAGCAATGTGTAGATACTACGACAAAGAGAGTGATGCTCCGGGTGCTATGCTTCAACTTTCAGGAGATATGAAATTGATGCATGGTATTGAGTTCGTAGATCAAAATCCTATTGGAAAATCAAGCCGTTCGAATCCTGCAACATATTTGAAAGCTTTTGATGAAATAAGACGTTTGTACGCCGACCAACAAGCAGCAAAACAGTTGGGATATTCGGCAGGATACTTCTCGTTCAATAGTGAAGGTGGTCGTTGTGAGGAGTGCAAAGGTGAAGGCTTTATAACCGTAGAGATGCAATTTATGGCAGATATAACCTTAGTTTGCGAGAGTTGTAATGGAAAACGTTATAAAAGCGATGTCTTGGATATTGAATACAAAGGGAAAAATATTAGTGATATTTTAGACATGACAATCAATCAAGCCATTGAATTCTTTTCTGAAGGAAAAGGTTCATATGAGAAGAAGATTGTCAAAAAACTCTTGCCTCTTCAAATAGTAGGTTTGGGATATCTAAAAATGGGACAATCATCTTCTACCCTTTCTGGCGGAGAGAGCCAAAGAGTTAAGCTTGCGGCATTCTTGGCAAATGAGACACTTGCTCCTACAATATTTATTTTTGACGAGCCTACAACCGGTCTGCATATGCACGATGTTAAGCGCCTTATTTCAGTATTTAACAAACTTGTGGCAAAAGGTCATACGGTTATTGTTATTGAGCATAATATGGATGTTATTAAGTGTGCTGACTATATTATTGATTTAGGACCGGAAGGTGGTGATAAAGGTGGCACTTTGGTATGCGCAGGCACTCCCGAAGAGGTAGCTGAATGCTCGAACTCTTACACAGGACATTTCTTAAAAGAAAAGTTATAGATATAGCTTGAATTCAAATAAAGCGACGTAGTGAAGATTGGTACATGATTAGTATTAATTTTCACTACTTTGATTTTTGGCGGTATTTCGAATTAAACCATTTTTAATGGAGTATGTCATATGAGTAAATGTCATGACGAAAGATTAACTTAAATTTAAAACAGTTGTTAAATAAGAGAGAGTTACAGTTAAAATATTTTAAACCTATAATTTTAGGAGAATATAGCACGTTTATTGTACGTGATTAAATGTAAATTCATCAGAACATAAAATATTAAGATTATGAAAAATTATGGTAAAATGCTTTTGAGTTTTGGCGCTGTTGCACTTATCAGTTCTTCAATATCAGTGGGAGCATATGCTATACTTAATGATAATGATGCAAAGTTGCAAGAAAGCTGTGTTAAATCAGATAGTTTTGGAGTGAATAATGAGAGACATTTTGTTAATGTCTCAAATAACGTAGGATATGCTCCTGACTTTACCGGTATTGCTGAAAATAGTCTTAATGCCGTTGTTGGCATTAGAGTAACATCAGTTCAAAAACAAAGTCAACAGCTTCAGGACCCATTTCTTGAGTTTTTCTTTGGTCAAAGATTTAGAGGTCAACAACAAGAGCCCCAAATGAAGATTGGTGCGGGATCGGGAGTTATTATTAGTAGTGATGGCTATATTGTCACAAACGACCACGTTATTGATAAAGGAGACAAGTTTGAGATTACTTTAAATGACAAGAGAATGTTTAATGCAAAATTAATTGGAAAAGACCCTTCTACAGATATTGCTCTTTTAAAAATTGAAGCAGAAGATTTGCCTGCTATGTCATTTGGTAATTCAGATATGCTGAAAGTTGGAGAATGGGTTTTGGCTGTAGGTAATCCTATGGGGCTAAATTCTACTGTTACTGCAGGTATTGTTAGTGCAAAAAGTAGAGCATTAGGAGGTGGAAAATCAATGTCTATTGAATCGTATATACAGACAGATGCTGCGGTAAATCCCGGTAATAGCGGTGGCGCATTGGTGAATACAAATGGAGAATTGATAGGTATAAATACTTTGATCGTTTCTGAAACAGGAAACTATATTGGATATTCATTCGCAGTTCCGTCGAATATTGTAATTAAAATTGTTAATGACTTGAAAGAGTACGGTAATGTACAACGAGCATTACTTGGTGTTTCGATTATTGAAATGGATGCAGACTTTGCTAAAGAGAAAAATATAGACTTTATAACCGGCGTATATATTGACTCTGTTAGCGATAGAAGTTCAGCCAAAGAGGCAGGATTGGAGAAAGGTGATATAATTACTGCCGTAGATGGAATTTCAATATCTACTGTCTCAAATCTTCAAGAACAGATTAGCTTACATCATCCCGGAGATAAGATTATTGTAACTATATCTCGCAATGGTAAGAGTAAAGATATTGAGGTATTGTTAAAAAATCAGCAAGGAGATACCTCTATAAAAAAGGCCTCTGATTATGGAGTATTAGGTGCTGGTTTTACAGAACCTACAAAGGATACTAAATCATCTTTGGGAATTTCTTCTGGTGTTGAAGTTTCAGGAGTTAAAGAGGGTAAATTCGAACGTGCAGGAATAAGAAAAGGTTTTATCATTTTAAATATAAACGGTGAAATTGTCAATAATCCTAACGATATTGAACGAATTTACAACACCATACAAAATTCTTCAAGTAGAGATAAAGTTATGTTTATAACAGGTGTCTATCCAAATGGTCGTAGTGCTTATTATGCAATCGATATAGCTAACGATTAGCAATCTCTTAATTTTAAATATTTAAAATAGTGAGCCTGTCTGATGACGGGCTCATTTATTGCTAATGTTACGACATAAAGGCATAAATAAACATGACATACCATTTGTAGTGTTATAATGTGTATAAATTAAACAACAAAAATATTCATAACATTATATTCCTTATTTTTAAACCTGTGTAAAAACATTTGTTTTTGAGTGCTGTTTTTTAATATGTAAATTCTTCTTGTGAATAATATTTTCCTTTTAATCACGTTATATCGCATATAAGGAAATAGACTATAAAAATATTTCTGCTTGGTTATTAAAAATTTTCGCAAAATGTTGAAATTTTTTAATAAAATTATCGTATTAATAGTATTATAAATATTTTTTCACATAACTATTTTATATCTAAAATAAATAAGGTATATTTGCAACTTAAATTCAATTTATTGAAATGAGACAACTAAAGATTACTAAATCTATTACAAATCGCGAAAGTGCTTCGCTTGACAAGTATTTGCAAGAGATTGGACGAGAGGAACTTATTACAGTAGAGGAAGAGGTTGAATTGGCCGCTAAAATTAGAAAAGGAGACAGAGCTGCTCTTGATAAATTAACAAGAGCTAACTTGCGTTTCGTGGTATCAGTGGCAAAACAGTATCAAAATCAAGGACTCTCCCTACCCGACCTTATCAACGAAGGAAACCTCGGTCTTATTAAAGCTGCAGAGAAATTCGACGAAACACGTGGATTTAAGTTTATTTCTTATGCTGTCTGGTGGATTCGCCAATCTATTTTACAGGCATTGGCAGAACAATCAAGAATTGTACGCCTTCCTCTTAACCAAGTAGGCTCGTTAAACAAAATTAGCAAAGCGTTTTCTCGTTTTGAGCAAGACAATGAACGACGTCCTTCCATGGAAGAGTTGGCAGAACAACTTGACATGCCTGTAGATAAGATTGCAGATACAATGAAGGTATCTGGTCGTCATATCTCGGTTGACGCACCTTTTGTTGAGGGAGAAGATAACAGTTTGCTTGACGTGCTTATCAATGATGATTCTCCAAATGCAGACCGTCCATTGATTAATGAATCTCTTTCAAAAGAAATTGATAGAGCATTAGGTACTCTTACTCCTCGCGAAAGCGATATAGTTAAGATGTTTTTCGGAATTGGTTGCCAAGAAATGACTCTTGAGGAGATTGGCGACAAATTTGGATTAACTCGTGAACGTGTTCGTCAAATAAAAGAGAAAGCAATCCGCCGATTGAGACAAAATTCAAGAAGTATTCATCTTAAAACGTTTCTCGGTTAAAAAACTTTTGTTACAAATTTAAATTGATATGAACTGCCGAACAAACTTCGGCAGTTTCTTTTTTATATACTACCCTAACTACAGTAGATTATTTTGTAAAAATCTTACAATTCATAAGTAAAAAACCCTCATTAGATTAAAAATTAAAATTTAATATATTTTTTTACTATTTTATTTTGAGGATAAGAACAAAATTTATATCTTTGCAATGCTCTTGAAAAACAAGATAAGAGCTAAAGAGAATTTGGATTTTAAAAACAATTGATAATGAACTACATATACACTATATCTCTAATTATTCTGTCACTATTGCTCAATAAACAATAGGGAGTGAGATATTGTGTTTGTAATTTAAATTATATGAAAGCCTTTCTCACTCCATAGTGTGGAAGGTTTTTGCTTTTTGAAATAATAATATTTAAAACATAAAAACTATGTCAGACAGACTATTTATTTTTGATACAACATTAAGAGATGGAGAACAAGTTCCAGGTTGCCAATTAAATACCGTTGAAAAGATTCAAGTTGCCAAAGCATTGGAGACTTTGGGCGTTGATGTTATTGAGGCAGGATTCCCTGTTTCGAGTCCTGGAGATTTTAAATCTGTTGTGGAAATTTCTAAAGCAGTTACATGGCCAACTATTTGTGCTTTGACTCGTGCTGTGGAAAAAGATATTGATGCGGCTGCTGAAGCTCTTAAATATGCAAAACGTAAACGTATTCACACAGGTATCGGAACATCAGACTACCACATTAAATACAAATTCAATTCTACTCGAGAAGAGATTATTGAACGTGCTATCGCTTGTGTAAAATATGCAAAGAAATATGTTGAAGATGTTCAATTCTATGCAGAGGATGCAGGTAGAACCGACAATGAATATCTTGCACGTGTGGTTGAGGCTGTTGTTAAAGCAGGAGCTACTGTAATTAACATTCCTGACACAACAGGTTATTGTCTTCCTGAAGATTTTGGTAAGAAAATTCTTTATCTAAAAGAGAACGTAAAAGGTATTGACAACGTCGTTATTGCTACTCACTGCCACAACGACCTTGGTATGGCAACTGCAAATACAGTATCTGGTATCTTAAATGGTGCTCGTCAAGCTGAGGTTACCATCAACGGTATTGGAGAGCGTGCAGGTAATACATCTCTTGAAGAGGTTGTTATGACATTCAAGAGCCACAACAAAGGAATTGAAACAAATATCAATACTCAAAAAATATACTCTACAAGCCGCATGGTTTCAAGCATGATGAATATGCCTGTTCAGCCAAACAAAGCTATCGTGGGAAGAAATGCTTTCGCTCACTCTTCAGGAATTCATCAAGATGGTGTCCTTAAAAACAGAGAGAACTATGAGATTATTGACCCTAAAGATGTAGGTATAGATGAGAACTCAATTGTATTGACTGCTCGTAGTGGTAGAGCTGCACTTAAACATCGTTTGAATGTTCTTGGAGTAGAACTTACGCAAGAGGAGTTGGATGCAGCATACGCTGAATTCTTGGCATTGGCCGACCGTAAAAAGGATATTAATGATGATGACATCTTGATGTTGGTTGGTAAGAGCAGAGGAGAAAAAGCTCGTATATCGATTGATTATCTACAAGTAACATCAGGTATAGATATTCGCCCTGTTGCAAGTATTGGTCTTTCAATTGCAGGAGAGAAATTTGAGGCTGCCGCTTCGGGTAACGGTCCTGTTGATGCTGCAATTAATGCAATCAAGAAGATTATTCACAGAAACATGAGTGTTGAGGAGTTCTTAATTCAAGCTATTACAAAAGGTAGCGACGATACAGGTAAAGTTCACATGACTGTTTCTTATAACAACGAAAGCTATTATGGATTTGGTGCTAACACAGATATTGTTGCAGCCTCAGCAGAAGCATTCGTTGATGCAATAAATAAATTTGTTATATAATAATTTATTTACATTATGGAAAAGAAAACTCTATTTGATAAAATTTGGGATGCTCACGTAGTATCTAAAATTGAGGGGGGGCCTAATCAATTGTATATTGATAGACATTATGTTCATGAGGTAACAAGTCCTCAGGCATTTGCGGGGTTAAGAGAGAGAAATCTATCCGTATTCCGTCCTGAAAGGACTACATGTTCTCCTGACCATAATATTCCAACACTAAACCAGGATAAACCTATTTCTGATCCTATTTCACGCAATCAAGTTGATACCTTGATGAAAAACGCCAAGGATTTTGGTTTAACTGTTTATGGATTGCTTAATCCTAAGAATGGCATTATTCACGTTATAGGTCCCGAGAACGGATATACACAACCTGGTATGACAATCGTATGTGGCGACAGCCATACTTCAACTCACGGAGCAATGGGTGCAGTAGCATTCGGTATTGGAACAAGTGAAGTTGAAATGGTATTGGCATCACAATGTGTGTTGCAACCAAAACCAATGAAAATGCGCATTAACGTTGAAGGAACACTTGGAAAAGGTGTTACTGCAAAAGATGTCGCTTTATATATTATTTCAAAAATGACAACCGGTGGAGCAACAGGTTATTTTGTTGAATTCGCAGGAAGCGCAATACGCTCTCTTTCAATGGAAGGAAGAATGACATTGTGCAACATGAGTATTGAAATGGGTGCTCGTGGCGGTATGATTGCTCCGGATGAAGTTACTTTTGAATATATAAAAGGTAGAGAGTTTGCTCCCAAAGGTGAAGCTTGGGATAAAGCAGTTGAGGAGTGGAAAAAACTACCGACAGACGAAGGTGCCGTATTTGATAAAGAGGTTAATTTTGATGCGGCTGATATTGCTCCGATGATTACATACGGAACAAATCCCGGTATGGGAATGGCTATTGATGCTAATATTCCAACCATGGATGAGATTGATGAGGCAGGACAAATATCATTTGAAAAATCTCTATCTTATATGGGATTTAAAGCCGGAGAAAAAGTTCTTGGCAAAGAGATAGATTATGTATTTTTAGGAAGTTGTACTAACGGACGTATTGAGGATTTCAGAGCTTTTTCTGAAGTTGTAAAAGGGCACAAAAAAGCTGACAATGTAACAGCATGGTTAGTTCCCGGTTCATGGAATGTAGAAAAAGCTATTCGCGCTGAAGGTATTGACAAAGTATTGGAAGAGGCAGGTTTTGAACTACGTCAACCTGGTTGCTCAGCATGTTTGGCTATGAACGACGACAAGATTCCGGCAGGAAAATATTCTGTGTCTACTTCAAATCGCAACTTCGAAGGCCGACAAGGTCCTGGTGCAAGAACAATGCTTGCAAGTCCCGTTGTTGCTGCAGTAGCTGCAATTACAGGAAAGATAACAGATCCACGAGATTTCATTTAATTTAACCTCAGAAAAACTATGAGAGAAAAATTTGAAAAATTGACATCAACATGTATCCCCTTGCCTATTGAGAATGTGGATACTGACCAAATAATACCTGCTCGTTTTTTAAAAGCAACTACAAGAGAGGGCTTTGGTGATAATTTGTTCCGCGATTGGAGATTTGATAAAGAGGGTAACAAAATTGAGAGTTTTGTATTAAACAATCCTTCTTATTCGGGTTCTATTTTAGTTGCAGGAAAAAACTTTGGAAGCGGTTCGAGTCGTGAGCATGCAGCATGGGCTGTGGCAGGATATGGTTTCAGAGCAGTTGTATCAAGCTTCTTTGCCGATATATTTAAAAACAATGCTCTTAACAACTGTGTGCTTCCTGTAGTTGTATCAGAATCATTTTTACAAAACATATTTGACTCTGTTGAGAACGACCACACAAATACAATTACTATTGATTTACCAAATCAAACTATCACGAATAACGCAACAGGAGAATCTGAGAAATTTGATATAAATCCATATAAAAAAGATTGCTTGCTTAATGGATTTGATGATATTGATTACCTATTAAGTAAAAAAACTGATATAGAAACTTGGGAAAATAATCGTTAATGATATGAAATGCAAACTTGAAATAATGGATACCACTCTACGCGACGGAGAACAAACCTCCGGTGTGTCGTTTGGTGCGTTCGAAAAATTAAGTATTGCACGTCTTCTCTTAAACGAAATTAAGGTAAACAGAATTGAAATCGCATCTGCAAGAGTATCTGCAGGAGAGATGGAAGCTGTTAAGCAGGTTTGTGATTGGGCTTCGAAACATAAAAAACTTAAAGCCATTGAGGTTTTAGGATTTATTGATAATGGTGTATCTATAAATTGGATAAAGAATGCCGGTGGTAAAATTGTTAATATGTTGAGTAAAGGCTCTTTAAGACATTGTCAATATCAGTTAAAAAAGAGCCCTGAGGAGCATATAAACGATATTAAACATGAAATAGAGATTGCAAATAGAGAAGAAATAGAGGTTAATCTATACTTAGAGGATTGGTCAAATGGAATGAAAGACTCTCCCGAGTATGTGTATAATCTAATAGATTCTTTAAGTTCATGCAATATAAAAAGATTCATGTTGCCCGACACATTAGGGGTTCTAAACCCCGATACAACATATAAGTATTGCAAAGAGATAATAGATAGATACCCTACTCTACACTTCGATTTTCACGCTCATAACGATTACGATTTGGCTGTAGCCAACTGTTATGCTGCTGTTAAAGCCGGTATTAAAGGAGTACATTGTACTATTAATGGATTAGGCGAAAGAGCCGGAAATGCTGCATTGTCAAGTATATTGGCAGTTGTTCATGACCAATTGGGTATGAAGACCTCTATTAATGAAGCAAAAATTAATCATGTAAGTCGTGTGGTTGAATCTTATTCAGGAATAAGAATTCCTGCAAACAAACCTGTTATCGGAGATAATGTATTCACACAATGTGCAGGAGTGCATGCTGATGGTGACAGCAAAAATAATCTCTATTATAATGATCTTCTTCCAGAACGTTTTGGACGCATGAGAGAATATGCTCTTGGAAAAACTTCGGGAAAGGCAAATATCCGTAAGAATCTTGAATCTATGGGTATTGAACTTGACGAAGAATCAATGCGTAAAGTTACTGAACGAATCATTGAGTTAGGTGATAAAAAAGAGATTATATCACAAGGGGATTTACCTTACATTATTTCTGATACTCTTAATAGAAATACACAAAAGCAGAGAATTACTCTGCTAAATTATACTCTTGCTGTGGCAAACGGATTACGTCCGGGAGCTGTGCTTAAGTTGGAGATTAATGGTGAGGTATATGAGGCAGGTGCAACAGGAGACGGACAATATGATGCTTTTGTAAAGGGCATCCAATGGATATATAAAACTAAACTGCATAGACCTTTTCCTCAACTATTGGATTATGCAGTAAATATTCCTCCGGGAGGTAGAACAGATGCTTTGGTGCAAACATCTATTACATGGGAATATAAAGGTAAAACATTTAAAACATACGGATTGGATCTTGACCAGATGGCGGCAGCTATTCAGGCAACCATAAAGATGTTAAATCACATAGAAGAATTTTAATTGAGATATTGATTGTAAAACTTTTTTAATTTTAATAAGATATGAAAATGAATATAGCAGTGTTGCCAGGCGACGGAATTGGTCCGGAGATTGTGGCAACCGCATTGGATGCAACAATTGCTGTATGCGAGAAATTCGGTCACGAATTGTCATACAAACATGCCCTTGTAGGTGCTTGTGCCATTGACGCAACAGGCAACCCATACCCTGAAGGGACACACAAAATATGTATGGAGTCTGATGCCGTTTTATTCGGAGCTATTGGAGACCCTAAATATGACAATAATCCATCTGCCAAAGTACGCCCTGAGCAAGGTTTGTTAGGTATGCGTAAGCAATTAGGATTATATGCAAATATTCGTCCTGTATCAACAATGCCTCAACTAATACACAAATCTCCTCTTCGTCAAGACGTTGTTGCAGGAACTGATTTAATGTGTATCAGAGAGTTAACTGGAGGTATATATTTTGGCCGTCCACAAGGACGTAGCGAAGATGGAAACGTAGCATACGACACTTGTGTTTATTCTCGCGAAGAGATTGACAGAATAGTTCGTCTTGCATATACATACGCAATGCAACGCAGAAAAAAAGTAACTGTTGTTGATAAAGCAAACGTTCTTTGTACTTCACGTATGTGGAGAGAGGTTGCACAAGAGATTTCGAAAGAGTATCCTGAGGTTGAAACAGAATATATGTTCGTTGACAATGCAGCAATGCAACTTGTTCAATGGCCTTCTCGTTTCGACGTTATGGTTACAGAGAATATGTTTGGTGATATTTTGACAGATGAAGCTTCTGTAATAACTGGTTCTCTTGGAATGTTACCTTCTGCTTCTGTTGGTTTGCATACATCAGTATTTGAGCCTATTCACGGTTCATATCCACAAGCAGCAGGAAAAGACATTGCCAATCCTTTGGCTACAATCCTTTCTGCAGCATTGATGTTTGAGTATGCATTTGGTTTAATGGAGGAAGGTAAGTTAATTCGCGAGGCTGTTTCTGCTTCAATTGATGCAGGAGTTGTTACAGTGGATATTGCACAAGGAGAGAAATCATACAAAACATCTGAGGTTGGTAAATGGATTGTTGATTATATCAAAAATAAATAATTAGTTTAAGAAGCTGTTTGATTTAATTCAAACAGCTTCTAATGTTGTTACGAAGAAAGGGGAATCCACAGGACTCCCCTTTTCTATTACATATGTGTTCAAAATTCTTATTTGAACAATGGTGAAGGATATTCTCCTGCATCAACCAATGATTGAATTTTAGCAACTACGTCAGGACGATCTTGAGGATAAGTTACACCAAACCATTTTGATGGAGTGTCAAGAACTGTAACAGATGTACGATTTGTTTGAATAAGATCGTTTACGATAAGAGGTATGAAGAATTCAGATTTTAGATTTGACATATTCTCTTTCAAGAATTCTACAAATATCTCATCAGAATATTTGAAGTAGTCAGGAGTGAATCCCCACATGTTCATTGATACAGGAACATTAGGGTCAAGCATTGTCCACTCTTCGCCTTCATTGAAAGCGATACCTCCGTTATAGTATCCAATTTTTGTTCTCTCAACAACAGATGTCAATTCTGAAGCTTCATTAGTTTCGCAAATACCACGAGAAACTGTTCCGCTCTCACTCATTGTATTACCTACTCGGTATCCAACCATACAATATTTGTTTTCTCCCTCTTGTTTTGACAACCAATCTGCAATGATGGCAAAGCTCTCGCGTCCATAGAAATCGTCAGCATTAATTACGGCAAAAGGCTCTTTAATTACCTCTTTACCCATCATAACTGCGTGGTTAGTACCCCAAGGTTTTTCACGACCTTCCGGAACTGAGAATCCTTCAGGTAGATAATTCAACTCTTGATATACAACTTCAGTTGGTATCACTTGAGCATATTTGTTTACTACTTTTTCAATAAACTCTTCTGCAAATGAGTGGCGAATTACAAATACAACTTTTCCAAATCCTCCGCGGATTGCGTCGAAAATAGAGTAGTCCATAATTGTTTCCCCGTTTGGTCCTAAACCATCCAATTGTTTAAGAGAACCATAACGGCTTCCCATTCCTGCTGCCAATACAAATAATGTAGGTTTCATAATTAGATAATATTTAATCGTTATAAAAATTATTCAATTGTTTAAAAACAAATCAAATGCAAATTTACAAATTTTATTAAAATAACCAATATTTATAATTATTATCTTGTTTAATCTTGTATTTTATGAATAGATTATTTATTGTGTTTTAAATGTTAAAAAATGTTTTTATATGAGTTTTTTTTCGACAAAATATTTGTAAATTTCATATAAATGCCTTTTCTTTGCAGAGTTAAACATTAAAAAGCACGCCTATCGAATAGACTTTTACTCTTAAACCATAAAGAGGATAATTAATGAAAAATTATAATTTGCTTACCGACGAGGAGTTGGTGGCATTATATTCGAAAGGTGATAATGGTGCTTTTGATGTTCTACTTCTCAGACACAAAAATCGCATCTACTCATACGTATTCTATATAGTAAAAGATAGGGATTTGGCAGAAGACATATTCCAAGAGACTTTTGTGAAAGTTATTACCACAATCAAACAAGGAAGATATGTTGAATCGGGCAAATTCTCGTCGTGGATTACCCGCATTGCTCACAACCTAATAATTGACCACTATCGTCAAGAGAAATCAGAGAATCATATTCCAAATTCTGATATGAATCCTGACATTTTCAATAGAAAAGAGTTAAGCGAAGGGACTGTTGAAGACTCAATGATTTCGACTCAAGTCAGAATAGATATTCGTAAACTTGTTGCTGCCCTACCCGACAACCAAAAAGAGGTATTGATAATGAGATATTATCAAAATATGAGCTTTAAAGAGATTGCTGATGCTACTAACGTAAGTATCAACACTGCTCTTGGACGTATGAGATACGCAATAATGAATATGCGCAGAATGGCAGAAGAAAATAAAGTAGAACTATTCTTCTAATAACATTCTAAATATAATTTACATAACAAGAAGGGTTTTAAAATCCTTCTTGTTTTTTATATGGTGCAATAAATTATTCATTTATGCGTTTATCATACAAACACACAAGCTCATTATGCCTATGAATAAAAAGTACACCTCTGATTCAATTGTAAAAGAGAAAAAAGAGATGCTCTCTCCAAAAGATTCAACAATTGCCTTTTTGATGAACTTTGCAAGAGTATATTGTTGCGACAACAAACATATGACTTCAACAGGTGGATATATACTCAATTAATTTGATGCCATCTGTCAATAGGTTTTCTTTTCTTTTATTTATTCTTAAAAGAAGTTGTATAAATCAATCTAAAATGATTACCTTTGTAGTATTACAAAGGTTTTTTATTTTTAAAACAATAATTTATATATAAAACGGATTATGGCAATAATTGCACCTTCATTATTATCGGCTGATTTTGGAAACTTGACCTCATCAATAAATATGGTAAATAGCAGCGAGGCTGATTGGCTACATATTGACGTTATGGATGGAGTTTTTGTTCCAAATATATCTTTTGGTTTTCCAGTGTTGGATTATGTAAAGAAATTGTCAACAAAGCCTCTCGATGTTCATTTAATGATTGTTGATCCCATGAAATTTATCAAAGAGGTTAAAGATAGCAATGCCTATTTGATGAATATTCACTATGAGGTTTCTACACACCTACACCGTTCCATTCAACAAATTAAAGAGGCTGGTATGAAGGCTGCTGTTACTCTTAACCCACACACTCCTGTTTCTCTATTGCAAGATGTTATAACTGATTTGGATATGGTTTTATTAATGTCGGTAAACCCTGGATTCGGAGGACAAAAATTTATTCCAAACACAGTTAATAAGGTTGCTGAGTTAAAGGAGATGATATTGAAAAAAGGTTCGTCTGCCATAATTGAGGTTGACGGAGGTATTAATCTTGAAACAGGTAAATTGGTTGTGGATGCAGGTGCTGATGCTCTTGTTGCAGGAAATTTTGTATTTAAATCAGAAAATCCGATAGAGACAATAGCTGCACTAAAAGCATTGTAATTAAATAAACTATAATTAATATGGCAAACAAAGAGGGGTTTCTGAAATTATCTGAAGCCCCTTTTCTTAAATATCTTTTATCGTTTGTAATAGGAGTTTTATTACAAATGGTTTTTAACGGAGGATATTATATTGCTCTGCCATTTGTTCTGTCATCACTTCTCCTATTTTACAATTTTTACAAAGCTCGCCTTCCTAAAACAAAATTTGCAAAGAGGAATTATTTTGGATATGCTATATTTTCTCTCTTTATTTCGCTGGGCGTAATAGATGCGTATATAGTTTCAAAACCAGACACAGCTTTACCCCAGATTAAAGATTATGCCATAGCTAAAATAGAAGAAGAGGTTAATGTAAAAGAGCATTCGGTTGAAAGTAAAGCATCAATAATAAAACTGAGTGGAGTTGAAGATATTAAAGATAATTTAAATGTTGTGCTTTATATTCAGCCTGATTCATTGTCAAAAAATCTCACAAAGGGAGATGTCATTATTTTTGAACAAAATCTTCAACCGATAAATTTTTCGAACAACTTATCATCATTTAATTACAACTTAAAATTAGAACGTGAAGGATTTTATTACTCGCAATATATCCCTTGCAATAGTTGGAATAAGATAGATTATATAAGGCCAAATTCTATAAAAGAGAAAGCTTCGGATTTAAAAAATAGTTTATTACAAATTATAAAAGGGTTTGACATAAGTGATTCTTCAAAAGCATTGATAAGCGCAATGATTTTGGGAGATAAAACAATGTTATCCAAAGATATGCGCAATGCCTATTCTGCATCAGGATTATCTCATATTCTTGCCGTTAGCGGTTTGCACATTGGTATTATTGCCTTTGTTTTATACTTATTGTTTTTCCCTTTAAAATTAATAAAATTATCGTTTGCAAGACCGCTAATTACAATTTTGATTTTGTGGGCTTATATCTTTGTTATTGGATTTCCTCTGTCAGCTGTAAGAGCGGCTGTGATGGCAACATTTGTTCTGATTGGCGAAATATTAAATCGTAAAGGGACTACTATAAATTCACTTTTTGCTGCTGCTCTATTTATACTTGCATACAATCCAAATTATATATCTGACGTAAGTTTTCAATTAAGCGTTATTGCTGTTTTTTCAATCTTTTATATATACCCGTTTATATACTCTCGTCTGCCTCATAAACACAAAGTATTGGCATACATGTCTTCAATTGTTGCGGTTACGTTAGCCGCACAAATTGGAACATTACCTTTAAGTATATACTATTTTAATCAACTTCCATTAATGGGATTAATAAGCAACTTGGTTGTAATTCCAATACTTCCCATAGTTATTGTCTCTGCTATGTTGACAATGATTATTCCTATAGAGCTGTTTTTTAAAATTACAGATGGTTTATTCATTTATATCGACTTTATAGCCAATTTATCTAACTCAGTCCCCTACTCTTTTATCGATAATATTTACATAAAAAGCTACTATATACTCTTTATTTACATAGTAATATTTGGTGGAATATGGATATTGAAAAGTAAGCGAAGCGAGTTGCTTGTAATACTCCTGACTTTAATCGCTTCATTTACAATTATCGAGACCATTGTCAACAAAAACAGAGATAAATACAAAGCTGTTATATATGACGACAACAGAATAACAGCGCTTAACTTTGTCGATAAAAATTACAACTATGTTTTAACTATTGACACTATTGGCATTGAAGATAAGATCGGATATATGGGTAAAGAGTTTTGGATGAAAGAGGCACTACCAAATGCTATATTTACTGTCGATTCGATAAGAGATAAAAATCTTTTTGTGGAGTTACCATACATAGCATACAAAGGAGAGAAATATCTGATTTTAAATTCCGGAGAGTTTAAAAACAAAAAAATAAAACCAGGAGAAAGGCTCTTTGTAGATAAAGCTATTGTGTGCAATGGCTTTTCAGGTTCATTAGCAAAATTGACAGAGATGTTTGTTTTCGAAGAGGTGGTTATGGCATCAAACCTCAATTATTTCAAACGTAAATCTATAATTAAAGAGTGTAAAGCTCTAAAAATACCATACGTCGATATTAAAGAGCATGGTGTATATCTCATAAAAGAGTAGTTACTTATCTACATAATCATCTCGTCATTTGTATCTACAAAAGATAATTATCCTTAATTATTGTTTTTCTTTCTATAACAATTACAATTATAACGCTATTTGAGTAAAAACACCTTCGTAATTTCATCATTTTTTTGTAAATTTGCAGAATAGTGTATTCTGTTGCAATAAACAGATTAAATGAATTAAATATACGATGAAGAAACAAATAGCAATATTAGGATCAACAGGCTCTATAGGACGTCAGGCTCTCGAAGTTATTGATACATTTCCCGAAATGTTTGAGGTTCATACTCTGACTGCAAACAATAGTGCAGAGTTATTGATTGAGCAGGCTCGAAAATTCATGCCCGACACTGTTGTTATTGCAAATGAAGAGCTATATGAAACCGTTAGCAATGCATTAAGCGATTTGCCAATTAAAGTTTATGCAGGAACCAATGCAATTGCAGAAGCTGTTGAGGCAACTTCTATCGACATTGTATTAACTGCCATGATGGGATATTCGGGATTGCTTCCTACAATCAAAGCCATTAAAGCAGGTAAAAAAATAGCTCTTGCAAACAAAGAGACTCTTGTTGTTGCTGGAGAACTAATCACGAAACTTGCTCTTGAATACAGAACAGAGATTATTCCTGTTGATTCAGAACACTCTGCAATATTTCAATGTTTAACAGGTGAAGAGTTCAACAATATTGAAAAAATCATACTAACTGCATCAGGAGGTCCATTTTTGAGATATTCGGCAGATCAATTGGCTCATGTAACCAAAGCGGATGCTCTTAAACATCCCAATTGGGTTATGGGAGCGAAAATAACCATTGACTCTGCATCGCTAATGAACAAAGGGTTTGAAATGATTGAGGCAAAATGGTTGTTTGGGGTGACTCCTCAACAAGTTGAAGTTGCTGTGCATCCTCAATCAATCATCCACTCAATGGTTCAGTTTGAAGATGGCGGAGTTAAGGCACAATTGGGAGTTCCCGATATGAAATTACCTATTGCTTATGCATTTACATATCCAAAACGAGTGGATTTTGGAGGAAAGAGATTAACTCTTGCCGACTACTCTACCATGACTTTTGAGACTCCCGATACCGAACGCTTTCCTATGCTTAAGTTTGCATATGACGCAATTGAGAAAGGTGGAAATATGCCATGTATATTGAATGCAGCAAACGAAATTGCAGTTGCAGCATTCTTAGAGGAGAAAATTAAATTTACTGATATTCCAAATCTTGCTTATTCGGCAATGAGTGCTGGAAATTTCATTAAAAACCCAATATACGAGGACTATGTTGAAACTGATAAAGTTACTCGTATATATACTAAAGAATTAATCAAAAAATTATAATACCTATGGAAACATTTTTTATCAAAGCTCTACAACTTATAATGAGTCTGTCGCTTTTAGTGATTGTTCATGAATTTGGGCACTTCATATTTGCCAGACTTTTTAAAGTTAGAGTTGAGAAATTTTACCTCTTTTTTAATCCTTGGTTCTCTCTATTCAAATTCAGACCTAAAAAGAGCGAAACAGAGTATGGTATAGGCTGGTTGCCTTTGGGTGGCTACGTTAAAATTGCCGGAATGATTGACGAATCAATGGATAAAGAGCAAATGAAACAACCTGAGCAACCTTGGGAATTTCGTTCAAAACCTGCATGGCAACGTCTATTGATAATGGTTGGCGGAGTATTGTTCAACTTTATTCTTGCTCTGCTTATATACATAATGATTGCTTTCACTTGGGGTAAAACCTATATTCCTGTGCAAAATGTCACAAGTGGTTTTACATTCAGCCAAACTGCCATTGATGCAGGATTTATGAATGGAGATATATTATTGAGTGCAGATGGAGAAGACTTAAAAGCTCTTGATGGCAAAACTTTACGAATGATTGCTGAAGCAAAAGAGGTTAAAGTTCTACGTCATGGCAACCCTACATCAATTGCAATACCTGAGGATTTCATGCTTAAATTGGTCGCTTCTCAAGAGGGCTTTGCTTCATATCGAGTAAGACCTGTTATTGCAGACGTTGTTGCCGGTGGTGGCGCAGAGCAAGCAGGATTAGAGAAAGGTTCTAAAATTTTATCGGTAAACTATAGACTAACAGAAGATATTTCTCAACTATTTAAAATTCTTGACAATTGCAATCCAGGAGATAGCGTTACTGTATGCTACCAAAAGGATAGCAAAACAAACTTTGTTAAGGTTAAATTAAATGATGACAAAAAATTAGGAATCCAACTTCAACCCATTACCGAGGTATATGAGCCAAAAGTTGAGAAATACTCTCTAATAGAAGCAATTCCTGTTGGAGTTAAACAAGGTTTCGAAACTTTGTCGGGATATATCAGCGATTTCAAATATGTATTTACTAAAGAGGGAGCTTCGAGCATAGGTGGATTTGGTACAATCGGAAGCATATTCCCCGCAACGTGGAATTGGGAGGGATTTTGGAATATGACAGCCTTTTTATCTGTGATTTTGGCATTTATGAATATTTTGCCAATACCTGCACTAGACGGAGGACACGTTCTATTCCTATTGTATGAGGTTATTGTACGTCGTAAACCAAGCATTAAATTTATGGAATATGCTCAAACTATAGGTATGTTCCTATTGTTTGCACTGCTTATTTACGCAAATGCTAATGATATTATAAGATTATTCAATTAGAGATATGAGTAAAACAAAAATAATACTAAAGCCTAAGAAAGAAGACTCTTTATTGAGGAGACACCCATGGATTTTTTCAGGAGCAATAGCAAAATTTGTTGGCGAGCCTGAAGAGGGAGATGTTGTTGATGTCTATTTCAATGACGGAAGTTTTGCAGCAACAGGACATTACCAAATTGGAAGCATTGCCATTAGAGTTTTATCTTTTGAAGAGATTGAGATAGATTACAATTTTTATAAAAAGAGATTGGCAAGCGCATATGATTTGCGATTGGCTTACGGAATTGCAGGAACAGAGAAAAGCAACTGTTTTAGATTGATTCATGGCGAGGGAGATTTCCTTCCGGGATTGATTATCGACATATACGGTTCAACGGCTGTTATGCAAGCACACTCTCCCGGAATGCACTTTGCTCGTGAGGTAATTGCTGATGCTCTTATGGAGGTTATGGGTGGCGTTGTAACAGAAGTTTATTACAAATCTGACACTACTCTACCCTACAAAGCCCAACTCGATCCTCAAAACGATTATATCAGAGGTTCATACAAAGGCAATGTTGCCATTGAGAACGGATTGAAATTTTATGTGGATTGGCTAAAAGGTCAAAAAACAGGATTCTTTGTTGATCAACGCGATAATAGAGCATTACTTGAGAAGTATGCTAAAAACCGCAAAGTGTTGAATATGTTCTGCTATACAGGAGGTTTCTCGTTTTATGCAATGAGAGGTGGTGCAGAATTGGTTCACTCGGTTGACAGTTCGGCAAAAGCCATTGATTTGACAAAGAAAAACGTTGAGATGAACTTTCCTAATGATGAACGACATGAAGCATACGTTAAGGATGCTTTCAAATATCTCGACGAGATGGGCGATAATTACGATTTGATAATTCTTGACCCTCCTGCATTTGCAAAACACAGAAATGCCCTTCACAACGCACTTCAAGGATACAAACGATTAAATGCAAAGGCATTCGAGAAGATTAAACCGGGAGGAATCCTGTTTACATTCTCTTGTTCTCAGGTTGTTACTAAAGAACAGTTCAGATTGGCAGTTTTCAGTGCAGCGGCAATGTCGGGCAGAAATGTAAGAATTCTACACCAATTAACTCAACCTGCCGACCACCCCATTAATATATATCATCCAGAGGGTGAATATCTTAAAGGATTAGTCTTATACGTAGAATAATCAATTAATAATAAATAAAATAGGAGATGAAAAAATTATTTTTAATCACAACAACCGCTCTATTTTTTGGTATGAGTTTCATGAGTTGCTCAAAAACCGAGAATGAGTCTAAATTCAATTATAACGTGGATAAATTTGCAGACTTACAAATTCTTCGCTATCAAGTCCCCGGATTTGAGGAATTGTCTTTAAATCAAAAGCTTTATATCTATTATTTGACTGAAGCTGCTCAAGAGGGACGCGATATACTTTTCGACCAAAATGGAAAATACAACCTTGCAATACGTCGCACATTGGAGGCAGTATATCAAAACTACAAAGGAGACAAAGAGAGTGCTGATTACAAAGAGTTTGTTGTTTACTTAAAACGCATATGGTTCTCAAACGGTATTCACCACCACTATGCCACAGATAAATTTGTTCCCGGATTCTCTCAAGAGTTTTTCGTAGAGCAAGTTAAAGCTTTGGATTCAACTTTGCTTCCTGTAAGAGAGGGTGAGACAGTTGATAATCTTATTGCAGAGCTAACTCCAATTATCTTTGACAAAGATGTCATGCCTAAACGTATTAACTTGGCTGCAGGTTATGATTTGGTTCAAACTTCAGCAGGAAACTACTATGATGGCGTAACTCAAAAAGAGGCAGAGGAATTTTATGCTAAAATGCGCAAACCTAACGATAACCAACCAATCTCATATGGTCTAAATAGCCGATTAGTTAAACGTGACGGTAAAATCTACGAAGAGGTTTATAAAGTAGGTGGTCGCTATTCAAAAGCTCTTGAACGCATAGTCTATTGGTTAGAGTTGGCAAAAGGTGTTGCTGAAAACGACGAGCAACGCAACGTTATTGACCTTCTAATAGAATTCAACAAAACAGGTGACCTTAAAACATTTGACGAGTATGCTGTTGCATGGGTACAAGAGTTGACAGGTAATGTAGATTTCATTTGCGGATTTACAGAAGTTTATGGAGACCCTCTTGGCATGAAAGCAAGTTGGGAGGCATCAATCAACTTTAAAAACATTGAGGCTTCTTCTCGCACAGAAACTATCAGTGCAAATGCTCAATGGTTCGAGGATAACTCTCCTATCGATAACCGATTCAAAAAAGAGACAGTAAAAGGTGTTACTGCAAAAGTAATTACTGTTGCCATGTTAGGTGGAGATTGCTACCCAAGCACTCCTATTGGTATAAACCTACCTAATGCAGACTGGATTCGTCGTGACTATGGTTCAAAATCTGTAACTATCGAAAACATCACATACGCATACGATCAAGCTGCATTGGGTAACGGATTTAAAGAGGAGTTTGTTATTGATGAGCCTACTCGCGAATTGATGAACAAATATGGCTTTGTATCTGATAACCTTCACACAGACCTTCACGAATGTCTTGGACACGGTTCTGGAAAACTTCTTCCGGGAGTAGATTCTGATGCTTTGAAAGCATATGCTTCAACATTGGAAGAGACTCGTGCAGACTTGTTTGCAATGTACTATATGGCAGATGCAAAAATCATGGAGTTGGGACTATTGCCTAACGAAGATGCATACAAATCAAACTACTACTCATATATAATGAATGGTTTGATGACTCAATTAACTCGCATTGAATTGGGTAACGACATCGAGGAGTCTCACATGCGCAACCGTCAACTTATCGCAAAATGGTGTTTGGAGAACGGCGCAGAGGATAACGTAATATCAATCGAGAAAATCGATGGCAAAAGTTTTGTAAAAATCAACGATTACGATAAACTTCGCGCATTGTTTGGTAAACTTCTTGCCGAGGTTCAACGCATAAAATCAGAGGGCGATTACGAAGCAGGAAAAGCTTTGGTTGAGAAATATGCTGTAAAAGTTGATATTGAACTACACAAAGAGGTATTGGCTCGCTACAAAAAATTAAATCTTGCTCCTTACAAAGGATTCGTCAATCCCAAATACTCATTGGTTGAGGATGAGAATGGAATAGTTACTGACGTTACCGTTACTTACGACGAAGAGTATGACGAGCAAATGTTGCGTTACTCAAAAGATTACTCAGCATTAGATACCTATAACGATTAATATAGAGGAATTATCGTGATGAATAACGACGAAATAATAAAAAGCATAAAAAACGATTTCCGTCTTGGAATGAATGGAATAATTTCAACAAGTATGCGAAACAGAGGGATGGATTATAAGATAATCTTTGGATTATCTCTTCCTCAATTGCGCACTTTGGCTGAAAAGTATTCACCAAGCCAAGAGGTTGCGATAAGGCTTTGGAACGAAAACATCAGAGAATCGAAACTTCTTGCAACAATGATATTCCCCCACTCTGAGATGAGCATCGATATTGCAAAAGAGTGGATTGAAGATATAAAATATTCGGAAGTTGCAGATATAGCCTCGATGTTCTTATTTTCGAAATTGCCATACGCCGAACAACTATGCTTGGAATATGTAAACTCAGAAAACGAAAATCATCTATATTTCGCCTTTAGATTATTCATCAGGTTGCTCATAAACAAATCAGAAATTAGTCAAGATACTATAGAAACGGTAAGAGCAAAAGCATTAGAATATTCAAACTCGGAGAATATATTTTTAGCTTTAATTACAAATGATATTATAGATAGATTCGAAAACTAACAGATGATTTAGCTATAGAGTAACTATAAATCTCTAATATATAAACTCCTTTATTCAAAAAATAGTGAATAAGGGAGTTTTTTACGCTTAATATGGTAGATAATAAAGAAAAAGTTTGTAAATTTGTAAGGTTATATGTTCAATTCATAATTGATTAAAAACAAAATAAAATTCTATGTCGGATGATAAGAGCAAAGAGAGCTTAAGAATTAAGTTTAATCAATACCTTGAAGAGAACAAACTCAGAAAAACACCTGAAAGATATTTTATTCTTGATGTCGTTAGTGAAACATCTAAGAAGTTTGATGCGGAATATATACTTAATGAGGTGTTGAGCAAAGGTACAAGAATCAGCAGAGCAACAGTATATAATACTTTGTCTGCACTTATTGATGCTCAAATTTTAAGGGAGCATGAGATTGAAGGAAAGAAATATTTTGAAAAAGTTCCTTTATCTCAAATGTACATAAGACTAATTTGTACCAAATGTGGTAAAATTAAAGATGTTAAAGATAGCGAAACCATAAGCGCCGTAAACAGTAAAAAATATGGTAAATTTTTAACATCATATAGTACCATTGCAGTATATGGGCTTTGTAGTTCGTGTGTAAATGCTAAACGAAAGGCAACACTAAAAGCCAAACTTATTGCAAAAGAGAATAATTTAGAAAACAAAAAGAAAATATTAAATAACAAAAAAAGTAAATAAGCACAGGTATGAAAGTAGATGTGTTATTAGGACTACAATGGGGAGATGAAGGTAAAGGTAAAGTGGTTGACGTTCTTACCCCCGAGTATAGTGTAATTACTCGCTTCCAAGGCGGACCTAATGCCGGTCACACTCTTGTTTTTAACGGAGAGAAATATGTATTGCGTTCAATCCCTTCAGGAATATTCCAAGGAGGCAAAATAAATATCATTGGTAATGGTGTTGTATTGGACCCAATTTTGTTCAAACAAGAAGCTGTTGCATTGGCTGAGAGTGGACACGATTTAAAATCGCGTTTGTATATCTCTAAAAAAGCACACCTTATCATGCCTACTCACCGTATGTTAGACGCAGCTTACGAAGCAGCAAAAGGTGATGCAAAAATTGGTACAACAGGAAAAGGTATCGGACCCACATATACCGACAAAGTAAGCCGTAATGGTTTAAGAGTTGGAGATATTTTGGAGAACTTCGACCAAAAATATGCTAAAGCAAAAGCTAAACACGAGCAAATTTTGAAATCATTAAACTTTGAGTATAACATTGATGCTTTGGAACAAGAGTTCTTTGAGGCATTGGAGTATCTTAAAGAGTTTAAATTGATTGATAGCGAACATGTAATCAACAACCTTCTTAAAGAGGGTAAAAGCATGTTGGCAGAAGGCGCTCAAGGAACATTATTGGATGTTGATTTTGGTTCATATCCTTTCGTAACATCTTCAAACACTGTTTGTGCCGGTGCATGTACAGGTATGGGTATTGCCCCAACAAAAATTGGCAAAGTATATGGTATATTCAAAGCATATTGTACTCGCGTAGGTAGTGGTCCATTCCCTACTGAGTTATTTGACGAAACAGGTGAAATCATCTGCAAAAACGGTAATGAATTTGGTGCTGTTACTGGACGTAAACGTCGTTGTGGATGGATTGACCTTGTAGCTTTGAAATATGCAATTATGATTGACGGTGTAACAGATTTGATTATGATGAAGAGTGACGTTCTTGACTCATTCAAAACAATCAAAGCATGTGTTGCATACAAAATGAATGGCGAGGTTGTAACTGAATTCCCATTCTCAATTGAAGAGGATATTGAACCTATCTACAAAGAACTTCCAGGATGGAATTGCGACATGACAAAAATGCAATCGGAGGATGAGTTCCCCGTAGAATTCAAAAATTACATCAAATTCTTGGAAGAGGAATTGGAAGTACCCATCAAAATTGTATCTGTTGGTCCTGATAGAGAGCAAACAATTGTTAGAAAATAATATTTTCAGACATATTATCCTTATAAGAGTTCGGATTAAAACCGAACTCTTTTTTTTGTTGAATCAAAAAATAAGGCTATTGGGATTAACTCAATAGCCTTTATTCGTTTTATATATTACGCCATTTATTTTTTAGGGCATGGCATAGGTTTGTGACCTTTAAAGTTTTTCATTTTTTCGCATTGCATTTTCATCCATTTCTCGTATTGCGATGCTGTTAAAACTTGTTTTAAATCTTTATGATATTTGCATGTAATTGAATCGGGTTTAAAATTAGGTTTTACTCCTTTCGGACAATTTGGTTTGCCTTTCATAAATGCTGTATCGCATTTAGGTTTCTCGCAACCCGGTTTCATTTGAGGACAAGGTTTATTACAGTCCGGTTTCATCATAGGTTTACCATCGGGCCCTTTGCAATTGGGTTTTGCTTGAGGGCATGGTCTTTGAGGACAGTTTTTGTCAAATCCTGTTCCTGGACGTTCAGGTGCCTGTGGACAAACTTCTCCTTTAAAATGTTTGCCATCCTTTGGAAATCCCGGACGAGAATTCATGCTTGCTTTTTTAGCTTCAATATAATTCAGATTTATTTCATACACTTGTTTAGCTTGTTTTTTTGATAAATCTAAACTCTCTTTCATCATCTCTGTTTTTTTCTCTGCCATCTCTTTTGTTGAGAAATTTTTACTATTTTGAGCAAAAGATGCTGTTGAGATACTCATCATTATTACTAATGACATTGATACTGATTTAAATTTTGTAAGTTTCATAGCTGTTTTTATTTAAGTTTCTGTCTTTATGACCACGTTTTATAACAAAGGTTTAATAAAAGAGTAAAAAATTTTTATTTAAAGTTTATTTTAATTCTGTTTTTATCTCATTAATTAATTTATTATCTTCGCAAATATAACCTTATATATATTATGATACACCAACCATTGGCAGAGAGATTACGTCCCGTAAATTTTGATGGATACATAGGACAAAAACACCTTGTTGCAAAGGGTGCTATTCTTCGTAATATGATTGAGGGTGGAAGAATATCCTCTTTTATATTATGGGGACCTCCCGGTGTTGGTAAAACTTCATTGGCAAAAATAATCTCTACAATATTAGAGGTTCCTTTTTATACACTAAGCGCTATTCATTCCGGGGTTAAAGATGTAAGAGATGTTATAGAAAAGTGTAAGAGTGCAGGCGTTTTTCAATCTATTGCTCGCCCAATCCTTTTTATTGATGAGATTCACCGATTTAGTAAATCGCAACAAGATTCACTATTGGGTGCTGTAGAGAATGGTACCGTAACACTAATTGGAGCAACCACAGAAAATCCATCTTTCGAAGTTATTCGTCCCCTACTCTCTCGTTGTCAGGTATATACTCTTAAACCTTTAGAGGAAAATGATTTGCAAGAATTGCTTAATAAGGCAATTACTGAGGACGTATATCTAAAAAATCTAAAGTTTAATATTGAGGAGACAGATGCTCTGTTTCGATACTCAGGAGGCGATGCCCGCAAGTTGCTTAATATAATAGATCTTATTACTCAAAGCAATCAAAACGACGAGGAGATTGTTATTAATAATAGTGTTGTAACAGAACGTTTGCAACAAAATCCGGCAGCTTATGACAAAGATGGTGAGATGCACTATGATATAATATCTGCATTTATTAAGTCAATAAGAGGTAGTGACCCTGATGCTGCAATATATTGGTTAGGCAGAATGGTTGCAGGTGGTGAAGATCCTAAGTTTATTGCACGAAGATTGGTTATTTCGGCAGCCGAAGACATAGGATTAGCCAATCCAAATGCTCTTCTTATTGCAAACACATGTTTTGATGCTCTCGAAAAGATAGGTTGGCCCGAAGGAAGAATTATATTGGCTGAAGCTACTATATATTTAGCAACAAGTCCAAAGAGTAATTCTGCGTATAAATCGATTAACGATGCTCTTGCCATAATTGAGGAGAGTGGCGATTTACCCGTGCCTCTGCACCTTAGAAATGCACCAACAAAACTTATGAGAGAATCGGGATATGGCAGTGGCTATAAATATGCTCACGACTATGCAGGCAATTTTGTAAAACAACAATTTATGCCTGATAAACTAAAGGATTTATCACTATGGAATCCTCAACACAACGCAGCAGAGGAAAAAATGAGAGAGAGAATGGAACACTTATGGGGTGATAAATTCTCTAAAAAATAGTATATTGAAAACAGTTTGACATAGTTAAGATATTGTAATTAGCAAAAAGATAAAGATTAACAAGATTTAAATTACATTTTGTTTGAATTTTATTTGCAAAACAGAAAATATGTATTAATTTTGTCATGCCCAAAAAACAAAAGGTAAATATTGACAACAATATTGAAATAATAATTATAAACATACAAATTTAAAAAAGATGAAAAAGCACAACTTTTATGCAGGCCCCTCAATTTTGAGCCCTTACACTATTAAAAATACAGCTGATGCTGTTATAGATTTTGCTGGTACAGGTCTTTCAATTTTGGAGGTATCGCACCGTTCAAAAGAGTTCGTTGCTGTTATGGACGAAACTCAAGCATTGATTAAAGAACTTCTTGACGTTCCCGCAGGATACGAAGTTGTATTAGTTGGCGGTGGTGCAAGTATGCAATTCTGCATGGTTCCTTTCAACTTGCTAAAAACTAAAGCTGCTTACTTAGAAACAGGTACTTGGGCAGTTAATGCTATTAAAGAGGCTAAATTATTTGGAGAGGTTGAAGTTGTTGCTTCATCAAAAGATGCAAACTTTAACTATATTCCTAAGAACTACGAAATTCCTGAGGATGTAGATTATTTCCACTTTACATCTAACAACACAATATTTGGTACTGAGATTAGAAAAGATCCAGATGTAAAAGCTCGTTTGGTAGCTGATATGTCTTCAGATATTTTCTCACGTCCAATTGACGTTTCAAAATATGACATCATCTACGCAGGTGCTCAAAAGAACTTGGCTCCCGCAGGTGTAACATTGGCAATCGTTAAAGAGGATGCTCTTGGTAAAGTTGACAGAGCTATTCCTACAATGTTGGATTATCGTACACACATTAAAAAAGGTTCTATGTTCAACACTCCTCCATGCTTGCCTATCTACTCAGCATTACAAACTCTTAAATATTACAAATCATTAGGAGGTGTTGCTGCTCTTGAGAAAATTAATGTAGAGAAAGCAACTATGCTTTACGACGAGATTGATCGTAACCGTTTGTTCAAAGGTACTGCTGCTGTCGAAGACCGCTCAATAATGAACGTATGTTTCGTTATGAACGAAGAGTATCAAGAACTTGAGGGCGAATTCGTAGAGTTCGCTAAATCTAAAGGTATGATTGGAATCAAAGGACACCGCTCAGTTGGCGGATTCAGAGCTTCAATCTACAACGCAATGCCAAAAGAGAGTGTTGCTGCATTTATTGACGTAATGAAAGAGTTCGAAAATAAATATTAATAGATAATAAAACTTAATGAAACTCACTTTGAAGTTCCTAAAAATCTTCGAGTGGGTTTCTTTTAATTAAAAACAGATATGAAAATATTAGTTGCAACCGATAAACCATTTGCTGCAGTTGCAGTTGATGGTATAAGAAAAGAGATTGAGGCTGCCGGTCTTGAACTTGTTTTATTGGAAAAATATACTGAAAAGGCACAACTTTTAGATGCAGTTAAAGATGTTGACGGAATTATAGTTCGCAGCGACATTATTGACGCAGAGGTTATTGCTGCAGCAGAGAACCTTAAAATAGTTGTAAGAGCAGGTGCCGGTTACGACAACATTGACTTGGAGGCTGCTACTGCAAAAGGTGTTTGCGTTATGAATACTCCAGGACAAAACTCAAATGCTGTTGCAGAGCTTGTATTCGGTATGACAGTGATGATGGTTCGTAATATGTTTAATGGAACTTCAGGAACTGAGTTGCTTGGTAAAAAAATCGGTATCCACGCTTTTGGACAAGTTGGTCGCAATGTAGCTCGTATTGCTAAAGGTTTTGGCATGGAAGTTATGGCATTTGACCCTTATTGCCCGGATGAGGCTATGATTGAGGCAGGCGTTACTCCTGTTAAAGATGTTAATACTCTTTACAAAGAGTGTCAATTCATCTCACTTCACATTCCTGCAACCAACGAGACTAAAAAATCAATCAACTACGCACTTCTTAACCAAATGCCAAAAGGTGCTGTTCTTATCAACACTGCACGCAAAGAGGTTATCAACGAAGAGGAGTTGGTTAAATTAATGGAAGAGAGAGCAGATTTCCGTTATGTATCAGATATCGCTCCCGTTAATGCAGAGGATTTCAAAACTAAATTCGAGAACCGTTGTTTCTTCACACCTAAAAAAATGGGTGCTCAAACAGCAGAAGCTAATATCAATGCAGGTATAGCTGCAGCTAAACAATCTGTTGGTTATTTAAAAGAAGGTATCGATAGATTCCGCGTAAATAAATAGTATTTATTTGATATAATAATAATCTAAAGAGGTAACTTCTTTTTGGAGTTCCCTCTTTTAGAGTTTATAACTGAAACACACTAATATTATGGCAAAAATTAAACCATTTAAAGGTATCAGACCTCCTCAATCAATGGTAGAAGAGGTTGCTTCTCGCCCCTACGACGTACTAAACTCAGAAGAGGCTCGCATAGAAGCTGAGGGAAATGAAAAGTCTCTTTATCACATTATAAAACCAGAAATTGATTTTGCTCCGGGAACAGACGAGCATGCTCCTGAGGTGTATGATAAAGCTGTTGAGAATTTCAATAAATGGCAAAACAACGGATGGTTGGTTCAAGACGAAAAAGAGTGTTATTATGTTTATGCTCAAACAATGGATGGCAGAACTCAATATGGTTTGGTTGTTTGTGCTAATGTTGAAGACTATTTGAGCGGTGTTATCAAAAAGCATGAATTAACTCGTCGCGATAAAGAGGAAGATAGAATGAAACACGTTCGTATTAACAACGCTAACATCGAACCTGTATTCTTTGCATATCCTGATGAGGCAGAACTTGATGCCATTGTAACAAAAACAGTTAGCAAAAAGGCTGAATATGACTTTGTTGCACCCGATGGTTTCGGACACCACTTCTGGTTGATAGATGACGAAAACGATATTGCTCGTATTACTGAAATATTTGCATCTATCCCCTATCTATATATTGCTGACGGACACCACAGAACAGCCGCTGCTGCTCTTGTTGGTGCTGAAAAAGCAAAACAAAATCCTAACCACAAAGGAGACGAGGAGTATAACTACTTCTTAGCTGTTTGTTTCCCTGCTTCTCAACTAAAAATTATTGACTACAACCGAGTAGTTAAAGATTTGAATGGGTTGAGCGATGAAGAGTTCATTGCAAAATTGAGCGAAAACTTTATTGTTGAAGAGAAAGGTGAAGATATTTACTCTCCTTCTGCTCTTCACAACTTCTCTCTATATTTAAGTGGCAAATGGTACTCTCTAACAGCTAAAGAGGGAACTTATAATGACGAAGATCCTATTGGAGTTCTTGATGTTACAATTTCATCAGACCTAATTCTAAGAGATATTCTTGGTATTACAGACTTACGTTCTGACAAACGTATAGACTTTGTTGGTGGTATTCGCGGTTTAGGCGAACTTAAACGCAGAGTTGACAACGGAGAGATGAAAGTTGCATTGGCTCTATATGCTGTATCGATGCAACAATTGATGGATATTGCGGATACAGGTAATATCATGCCTCCAAAAACAACTTGGTTTGAGCCAAAACTTCGTTCAGGTCTTGTTATTCACAAATTGGTATAATACCATTTATTTTATAAAACACGAAAATAGGATAGCCAAAAAGGTTATCCTATTTTTTATAATTGATAAAATATGCCCTCTCCTATTTTATCGGTTCCATGTGAATACCAATATGTGTATCTTTTCCGAATTCTTCCTTCAGCGAAACCTCTATTTGTTTTGTTATTTCATGAGCCTTATTCAGGGTCATCTCTCCATCCATTCTGATATGAATCTCTATTGCTATGTGATTACCAATGTGTCGAGTGCGAAGATGATGAGGTGACGAAACTTCAGGGTATGATAAAATAATAGACAATATTTTATTTTCCATCTCTTTAGGCAACGACTTCTCCAATAATTCTTCCAAACAAGGTTTAATCAAGCCTATAGAAACCTTAATAATGAATATACTCACAATAAATGCGGCAATTGGGTCAAGAATTCTCCATTTAGCTCCTAAAAATATAGCTCCCGATATGCCTAATAATGTTCCTATCGATGAAAATGCATCGCTACGATGGTGCCACGCATTAGCTATAACTGCTTTAGAATTAAGTCTTTTACCCTTAAATAGAGTGTACTGATATAGTATTTCTTTTAAAAGTATAGATATTACTGCCGCTGCAAGAGCCAAGATGCTTGGAGCTTCGAGTGTCTTACCATTAATAACATCTATTACTGTTGTTGTTGAATCTACGAGTATTCCAATACCTACCACAAGCAGTAGTGCTCCAATAATAGCGGTTGCAAGAGTTTCGTATTTACCATGCCCATACTCATGATCTTCGTCTTCAGGTTTACCCGATATACGAACAAATACAACAACTATAATATCTGTTACAAAATCCGAAAGAGAGTGTACAGCATCAGCAATCATAGCAGAACTATGCCCTAAAAATCCTGCAATAAATTTGAAAACAAGCAATATGAAATTTACAATGCTGCCCCAAATGGTTACTTTGTAAATTTCCTTCTCTCGGGTTGATTCTTCAAATGTCATAAGAGTGTAGATATGATATTTATTTGACGAAATTACAAAAAACACAATTTTAAAACAAATAAAGGATAAAAGAATATTTATACTCTTCTATCCTACTCACCCATTAAGACAATAAATTAGACTACCCCATCTTTCCTGTCAAATATGCTTTAGTACGTTCATCTTTAGGATTTGAGAACATAATTTCGGTATCCCCGTATTCAACAAGTTCTCCTAAATACATGAACATTGATTTTGAAGAGATACGTTTTGCCTGTCCCATATTATGGGTAACTATTAAAATTGTCACCTCTTTTTGCAACTCTAATAACAACTCCTCAATATGTTTTGTTGCTATGGGATCAAGTGCAGAAGTAGGCTCATCCATTAAAAGGACATCAGGTTTCATTGCCAAAGCTCTCGCGATGCATAACCGTTGTTGCTGGCCTCCAGAAAGGAATGTTCCTTTTTTGTTCAACACATCTTTTACCTCGTCCCATAGAGCGACACTTCTTAAACAGCGCTCTACTGTTGCATCTTTTTCTTGTTTTGAGAGTTTTATTCCATTAAGTGCAAACCCAGATAGAACATTATCGTATATACTCATAGTTGGGAATGGTGCGGGTCGCTGAAAAACCATTCCTACGCGGCGACGTACATCTATGGGCTCCATTGAAAGAATATTCTCTCCATTAAGTAAGATTTCTCCGTCAACACGAATGTTCTGATATAAATTGTGCATAAGGTTTACAGCTCTTAACATAGTTGATTTTCCACAACCTGAAGGTCCCATAATAGCAGTAATAGTATTACGTTCAATTGATGCAGACACATATTTTACTGCCATAGTCTGCTTGGTATATGATACACAAGTATTCTTAAATTCTAATATTGGTTTTAATGATTCCATTTCTTTGCTATATATTTTGCTGTTAAATTTAATGTTAGTACAAATAGTAATAAAAAGAGTGATGCACCCCAAATGAGATTTTGTAGATTTGGATCGTTAAAGAATTCCCATATCAATAAAGGAACTGCGGAAATAGGTTTATCTATAGAGAAACGAATTAGAGAACAGCCCAAAGCTGTAAACATTAAAGGTGCAGTTTCACCTATTACTCGAGATATAGCAAGAAGCACTCCTGTAAAGATACCTCCAAATGCAGCAGGCAACTGCACTTTAAGCATTACACGAGCTTTATTTCCACCTAATGCTAATCCTGCCTCTTTAAGCGAAGCAGGAAGTATCTTCAATGTCTCTTCTGTCGAACGAATAATGAGAGGCAACATCATAATAGATAATGCCACACTACCTGCAATAGCAGAATAACCTTTCATAGGGACAACTACCCAGATATATGTTATAATGCCAATAATAACAGATGGAGTACCTTGTAACAAATCTGTAAGATAACTTACCATTTTTGCAAAACGACTCTTACTATTTTCAGCCAAAAAAGCACCACATAAAATACCTATGGGGACTGCACAGATAATGGCCATACCAAGCATTATCATTGTACCTATTATTCCATTTGCTATTCCGCCGGGTATTGGTTCTCCGGCTTCAATAGCATTCATTGCTTTATACGCTGTCGGTGTTGGTTCTGTAAAGAAAGACAACGATAGTTGATCATAACCACGCAATAACACTTCGCCCAATATGGCTAATAATGGTACGGCAGTAAGTGTAGCAAGGATACAAACACTCCATAGCATTATCTTATCTGTAGCCAAACGATGTTTTAATTTAAATGTAGTCATAGTTTAAGATATTCTAGCACGTTTAATCATTATTTTTCCAACCATATTTATTGCCGCAGTTATTAGAAAGAGAATAAGTCCTATAGCAATAAGAGATGATAGTCTCAAGTCATCTGCTTCTCCAAACTGATTTGCAATGATTGATGCCATGGAGTTTCCCGTTGAAGTTATAGAGTCGGGAATATTATTTGTATTTCCTATTAACATAGTAACAGTCATTGTCTCTCCTAATGCTCTACCTATTGCCAATATGTATGAAGAGAAAATTCCTGAACCTGCTACGGGGAAAACAACTTTTCTTATAACCTCTGCTCGTGTTGCACCCAAACTATATGCTCCCTCTTTAAAATCATTTGGTACCATTTTTATAAATTCAGCACTAAGTGATGCTGCATAAGGAATTATCATAATGGCTAATACCAATGATGCTATAAGAATACCCGAACCTTGTTCCGAAATATTCAAGGTCATAATAATTGGTCTCAAAGTATAAAATCCCCATAAACCATATATAATGGAAGGGATACCAGCTAATAAATCTGTAACTGTACTCAAAACAGCAGCAAGTTTTGTTCCTTTAAAATACTCTCCTACAAATAATGCAACAGGGAGAGAAAACGGGATGCAGAATATTAATGCCAACATTGTTGTCATTAGCGTTCCTGTTATAAATGGCAAGGCACCATACTTCTCGTCTCCTTCTGTATAACTCCAATCTGATGATGCAAGAAATTTGAAAAAACCAAAATGATTGAATGCATCGTATGCGTCAGTAACGAGGGTATAAACAACACCCCCGCATACTATAGGCATAATCAAAGCTGCTAAAAACAATATTACTCTATATAGTTTATCATTCATAGATATTGATTATTCAAGAATAGTTACTCCATTATATGTAACCCTTTTTATATTTTCTAAACTTAATTCTTTCGCTTTTGAAGGAAGTGGTGCATAATGTACCTCTGATGTAATATTTTGAGCTTCATCCGATAAGATATATTTCAACAAATCAAGGGTTGCTGTTGCTTGTTCCTTTGTTCTGTCTGAATAATTTTGCTCTTTATATATAATCATCCAGGTAAAAGTTGATATTGGATATGCTCCAACAGCATCTGCATTTGTGATTGAACAACGAGTATCTGTAGGAATCTTCCCGGAAGCAGCTGCCGAAATACTCTCTGCTGTTGGCTCTACAATCTCTCCACGTTGATTTTGAATCTTTGCATATGGAATCTTTTGTGCAAAAGCATACTCTGATCCTACATAACCAATAGAGTTCTTTGTTTGTTTAACAACTCCTGCGACTCCCGGATTGCCTTTTGCTGCTTGTCCTGAAGGAAAGTTTACAGACTTACCTACACCGAACTTCTCTTTCCACATGGGGCTCACCTTTGTTAAATAATCTGTAAATACAAATGTTGTACCTGATCCATCTGAACGAAATACAGGTATAATGGATTCTGCCGGCAAATTAATTCCCGGATTAAGGATAACTAAACGTTCATCATTCCACATTTTTATATTACCTGCGAAAATATCAGCTATCACTTCGCCGGAAAGATTAAGTTCATTTACTCCTTCAAGATTATAAGCAAGTACTACAGCTCCCATACATGTTGGAACGTGAATTACAGCATTCATCTCAGCCATCTCCTTCTCTGAAAGGAATGCATCACTTGCTGCAAAATCGACAATCTTATCTCTTAGGTTACGAACACCACCACCGGAACCAATACCTCCGTAAGCCACTGCATCTCCATTAACCTTTGAAAACTCCTCAAAAATTACGTTGTAAAAAGGAAGAGGGAATGTTGCCCCAGCTCCTGCAAGTTCTTGAGATTCACGTCTATTACTTATTTCAGTGCCACCACATGATACCAATGAAAATGTTAGCACAAAAAAGATAAATGGTAAAAAAATCTTTTTCATAATTTTTACTATATATTAATTTATAAAACTTTTTATCTAATATTAAATACCAAAATAACAGCTTAGATATGCAGAATATTTATTAGATGCTCCATCTTCTTTAGGAATACTCATTCTAAAGTTTGGTGCAATTTTTACATATTTACATAATTTGAATTGTGCTCCAATAATAGCAGTTCTTTCATCTTTGGATATATTCCAATTATTTATAGAATACAAATCATCAAAACGGGCATATAAATCGGCAAACTTAGCAACTTTCACTGAGCCAAAGACTGAGTATCCGAATTGATCCTTGCCTTCATTATACGAAGCATTAAGCATATGATTATATTCTGCTCCAATTCTGAATTTATCACATTGATATCCAATAAAGGCCGCCATATTCACAATGTCATTTTTATCCTTCTCGGCATTATCGTTAAATCCTCCGTATAAACGGATATTAAAACCTTTTACTGGAGTTAACGTCACTCCCAATCCATAGTTCAATCCTTCATTTAATTGAAGTTTTTTATAACCTTCTCCATTTACGATAATAGCATCTGCTGATATCCAATCGGTAAACTTGTACGCTACCGATACTCCTAAATCGGCACTATTACCAAATTTATTTATATCTTGGAAAGATTTCATAATGTAGCGGTAGCCCCAAAATTTCTCCTGAAAATTAAATTGTGTAGTAGATATTAATCCTCCGTTTAATGTCCAGTTTCCTTTTCTCCACGATAACATTGCATTTTTTATGTAAGCAATACGCTGATAGTCTGAGATATCGTTAGATTTACCAATATCCATTACTGCTTTAACAGAAAGTCCATCTTTGAATTTGTATTCATAGCCCAAATAGCTACGATCCAATTCAAAACCAAGATCTTTTTTTGCACCACCAAACCCACCATGGAAATTTGCAAACACTTGAACTATTGCTTTACCTTTAGGCTCTTCTGATAATGTATCCTGCGCCTTAACAGAGATACCAATGCAAGCTAAAATAGCTGCTAAGATTACTTTTGTTTTCATTGTCATATAATGTTTAAATTTGACACTGCAAAAGTATCTTGAGCTTATTACATAAATATTTCAAAAAAATTAGGCTTTGGTTAAATTGTTCATTTTGAAAAATATTACATTTTTGTTAAATCTCATTTTTAATAATAATTGAGTCAAATATTCTCTATAATTTTGCATCATCAAAATTTTGAATAAGAAAATGGCAACTGAACGTATATTGATTGTAGATGATGAGGAGACACTATGCGAGGTTTTAAAATTAAATCTTGAAAATGAGGGCTATGATGTGGATATTGCATTTAGTGCAGAAGATGCATTAACTCTTGATTTAAAAAGATATTCACTTATTTTACTTGATATAATGATGGGAGAAATAAGTGGCATTAAAATGGCAAAGATGCTCAAAACTGATGTAAAAACTGCAAATATTCCTATTATCTTCTGTACTGCACGTGACTCTGAAGATGATATGGTTATGGGACTGAACCTTGGTGCAGATGACTATATTATGAAGCCTTATACAATTAGAAACGTAATTGCCAGAGTAAAAAGTGTGCTTCGAAGAACATCCGCAAATAAAGGAAATAATACTCCTATTATAAAAAATGAAATACTACAGATAGAAGGGCTTCAACTTGATTTAGAGTTCAAACGCTGTTTGGTTGATGGAGTTGAAGTAAAACTTGCAAGAAAAGAATTTGAATTATTAGCTTATCTTATCTCTAACAAAGGGAAAATATGTTCACGTGAGCAGTTGTTAAGTAGAGTCTGGAGCGATGAAGTTGTCGTTCTTGACAGAACTATAGATGTAAATATTACTCGCTTACGTTCAAAAATTGGTGCATACGGTTCATATATTGTAACACGTTCAGGTTATGGCTATGGTTTCCGTGATTAAACTTTCGTATCATAAGCGACTATTTTTTATGCTTTTAGCATTCTCGTGGTCGATAATTTTATGCTTTATCGGATTTCAATATCTAAGAGAGAAACAATATAAATCAGAGTTTTTGAACGCACAATTACAATTATACAATAAACATCTGCTCACCAGCATTGAAGATGGACTCTCTTATGAGAATTATATAAAGACTCAGGAGCAACCTTTTGAAGAACTGCGTATTTCAATAATAACGCTTTCAGGTGCTGTTGTATATGATAATATGATTTCTACCGACTATCTTGATAATCACCTTTCGCGTCCTGAAGTAGCGGATGCTTTAAAAAATGAGAAATCTTATCATATTGGACGACAATCAGCAAGTGATGGTAGAGAATATTTTTACTCTGCAACACGAGGAGAACGAGTACTTGTACGCACAGCGATACCATATACTGCTTCATTACGTGAATTATTAAAAGCCGATTGGAGTTTTTTAGGTATAATGATGAGTATAAGTCTTCTGATGAGTGTATTGGCATATTTTGCAACACGCAAGTTAGGAAATAATATTGAACGATTGAACCGTTTTGCTGAGAAAGCAGAAAAAGGAGAATCAATAAATGAGGATGAAAGATTTCCTAATGACGAACTTGGGTCTATTTCAAACCACATAGTACAATTATATACTCAATGGCAAGAAACAATAAAAGAGAGGGAGGAGGCATATGAAGCTGCACTTAGAGAAGAACAAGAAAAAATCCGTATAAAACGTCAACTTACAAATAATATAAACCATGAGCTAAAAACTCCGGTAGCTTCTATACAAGTTTGTATTGAAACACTACTCTCTAATATTAATATAAGTGAGGAGAAACGACAAGATCTTATTGAGAGATGTTATATAAATAATGAACGTCTTCGCAGACTATTAGAAGAAGTTTCCCTTATTACACGCATGGAAGACGGTAGTCTTTTGATAAACAAGGAATCAGTTTGTGTAAACAATATAATTAATGAAATTTCCGAAGAATTAGAGATTATGCCTGAGGATGAACGTTTTAATCTTAATCTTGATTTTAACGAAGAAGTTATTGTTAATGGAAATATATCATTAATAGGTTCTATATTCCGTAATTTAACAGAAAATGCCATAGCATACTCCGGGGGAAAAAATATTTATATCTCCCTTATTGAGAATAATGATAAATGGTGTAGAATTCGCTTCGAAGATGATGGTTGCGGTGTTAATGAGATACAACTCTCTCGATTGTTTGAAAGATTTTATCGTATAGACAAAGGACGCTCTCGACAAAAAGGAGGGACAGGTCTTGGGCTTTCAATAGTCAAACACGCTGTACAATTTCATAATGGAAGTATAAGCGTTTCAAATAGAGAAGAAGGTGGTTTATGCTTCGATTTTTCATTGTGTAAGAAAAATGAGTAAGTCAATATATTATATAACTTTGATTATTTGTTGTTTTGTTGTACCTTTGAACGGTAAATTGAATAACTTTAGATATGAATATTAAACACACCTTATCTACCCTACTTGTTTTATTGGGTATCATATTTTTTAACTCATGTATTGGAGACAAAGGAAATGTTCTTCAATCATACGACATTGGGACAATTATTAATAACAACGGACAACCTATAATAAAAACAGATAATATTTTTATAAGTTTAACAGGAGCCGGTTTAGAACAACCATCAGAAAACGAAATTAATAGAGTCTTGTTTACCTTTTCTCTTGATTGGGATAACCAACCTGAAGGAGCTTATGAATCGGGTATATATTCGGCTGATATAAATATTCAAGAGCGTTGGAATGCAACTAATACTGAAGCTATTGCCAACAAACCTTTTGCAGGAAGTGATTCTCTTAATAATATTTCAGAACCTTACCTCACGGTTATTGACGATAAAACCATGATTACTTTCGAGACTTCATATGAGGTTGGGGAAAATCCTTCTATTCAACTCGTAGAGGAAAATATTAATGAGGCGACCAATACCTTGACTCTTGATTACATATATTATACAGGTAATACTCCAACAGTTACAACTACAATGAAAAAATGGCAATCGTACATTTTGCCTAAATTTGATACTAACTATACCATTATTTTCAGATTTAAGAGCTCAACAGCTCCTTCGTTTAAAACAGAGAGTTATAAATCTCCCGATGGAGACAAATACAAAAACTGCTACCTATATACCTTACAGTATAAAGCAGTGAAATAAAATTCAAACAGATTCTTATAATAAATAAGTTGCGTAAATATAAATTTATTATTACTTTTGTCATTGACAATTTGACACTTATGGGGTGCTTTAGCTTACTTGTATAAAGTTTGTTTTTGCTGAGATTATACCCAATGAACCTGTACGGACAATACCGACGTAGGGATATTTTGATACTCTATTTTTAGCAATATCTATAAATGCCATCAATACAGGTTTGGGTTAGTTTATAGAGATTGCTTATTTTTTATGGGCAAATATAAAGAGGTATCATCCTCGTTAAAATTTTAAGATAATGAAAAAAGGATTTATTTTATTTTGTTTTCTTTATATAGCTTTTGCATTAAGTGCTGCTAAGGTTGATACTATTGCTGTGTATAGCAATTGTATGAAAAAGGAGATAAATTGTGTTGTAATTACTCCCGAAGATAATAGTAAGAATCACCCCTCAGTTTATCTATTGCACGGATATGGAGGTTACCACAAATCATGGATAAAGATAAAGCCCGAACTTCCTGAATTGAGCGACCAATATGGAATGATATTTGTGTGCCCCAACGGAGAAAAAAGTTGGTATTGGGACAGCACAATAAACGAAGATGTAAAATTTGAAACTTTTATTACTGATGAGTTGGTAAAGTATATCGATAACAACTACCCTACTCTAAAAAGCAGAGATTCTCGTGGTATTACAGGGTTAAGCATGGGAGGACAAGGTGCTATGTATCTTGCAATCAATCATAAAGATATTTTTGGTGTTGCGGGTTGTACAAGTGGGGGAGTTGATATTAGGGATTTTCCTAATAGTTGGGATATTAAAGAATTGATTGGAGAGAAACGCAAAAACAGAAAAGTTTGGAATAAGTTTTCAATTTTCAATCAGATAGAGAATCTAAATGACGGTGATTTAAAACTTATAATTGATTGTGGTTATGATGATTTCTTTTTTAAAGTAAATAATAATCTTCATAAAAAATTATTGAAACTCGGAATTAGTCACGACTATATTGTTCGCCCGGGAGCACACGATCTTGAATACTGGTATAATTCCATTGAATATCAACTACTGTTTTTTAACAACAATCTACAGTTCAAAGAGATTGTTGATTAAGCTTATATGCTAAAAAGAGTAACTCTCATATTAATTGCTACATTTATCCTGCTCATTAATTGTAATGCGCAAGATAAACTTCTTATTAATATTGGTGGAACATTCGTAAATAACTACGTTGTGCGTGGTGTACAATATGCGAAAGGCTCTTTTCAACCTGATGTTACGTTATCATATAAGGGGGCTTTTTTTAATATATGGTCGAGTATTCCCTTTGATAACAGCAACTTTAAAGAGTTTGATTTAACTCTTGGATATAGACACTCAAAAGGGTTTTCTGCAATGATAACTGATTATTACATTGCATACCCTGAAATAAAAAATGGAGACGATAACTATTTTAACTTACAAAAAGGGCATAGCTACGAAGCTCAAATTGGCTATGAGATAAAATATCTTGCTCTAAAATGGTACACAACATTTGCTGGAGCTGATGGTGTTAATTCTAAAGGCAAAAGAGCTTTTACCTCTTTCATGCAACTATCAGTTCCTCTTTATATGGATAAATTCAATATTATTTTTGATATTGGTGCAACTCCATGGGCCTCAACATCATTCTCCGCAAACCACTTTGCTGTGACAGATTTAAGTATGACTGTTGCAAAAGATATATTCATACATAAATATTTTTCAATTCCTATTTTTGCAAAAGTCGGGGTAAATCCTCATCTCAAAGACCCATATTTTGTTCTTGGTCTTCGCCTCTCATGCAATGCACTGCAATAGAAGATGCTATTTTTCTTCTATATAGATTTCGGTTAAAGCGATTAGTGTTGGAACAGAAAAGAACAGAAGTAGCATTACCGCACCCAAAGCTCCTATTGTCAATGCCATTGCCAACAAATAATAGAACGAAACTGATTGCATTACAATAAGAGCAACAGCAAAGGGAATCATAAATTTTAATTTTGTTGCTTGCCATATCAATATAGCTATAAGTGAGCATGAAAGTGGTATTAAGAACATAAAACTTTCTGTAAAAACCAAAGCCATTATAAGGTTTAAAAGAGTAAGAATTGTAAGCGACGAGTAAAGCAATAGTTTAGAGTAATTCTTAAAATTATATCTCTCTATAAGAATATATATAAGTGATGTTATACAAACCATTGCTATAACCGAAATAAGCATAATTTTATTGTCGCCATACACTCCTTGAACCACTCCCATAAACTTAAATGGCACATCTGAGATAAGTGCTGAAATATATGCCACCAACTCACCTGCTGCAAAGGCAATAATAGAGAGCAAAAATATGTTCAATGACCATTTTGTCATGTGTTTAAATGAGATGCTGTTTTTTCTCAATTCTATAATAAGCGAAATAGCAAATAACATAAACAGTACTATTGACAGCCATATATATAAATCCTTAGAAAGCATCACCAATCCAATCAATGGTAATGTAAAGTATGTATAACTTTCACTACTCTTTAAATAGTCTTTGTCCTGATACTCTTTATTTGTGACATACTCATTCAATATCGGCATTATCTGAGATGCATAGTGCTGAATTGCATCGGGAGATATATTTCCATAGTTATCAAAATTGGTATGATAGTGATTAATATCCTCAACTGTTGCGAAATTATAGCCTGGTATAGAATCCCTGACTACAGTAAAATCAGTAAAATTAGGCAGTATGGAATATACTAAATTGGTTAATGAATAGGAAACAGGATAGTGAGCTTTATCTCTGTAAAGATCAATTAATTTTTGGTTTCCTTCAGATGTCTCAAATAAAAGCGCGGCTCCATAAGGTCCACGAGCTTCGATGTTAATTACCAATCCAACATTTGAGAATACCTCAGGATTATGTTCGTAAATATTTTTCATGCCTACCATACCAACCTCTTCAGCATCAGTATATAGTATCTTTATTCCTTGATTCCACTTATCCTGTTTCTCAAGTAGTGTTTCAACACACTCCATGGCTATACTTACTCCATATCCATCATCTGCAGCACCATATGACCAAACAGTATCGTTTCTGAATGGTTGAGCATAACGAGAGTCGTAATGGGCCACAAGCATAACATATGTTGTATCGGTCTGTTGTGACAAAGGCTGAAATTCTGCCAATATATCAACTGCATCAAAATTATATCCTTTAGCCTCTTGATTTGGATATGAATAGATTGTTGGAGTGTCTCCAATAGCTGTTAAACGTGAGATTAAATATTCTCTCACCTCTTCCCTCTCCTGTGCATGCGCAACTGAATGTTGCTTGTGTGATATAGTTTTAATTGTTTCTATTACATCATTAGTAGAAAATCCAATTACATCACCATCTGTGGCTTTGGGCATCGAAAACAATCCTCTTGCAATAAAACAAGATAGGACAATGAGTCCTATTAAGATTATTACTTTTATAAGTTTCATGATAAATTGTATTTTATATTGGACGAAGATACGAAATAATTATTGAAATAAGTGGTTATTTTCCCAACTAATAACAATATATATTTATCTTCCATTTATTTGTTGTATCTTTGCCGTGGAATAAATTAATAAAGACAAATTATGAGTGAAATTACAAAATGTCCTAAATGTGGTGGCGAATATGTATATTTTGATGGGGTTCTTTATGTTTGCCCCGATTGTGCATACGAGTTCCAGGAGGGGGATGCTGAAGCTGAAGAGAACACAGTCGCAAAAGACAGTAATGGTGCTGAGTTATTTGATGGTGACGCAGTTACTGTTATTAAAGATTTGAAGGTTAAAGGTTCATCTATGGTTATTAAACGCGGTACTAAAGTAAAAAGTATCCGTCTAACAGAGAACCCAGAAGAGGTTGATTGCAAGATTGATGGTAGCAGTATTGTTCTTAAAACTTGCTTCTTAAAGAAATAGTATTTTATAAAATAGAGATAGATATTAGGACGAGCAATTTTTGTTCGTCCTTTTTATTTCTCCCACTCTTAAACATAAAAACAAAGAGACTGACTAAAAAGGCTCTATTGTTGTTGTGTTTGTCTTCAAAATCCTCATTTAGGATTAGTAAACTGCAGTTTTGGAGTCTTCGCAAGCCTAAAAATAGCTCTTTTTATTGAACCTTTAGACAAGAGAGGGTGACCCTTTTCTTTTGGATCACCCTCTCATTTCTATTTCGCTGATAGTTAATAGTATTTAGTCTCTAACAACTAAAAACTAACAACTCTTTTTTTATCCACATTTTGAGTATCCGCAAGTTGGACAACGCAAACATCCCTCTTGGTAGATAAGTGTTTCGCCACACTTAGGACAAGTTTGTCCGTTTGCTTTTGTTCCACTTGGAATGTACTTTTTCAATGCGCGCTCCACACCGTTTTTCCAAGTATTGATTGACTCGCTGTCAAGTTGCAAACTTCCTACCAATTTCATTACTTTGTCGATTGGCATTCCGTAACGCAATACTCCAGATATTAGTTTTGCATAGTTCCAATATTCGGGATCGAATTTTTCAGACAATCCCTCAACTGTTGTCTTATATCCTCGTTTGTTGCGGAATTGGAAATCGTAGTGTTTATTGCCATCTGCATCGGTAACTTTTATAATTTTACCGCGTTCAACACTCTTTGGTATCAACAATCCCTCTTCGTCATCTGCCAATCCAGTAAAGATTTCGTATGGACGTCCGTTTTGCAATCCGATGAATGCAATCCATTTTTCACGATTGTTTTGGAAACGTACTACATCGGCATCCAACTCTGCAGGACGAACTAAATCGTGGTGTACAATCTCTTGTTCGCATGGACAATCTTTTTTCTTTTTGTCTTCCAAAGAGATTAGAACTCCTGCTCGTGAACCATCTCGATATACTGTACATCCTTTACATCCTGATTTCCAAGCTTCAACATATAATTGATTTACAAGCTCCTCTGTTACGTCATTAGGAAGGTTGATTGTTACACTGATTGAGTGGTCAACCCATTTTTGTACGCGTCCTTGCATTTTTACCTTCTCCAACCAATCAACATCATTTGATGCTGCTTTGTAGTATGGCGATTTTGCAACCAATTCTTCAATCTCTTCAGGAGTGTAACGCTCTTTCTTCTCATATCCGTTTATCTCCATCCAAGTTAGGAATTTATGGTGGAATACTGTGTACTCCTCAAATGCATCTCCGTTTTCATCTGTAAAGTCAATATGCACATCTGCATCGTTTGGATTTACTTTACGACGACGACGATATACTGGCATAAACACGGGCTCAATACCTGATGTAGTTTGGCTCATCATACTTGTTGTTCCTGTTGGAGCAATAGTCAAGCATGCAATGTTACGACGTCCGTACTTAACCATATCTGCATACAACTCAGCATCAGCCTCTTTCAAACGGTTGATGAATGGGTTGTTCTCCTCACGTTTTGCATCAAAAATCTCAAATGCACCACGCTCTTGAGCCATCTCAACTGATGATTTATATGCCGCTATAGCAAGAGTTTTGTGTACTTTCTCAGAGAAATCGGTTGCTTCGGATGTTCCATATTGCAAGCCCATTGCCGCAATCATATCTCCCTCTGCTGTTGTACCAACACCGGTTCTTCGACCTTTTAGTGTTTTTGTACGTATTTTATTCCACAAGCACAACTCTGTGTTTTTAACCTCGTCAGTTTCAGGGTCAGATTGAATTTTTTCGATAATCTTTTCGATTTTCTCCATCTCCAAATCAATAATATCATCCATGATGCGTTGTGCAATGCGAACGTGCGATTTAAATAGGTCGAAATCGAAATATGCTTGAGGTGTAAATGGATTTACTACATATGAGTATAGGTTGATTGCCAACAAACGACAGCTGTCATATGGACACAAAGGTATCTCTCCACATGGGTTAGTTGATATTGTACGGAATCCTAAATCGGCATAGCAATCTGGTACTGACTCGCGAGAGATTGTATCCCAGAACAATACTCCGGGTTCTGCAGATTTCCATGCATTATGTACAATTTTTTCCCAAATTGCTTTTGCATCAACCTCTTTTGTCACAACAGGATTTTCTGAGTCAACAGGATATTTTTGCATAAAAGGTTTTCCCTCTGTTGCAGCTCTCATAAAGTCATCTGTAATACGTACAGAAACGTTTGCCCCTGTTACTTTACCTTCAGTCATTTTTGCATCTATAAATGACTCTGAATCGGGGTGATTGATTGATACACTCAACATAAGAGCTCCACGACGTCCATCTTGTGCAACCTCACGGGTTGAGTTAGAATAACGCTCCATAAATGGAACTAATCCTGTTGATGTCAATGCTGAGTTTTTAACCGGAGAACCTTTAGGACGAATATGAGATAGGTCATGTCCAACACCTCCACGACGTTTCATTAATTGCACTTGCTCCTCGTCAATTTTCATAATACCTCCATAAGAGTCGGCATTACCCTCCATTCCAATTACAAAACAATTTGAGAGAGATCCAATTTGGTAGTTATTTCCAATTCCGCTCATAGGACTTCCTTGAGGAATAATATAACGGAAATTACGGAAAAGCTCCATTAACTGCTCTTCAGTCATTGGATTTGCATAATTTTTCTCAATACGAGCAACCTCTTTAGCTAAGCGACGGTGCATATCTTCAGGGGTTTTCTCGAAGATATTACCATACGAATCTTTTAAAGCATATTTATTTACCCATACTCTGGCTGCCAACTCATCGCCTCCAAAGTACTCAACCGTTGCTTTTACGGCCTCTTCGAAAGAATAAATCTTTTGATCCATCTTTAGTTTGTGTTAGTGTTGTTAATTAAATTTTTTGTTCTCGTTTTGTTTTGAATTAGTAAAAAGGTTAGTTGTGGAGCCTTTTATAAGCTCCAACAACTAATTCTTTTCAGCATTGTTTTGTGTATAGTTTTGTTTCGATTATTTAGCATTGCAAATTTGCTATTTAAATTTATATTGACAAAATATTTAACCATAAAGTTATCAACAATTATAAAAGTTTCCCAAAACAAAACTTTATACTATTAATTATTAAGGTTTTACATTTTTTGAAAAACCAAAAAGTTTCCCAAAAAGATTTTTCGTTAAAGTTTTAAAATATTTTCAATTTTCCAAAAGTGTAAATTTCTCAATATTTCAACTACCAAAAAAATGAATAATACAATTTGCATATTCAATATAAAACAATTAATTTAGTGGTAGTTTTTTAATTGAACAACGAATAGGTTATTGATTGTTATAGGAACATATAATATATTTTAATTTTATAAGCACGATGGATAAATTTAATTTTTCAAACAGAAGAACCATTAGAAAATATAGCGATAAAAATATTCCTTATGAAAAGATTTTAGAAATGCTCGAGACAGCTTCTCATGCATCTACAACAGGGAATATGCAACTTTATAGCGTTGTTATTACTCAAGACAAAGAGCAAAAAGAGTTACTCTCTCCTCTTCACTTCAATCAACCCATGATAAAAGGAGCTCCTGTCGTTATGACTTTTTGCGTAGATTATAATAGATTTACAAAATGGTGTGAGTACTCCGATGCAGTCCCGGGATACGACAATTTTCACTCTTTTATATCAGCCGCATTAGATACGACTATTATTGCTCAACAATTTTGCTCTGTAGCCGAAAGCGAAGGCTTCGGAATTTGCTATATTGGCACAACTACATATAATGCTAACGGAATTATTGATTTATTGAATTTACCTAAACTGACAGTTCCTCTTATTACAATCACAATTGGTTACCCTGCTGATATTCCACAAATGAGCGACAGAATTGGTATTAACGGTTTTGTCCATAACGAAAAATACTCAGACTATGACGAAAATAAGATTTCAGAGATATATGGATACAAAGAGGAGATGGAGGAAAACAAACACTTTATTGCAGAAAATAATAAAACAACTCTTGCTCAAGTCTTTACTGATGTAAGATATACTAAAGGCAATAATATCCACTTCTCCAAAGAGTTTATGGATGTTCTTAAACGACAAGGATTTATAAACGAATAAGGAAATAATTATAAATCATAAAAATGAGTCTAAAAGTTAACCCCAAAGTTTCAAGACCTTGGGGTTAACTTTATAAAACTATCTCTTTTTATCGTTTTAACGACTCTTCTATTTCTTGAACGTTTGCTTTTATTGTTTTATCAATTTCAATTAAGTCTGAAATTGTTTTGCATGCGTGAAGAACTGTTGCGTGATCTTTCTTTCCTAACTCCGAACCTATACGCTGTAAAGAACTTTCGGTATATTTCTTTGAAAGATACATCGAGATTTGTCTTGCTTGAACAATCTCTCTCTTGCGACATTTGGCTTGCAACAATTGCACATCCATGTTATAGAAAGCACATACCTTCTCTTTGATGACATCTATTGTTATTTGTTTCTTCTCTATGTTTACACTTGTAGAGAGTACTTTTGAGGCCAAATCAAGCGTAATCTCTTTTTTAAGTGTTGTTGCACGGAACATCAAAGAAGCCAAGATTCCCTCCAAATCACGAACATTTTCAGAAACATTCTTTGCAACAAACTCTGCAACATCGTCAGAGATAGGCAATCCATCGCGTTTAATCTTGTTCTTTAATATATTATAACGCAACTCATAGTCGGGACGCTCAACCTCTGCTGACAACCCCCATTTAAATCGAGAGATAAGTCGTGGCAATATTCCACCCAATGACACAGGAGGACGATCAGATGAAAGTATCAACTGCTTGTTGTTTTGATGCAAATGGTTGAAAATATGGAAGAATGTATTTTGCGTTTGTGTTTTATCTGCCATATCTTGAATATCATCAATCATCAACACATCAAGACTTTGATAAAAATTTATAAAGTCAGGAACTGTATTGCTGCGTGTTGCATTAACAAATTGCAATTGGAATAGATGTGATGATATATATAATACACGAGCCTTAGGATTCAACTCTTTAATCTTATGACCTATTGCTTGCATCAAGTGAGTTTTTCCCACTCCAGACTCTCCGTGTATAAATAAAGGATTGAAAGCTGTTTTTCCGGGAGCTTGCGCAATAGAAACACCTGCAGTGCGAGCCAACATATTGCTTTCTCCTGCATAGTAGTTTTCAAACTTGTAATTTGAATTTAATTGAGAATCTAATTCTTCATATACAGTTTGTTTAAATATATTAGATATATTATTAGTGAATCTAACTCCGCTTGTTTGCGTTGTTGGAGCCACCTCAACTGTTGCAGCCGGGCTTTCTACCACACCTGCTCTATACATCAATCTTACTCCTTCTCCATAGACTCTTATCAATGTTTTTTCAATAAGGTCTAAGTAGTGCTCCTCTAAATATTCACAAAAGAATAGTGTGGGAACACCAAGCGTAAGGATGTTATCCTCAAAATTAAGCACTTTAATAGGTGCAAACCAACTTTTATATTGTTGTTCGCCTATATTGTCTTTGATAATCTCAAGACATTGTGCCCATTTATTTTCACTTGCGCCTGTCATTTTTGCTAAAAATCCTTTTTCTACACTTCAAAACGATACAAAATTTGCAAATCTTTTCCTTAAAAAAAAATTATCTTTTTCTTGTTTTTTTGATTTGCTTTTTATCACCCTGATTTTTACACATTTACAATATTATTCATTTTACATGTTGAACAACATATTTGAAAATTGTAACATTCTGTTTTTGTGATAATTAAATTTTAAAAACTTGTATATTTTTTTAGTAAAAAAATAATTAATCCGCTGTTTTAGCGGATTAATTATTAGTTTCGAATATTTGTATAATTATTCTCTTTATTTAGACGTATTCTAAATAATTGAAAATTATTGTTTTTTCTCTTTCTTGCCAAATAGTGAAAAGTGAACGTAACGTTTTGGATTTGCTTTTAAATCCACCAACAATGAATCGGCACTTTGTAATGCACTAACTACGCCATTGTACATTTGTGTATCATTTAACAAAAGTCCAATTGTACTGTTTTTGTCTTTCATCTTATCAGTAATCTCACGAATGTTGATTAATGTAGAATCAACTGACGAAACAATTTGAGCAATTTCAACCTCACTTAATTGTGTCGTAATACCTTTGAGGTTATTAGATACTGTATCTATATTAGACACAACTGATGGTATTGTAGTTTTCATCAACAAAGATAATTGAGATGTTGAGTATTCAATGTCAGCTACTATATCATCAATACGATTAACAGATCCTGTCAACGCGGGATTATTGGCAACAGAGTTTAGCCCTGACAATATACTGTCTAATTTAGGCAACATATTTGTTACTTGTGGCAAAATATCTTGCTCAACTGACGATAACAAACCAGACGACATTTTTACCGGAAGAGTATCTCCCGGAGTATAATATTCTTGAGAGGTTCGGTCTAAATGAAGAGCTATTGTTGCTGTTCCCAATAGATCTGATGCAAGTTCGGCTTTAGTTCCTTTAGGCAATTTTATATCATTATCTATGCCTATTTGAACATTTATTTTTCCTGAGTTTACATCGTATGAAATATTACGAACCAATCCAACCTTATATCCTTCGATATTGACAGGAGAAGACATTGCCAAACCCGATACATTATTACATGTTATATAGTAATAGTTTGCAGGGGTCAAAAGATTCACACCTTTTAAGAAATTAATTCCAAAAACCAATAATGTCACACAGATTATTACTGTAATGGCAATCTTTACCTCTTTTGTAAAAAACTTACTCATGATTTATCTATTTTAATTGTTTTTTATCTCCTATGAAATGAACAACAAATGCCCCTTTAAATAGTTTCTGTATTTTGGGTAATTGTTTTATGGCTTCATCTTTAGTTTTAAAACTACCGTATGTATATTTATATAAATTATTTTCTCTATAATATCTTATATTTGACAAACCTTTAAATACAGATGATGAAGTTTTGTATATTTTATCAGAAGCCATAATCTGAATTCTATAATCTTCTATCTCTTTTTCTATTTTAGCATCCTCTTTAATAATCTTACTCTCTTCTTTAGGTGTGGCATCAGATATTATATCTGTCACCTTATTATTTTGTTCTGAAGAGGAAGATATATTTCCACTTTGTTTTCTGCTCCAATCTGCCTTATAATGACTAAATGCTTCATAAATGGATTCTGCCAATTTTTGTCGAGATGAACTCAATGCCAAATAGTTTTCTTCTTCTGCATTAGATATATATCCGACTTCAATCAATATACTTGGCATACTTGTCGCACGCAATACCCAAAATGCTCCTTGACGCACTCCCCTGTCCGACCTTTTAGCTTTAGTTCGAAATTGTTCTTGTACAGACGAAGCTAAATTTATACTTTGCTCAAGATACATGCTTTGCATAAAGTCAAACATTATATATGACTCAGCAGAAGTTGGATCAAATCCCTCATACTTTGTAGAATAATCATCCTCTAATAAAATTACAGAGTTCTCACGTTTTGCAACCTCCAAGTTCTCTTCTGTCTTTGCCAAACCCAAAGCGTATGTTTCGGTTCCTTTTGCTGTTTTAGACTGTGCTGCATTTGTGTGTACTGAGATAAACAAATCGGCTTTATTCCTGTTTGCGATTTTAGCTCTTTCGCTCAGTTCGACAAACACATCTTTTGAACGCGTATATACAACTTTTACATCAGGATGATTCTTTTTTATCAAATTACCCAATTTCAATACAATTTCAAGGTTGATATCTTTTTCTTTTATTTTTTTTCCAATAGCTCCCGGGTCTTTGCCACCATGACCTGCATCAAGTACTACCGTAAAATTTTGTTGCGCAACAATTGATACGGGATATAAACCGCACATTGCCACTATAACTAATATCAATACTCTTATTTTATTGTACTTTTGTGCCATTGTTTATATATGCTTCAACAATCATATTATTATCATCAAGCAAAGTTAATAATAATTTAACTTTATTGACCAATTTGCAATGTAGTTTTTAATAACTTGACGTAAATTTTACTATAATTTTCGTGTAAATACTCTATTTATAAAAACATCTTCTTATCTTTACATAAATAATTAATGAAAACATGAAAAAACTGCTTTGCTTACTGTTTATCTCTCTTATTTTTTGCCAATGCAATAATTATGCTGATAAAACAGTTGTAAATCGATTTGATAAAGACCTTATTGATGTATTAAATAATTATTCTGACTCTACTGCAACCGCATTTGAAAATAAATACTCTGATTTATTATCTATATACTATTCTGCCATAATGAAAGGCAATAGTGATATTATAGACAATAAATCAAAGTTGGAGTTTATCTCTAAATATGTAAATAATCCTAATTTCAAAGAGTTGTATAATGATGTTCTATTACAATTCAACGACTTAAGCAGTGAGGAATACGTATTGACAAAAGCTATTGAAAATTACAACAAACTATTTGATACCCCTTTTGCTTCGGCCATATTCACTCATGTGTCACCATTTGGGTATTCGGTTATCACAAGCGATTCCTTAATTTCTATATCTCTCGACAACTACATGGGAAGTGACTACAAAGGCTATGAAGATGTTTTTTACAATTATCAACTTCCAAAGAAAGAGCGTTCAAGAATTATACCTGACATGTTTAAAGGTTGGATTTATGCACAATTTCCCAATAACGCAAACTCTCTGATTGAAGGAATGATATATGAAGGAGCTGTTATCTATGCAATAGAGACAATTCTTGAAGATTATAAATACTATGAGATAATCGGTTACAACAAGCAACAAAACGAATGGTGCAAAGGCAATGAACAGGTTATTTGGGATGCTATTATTAAATCAAACCACCTCTACTCTACTGAAAACATCATTTACATTAAATATATGAACGAAGCACCATATTGCTCCGCATTAAATGGTGATGTTCCTGCAGAAATTGGTAAATGGATTGGGTATCGAATTGTATCAAAATACATCAAACAGACAGGGATAGAAAACCTTACTAAAATTTTGAACGGAGAGGTTCAAACTATTGAAATTTTAAAATCATACAAATAATGGAAAATAAAATATATGGTCTTATCGGCTATCCATTAGGACATTCATTCTCAAAATCTTATTTTAATGAAAAATTCAGCAAAGAGGAAATATCGGCTGAATATCATAATTTTGAGATTAAAGAGGTAAGTCAATTGCAAGGTATCATTAAAAACAGCCATATCTGTGGGTTAAATGTTACAATCCCACATAAAAGAGCTATAATTGATTTACTCGACGATATTGATGACGTAGCTAAAACAGTTGGTGCAGTTAATGTTATAAAGTTTATCAATAAAGACGAAAAAATCATACTTAAAGGATACAATACAGATGTTATAGGTTTTAGTGACTCCATTTCAAAAATGCTCAAACCCGGCAATAAAAAGGCTTTAATTTTAGGGACAGGTGGAGTTTCAAAGGCAATTGATTACTCATTAAAAAGAATGGGGATCGAGACTTTGTTTGTTTCACGAGAAGAAAAGCGTGGTGCTATTACATACGATATGCTCAATAAAGAGATAATGAGAGAATACACAATAATTGTCAATGCTTCTCCCGTAGGCATGTATCCGAATATCAATAACGCTCCACAAATACCATACGAGTATATTACAAATAAACATATTGTTTTTGATACGATATATAATCCCACAGAAACAATGCTGATGAAACTTGCGGCAGAGAGAGGAGCTTCTGTAAAAAACGGATTAGAGATGCTTGAAGGACAAGCCATCGCCGCATGGAAAATATGGAACGACAAACAATAATCATATAACGTTGTTATATATGTAACTAATAAATACATATATGAAAAACGACATCTTTAAATACATAACTGCATTAATAATCATAATAGTTGTTATATGGTGGTTATTGTACAAAGATAATAGTGTAACAGAATCTAAATCAAATGAAATTAATATTGAGAGAGCTTCTTATAATTAGTCAAAATTAACCTTTAAATATTTTAATTCCCTATAAAATAGTTGAACCATTACTCTTTTCACAATGTTACATTTATAAAATGTAATTTTATGAAAAGATATATTATAGCGCAACGTGCAAATAAAATCTGGGATATTTTAAGTTCTGTCTATGTTGAAAAAGCTGATAATATCCGATTTAAATTGGGTATTGAAGAGTTTGAACTATTTGCCGCTTTAGGATGGTTAGCTCGGGATAAAAAAATATTCTTTTTAAATATTGGTAATGAGATTTATCTCAGCAATAAGGAACTTCTTGACAACAATCTGCATTTTATAAAACTGTAGAAAAAAATAAGAGATTGCGTTTGCAATCTCTTATTTTTTCATATTCTAAATCCACCTGCGCCAGAAAGGTTTCTTTTTAGGTTCATTGTATTGCTCTCCGTAACCATAGCCATAACCGTAGCCATAACCATAGCCATATTTACTCTTATAGCCGTAGCCATAACCGTAGCCATAACGTTTATATCCATAAACTTTTGATTTAATATCTACGGCATTTACCAAGATATACAAGTTACGCAAGCGATCTTCACGTACTAAATCTTCAAGCGATTCTATATATTTCTTTGAAGAGTGTTTAGCTCGAACTACATATACATTCAAATCGGTATATGGCAATATCAAGAATGTATCAGAAACCATTCCTATTGGAGCTGTATCCACAATTACATAGTCATATTTTTCTCGAAGATAATCAAATACATCTCCCAATGATGAATTCATCAACATCTCATTTGGATTTGGAGGAGTTGGTCCCGCCGGTAACAAATCGAGATATTCAGACATTCCTGAAGGTACAATCAACGAAGATAGATCAGTTTCTTTGCCTGATAAGTATGTTGTGATTCCTCGTGATGTTGATAGTGAGAAATATTTTCTTACTTGAGGACGTCTGATATCCAATCCTACCAATACAGTCTTTTTCTTTGCCAAAGCAAAACTCAATGCAAGGTTTGCTGAACAGAATGTTTTACCCTCTTGTGTTGTAGTTGATGTTATACATATTACCTTTCGTTCAGGAACATCGAGTAACGCCTGTAAATTGTTACGCGTTAATCGGAATAACTCAACAATGGGCGATGTAGATTTTGGTTTTACTACAAAATTGTCCTTCGTGTCATTAATTGATATCTCTCCCAAAATAGGAATATCTGTCAATCGCTCAACATCAATTCTATCTTTAAATGTAACTTTAAACAATCCAATAATAAAGATTATTAAAGCAGGAATTATCAAACCAACAGCCAATGCTGTCATTAATGATTTTGCACGATTCGGCTCAACAGGTCCTCCTGTTGATTCGGGAGAATCTATTATTGTTGCAATTGGAACAGTCAATGCTTGGCTCAATGCATTCTCCTCGCGTTTCTTCAATAAGAATAGGTAAAGTTCGTTCTTAATCTCTTGTTGACGCATCACCTCTGCCATTTGGCGCTCAATTTCGGGAGCTTTATCTATTTTGGAATCAATTTCCGAGGCTCTTTTCTTCAACTCCTCTTTCTCGTGTTTAATAATCCTACGAGTAGAAACTATTCCATTCTTAACGCCCTCTCTCAAGGTGTTTATATTTAACTCCATTTTTGCTATGGCAGGGTTGTTTTCAGACGAAGAGTGTAATAATCTGGCTCTATTCATCAACTCTTGATTATAACTCTTAATCATAGAGTTAAACGCAGCATTTTCAATACCCAATTCAGGAATAATAGAATATTGATTCTCTTTATCGTTAATAAAGCTTTCGATGTAATCTATCAAATTAAGTTGCATATCGGCATTGTATAATTCATCACGCAACTTATTTGACTCTTGCAATGCAGTTGAAGCATTATCTTCAGGAGAAATCAGTTTGTAATCTTTTTTATAAGATTCAATCTCTTTCTCAACATCACCCAACTCTTCGGCAATTGCCATTATACGTTCATTAATGAATTTACCCGTATTTATTAGAGCTTGATTTTTTTCATTAACACTCAATTCATTGTAGTAATATACAACCTTCTCCAATATATCTTTTGCCTGTTTTATGTTGTAGGTTCTCAATGACATTGTCAAAATAGTAGAACCCTCTGTTAACACTTCAGGAATAATGGAATTTGACAAATAACGAGCTTTTCCATAGGGAGATTCCACAGTGATTACTATATCATCTTTTGGCATGTAAACATCATTCAGTCTTGTTAATTTCAAAGATATTCCCCCTATTTGAACATATATTGGGTCGTTCTTCAAAATATGTGTCTGTGTTTTATTTCCATAAGTTACCAAAAGTGTATATTGTCCGTCTTGCAACGAGGGTATTGCATCTATTCTTACAGGACCTCTCAAATTCATAACATCTGTTGAATCTATATCCAACAATATGGGAGTAGAGTCGTATATATTGAAACTTCTTAAACCTTTCTTTTGGAAATATGAGGTATGAACTTTCAAATCCATAACGACTTTCATCATTATGGCACGAGAACGCATAACCTCGGTCTCGTTTTCCAAGTTACTTCTGTTTGTTCTCAATCCAAGAGTCTCAATCATTATGTTATCTGCAGATCCACTATTTCTGTCATTCTTCATTAGAATAGAAGTGGAAACCATATAGACATCATTTTTTTGAGCCAAGTCAAATGCTGTGTATCCAACAGATACAAGTGCGCATAAAACAAACCATTTCCAATATACAAGATATGTAAAAAGAATCTCTCTAAAGTCTGCAAGTTTGCTTTGATCTTCGTCTTTAGCAAATAATTTGTTATTGTCCATACTATTATCTTGTATATGTTCTGATTAATGTTGCTATAGAAACCACTGTAGAAACCATGCTCAATGAGAATGTAACAACAGTTGGCAAGGTAAATGCATTGCGAGTTTTTGAGCGGTTTTGCTCAACATATATCATATCGTTTTGTCTCAAATTAAAATAGGGAGAAAACAATAGATATTTATCATTTAAATCGTAACGATATATTTCTCTTGAACCGTCATCTTGAGTTCTTATAAGCATAACGTTGTTTCTTCTACCTGTAATGTTCAAATCACCTGCCATAGCCAAAGCCTCAAGAATGTTAATTTTGTCTTTATCTACATCAATAACACCCGGAGAATTTACGTCACCCAATATCGTAATTTTAAAGTTACTTATATCTATTGTTACAACAGGCTCTTTTTTAACATATTGTGGATATATCAAAGAGGCTATTAATTGTTCTGCCTCATATACTGACAATCCAACAACAGATACTTTTCCAATCACAGGCAAAGTTATATTTCCATTCATATCAACTTTATACGAAATATCAGAAATATTCTTAGTTGTTGACAATTGGTTCTCTGATGCCACAATAACCTCTCTATTAAACATGGCAACAGATTCTTGGTCATCTGATTCAATTTTCAAAGACAACTCATCACCTATTGCTATTTTAACGTTAGCAGGTTCTGATTTCTGTTGCAATAACTCAATAGGCAAAGTCTCTGCCTCCTTTAGATAAATCACCTGTTTTGCCTCTTTACACGATGACAAAGCAATCAAAAATATCGTAAAAAAGAAAATATTACGCATAGTACATCAATTATATATTAAAATATAGGCAAAAATAACCAATTTACTTAAAATAGCAAAATTATAGTTTCAATATATTCACAACATTATTCAACATTAATCAACCTGACAACTTTTCTACACTACTTATTTAACAATATGCCATAACATTTTTTGAACTATTTAGTTTACAAAAAACATGTTTTTGTGCAAATTATTAATCCGAAATCGAGACTTTTTAAATAATTTGTTGTATATTTGCACAAAATTTATTTTTTTGTGCAAAAACAAAAAAAGAACAAAAAACAGAAACAATATGTATAAAGGATTTAACAGCTATGTAGAAGATAGCATAAAAAAGAATTGGGACAAAATGTCGTTGAGCGACTATAAGGGTGTCACATATCAATATAAAGACATAGCTCGCAAAATTGAAAAAATTCATATCCTGCTTGAAAGTGCAGGCGTAAAAAAGGGAGACAAAGTTGCCATTTGTGGAAAAAACACTTCGCACTGGGCTGTTACATTTTTTGCCACACTATCTTATGGAGCAGTTGCGGTTCCCATATTACACGAATTTAAAGCGGACAATATTCATAACATCGTAAATCATAGTGAAGCAAAAATACTTTTTGTAGGCGATGGAGTATGGGAGAACATTAACGAAGAGTTAATGACGGGCTTGGAAAGCATTATATTGATAAATGATTTCTCAATCATAAAAACCTCTCACGAAAAGCTAAAATACGCACGTGAGCACCTAAACGAATTATTTGGTAAAAAATATCCTAATCGCTTTACGCCTGAAGATATTTCATATCATAAAAACAAACCCGAAGAGTTGGCTCTTATCAATTACACATCAGGTTCAACAGGATTCTCCAAGGGTGTCATGCTTCCATACAGAGCATTAGAGACAAACCTCGTATATATATTGGAAAATGTACACCAACAAAAAGCAGGAGATAACATTGTTGCAATGTTACCAATGGCTCACATGTATGGTTTGATGGTAGAGGTGTGTAACTCTTTCTGTAGGGGATGTCATATACACTTCTTAACTCGTATTCCTTCTCCAAAAATTATTCTTGAAGCATTTGCAGAATGCAAACCTACATTTATTATTACAGTACCATTGGTTATTGAGAAGATTATCAGGACAAAAGTATTCCCACTTCTTGATAAACCTTTGATGAAGGTAATGCTTATGATTCCATTCCTTGATGACCAACTTTTAGCTAAGGTAAGAGCTAAATTAGAGGAGAGTTTTGGTGGCAATCTAAAACAAATTATCGTTGGTGGTGCTGCTTTGAATAAAGAGGTTGAGTTGTTCTTGCAAAAAATCGGATTCCCTCTTACTGTTGGATACGGTATGACTGAGTGCGCGCCTCTTATCTCATATAGTTGGTACGAAGACACAAAACCTCTTTCATGTGGTAAGATATTGCCATATAACGAATACAAAATCAATTCTGTTGACCCGGAGAATATCCCCGGAGAGTTGTGGATAAAAGGTGGCAACGTTATGCAAGGCTACTATAAAAACGAAGAGGCTACAGAAGCTGTAATGGATGGAGAGTGGATGAACACGGGAGACCTCGGTATTGTAGATAAAGATGGATTCCTATTCCTGAAAGGACGTAGCAAAAACATGATTCTCGGACCTTCCGGACAAAACATCTACCCCGAGGAGATAGAGGATAAAATAAACAATATGCAACTTGTTACTGAGTCAATAGTTATTGACCAAGAGGGCAAGCTTGTAGCTTTGATATACCCCGACTTTGAAAGCGCAGCTAAATTGGGATACGATCAAAAGAGTGTTATTGACCTTATGGAAGAGAACAGAGTTGCATTAAATAAAACTTTGCCTGCATATTGCCAAATTACAAAAGTTAAGATATTCTACGAAGAGTTTGAAAAGACAGCAAAACGCAGTATCAAACGATTCTTATATCAAAACGCTTAAAACCAAATAGTTTATACACCTAAAACTGAGTATATTGAGACAGACATTATACTCAGTTTTTTATTTGTTTAACCAACAACTCTACTTTACGCTTACTTTAGGAATATCACTCCATAATGTTGTATAGTGTGGCGACTGATTTTCACTTGAGGTCTTAATCTTTCCACTGCCCTGAACTGCAAGTTTTAAAGCTCCACTTCCAAAAGTTTTGTTAAGAGAATCTACCACAGATGTAAGTTTTTGTTCTCGCTTTAAAACTTCAACATCATCAAACAATGAGCGCATAAAACCGTTTGCAGATACTATTCGTGTTGCTACAACCCCGGCCTTTTTATATCCAAATCCATTACTAAATAACTCTTCCAAAGCTGCGACAGCCACGTTTACAATTGCTCTTTGATCGTTTGTCGGAGTTTGTATCTGAACCAATCTATTTCCATACATTTGTCTTTCGCCCTGCTTAAAGCGGTTGGTATATGCAAAAACAGATAGTTCACAGGCAACGGAATTTTGATTACGAAGTTTTTCTGACAAAGACGAAGCAAAATTTGCAATTTGCTCTCGTAATTCCACAATATCGTATATCTCCGATGAGAAACTGCGTGATACACATATAGATTGCTTTGCCTCAAAACCATCCTCAAACTCTATGCAAGGAATAGATTGTAGTTCTTTCCAAGTTCTAAGCCCTGTTATTCCAAAGATGTTTCGAATTACGTTTTCAGATAATTGAGTATAGTCAAATGCTGTATTTACTCCCATTGCTTTAAGCTTTGGTGCAGTTCTTCGTCCAATACCCCAGACATCTTCTATTGGATATTTACGAAGAACCTTTTCAATATCTTCCGTCCTATGCATAAAACAACCGCCCATTAGTTTTGGATATTGTTTGCAAAGTTTCGATGCTATTTTTGCAAGTGTTTTGGTTGGAGCTATTCCAACAGAGACAGGAATTGATGTCATCTTCAAACAATGTTGAGATATGCTCTTTGCATACTCATCAAAGTTTATGTTATCCATGCCTCTTAAATCGAGGAAAGCCTCATCGATGGAATATACCTCTATTGCCGGAGAAAACTCTTCCAGTACCCAACGCACTCGCTGCGACATATCTCCATAAAGCGCCATATTTGTAGAAAATACTGCTACTTTGTAATTTGTAACAATATCTCTTATTTTAAAATATGGCGCACCCATTTTTATTCCCAACGCCTTTGCTTCGTTACTTCGTGCAATAACACATCCGTCATTGCTTGATAAAACAATGACGGGCTTACCTTGTAAATCGGGACGAAACACACGTTCACATGAGGCAAAAAAGTTGTTGCAATCGGCAAGGGCAAACATCTACATCTTCTTTATCACATAGGTAACAACTCCCCATATCATAAAATTATTTTCGGGAGTAATCTCTATTGGTTTATATGAAGTATTTAGTTCATTAGCAGGCATTAAACGAAGTTTATTATCACTCATTTCTACTCGTTTAACAGTGTATTCTCCATCGATGTAGCATACTGCTTTGCAGTTATTATATGGATCTATGGCTCTATCTACAATAATAATATCTCCCTCGTCCAACGCAGCATCAACCATTGAAACGCCACTTACACGAAAGAAAAAAGTAGATGCCTTATGTCTTACAAGCAATCGAATAAGATCCAATTTCTCCTGTATATCTTCAGCCGGAGAAGGGAATCCCGCTTTAACAGCACCCAACAATTCAGCTTCAAATGTCCCCTCTCCTACCACTTCATGTGGCACAAACTTATCCATAACTTTTTTTAATTTAATATAATTTTTCGCTAAACATGTTTTACACTTGTCAAATATATAAAATAAAATTCAAACAGCTTCTAAATTTCCTTGTTCATCGTAGCACTCCCACCTGTTGTTTTTACAATCCCAATGTCTGGTATCATAGAAATAAAGTCCAACTTCAAAACCCAATAAACCGAAGTTCAAACTAATCCCTGCGTGGTCAGTTTTCCAGGTAATATCTATTTCAAATTTAAACAACGCATAAAATATCTCTAACGCAAAAGCAAATTCACGACTCCAAATAGAGATAAGAAATTTATTTGAGAAGTTAATTAGTCCACTACATGCCTCTATCTCAAAGCATTTATTCTCAAATAGACGCTTATGCCAATTGTAATATAAATGTGCCATATATCTCTCGACATCATTTAAATTAAATGATATAACATCTGAAAGTTGTTACACAATTTTCATCTCATTTTTACCAAAGATATGCCTTTTATAATATACACTAACCTCTATCGGTTCAGACGATATTATACTCTCCCACTTAATCAATTCACCATCGTCAGAATAATCAGCAAATCCCAACTCAACAAAAAAAGTTTCAATGTTAATCTTTTTAGATTGCAAATTCAAATCATAATCCGAAACTACAACTCTTTGATTGTGCGATGCATAAGCCAACGCTTCCAAACAATTTCTATCTTTATCAAAGAGTCTGAGTTCATAATAATCTTCAGGCGTATCACCGCTCCATTCTATACTAAAGATTAATTTACTTATTCCATCTACTGTAACATTTACATCAACAATACTGTATTTATCCATATTTGAATCTAAGCTTTTTTGATATTTATCTCTATTCTCCTTCATGATTATCAATTTTATGTTTATACTCTACTCTCCCAATATAATTTTTGCATCTTCCTCCACTTCGGTCATCTCAATAGCATACAATGGAGCATATAATGTTGGCCCACAATCAAACGAGAAGCCATCTTCTAAACGATTACTTAACTTATTGAAAAGATTAGGTTCTGTATGCCTCAAATAGTTAAAGCCCGAGTTTTTATTAGATATTTTCCACTTTAACAATCTTGAATACTCCTCATCTGTAAGTTCTATATTAACCTCTTCAATTTTAGGTTTACAATCCATCCCATACCAAAAGATTGCTATCTTAAACTTATAAACAGTAAAAGGATTATCAAGTTCAATATTTTCAAGCAGAGGTAAATCGTCATCTATAGAATCTGCTTTTAGAAAATCAAATTTTTCCGAATCGTACTCTTCAAGAACCTCCCATAAGGGTAAATCTTCTTCTTTGCTCTTTTTATCAATTGCACGAATCATCTCTAACTGTTCTTCTGTAAACTCCTTCAATTTTGTTAATTCTACTCCAACAACATTACATGAATAATTTACGGCATAACGCAATTTTCGTGGTTTGTTTGCAATATAATTTACGACAACAGATTCACACTCACTCTCTGAATTAAATTTGAAAGTATTTTCGCTCATAACTTAAATTGAATAAATGTTAAACGCTTCTATTATATTGTACTGAACTCGTCATTAAATGTTACACGAAAAAAATAAAAATTTGAACTTTATAAAATTATAGTGCACAAAATCGATTTATTCGAGCAATTTTAACAATATGTCGCTTGTTTTTTATATCTTTGCACTAATAAGAAACCTTAAATTTATGTATCTAATTGATATATAAGGTTAAGGTTGCTATGTATAATCCATAAACATAAATTATATGGCACAAAGTTTTAACGTTTACTTTGAAGAAAGTATTAAAAAGAATTGGGAGTTACCAGCTCTCAGCGACTTTAAAGGTGTTGCATATCACTACAAAGACATTGCTCGCAAAATTGAGAAAATTCACATTTTGTTTGAGGCTGCCGGAGTTGAAAAGGGCGATAGAATTGCAATTTGCGGAAGAAACTCTTCGCATTGGGCAGTGGCAATGTTTGCGACATTAGCTTACGGAGCAGTAGCAGTTCCTGTACTACATGAGTTTAAAGCAGACAACGTTCACAATATTGTAAATCATAGCGAGGCAAAACTTCTTTGCGTTGGTGATATGGTTTGGGAGAACCTAAACGATGAGATGATGCCTGATTTGACAGGTATTATCCTTCTAAATGATTTTTCAGTATTGAAATCTAAATCTGAGAAATTGATTGAGGCTCGCCGTCATCTAAACGAGCTGTTTGGTAAAAAATTCCCCGAAAGATTTACTGCAGAGGATATCAACTATCATAAAGACTCTCCGGAAGAGTTAGCAATCATCAACTATACATCTGGTTCAACAGGATTCTCTAAAGGCGTTATGCTTCCTTACAGAGCATTGCACGCAAACATTAAATTCTGTATCGAGAACTTACCTTGGCTAAAAACAGGCGATAATGCTGTTTCAATGTTACCAATGGCCCATATGTACGGATTGATGATTGAGTTGTTCAACCCATTCTCAAAAGGTTGTCACATCCACTTCTTAACTCGTATTCCTTCACCAAAAATCATATTGGACGCATTTGCTGAGTGTAAACCACCTATCATCATTGCAGTTCCTTTGATTATCGAAAAAATCATCAAAAACAAAGTATTCCCATTGTTGGATAAGCCAATTATGAAATTCTTAATGATGATTCCTTTTGTTGATAATCAACTATTGGCAAAAATCAAAGCTAAATTGGAAGAGAGCTTCGGTGGTAACCTAAAACAAATTATCGTTGGAGGTGCTGCTCTTAACAAAGACGTAGAAGAGTTCTTGCGTAAAATTGAGTTCCCAATTACTGTTGGTTATGGAATGACAGAGTGTGCGCCTCTTGTATCGTATGCTCCCTGGAACGAAACCAAACAAGGTGCTTGCGGTAAATTGTGCGATTACATGGAGGCAAGAGTAAACTCTAAAGACCCAGAAAACATTGCAGGAGAGTTGTGGTTGAAAGGTCCTAACGTAATGCAAGGATACTTCAAAAACGACGAAGCTACAGAGGCTGTAATGGATGGCGAGTGGATGAACACAGGAGACCTTGCGTTAATTGACTCAGAAGGATACATATTCATTAAAGGACGTAGTAAAAACATGATTCTTGGACCTTCAGGACAAAACATCTACCCAGAGGAGATTGAGGATCAACTAAACAACTTACCTTTCGTTAGCGAGTCAATCGTAATTGAACAAGATGGTAAACTAACTTGGTTGGTATATCCCGACTTTGAAAATGGCGAAAAAGCAGGAATATCACAAAAAGATATGACTGCACAAATGGAAGAGAACCGAATTGTTGCCAACAAATCTCTACCTGCATATAGCCAAATCGCAAAAATCAAAGTTTACTACGAAGAGTTTGAAAAAACTCCAAAAAGAAGTATTAAACGTTATCTATACCAAGGATAATTTAAATATTGTCAATAATACGAAAACAGTGCCGAATTCGGCACTGTTTTTTATATTTATGCATAAAAGGTAATTTAAATGTGAGATGTTAGTTCCAACAACTAACAACACTTACCTTTTAATGACTTTCATTACCTTTAGCAAACCCGCATATCCTTTAACTTTAACGAAGTAAATACCACTCTCTCCATTAACAGGAACATTAACGATTTCTCCTTCATTGGGAGTTAAAAGAGAAGAGTTAATTAAGCGACCTGTATAATCGTATAACTCAATTGTATAATTTCCTGACTCATTAAATTTAAGATAAACTTCGTTTTCAAACGGGTTAGGAAATGCTCGCATTTCATCAAGAGTCACATCTTCAATACCTGTTGAAACAACAAACTCTATCTGTTTTGTGTCCGAACCCCAATAATTAGATAATGTCAAGGTTGCAGAGTAAGACCCCCCGTCAGAATATGCTACTGATGCATTTCCATTAGCATTATCACCTACTGAAGACAAAAGACAACCTCCTCTAAAATTCCATGTAGGCAAAGTTTCTACTTTATAATTAGTTCCTGAAATAAATGGAACACCTCTTTTAAATATGAATGATTCTTTGGCATATTGCCTATTTTCTATTATTGAAGGATCATAATATCCCGCAATAAGGCTCTTATTATATCCCGAACTAACCAATTCATTATTTTCATTCTCATCACTTTCAAAATCCCAATATCCTATAAAACTTTCATCGGTTATGTTTGTTGCTCGTTTCATTGATTCTTTAACTTCTTCTTGAGAAAGTGCTCTATTATATAAACAAACTTCATCAAGCATTCCATCTAAACCACCGCGCAAATATGCTGGTCCACCAATCATAATAACGTTTGAAGAGTACCATGAATCTATTTCCAATTCAGAGGTATAATCGTGTATCTCTTTGCCATTCAAATAAATTTTCAATGTTCTATTATTTGTATATCCAAATACAAAGGCTATATGATACCATACATTCTCTTCAAAGATAATCTCTTCATCCACTTTTTGTATATCCTCTCCATTCCATGATCTAAAACAGAAGTTAAGACCATTCTCTTTATGTTCCTGAGCAATGTTATCTTCATTTTTATTAGAAGTAAATTGAGAATAAATATAGCCATAATCGCTTCCCGGCCATTGAGAAAGAGGTGAACGTATATTCAAAAATTGAGTGCCTTCTTCTTGATGATAAAATTTATTGACTTTAAACCAGAAAGATAATGTAAATTCTTGTTCATTGCCAAAGTTCAATTGACTTGCAGGAATACCAAATGCTTTTTCTGCCAATACCATTCCTCTTGATATATATCCGTTACTATCTTCTCTTCCCACATATGAAAATTCTGCTGTACCATCCTTATCATTTTCATCTATTGTAAATGATTCTATTTGTGGCATTGCTCCTACATCAATTGAAGATATTTGTATCTTTCCTCTGTATATTTTTGTTTTATCTCCAAGTTTTAAATATATATCATATATTCCCTCCTCAGGTAATGAGGTAGTGAATGACGTAGCATTAAATGTCGCTATCACCTCATCATTATCAGAAGCTTTTATAATCCACGTAGCTGCCGGATGCTTTGGATCATCAAATGTAACAGTAAACTCTTCATTAGCCTTGACAACAGGTTTGTCTATTGAAATACCATCCAATATAATCACTTCAGGAAGTTCAAGATATTCTCCCCACGCAATATTACTTTCACTATTACCATCCATTGATACAGCTGACACTCCTATACGAAATTTTCCACCATTCATAGTATTATATGGAGCTCCAACTACATATGCCGCCCAAGATGATGTTGAAGTACACAATACAGGTTCTTCTCCTTCTTGTTGAGTATATATCTTGTAAAACCATGTATCTACATCGGAGTTATATATTGTTTCATATAATTGACGACTACCAGAATAGTTTTCGCTCATGTCAAAAATAATTTTTGCATCAACTCCATTATACGTAACTTGCATTGCGCTACTCGAAATAACCTTTGGCACTCCGGGAGTTACAGATGTTCCTCTATTCAATGATATTTCACCAATTAGTAGTTTAAAATCATCCGAAGTATTCTCAAATTTCAAACCAATCAAAGCTAAAGTTTCTCCATTTAAGTCTAAACCATTTACACCTACTTTTATTTTCTTCTCAATCCAAGAATCGTTTTCTATATCAATATTCGAGGTAATGTTTGAAGAGATCTCTAATGTTGGATTTGCCTCTGTTGATGTTGTTAATTTAACAGAACCTTCACCTGATACTATTTTGTAACGTACAGTAAATATATCGTTATTTTGAAGCTCATACTTTGTTTTGAATAATTGTAGATATGCACCTTGTGTAGCACCTGTAATTTGTAAACATGAACCTCCAAACCATGCATCATCCCAGGTAAACTCTGCTACCATATCAGTTGAAGCATCAGTTGCATTTTTACCCATAAAGTTCTTTGTCCACCACCAACGCCAAGTAGGTAGATAATCTTGCATACCCAAGTTATACCACTCTTTATTGAATGTTGTTTCTCCTTTATCATTAAAGAACATTCCGTTACCCAGGTTGAAGTATGTCACAAATGGATCATCAGCTAATGTAGCATCTCCATATTGAGCCATCATAGTACTACGTGCAGTAATAAAACTTGAGATACCATGAAAATTTGAAACTTTTGATGTGCTATTTTTTTGATCTGTAATTTCTGGTGTATTTACCGGATTATAAAATGAACCTGTAAATGTATTTTCTGATATTAATTGATATGTCTTTTGTTTAACCAAAGGATCTGAGCCATTTTCAGCACAGGTTTCATATAGCATATTCATATCAGATAAAGAATTATGCAAAGCAATAGAAATTTCATAATCTTTTAAAGCTGACCATTGAGCATAGTATGATAGAATAAAAGGAACACCTGCATATACATCAAAACTTGAACGCTCTAAAGAGTTCGCAAAAGATTGAGATGAACTCAACTGAGAAGCATTGGCTCCATAATATAATGTAAATACATCAGAAATAGTTTTACCGTTATACTCAAACCATTCTGAGTTGCTACTACAAAGAGATGGATAATTAGTTAAATAACCTCCGTTTGCTATTAAATCAAGCCAAACATTATTAAATGGGACACCATAAGCATCGGCGCTTTCATAGCAACTACTCATAAGAGTTCTAAAAGAATTCATATTTAAAGAATTCCATGAAAACTCAGAATTTAAAGCTATACCGTCAACACCATAATAACGAAGATATTTCAAAAGTTTTTCAGAACCACCATTATAAAGAGTAGCAATACAAGAACCATATTTACCATCACCTTCTGATGGAGTCATGGCATAAGGAACGTCTAAAACAGCTCCTGAACGAACGCCATTTTTATGACATACATCAAGAAATGCTGCAGGAACTTGAATTAATGATGTGGAAAAATCGCTAAAAACATCAGTGTATGACCACATTGAATAGACTTCACCACTAAACCAATATGAAGGGAGTGAATTGCAATTACCGTAAGCGATATTGCCCAATGGTGCCCACCAAAGTAATTTACGTTCAGGGTTTAACTCCTCTTTAACCTGAGTAGCTGTAAAGTTAAAACGCTTACGAGGTTTTACTCGAGAGATAAAGAATTGCTCATTGTCTGCATCTTCAGTTCCGTTATAAAGAGAAGTCCCCGGTTGCCAATTTTCATAGGCAGAGTACCACGCAACTGAACTACCCAACTTAACGTATTGTGCATGTTGTGGAATATCTTGTGCCACTACAATTATCGAAAGCACAATAAACAAAAAAAGTAGATTTAACCTTTTCATACACACATATTTTTTGTAATTAATACTAATTCATTTTTTTACAAAAATAGTGTTTTTTATTAAACTACCAATACGTTTTTACCCCCCCCTGTTAAAAATTGTTAACTATGTAGATTTCATGATTTATCATCGTATGTCCCTAATCACAAACTTTTAAAATCAATGAGTAATCGTTAACAACACCACTACGATAATAGATATTAAACAACGATTTATCTAAACTATTTATGAGATTCTCAAAAGGAGGCAAGCAAGCGTTGCTTATTCGTCTATCTCCACATGAATGAAATAAGTTTATTTGGTTCTCACCATAATTATGAAATATTACAATACGACCACCTTTGTTCAAATTATTACGCGCCAAACACTCAAGAGTTTCAATCTTGTTTTTTAAATAAGCAAGAGAGTTATATAGTATGATTATATCAAATTTTTCGTCTGAGATACCTCTCTCAATATCTAATTTTAAATACATTATATGTGAGTCGTTATAATTTTTAGCACGCGACATATTCAGCATTTTTTGAGAACAATCAACTTCGTAAATCTCACCTAATTTATTTACCTCTCTTATAAAATCAACAAGAACTCCTGTTCCACAACCAACATCAAGGATTTTATCTCCCTCCTTCATATCAGATAGTTTTAACATTTCTCTTATCTGAACTTTATTGTGGGAAATGGCATTATCCCAAATAGTTGCCATTTCGTCAAAATAATCAACTATAGAGTCCATTTTACCTTCGTTAATATAAAATCACACCACTCATTGATATTCTCTCCCGTAAGCGCAGATATCTCCATAATTAATATGCTCGAATTAATTGTCTGAATATTTTTTCTTAATATATCCAAACGCGTTCTTATATGAGGGAGAAGATCGGTTTTATTTATCAGACAAAGATTTGCAGTCTCATACATATAGGGGAATTTTAATGGTTTATCCTCCCCCTCAGTTACACTCGACACTATTACCCTCAACGACTCTCCCAAATCGAACAATGCAGGAGAGATAAGGTTGCCTATATTCTCGATAAAGAGAATACTGTTTCGCTTAATCTTCATTCTACAAATAGCCTCAAATACCAATTCAGCATCTAAATATCCACCATTGTCAGTATTTATCTGCATCCATTCAACGCCAAGAGATTTTATTAATTTTGAATCGGTATATGTTTGTAAATCACACTCTATGACATATACTCCGCACTTAGTGTCAAGATTCTTAAGCGTAGCCTCCAATATAGAGGTTTTTCCTGCACCCGGAGAACTCAATAGATTTATAACATAAATAGAGTGAGATTTAAAATAATCTCTATTATGTTTAGCTTGCTCGATATTAGCCATTATAAGCTCCTTTTCAATCTCTATTTTATTACGTGCATTACGTAAAGCCCCTGTAGGAATACAGTCTGCTGTATAATCTTCTACTCTCTTTTTTATTGCCATAGTATATTAATTTTAGCCCTTGATACAAAAGAATATTCAATATAGATGATAGCTATAGGTTGTGTATTCTCATTTAAAAAACAACTACATAATTTTTTTGTTTGAGAGCAGAGTCAATGAAATAAAAAAAAGATGGTGTATCAAAATTTTCATTTTGACACACCACCTATGTTTTTCAATTAGTTTATCTAAGTTTAATTATCTTTTGTATATGTTCCATCGAGATTCTTTGTATAAGTATCACCAGACTCTCCTCTGTATCCAAAAACTCCATTATCTCTTACAACATCATTATTGCTAAGTTTTACTTTTTTGTTTGTACCAAAAATAAGTGTAAAGAATAACCATAATATCAAAATGAAAACAACTACCCATACAGCAATAGCAGCTATGATGGCTCCTAACAAAGCAAAAGTAAATGGCACTAATATAAGGTATGCCAATCTTCCAACTTTTTGCCCGGTTGTTGATAATAGCTTAAGGTCTTTAATTGCTTGCATCACAATCATTGCAACAATTATTGCACCTGCAATACCCATAGTCCAATTTGGAATAGACGATTGTTCATTAATCATAACAACTATGGCAATTACTATTCCCGCAAGAATTCCAACCCACAACGATCTTACACATAGTGGCGATGATTCAGAATACTCCTCTTTATCAACAATATTAAAAACTGATGAATCAAACCAATTAGCCAATTTAGCAATCCATCTATTCAAAAAAAATGTTTTTTTACCTGCTCCTTTTTGTGCTTTACTCATAACGTTATTTTTTAAGTGAGGTTCTATAAATTCAATTTACCATTAACAAGTAGCCAGAACCTCTTTAATGCTACAGTTAAAACTATTTTATTTTCGCAAATATAGTAAACTTTTTATAATTTTTAGTAAAATCCGTCGCCTTTTTTAAGTAGGAGGAGTAAAACACTGAATATCGACGTGATAATTTTAGTTTTCATACAATTATCCTCTATTGTAACATATATGAATTTGTATTTAGAGTGCTATGTCATATAGCTTTTAAATGCATCATAATTTTCTATTTTGATTTTACTTAATGTAAATTTGTGTGAAAATTTTCAAATAAACAATATGAAAATAAAAAAAGTAGTGAATATTTAGATTTTAGACAAAAAGAAAGAGAGAAAGCCTTTTGACTTTCTCTCTTTTTAGTAGCGGAGGCCGGACTCGAACCGACGACCTTCGGGTTATGAGCCCGACGAGCTACCTATACCAGGCGTAACCTCAGATATAATCTTCAATGACGTAACCGCACCTGAGAAGATTATGATGAAGAAGGAGGAACTTCTCGGATGGATGAAGGAGCAGAAGCTTGAAGGGAAAGAGCTTTTCATGACTCTCGGAGCCGGAGACATTGACAGACTCGTGGGGCCGATCGGAGAAATGCTGAACGAAAAACAGAAATGCCGATAATGTCGCAGCACTGGAAAAATATTCTTAGAAAAGGTTCGTTAGGACTTCTGCTTGCAGGAGTTCTTGTCGGCGCATATCTGTTGGGAACAGGTAAGCGTAGCAGGACCCGCT
>JAZLBW010000024.1:0-19902 GCA_045613905.1 Candidatus Caccoplasma sp.
CTTTTTGCGGTCAAAAAGTTTATAAAAAATTATATGTTTCTGACTAATATGTCTATCATATTGATTTCTAATAGTTGTACAAGCCCTGCGTTATAAGAACATTTTTAATGTATTAATTGACAATTAAATATGTTTGTTGTAATTTTTTACCAGACACCAATAAAAAAGGCAGAGATTAGTTAAAACCTCTGCCTTTTTTCTGAGCTATATTGTAGTAAGTCTATTACAATACACCTTGAGCCATCATTGCTTTAGCAACTTTCATGAAACCTGCAACGTTAGCACCTTTAACGTAGTTGATGTAACCATCCTCTTGTTTTCCGTAAAGAGTACATTGTGCGTGGATCTCTTTCATGATAGATTGAAGTTTTTGATCAACCTCTTCTCTGCTCCAGCTTAGTTTAATTGAGTTTTGAGTCATCTCCAATCCACTTACTGATACACCACCTGCGTTAGCGGCTTTACCGGGAGCATAAAGGATTTTAGCATTCAAGAACTCGTTTACAGCTTCTGGGGTAGAAGGCATGTTGGCACCCTCTGATACCGCGAAACATCCGTTTGCAAGAAGTGCGCGAGCATCGTCTCCGTCAATCTCGTTTTGAGTGGCACTTGGCATTGCGATATCGCATTTCTCATTCCAAGGACGAGCACCCTCAACATATTTGCAACCATATTTCTCAGCATACTCTCTAATACGTCCGCGTTGGATGTTTTTCAAGTTGAAGATGAATGCAAGTTTTTCTTCGTCGATACCATCTGGGTCGTAGATATAACCGTTACTGTCAGACATTGTAATAACTTTAGCTCCAAGGCTTAAAAGTTTTTTAACTGTATATTGAGCAACGTTACCAGAACCTGAAACTGCAACAACTTTATCTTTAATATCAATACCTTTAGTTTTTAGCATCTCAAGCAAGAAATATACGTTACCGTATCCTGTAGCCTCGGGACGAACCAATGAACCTCCAAACTCAAGACCTTTACCAGTGAAAGTACCGGTGTTCTCGAGAGCCATTTTTTTGTACATACCGTACATGTAGCCAACCTCACGACCACCAACACCTATATCTCCTGCAGGAACGTCAGTTTGAGGACCGATGTGGCGCCACAACTCTGTAACGAAAGCTTGACAGAATCTCATAACCTCCATATCAGATTTTCCACGAGGGCTGAAGTCAGAACCACCTTTACCACCACCCATAGGAAGAGTAGTAAGAGAGTTTTTGAAAGTTTGCTCAAAAGCAAGGAATTTCAAAATTGAAAGGTTTACTGAAGAGTGGAAACGGATACCTCCTTTGTAGGGACCAATAGCATTGTTGTGTTGGATACGGTATCCCATATTTGTTTGAACTTGACCTTTATCGTCAACCCAAGTAACTCTGAAAGTGAAAACTCTATCAGGAATACAAAGTCTCTCAATCAAATTATATTTTTCAAACTCGGGGTGTTTGTTGTACTCGTCTTCAATAGTCATTAAAACCTCTTCAACAGCTTGATGATACTCAGGCTCGTTAGGAAAGCGTCTTTTCAAATCGCTTAAAACTTTTTTTACGTCCATCTTTTATAAATTTAAATGTTATTGTTCTAATTAAATGCTCACTTCAATAATAAAGTTTAGAATATCGTGTTAATAAACTTAACTCACTTTTTTTGAAGGGCACCGCAAAGGTAATATACTAAAACGTAATTTTGCAACTTTTTTATGATTTTTTTTGACAAAAGATGATTTTTTTTCTTTTGTGCTTACAAAAAGTTATGATAATTGTTAAAATAATACCTTTTTGATATATTGTATATTCATAAAATATGCATACAGTATGCAAACAGTTGTTTGTTTTTAGCAACTAAGAAAGTAAGGACACAGCACGCTGTGTCCGCTTGTGTTTTCATTAAATCAATTAGTCAAATAAGCCTAAAGACCCAATTGACCCTATAACCCTATTTGCCCTCTCTAAAAAATAAACTTTATTATATTGTAAATCAGTAATTTACTCCCTCCTCGATAGGACGGTTGCTTTTTTGAAAAAAATAACTTTACTTTGCAAAAAAAAGTAGGGACACACGACCGTGTGTCCGACTTACACCAATAAAAAACAAATTAGACAAAACATTAAAACAATAAAATAACACAATTATGCAAAAAAAATACACGAAACACATTTTGATGATGTTGTTGGTATTCATACCATTTATAGGCATTAAAGCCACCGACTATATGAATGTCTATCTTACATCGCAAGGCTCATTTCAATCTATTAATATAGATGAAATAGACAAAATCACCTTCCCCTCTGAAGATGAAGTAAACATAGTTATATCGAGTGTGGCAACCCCAATGGCAATAGATAATATCGAAGTCATTACATTTGGAGATACCAACATCACCGCCATAGAGGAGAGTGAAGTCGAACTTGCCGAAATCGCAATAACCTACCTTAGCGGTAGCGGCGAGATAAAAGTAACCTCACCCGAGGCAATCAATCTTGTACAGCTATACAATATGCAAGGAGTATTGATGCAAACACAATCACCAAATACCACAGTTGTCACACTCAATGTAGGCGGCTGTCCAAGTGGAATATATATAGTAGCAGTACAATCAAACGGAAAAACAGAGACAAAGAAAATAATAAAATAGTAGGGACACAGCACGCTGTGTCCGCAGTTGTACGGTACTTCGTACCTTAGTTTTTAGAAAATAAAAACTCAAACAACTAACAACTACCCGCAGGGCGGCAGAGCTTTGCGATGCCGACAACAAACAACTTTAATAAAAGGATGAAAACAAGACTAATCACATTTCTCGTAGCAATATTTGCCATAATAGGCAGTGCAAATGCACAAAAAACAGTAAAAGTATATAAAAACGGAGAAGTAGTATATAGTGAATATATTACAGATATAGATAGTATTAAATTTGAAGAGCAAACAGCACCTCTTCCAAATACCGAAAACGGTCACGAATATGTTGACCTTGGTCTGCCCAGCGGTCTAAAATGGGCAACCTGCAATGTGGGGGCAGACACTTCCGAAGATTATGGCGATTACTTTGCATGGGGCGAAACCTCTCCCAAAACAACTTATACTTTGAGCACCTACAAATACTGTAATGGTTCGTACGATACAATGACCAAATATTGTACAAAATCAAGTAATGGCACAGTAGATAATAAAACCACCCTTGAACTCTCAGACGATGCTGCTCGTGTAAATTGGGGAGGTAATTGGCGCATGCCGACAAAAGCCGAACAAGATGAATTAAGAGACAGTTCAAACTGCACCTGGACATGGACCACTCAAAACGGAGTAAAAGGATATAAAGTAACAAGCGTAAGGAATGGTAATTCCATCTTTCTTCCTGCGGCGGGAAATCTGTCCGCGCGGTTTGCGGCCCATCAGTATGTACAGTATCAGTATCGGCAACAGAAGGCGGAACAGCAAAGGCTTCCAAGAGCCAAGTGGGGCATAACGCACAAGTAACCTTGACTGCCACTCCCAACGAAGGTTATGTTTTTGTTAATTGGACAGTCAACGGAGAAGTTGTTTCAACTAAGAATCCATATACAGCGACAATAACAGTAAATACGGAATTTGTTGCTAATTTTTTAACACCAGAATATGTTGACCTTGGCTTATCAGTCAAATGGGCAACATGTAATGTAGGAGCCACCACACCCGAAGATTATGGCGATTACTTTGCATGGGGCGAGACATCTCCAAAAACAACATATAATTGGAGCACCTACAAATATTGTAATGGTGATGAATATTCAATGACCAAATACTGCACAAAATCAAGTTATGGCACAGTAGATAATAAAACCACCCTTGAACTCGCGGATGATGCCGCTCATGTAAATTGGGGAGGCAAATGGCGCATGCCGACAGAAGCAGAACAAGATGAATTACGCAATACCTCAAACTGCACCTGGACATGGACCACCCAAAACGGAGTAACCGGATATAAAGTAACAAGTAAAAAGAACGGTAACTACATCTTTCTTCCTGTGGCGGGCTTTCGCTACAGCGACTATCTCAACCATGCAGGCAGTTACGGCACCTACTGGTCGAGTTCGCTCTGCGCGGACTACAGCGACTACGCCTACTACTTGTTCTTAGGCAACGTGAACTGTATCAGCGACTACCGTTACTACGGGCAGTCTGTCCGCGCGGTATGCCCATAATTTTAAATGCGAGCATTTAAAATCAGTTGAGAGATATTCATCTCTCGAACCCACTCACGCTCGGCAAAGTTCAAGTAAACTTGACTCTGCTCTTGCTTACTCGCAGCTTTGTTAGTTTTTAGTAACAATTAGAAATTAAGACTAGTAGTGAGCAAGTAGGGACACACCACGCTGTGTCCGCAGAAAGGAGCAACCAAGCAGTAGGTCTGAAAGACCTCTAACAAACTTTGTTTGTTATTCAATAGCCACGGGTTTTTAAACCCGTGGTATTTTGTTTAATTATACCTCACCGTCTGTAAAGACGGGGAAGCAGAGATATAGGTTTCCCGTCCTCCAGACGCATAAAAGGACTATCCCTTTTTCCATAGGTTTAAAAACCTACGGCTATTAAATGGCAAACCGTGTTTGCCAAAAGTCTTATCAGACAATGAAGTAATTTCGGACACACGATCGTGTGTCCCTACTGTTGAGTCAACTTTTTTCAGTGATAATACAATGCGATATCGCAACCAAGCAAGTAGGGATACAGCACGCTGTGTCCGAAAAAGAAGAAGCAAGGGATTTTCATTAAAGTATATAACTAATTAGTCTAATTATACCAATAAGACTAATATCTCTAACTAATTAAAACTACCAACTGAATTTAGAGTTTGATAAGTTGTTATACTCGCTCATATTTATTATCTTCGCAACGATAAAAATATTTTTCAATAAAATATAAACAGTTTCTTAAAAAAGATGGTAAAAGTAAAAGTTATAAATAAAGGAAAACATGCGTTGCCCGAATACGGCACATTGCATGCAGCGGGAATGGATGTAAGAGCAAATCTTTCAGAGTCGGTGGTTTTAAAACCAATGGAGCGTAAAATAATACCCACAGGATTATTTATTGAACTACCCGAAGGATACGAGGCTCAGTTACGTCCTCGTAGCGGATTGGCAATAAAGAAAGGTATAACGCTGTTAAATACTCCGGGAACAATTGATGCCGATTACAGAGGAGAGGTTGGCGTTATTCTTATAAACCTATCACAAGAAGACTTTGTTGTAGAGGATGGCGAACGCATCTGTCAAATGGTTGTAGCTCCATATACAAGAGTAGAGTGGGAGGAGACAGAAACTCTTGAGGATAGCGAACGCGGAGCAGGAGGCTTTGGACATACAGGAGTAAAATAGTAATGTATTCATTGAGCAGAATACGAATATTTATTTTGTTGTTGGTGTTTTTGTTTACATCAACAACGGTGTTGTATGCCCGAAAGAAAGAGGCTGAGAAGAATAGAGATAAAACATCTTATCTCTTGCTTGAGGCTCAACGATTGGAACAGACTCAATCTCCCGACTCTTTTGTCGTGGCTTTTGAAATTTTAAAAAAGGTTCTTAAGGAGGATGACACTAATCAAGAGGCTCGTTATAAACTCACATCGTATTACAGAGCCTTGAATATGCCTGAGAAATACTATAATGCAGTATTGGAGGCAGCACTTCTCGATACAACAAACTATTACTATAACGTAGAGGCTGCTGAAAATGCCATAAAGGTAGGAGACCACAAGCAGGCATTGGATATATATAAGAGACTTGTCAAAAACAATCCTAACGATGAGAATCTATATTTAAAGATGTCTAAAGCGTATCTTTCAATTGGAGATATAGATAGCGCTATGGCATGTTACGACAAGATAGAGAGTTTGACCGAAAACATAGAGTATGTAGCACTATCAAAAGCCGGCATATACGAATATCTTAAACAGTACGATAAGGAAATAGCAGAGTTGAAACGACTATCTGATGCATACCCCGAAAATATTGATTATCTGCAATATCTGGCTATGTCATATATCTCATCTGATAGCATACAAAAAGGTCGTGAACTGATTGAAAAGATAAAAAGTTTGGATTCAGGTTGCACATCTTTGATAACAGAGATGGAATACTATAAATACAAGCAAGATGTGGATAGTGTAAAGACAACAATGCAACAGGTGTTGGAGTGTCCCGAAATTGCATTTGAAGCAAAAGAGGAGATTTTAAAAGATTATATCTCATATTATTTGCAAAACAACGATGTTGCGGAGTTGCAAGAGGCAGACAAGGTCTTTAAATCGTTGATAGAGCAATATCCTCGAGAAGTATCCTTAAAAGAGTTGTATGCAAATGTTCTTATGCTGTTGAATAAATACACTGAGGCTGTAGAACAGTGTCAATCTGCGCTCTATATAGAACCTGACAATGTTGACATTGAAAAGCAGATGATACAGATACTGTTTTATAGTGGGGATTACAATGCCATGAATAGAGCTATAGAAGATTTGAAGGCAAAATCCGATTCAACATTTGTTCTTCAAGCATCGGCATATTACTATGCGTCAAAACAGATTGACAAAGCAATAGAGAATTTAGAGGGGGCGGCAAACAGATATTCATCATCACAAATATTTCTATCTGAAATATATGCATATTTGGCTGATATATATTTCAACGAAGGAGTTGCCGATAAGGCGGGAGAGTATTATGGACTTGCTTATAAAATAAACCCTAATAACTTAATGTTGATGAATAACTATGCCTACTATTTGTCTGAGAACGGAGGTGATTTGCGTAAGGCAGAGCAGATGAGTGCAAAGACGATAAAGGCAAAACCAAACGATCCTGTATATCTCGACACATACGGATGGATATATTTTAAACAGGGCAATTACCTCTTTGCGGAGTTGTATATAAAGCGTGCTATAGAAAACGGTGCAGATAGAAATCCCGAGGTGTTGGAGCATTACGGAGATGTATTGTATCATCAAGGTAAAACCGAAGAGGCACTGACCTTCTGGCAAAAGGCATTGGAGATAACACCCAAAGAGAGAGTAAGTGAATCTTTGAAGGATAAGATAGAGACTAAAACCTATATTGAAAAGAGATGAAAATAAAAAACATAATTGGTGTTATATCGTTTGTCGTGATAGCTCTGATGCTATCAGTAACATCGTGTCGAACAGTTGATAAAAGCACCACATCAAAGTCATCGGAAATAACGCAAGAGGAGATTCTTTTCTCTAAAATCGTTGAGCAACAACCCCAATATGCAACAGCAACAATAAAGTGTTCTGTGGCATTGGATAAGATAAGTTCAAAAGCTCAAATTAAGATGATAAATGGCGAATATATACAAATATCTCTTCAACCATTATTGGGAATAGAGATGTTCAGAATAATGATGACCCCGGATTCGCTATATGTCATAGATAAAATAAACTCATTGTCTGCTCGAGAATCTATAGCCTCTATAAAAAATAAATTGCCACAAGGCTGTGGAATAAAAGAGTTGCAAAAATTAATATTGGGACACTTCTTTGTCGTAGGAGATACTTTGACCGTTGATAAATATTCTGAATTCAAATGGAGTACCAATGGCAAAAGCGGTTATCTAATGAGTAGCAATGTAGGTGAGTCGGCATCAGTTACTTTTTGTTGCGATATGCAAGGAGTGTTGCAAAATACGGTAGTAAATTATAAAACAATCGATGTTTTAAATTGTGAATACATTAAGCGAAGTGCCGAAGCATCAGGAAATTTGCAACCAACAGAGGTGAGTATAAAATCAAATATACCGCAATTAGGTTCGCCTATTTCTCTTAAGTTGACAGGAATGGCAACCGAGTGGAATAAAAAGGTAGTAAAAGACACTCAAGTATCATCAAGATACAAAAGAGTTTCGTTAGAAGATATAATCGGAAAATATATATAGAACAATGATAAAAAGAATATTGTCACTACTTTTAGTTTTGTTGATGGTGATGCCCCAAGTATATTCGGCATCAACAAGCGTAAAGACCTTGAAAGAACAAAAGAGCAAGGCAGAGCAAAAGGTGGCAACTACGAGTAAAAAATTAAAAGAGGCTCAACGCGAGGCAAAAAAATCTCTATCGGCATTAAACGAGATAACTGCAGAGATTAAGGAGCAACGTAAAGCCATAAGCAAGCTGAATGGAGAAATAAGTCGTTTGCGTAGAGAGGAGAATGTGCTTATTCGTAAAATTGAGTTGGCAGAGAAAGAACTCACCAATAAAAAGAACGACTATGCAAAATCAATGCAGAGCCTCTATCGTAAGAATTCAGGTTACGATATATTCATATTCCTGTTTTCGGCAAACTCTTTTACCCAAACACTACGCAGAGCAAGATATTTAAAGGAGTTCTCGGCATGGCGAAAAAATCAGGCGCAAGAGATTATGCGTCAGCAAGAAGAGCTTGAAGGTAAACGTAAAGAGTTGCAGAAACTACAAGCGGAAAAGAACAAAACCGTACAGCAACGAACAGCCGAGACCACAAGGTTGAAAACAAAAGAGGAGAAACAGAAAACCGTTGTGACAAAAGCCAAAAAGAATGAAAAGGCTCTCCTTAAAGAGTTGGAAAGACAGAAAGCACAAGCGGCCGAATTGAATAGACAAATTGAGAAATTGATAGCCGAGGAGGCAAGAAAATCAGCTAAGGCAAACACTTCTAATCCATCTGCAAAATCCGATACATACAGCGGATATAAGATGACTAAAGAAGAGCAGGTGTTGGCGTCAAACTTTGCACAAAACAAAGGTAAATTACCAATGCCATTGTCAGGTAGATATATGATAGTTGGTCACTACGGAAAACAACAACACTCCGAGTTGAAATATGTAGTGGTAAACAACAGCGGAATTGTAATAAAGACCGAGCCGGGAACATCTGCACGAAGCATCTTTGACGGAGAGGTGACCAGAATATTTGTGTTGCCGGGATACAACAGCTCGGTAATTGTGCGCCATGGAAACTATCTAACCATATACTCTAATTTAAAAGAGGTGTATGTGAAGACAGGCGAAAAGGTTAAAACCCGTCAAGCAATAGGAAAAATATATTCCGATCCCGAAGACAATAATTCAACGTTGCTTCACTTCCAAATATGGAAAGAGACAACAAAATTGAATCCCGAATTATGGTTGGGAGAATAAACGAAGAAGTATGAGTACACTGTTATGTAAACGATACCATCCGACGATGGAGGAGGAGTGGAACAAGACTGTATCCGATTCTCGAAATGGAACATTTCTGATAAATCGAAAATACCTCGATTATCATTCAGATAGGTTCGCAGACCACTCTCTGATATTTGAAATGGATGGAGATATAATAGGATTGTTTCCTGCAAACGAGCAACGAACAACCATTTATTCGCATCAAGGTTTGACATATGGGGGAGTGATAATGACCTCGCGTTGTAAGGGTGCAGTTGTACTCGAAATATTCGAAAAACTTATTGCCTATTATCGAAACCTTGGTTTCGAGGAATTGATATATAAGCCAATACCGCATATCTACCACGCGAAACCCTCTGAGGAGGATTTATACGCACTATTCAGAAATAATGCGCAAATAGTAACATGTGGTATTTCGTCAACAATAAATCTCAAAGAGGAGGTCTCTTTTAACTCTCTTCGAAACAGAGGGGTGAAAAAGGCTATTTCCAACGCTGTTGAAATAAAAGAGGAGAGTGACTTCTCTCCATTTTGGACGATTCTCACATCAAATTTAGAACAACGACACTCGGTCTCACCTGTTCACAATATTTCTGAGATAACCCTTTTAAAGAGTCGCTTCCCCGAAAATATACGACTCTACACGGCAGTAAAAGATGGGGAAATATTGGCAGGAGTTGTGATATATGAGGCAGGCGGATGCATACATTCTCAATACATAGCATCATCTCAAAAAGGGCGTAATCTATCAGCATTGGATTTGTTGTTCTCATACCTCATAAATGAACGCTATAAAGAGTCAAGATATTTCGATTTCGGAATCTCAACCGAAGATGGCGGAGAGGTGCTTAATAACGGATTGCTCTCGCAAAAAGAGGGGTTCGGAGCCTCTGCGACAATTTATGCTTCGTACAAAATAAAACTTTAAAAACAGATGACCGAGAACAAAAGCATATACAAAAAAATCATTGGAGCAACCTCGCTATTTGGAGGAGTGCAGGTGATAAATATGCTCTGTTCTTTGATTCGAAATAAGGTAATAGCATTGCTGTTAGGAGCCGAAGGCGTCGGTATGATAAGCCTCTTCAATAGCTCTATCGAAATGGTTTCGTCACTAACCAATTTGGGACTGCGACAAAGCTCTGTTCGTGATGTGGCAACCGCGCATAAAAAAGGGGAGGAACTATTGCGTAAAGTCTCAGGAGTTGTTCGCAAACTCTCTTTGGTTTTGGGTTTGTTTGGAGCAATGGTATTTATTGGGGCTGCACCATTGTTGAGTAAAATAACATTTGGAAACGATCAAAATATCTGGAGTTTTGTATTTCTATCTGCGGCACTGCTCTTTAACGCATTGGCATCGGGCGAACAAGCCATATTGCAAGGTTCAGAAAAACTAAAAATATTTGCACGTTCAACCGTGGCAGGAAGTGTAACCTCACTCATTACCTCAATACCGCTCTATTATTATTTTGGATTGCATGGAGTGCTACCATCGCTTATATTGGCATCGTTTTTTGCCTTTTTGTTCAATTATATAGCATCAAAAAAGGTTTCTCTCAAATCAGAAAAAACAACCGTTAAGACTGCATTTAAAGATGGAATGCCGATGCTTAAATTGGGAGTATATATGACCATAAGTGGTTTTATGACAACTCTTTTAAACTACATTCTTATAGCATGGATGAACCGATATGCATCAATGGTTGAGGTTGGATATTATCAAGCGGGATTTACACTTGTAACCCGATATGTCGGGCTTATATTTGTGGCGATGTCAACCGAATATTATCCGCGATTGGCATCGGTGCAGAACGACAGAGAACAACTATCACTTCAAGTATCGCGTCAAATGGAGAGTTCTCTATTGATGCTACTACCCATAATAACACTCTTTTTAGTGTTGCAGAATTGGATAATACCACTTCTCTACAAATCGGATTTCGTCTCAGTTGCAAGCTATACAACATGGGCAATGCCGGGTGTTGTTTTCAAAGCAATATCATGGTCGTTAGGCTTTATACTTTTGGCAAAAGGCGAAGGGAAACTCTTTCTCATTACCGAACTAATATCTGATGTAACATCAATCATTATCAATATATTGCTATATCTTAACTTGGGGTTGGAGGGATTAGGAATAGCCTATACACTGAACTTTATAATCTACACTTCATATATGTGGATAATAAGCCGTAAAAGGTATGGCTTTATACCCGAGAAATCGTTCTATGCAGTATTCTTGGTTTCGGTAGCTCTAATATATTCACAGGCAGTAATCATAAATTTCGAAATCTCAAAATATCTTATACCATCGCTCTTTGCACTTGTGGCAATAATCTATTCTCTTATATCTATACATAAAAGATTATCAAGGAAATAATCAATAACTTGTTTTGTTTTAAGACATACAACTCAAATAAATTTAATTTTCCTGGAATGTATATTATTGCAGTAATAATAGATGAAAATATAAATGCTGAAAAAATCATCGTTAAATAACAAATAAAATATAACTATGAAAATTTATAAATTATTATTGGTTTTAGTGTTAACTCTTTCGAGTATATTTTCTAAAGCAAATAACGAACAACCTCAAGGAATAGACTTGGGAGAATATGCTTTTGGAATTCCTATAGATCAACTTGATTTTAATAACCAAACACCATTTACTCTTTCGTTTTGGTTAAATATCAAAGAGTTTAATCATAGAGAACTTGGCACCCAATTTATTAATATTCGCAATCCTAATGGCAATTGGATTTGGTGTGATTTTCCATATATTCATTCAACAATAGGAGAAGCATACGATATGTATGATAATAAATTGGGAGATGATATGATGACTTTCTATGTTTTTGAGAGTATTGGTTCTTGGTTTACTTATTTAAAGCATATTGAAGAATATAGATTTTATCCTGAGGAATGGATTCATATTTCATTTCAATACTACATTACCAACAAAGCACAAGTGTTTGTATATGTAAATGGGAAACAAACTCTAAAACTTGAATCTTTGCATGATTATGCTTTTTTGATGCCAAGACCCGCAGGCTCAATAATTATGATAGGTGGTCCTGCATATAATCGCTCTCCTCTGAATGCGTACATTGATAAGGTACAATTTTATAACAAAGCTTTATCTCAAACAGAGATTATTGAGAGTATGAACGTGCCATTATTAAACAATACCTCACTGCTTGGTTATTGGGATTTTGAAGATGGATGCACTACAGATACTGACGGTTTTATGCAGGCAGATAATGGAACAATTAAGGCAACTATGTATAAAATATTAAGTAATAGTTCGGGAGAATCAATAGGCACTGAAATTAAACCTTTTACATATGGAGAGGGCGTAAATCCAGAATCTGTTATACAGGGAGTTGAGGAGAGTATCGCAAATGAGTCAAAAGCTGAAGCTTTTGTGTCAAATGGAGTATTATATATTGAGAATGCTGAAGGTATTAACTCAGTAGAAGTTTATAACTCTCTCGGCACCCCTCTCTACAAGAGAGGGACAGGTGGTAAGGATACCTCTCTTCAAATTACATTGCCTTCAACCATTAAAGGCGTGATAATGGTAAAAGTAAACAACGAGGTTGTTAAAGTTATATGCGATTAAATAATGTGCTATTTTTAGAAGCTGTTTGAATTTTATTTAGGAATTATAAAAATATTTTTCAATAAAATTTAAACAGCTTCGAAATTAGGAATCATCCCTAATTTCGAATTGTAGCGATAGCGACATTCTAACAACTCAAAAATGTGGCGTATAGAACTATAAAATTTACGTTAATATAAAACTAATTATCTAACAACCAAGAACTCATAACTAACAACTTGAAAAAACGTGGTGTACCACGTTTTTTTTATATCTAAAGTTATCAACAATTAACTTAAATTTTTGTGGTAAATACATAGTATTTATCAAAAAATACATTATATTTGCTTTTGTATGTCCTGTAATTTGCATGCAGGGTAAGTGTTTGAAAATAAGTAAAATAATAAATATTAAAATTATGAAATTTGTAGTATCAAGTTCATCGTTATTGTTTCATTTACAAGCGGTGGGAAGAGTAATTAGTTCAAAAAACACAATCTCTATATTGGAGAACTTCTTGTTTAATTTGTCAGGAGACAAACTAACTGTGACTGCATCTGACCAAGAGACCACAATGACAACATCTGTTGAAGTGCAAGATGCTGAGGGTAGCGGATTGTTTGCAGTCTCTGCAAAAATGTTGCTCGACTCACTAAAAGAGTTGCCCGATCAACCATTGACATTTGAAATAAACGATGACAATTTGGAGATATTCTTGTATTTCCAAAACGGAAAATTCAATTTCGTTGGAATTAACGGAAGCGAGTATCCTCAAAGAGCGCAATTGAGCGAAACTGCAAAAACAATCTCAATGGGTTCTGACTCATTGTTGAAAGGTATAAACAATACAGCGTTTGCTCTTGCCGATAACGACTTGCGTCCTGTAATGTCGGGTATATATTTCGATGTCCACCCCGATTATATAGTATTTGTAGCATCAGATAGTCAAAAATTGGCATGCTTTAAAAACATGTCAGTACAAACAGGATTGCAAACATCATTCATTTTGCCTCGTAAACCTGCTTCACTTTTGAAAAACATTTTGGCAAAAGAGAATGGCGATGTAACAATAACATTCGATGAGAAAAACGCATGTTTCAATCTTGAGAACTTTGTGTTGAACTGTCGTTTGATAGAAGGAAACTATCCCAAATATGCATCAGTAATACCACAAAACAACCCAAGCCAATTGATAATCGACCGTTCAGTCTTTACAACAGCATTGCGTCGTGTGGCGGTATTCTCTGATCAAGCAAGCAGCTTGGTGAAATTACAATTATCTCCTGATAAATTGATAGTATCGGCACGCAACATCTCATTCTCAACATCGGCAGAGGAGAGCGTGGCATGTAGCTACACAGGCGATACAATGAATATCGGATTCAGCGCAAACTATTTGATAGAGGTATTGAACAATATGTCTTCTCAAGAAGTTTCAGTGCAGTTGTCAGATCCCTCAAGAGCAGGAGTTATAGTTCCTATGCAAAACGAGGAGAACGAAGATATGTTGGTATTGTTAATGCCAATAATGTTAGGCGACTTCTAATAAATCAATTGTTCAAGAAGCAATGGAGCTTAATATAAAAAATCCGATAGTCTTTTTCGATTTAGAGACAACGGGGTTGAACATAGCGACCGACCGCATCATCGAAATAAGCTATCTGAAAGTATGGCCCAACGGAAAAGAGGAGAGTAAGACTCGCCGAATAAATCCCGAGATGCCTATCCCTGCAGCAAGTACTGCGGTGCATGGCATAACCGATGCCGATGTGGCAAATTGTCCCACATTCAAAGAGGTGGCAAAGACCATAGCGGCAGAGATAAAAGGATGCGATTTGGCAGGGTATAACTCAAGTCGATTTGACGTGCCATTGCTTGTGGAGGAGATGTTGAGAGCAGGTGTGGATTTTGATATTTCACGTCGTAAACAGATAGATGTTCAAGTTATATTTCACAAAATGGAGCAACGTACACTATCTGCGGCATACAAGTTTTATTGCGACAAAGAACTCGACAATGCACATTCGGCAGAGGCGGATACTCGAGCAACATACGAGGTGTTGAAATCTCAGTTGGACAGATATTCCGATTTATCAAACGATATGAATGTATTGGCAGAGTTTACAACATATAACAACAATCTCGATTTGGCAGGCAGAATAATAAAAGACGAGCAAGGACGCGCTGTCTTTAACTTCGGAAAGCACAAAGGACGATTGGTGTTTGATGTATTTGCAAAAGATTTTGGTTTTTACGATTGGATGCAAAAAGGCGAATTTACACTTAATACAAAAAAGGTATTAACCGAGTTGTATATGGAGTATCAGCGTAAAAAAATGGGATTATAATGTTAAAAGGCAAACACATAATATTAGGAATAACAGGAAGCATTGCAGCATATAAGGCAGCATATCTCACACGCTTGTTAATTAAAAAAGGGGCAGAGGTTCAGATTGTCATAACCCCTTCGGGAAAAGAGTTTATAACACCCGTTACCCTATCTGCATTGACAGGAAAACCTGTAGTATCTGAGTTTTTTACAGCCAATACAGGCGAGTGGCACAGCCATGTTGATTTAGGACTATGGGCAGATGCCATGGTAATTGCTCCTGCAACAGCCTCAACCATTGCAAAAATGGCGACAGGAGTAGCCGACAATATGTTGATAACAACATATCTTTCGGCAAAAGCACCTGTATTTGTAGCCCCTGCAATGGATTTGGATATGTACAAACATCCATCAACACAAGCAAACCTAAAAACATTACAATCATTCGGAAATCAAATAATAGAGCCTGCATCAGGATTTTTGGCAAGTGGCCTTGAAGGTAAAGGCAGAATGGTGGAGCCCGAAAACATAGTTGCCTATCTCGAAAACTTTTTTGCCAAGGGACAAAAATATGCAGGGAAAAAGGTAATGGTAACAGCCGGGCCAACCTATGAAAAAATAGACCCGGTACGTTTTATCGGCAACCATTCAACAGGCAAAATGGGATATGCCATTGCCGAAGAGTTTGCATCACAGGGCGCAGAAGTAACGCTAATATCAGGCCCTGTAAACCTATCGTGCAGTACAAAAATAAACCGCATAAATGTAACAACAGCGGTAGAGATGTGTCAAGCGGCGCAAGAAGAATTTGTAGATTCCGATATAGCTGTGATGTGTGCGGCAGTAGCCGATTATGCACCTAAGCAATATAGTGAAACAAAAATCAAGCGTTCGGGAGAAATGATAATAGAGTTGGTTCCAAATCCCGATATAGCCGCAACGTTAGGCGCAGTAAAACGCGATACTCAGATATTGGCAGGCTTTGCTCTTGAAACCAATGACGAAGAGATAAATGCTCAGGCAAAATTAGAGAAGAAAAATTTGGATTATATAGTCTTAAATTCTCTTGCAGACAAAGATGCTTGTTTTGGATATGACACAAACAAAATAACCATCATCTCTCGAGAAGGAGAAAAGCAAATTTTTCCATTGAAAGATAAAAAAGAGGTGGCAAAAGATATTGTTGAATACACCTATAAACTTATAAAATAGTTGATGCGTCGCATAATATTGTTCATATTGGTAATAGTGTTTGGCATGCAAGCGAAATCGCAAGAGCTAAACTGTACGGTGACGGTAAACTCATCAAAAATAGAGAGTGCCGATACCGATTTGTTCAAAACACTTGAACAATCAATAACCGAGTACATGAACGATAGAAAGTGGAGTAATGCACAAATAGCCGTAAACGAGCGCATAGAGTGTAAAATATATCTGACGGTAAACTCGGTAGAGGATACACGTTACAACTGCGATATACAAATACAGGCAAGTCGCCCGGTGTATAACAGCAACTACACAACCACCACATTAAACTTTAAGGATACCGAGTGCAGTTTCACATATCAAGAGTATGAACCGCTTATATTCAACGAGAACATGTTTGAGAACAACCTTACATGTATTCTGAATTTTTATGCATACTTGATATTAGGAATTGATTTTGATACATTCTCTCCCAAAGGAGGAGAGTTGTTCTTTCAACAAGCAGAGAAATTTGTAATGATGGGACAAGGTTCGCAAGAGGCAGGATGGGATGCATTCGGAAACAATCGAAACCGAGCAGCCATAGTAGCTGCATTTACCGAGGAGCGCACAGCTCCATACCGTGAGTTGTTGTATATCTATCACCGCAAAGGCTTTGACGAAATGTCGGTGTCAGTTGATAAAGGGCGAAAGAACATAACCGATGCAATAAAAAATCAGTTAAAAGCCATATATGAGGTAAACTCAATGTCTGTATTGTTGCCCATGTTCTGCGATTCCAAATTAGATGAATTGGTAAACCTATATTCCGAAGCTCCGGAGACAGAGCGCGAGGAGGTATATAAAATATTATCGAACCTCTATCCAACCGAAGAACAACGTCTCTCGCAGTTGCGCAAGGGAAAAGAAAACCGATAGAATATGCTTAAACGACTCACAATAAAAAATTATATACTTATAGACTCACTCACCATTGAGTTCGATAGAGGACTCTCTGTAATAACCGGAGAGACAGGAGCAGGAAAATCAATATTGGTGGGAGCTTTGGGATTGTTGGCAGGAGCAAAACCCGATACAAAAAACATATCTCCGGGAGCAACAAAAAGCATAATAGAGGGAGCTTTTGACATATCAAATCTCTCAATAGAGAAGATTTTTGAAGAGAATGACATTGATTACGAAGAAGAGACAATCATTCGTCGCGAGATAAACGAAAACGGTAAATCGCGAGCATTCGTTAATGACACGCCTGTAACCGTTTCGTTCTTAAAAGAGCTTTCAAACCACATATTGGAGATACACTCACAACATCAAAACCTTTTGTTGGCAGACAACAGCTTTCAATTAGATGCAGTAGATATATATTCATCCAATTCACAATTGTTGCAACAATATCAAACACACTATGCAGCCTACCAACAAGCGCAAAAGCAATTAAAACAACTTGTTGCGCAGCACGAGCAGGCAAAGCAAGAGGAGGAGTATCTAAAATTCGTTGTTGCCCAACTGCAAGAAGCATCGCTAAAGGAGGGAGAAGACGGAGAACTTGAGGAGGAGCAAAACCACCTTTCACATGCCGAAGAGATAAAAGAGGCATTATATAAATCATCAACACTGTTCGACGATGAAGATGGAATAATCTCCAAACTTTCAACCATCGCATCAGAGATAAAATCAATAAATAAAAAGGTTAAAACAGGAGAGTTGTCAGAGCGAATAGAGAGTCTCTATATCGAAGCAAAAGATATAGCATCAGAGGTGTCGTCAATGGCGGAGGCAACAGTATATGACCCTGATAGATTACAACAAGTCGAGGAGCGATTATCGTTGATATACACCCTCCAAAAACGCTATTCAAAAACCGATGTCGCATCACTTCTGCAATACCAAAAAGAGTTGGAGGATAAACTCCAAACCATAGATGGAGGCGATGAGGCAATAAAAGAGTTGCAAAAAGAGATAGCAAGTTTAAAAAACAGATTGACGGAATCGGCAAAAAAACTATCAAAAGCACGACAACAAGGCGGAGAAAAATTTGCCGAGGCGTTAGAAAACATGGCTCGTCCACTATCATTACCCAATATAAATTTCAAGGTCGAGTGGGAGAGTACCGAAGATTTTACCGAGAACGGAACCGAGCGAGCAATATATACATTCTCAGCAAATAAGAATATGCCGTTGACACCCCTTTCAAAGAGTGCATCGGGAGGAGAAATATCGCGTATGATGCTATGCGTAAAGGCAATGATCGCAGCAAATCGCACAATGCCTGTAATGTTGTTCGATGAGATAGACTCGGGAATATCGGGCGAAACAGCAGGAAAGGTCGGAAAAATCATGGCAGAGATGGCTGCCGACAGACAGATAATTGTCATAACACACCTGCCGCAAGTGGCAGCAAAAGGAGCAAACCATTACAACATAAGCAAGCAGGATATTGCCGACAGAACCGTAGCAACCGTAAAACAATTAACAGATGAGGAGAGAGTGGCAGAGGTGGCACGAATGATGAGCGATGGAGAATTAACCCCCGCAGCCCTAAGTCTGGCATCACAGTTATTAACACAAAATAATTAGATAATAGAGAGATGATAAAGAACAGCGATATGATATTCGGCATACGTGCCGTGGCAGAAGCAATATCAGCAGGAAAAGAGGTAGATAAAATATTAATTCGCAAAGACCTTTCGGGCGAGTTGGCAACAGAACTTTTTGGTTTGATAAAAGGAACCGACATAACAGTACAGCGTGTACCTCAAGAGAAGTTAAACTCAATAACTCGCAAGAATCATCAAGGAGTAATAGCATTCATCTCTCCAATACACTATCAACCTGTCGAGGAGATAATAGCATCGTTATACGAACAGGGCAGAGTTCCATTCTTTTTAGTATTGGATCATCTTACAGATGTTCGCAACTTTGGAGCCATAGCACGTACAGCAGAGTGTGCAGGAGTAGATGCAATAATCATTCCCTCAAAAGGAAGCGTATCGGTAACAGCCGATGCAGTCAAAACCTCGGCAGGAGCTTTAATGAACATTCCTGTATGTAGAGTAGCATCACTATATAATACTGTAAAATACCTTAAAGCAAGTGGGTTGCAAGTAGTGGGAGCATCGGAGAAAGCAACAAAAACATACACCGAAGCCGATATGACTTTGCCTCTTGCTCTTGTAATGGGTGCAGAAGACAAAGGAATTTCAACCGAAATATTATCACTCGTTGATGCATCAGTTTCATTACCCCAATACGGAAAAATAGCCTCGTTGAACGTATCTGTGGCAGCGGGAGTAATGATATACGAAGTGTTGCGTCAGAGGTATTAAAGAAAAGGGTCGCACTGCAAAATAAAGATACCCCAAAAGTTTTAGTCTAATTTTTGGGGTATCTTTATGCAAAAAGAATTGAAAATGTTTTAAAACCAACTCAATAAAAATACGTAATTTCAAAAAGAAAGTGCAAAGGTAGTTTTCATTGACAATGCAAAAAAAGGAGACCGAAGTCTCCCTAAGATTAACTATTTTTGTATTGCAATGTATAAACAATTAACCTCGGAGCAAAGATACGGAATATATTTGG
>JAZLBW010000025.1:0-4795 GCA_045613905.1 Candidatus Caccoplasma sp.
AGTATCAGTTCAACCTGCGGCAAGTGAGTTGCCAATGGCAGTTTACACAGGAGCAGGAACACAACACCGCATCACATTGACAGCAACAGACGGTAACTATGACGTTTACCTAAAAGATGCAGTAACAAATGATGTAGTTTGCTTGAACGACGAAGATTACAACTTCACAGCTGCAGCAAAAACAACAATTGCCAACCGCTTCACAGTGTCAATGGTTGAGCCGACAGGCATAATCGATGCAGCAAGAGCAGAGGGAGCAATCAAAGCCGTTGTAACAGCTAACGGAATCAAATTGTTCGGAACAGAAGAGGGCGACGAAGTTACTCTTTACAATGCAAACGGTATGATTATAACCAACGCCACTGCTGAGGATGGAGTAACAACCATCGCAACATCGGCAACAGGAGTAATCATCATCAAAGTTGCAGAGCAAACAGTAAAAGTTGTGAAGTAAGTTTTTAGTTGTTAGCTTTTTATAGACTAACCTAAATGACAAATATATTTTGAGAGGAGCAGTTTACATCTGCTCCTCTTTTTTTGTCGGAACACAACCTGTCCTCCCACTAAAAACTAACAACTGATAACTGTTACATTAAAATGCCTCCGGGCAAAAAGCATAGCTGTCTGATAAGACTTTTGGCAAACGGGTGTTTGCCATTCAATAGCCGTAGGTTTTTAAACCTACGGAAAAGGATGTATCATCTCTGTCCGTCTGGAGGACGGGAAATCTGAATCTCTGCTTCCCCGTCTTTGCAGACGGAGAGATGTCGTTCAACAAAATACCACGGGTTTAAAAACCCGTGGCTATTAAGGTAGTTTCGCTTTGCTCAACCCTGTCTTTCAGACAACAATAGTCCGCAAAAATAATAAACCATGTATATTGTCCGAAGGACTTTTGGCAAACAAGGTTTGCCATTCAATAGCCGTAGGTTTTCAAACCTACGGAAAAGGATGTATCATCTTTGTCCGTCTGAAGGACGGGAAATCTGAATCTCTGCTTCCCCGTCTTTGCAGACGGAGAGATGTCGTTCAACAAAATACCACGGGTTTAAAAACCCGTGGCTATTAAGTAGTTTCGCTTTGCTCAACCCTGTCTTTCAGACAGCTATGATTTTTTTGGTCTGTAAAGACCAGTGGCAAACAAGGTTTGCCATTCAATAGCCGTAGGTTTTCAAACCTACGGAAAAAGGATGTATCATCTTTGTCCGTCTGAAGGACGGGAAATTATTTGGGGAAATAAGGAACATCAGGAGAAACCCCCATTTCAATTAACCAATCTCTATATTCGTCAATGAAAGAAATTTTTTTATGATGCTCTTTTTGATTTGTGATATAATTTACAACTGCAGGTATCTCTTTTGCTGAATAAGAAAATGCAGCATAGCCCTCTTCCCAACCTTCCCAATTTGGGAGTAATCTGTTTTGTGAGATAATGAAACTTGATTCTTGTTTCAACTGCTTTACAAATAAAGATAGGCTTAATTTAGAAGAAATATCAACCAAAATATGAATGTGGTCAGGCATACCTCCAATTCTATAAGTATGACACCCATAAGAATTCATCAAATTGTATATTATTTTATACACCTCTCGTTCATTCTCGTTTGAGATGGTAGGTTTCCTCTTCTTTGTGCTGAAAACTATATGATATACAGATTGTGTAAAGCTCATAGTTGTATATATTTTACACAAATATAATCTTAATTTATTTACAATCAAAAATTGGTGATGTTTTCCCGTCTTTGCAACTCTGTTTTTTTGTCCGGAGGACTTTTGGCAAACGGGTGTTTGCCATTCAATAGCCGTAGGCATTTTAAAGTAACGAAGTTAGGATTAACTAAATGTTAATCCGTGCTTTAAAATGGGGAGCACAGTGCTCTGTGCGACGGAGGAAGCTTTAGCCGACAACAAACAACTAAAAACTACCAACTAACATCTAACAAAAGCTAAAAAAATGAAATTTTATTACTACCTTTGCACTATTATTAGAAACCATTCATAATTCAATTAATACTAACAAAGCTGCGATTAAGTGAGAGTAATACTAAACTTGTTTAAGTATTACCGAGCGAGAGCAGGTTCGAGGAACGTATGTTCCTCAACTAACAACTTCATAATGCAAAAGATTGGTGTTTTTTGTTCGTCGTATGAGAATATTGACCAAGCGTTTTTTGATGATGCGCTTGTTTTGGCTAAGTGGATTGGCTCTAATAAAAAGGAGTTGGTTTATGGTGGCTCAAACAGGGGTATGATGCGTGTTATTGCCTCGGCAGTGAAAGAGAGTGGTGGTGTGGTTACAGGTGTAATACCTCAAACCATTATTGATATGGGGCTTGCTTTTCCCAAGCTCGACAATATGATTGTTACCACATCGTTAAGCGAACGAAAAGATTTGCTTATTTCAAATTCTGATATTATAATTGCAATGCCCGGTGGATTTGGCACTCTTGACGAGGCTTTCACCACCATTGCACAGCGTAAATTGAAGTATCATGATAAGGAGCTTATTTTTTGCAATACCAACGGCATTTTTGACGAGATGATTGCGTGTCTCGACAAACTTTTTGCAACAGGTTTTGCCCCTGCTTCTTACAAAAAATATTATAAAGTTTTTAATTCGGCACAGGAGTGTGTTGAGTATTTAGAAGAATTATGAATTATGCTAGTAAGCGAGAGCAGAGTTATGTTTACATAAACTATGCCGAGCGTATGCATAATCAAGAAACGAATGTTTCTTAATGATGAATGTTTTTAATTTATAATTCCTCATTCCTAATTATTAAAAACATTCCTAATTTAAAAGGGATATTATGAAAAAAGAAGATATAAAACAGTTGCTTCAGAACGAAGCGCAAGCGGTATTGAATATACCTGTTACAGACAATTTTGAGAAAGCTATAAATTTAATTGTTGAGCAAGTGAACCAAAAGGGTGGTAAACTTGTTACAAGTGGTATGGGTAAGGCAGGTCAGATTGCAATGAACATTGCTACTACGTTCTGCTCAACAGGTACTCCTGCCATTTTCTTGCATCCCAGCGAGGCTCAACATGGAGACCTTGGCGTTATTCAAGAGAATGACGTTATGTTGGTTATTTCGAACTCGGGTAAGACTCGCGAGATTTTGGAGCTGTTGATTTTGGCTTCGCGTCTTCGTCCCGAATTGAAATATATTGTTATTACAGGTAACAACGAGGGTGAGTTGGCTAAACGTGCCGATGTGTGTTTGTACACAGGAAATCCTGCCGAGGTTTGTCCTTTGGGATTGACTCCAACCACTTCAACTACCATGATGACCGTTATTGGTGATATTTTGGTTGTTGGAACCATGAAGGCTATTGCTTTTACTAAAGATAAATATGCTTTGCGTCACCACGGAGGATATTTAGGTGTGTTATCGCGTGGCGAGGAGGAGCTTTAGTTTAATTAGGAATTAGAAATTAGTACGAGACTTCGTCTCAAAGTTGCGATTAAGCAAGAGCAGAGTTATGCTTGCATAAACTATGCCGAGCGAGAGCAGGTTCGAGAGATAAATATCTATCAACTAACAAAGCCACGAGTAAGTGAATACAATGTTAAACTTGTTTGAACATTGTTGAGCGAAAGTGGGTTCAACGAGCGAATGCTCGTTAACTAACAACTTCATAATGCAAAAGGTTATTGGCATAGGTGAAACGGTTTACGACATTGTGTTTAAAAACGGTGTCCCCACTAAGGGTGTGCCGGGTGGCAGTGTTTTTAATGCTATGATTACGCTCGGTCGTTTGGGCGTTCCTGCTCATTTTATCTCGGAGGTGGGTAACGATGCCGTTGGTAAGAGCATTGTTGAGTTTATGCAAGAGAATGGGCTCGATACCAAGAGTGTCGATATGTTCTGCGATGGACAGACTGCGTTGTCGTTGGCTTTCCTTAACGAGAATAACGATGCTCAATATACCTTTTACACCAACTATCCCGACACTCGTTTGAGTGTTGTGTGGCCAAGAATCGACCCCGACGATGTATTCTTGTTGGGTTCGTTTTATGCTCTTAACCCCGATATCCGCCCAAAGGTTCTGGAGTTTTTGGAGTATGCTCGTGAACGAGAGTCGATTATATACTACGATCCTAACTTCCGCAAGGCTCATGCCGATAAGGCCATTCAAATGATGCCTTCGTTGTTGGAGAATTTCGAGTATGCCGACATTGTGCGTGGTTCGAGCGAAGATTTCTTTTACCTCTTTAACGAGCGTGATGCCGAAAAGATTTATCGAGACAGAATTAAATTCTACTGCCCCATATTCATATACACTGCAGCCGCCGACGGAGTGGAGCTTTTTACTCCCGAAGGGCATCGCCACTACGATAGTGCCAAGATAACTCCCGTCAGCACAATTGGTGCAGGAGACAACTTCAACGCAGGCATTATTTATGGCATAATAAAAGAGGGTGTCACTCGCGCAGAACTCTCTTCTCTCCCCTTGGAGCGTTGGGATAAAATAGTTGCATATGCTCTCGACTTCTCAACTCAAGTGTGTATGTCGTATGAGAATTATATAAGCCTTTAGTTTAATTAGGAATTAGAAAGTAGGAATTAGGAATTAGAAATTAAAAAACATCCCTCATTCCTAATTCAAAAAAAGCATTTCTAATTTATTGCTGTCCGATAAAAATCAAAAAGAGAAATAAAGACGTATTTGAGTCAGAGTAATATTAAAAAATTAATCGCACCATTATAAAACAGAGTGAAAGCCCTGAAGTTTGCAGAAATAGGGCGAGGACTGTTTGAGCGTAAGCGAGTTCCACAGCCCCTGCAAA
>JAZLBW010000026.1:0-31010 GCA_045613905.1 Candidatus Caccoplasma sp.
ATAGATTACAGGAGTTTTTGTTCCGTTGAATGCTCCACGAGATGCCTCTATTAGTAAATCTTTTGTTACTTGCCAACTTGATTGAGGAATGGTGTTGTTACTTGTGTAGTCACCACCAAGAACTATCAAATCGACATTCTCTTGTTCTTTTATATCTTCAAGAGTTTTTATTGCAGACTCACGAATATAGATATTGTTAGGATCTGAAATCATGCCTTCTTGTGCGTGAAGGTCAGACAAACAAGCAAATGTTAATAGAGGAGTATTACTTTGTGGTACTGCCTCAAAGTATGCTGTTAGCTCGATATCGGCAGTTACTGAAGTAATTGTGCGAGGATTTTCAGTTGACTCATCGCTCCATTTTGTAAACTCATATCCGTCATTTGCTGTTGCAGTAAGTGTTACTTCGCCACCCTCTTGTACTGATTCTACTGATTTTGTAACTGTTCCGTTTCCGTTAACAGATACATTTACATTGTATGTTGGAACAGGAATAGCCTCGAAGTTTGCCACACAAGTTGTTGCTTCGGTTACGGTTACATACAACTCTGCATCTGAACTTAACGCTTGTCCGTTTATAGTCCAACCTTCAAATGTATATCCATCGTTTGCCTCGGCAGTTAACCATACTTTTCCGTATGAGATCGTTTTGGTTGCACTTTGTGTTACAGTACCTCCATCTTGAACATTAGCCGATGCTGTTACATTGTATTCTGTTGTTCCTTGCAATAACCATTCGAACGAGAAGTTAAAGTATGTCATTCGCATACCTATATCGTTTGCTTCAACGTGTTTTCCTACCTCAACAAAGCAACCTATTGAACCATCGTTCAACACTTCTAACGATGAGTATGCACTCATTCCGTTTACCAACTGACGGCTCACATTCCATGTTTGTCCCTCATCGGCACTTAAATATATTGTTACGTTTGTTCTCTCAGAAGAACTTCCACACAATGAGTGTATCAAATAGTTGCGTCCGTTATAGTTGTAGCGGATAATATCTCCGTTACATGCAGGATCGTTAAGCGAACGAGTTGTTGCACTGCTCCAAGTTGCTCCTCCGTCGGTTGATAATGAGAACTTACGATTGCCATTTTCAGGATTGCGGATACTCATCAAAATATCACCGTTAAGCAACTCAACCACTTTCGCCTCATCTCCTTTATTTGATGCGTTTGTTGCCGAATTGGTTGATACTGTCCAAGATTCTCCGTCGTTGTCAGAATATACTGCAAAGTTGTGTAATGGTTGTACCGAGCCTGTTGAACGTGCTGCAACAACAAACATCAATCTGCCACTTTCTGTTGTTAATGCGTGTCCCGAACCTGCGAACATTCCATAAAGAGTTGTTCCCATTCCTCGTGTTCCGTCATATACTTGGTTGTATATGCTTTCAGTTATATCGGTAGGTGCACTCCAAGTTTGTCCGTTATCTGTACTTGTTGATTGATATAGACGGATAAGATTTGATGAATTTGAGTCTCCCAAACCATTGTTTCCGACAAACACTGCAACAAGTTTTCCACCTTTGGTTCGCATAATGGCAGCATCGCCATATTTGTTTCCTACTCCATCGTTTTTAGATGCGATTGCTACAGGCTCACTCCAAGTTTTTCCGTTATCGGTACTTCTGCGTGATACTATGCTTATTGAGTTTGGCAAGTCGGTAAGAACATCGAATCGTTTATCGCTAACTGCCACCAATGAGTTGTCGGCTGCTTGTATTAATGCAGGTATGCGATAATATTTTGAACCGTCTTGATTTAAATCATATACAACCTCGAAATTCAACATTACTGTACGAGAAGTTGTTCCCGACAATTGAGTTAAGTCTTTTTGGTTTCCGCCTACGGTAATGTTCTTTATTGTTGCTTTTATTGCATTTCCTTCAGTAGCATTTTCGGCAACATCACATGTCAACCACAAGTAGTTTGTTCCTTGCGATATTGCAGCGTTGTTAAGGTTTACTGTTATATCGCCTGCTGCTATGTCTGTTCCTGTTAACGAAGCCAACAATGTTGCACTTGATGCTGTAAATGTTGAATCGGTTGCTGTTGAGTATATTTTAACAGCTGTTACATCGGCAATATTGGTTGTTCCGTCAAGTGATATGGTTGCTGATGTTGCAGTTGTTGCTCCATCGGCATTTAGCAATAGTTTTGTAAACTCTTCACTTGTTGTGCCTCTTCCTACATATTGACGATAGTATATTTTTTGCAACTCTGCTGATGCATCTCCTGTTGGATAACCCACAAGTGTTCCTGTGTGTCCGTTTCCTGATATGTCCTCAACAGATGCTCCATTTATATTTGAGAAATTGTATGCTGCAATAAGATTTGGAGTTGTTGATGTTACAAACGAGTTCATATCGGTTGAAATCTCATTTGCAGATAGAGCTGTGCTATAGAATCGCAACTCATCAACTCCTCCGTTCATAAGGTTAGATATGTTTCCTGCATTTAGAACACCTCCAACAATTACATCGTATTCATTGGTACATGCCCATGCCGAGATATCTGCTGTTGATACTGCTCGTTCAGTTCCATCTACATATACATACATCTTTCCTGCACTTCTATCAACCACAAATGCAACATGATACCATTGTTCTGCATTTGCTGTATAGCCTGATGTCCATGCGCTTAACGAGTTATCGTGATTATTACTTGTGTTAGGAGAGTTTAGAGCTATAAATTTATCTGAAGCGTTTGCTCCCCAAATTTCATAACCCGATTTATTTGTAGATGATTGTGCGAAATCGCGTTTTGAGAAGAAGCGTCTATCTCCTGCTGCCAAATTTGTAGCCATTACTTTAGCTGTAACGGTAAAGCTTTCAGATGTAGATATATTGAAATCTTCATGATGTGGTATTCTCATATATTGAGATCCATTCAACGATAGATATGCTCCGTCATCTTCAGGTGTTTCAGGAGCTTCTACAATTTCTAAAGTGAAGTCAACAACAGACATTCCGTTAGCTTTGTCGGCTGTAGAATTTGCGTCGGTTGTATTCCACATTGTAGTGTATCTTGCACGATACTCTCCCAATGGTGCTGTTTCCGGGATAGTAAAGTTTTTCATTTTGGCAGGATTCGGATCATAGGTTTCGATGTTTGTTATCGATGCTCCTGCGTGGTCGTAACCATTATAATATGAGTATGCTATCAACTCACTTTCCTCGTCGGGTACTCCGTTTGCAGCTAATGAGGGTTCGAATGTTCCATCATTATTCCAGTCAACATATATATATCCGTGCATTTGGTAACCTGCCCAATCGATATTAGGATCGACGGTTGCTCCTTGCGCAAGAGTTATTTTTTCACTTACTTTATTGAAGTAGATTTGTGCTCCTGATGAAGCAGATTGACCTACTTGAATAGTTTGGCTGTTAAGTGTTATAGAGTTTAGGTTTCTGCCTCCAGCTGTTCTTGTTGAAGTTCCGAAGTCAGTGAAATATTCAACAGGAGTACTTTGTTCTTCACGGAAGTATGCTACAAGAGTTAAATCTGAATTAACTGTTGGGGTTTCTTCTGCTTTTAAAAGGTCGTTTCGTTCACCGTCAACTGTCCAATAATCAAATACATAACCTTGGGCAGGTGTTGCTACTATTGTTACGGTTGAACCTGCATCTACTGTTGCTGTTTGCCCACCATTAACGGTTGCTGTTCCTCCTGTTCCGTTTGTAGATACTGTTACTGTGTATTGGGTTGGAGTTACAGGTGTTACCTCCTCTATTTTTATTGCAGAGGTGAAGTTAGCATTTCCATAAGCAGATGTTGCTTGATCCCATGAAGGAACATCTGAATTATTTGCATTTGCCGCATATTGCACAACTATATATGCCTCCTCCATTTGTGTTGGAGTTGTGTTGGGCTTTTCACGAGTACCTTTCAAATATACCAAACCAAATAGATCTTGGTTAGTTGCTGAAACATCTCCTCCGTTCACAATCTTACCAACAGTGAATTTTGTATAGCTGCTTGTTGTTGTTTGAAGGTTTCCGTTATCATATTTGGGATAAGGCATATATTTTCCGTCTGAGACAAACTGATATTTTCCATCAACCACCTCGCAAGTGAAGTGTGATGTTGAGGGTAGTTCGCCTCCGTTGTATGTTGCCAACGATAATACTCCGTTATTGTTATAGATATACGATTTTGTATTTGTGTGTCCTACAATAAAGGTGTATGTTTTGCCTGCTTCAGGTTTTACTATATCGGCTGTAGCATAGTAAGCATCTATTGCTGTTTGCAATGTTGTTCCTGCCGCTGCTGTTGGGTTTGCCTCTGCTGTTGCAATAGCCGATTGTAATGTTGCTGTTGCTGTTGCTGCAGGATAACCTATTCCTTCTAATGCTACTAAAGTTTTTGCTGACTGAATTAATGCTAATGTTTCATCAGAAACCTCAGGCTCCGGATCTGGTTCAGGCTCTGGCACTTCGCCACCAGTGCTTAACACTGAAACTATGAAGCTTTTAACTGTAACATATTGAGTATTTGCATTACCGGTTATAGTAAATGATGTTGATGAGTCACTTAAATTTGACGCCGACAAAGTGTATTGCTGTGTATCTGTAGGAGTATTTGAACTATTTGCATTTGCAATAGTAACGTTCCCTGAATAAGAAGCACCTACTATATATTCCAATGTATAACTGGTTATAATAAAACCATCAGGTACAGACAACGTGTATGTGGTAGGTGTAGTTAGAGAACTATTTGCATCTCCTCCATAAGCATATAATCTATTGTTTGTTTTATATATAGCTCCTACTTCTGCTCCTGATGCATTTGTAGCTGTTAATTGTAGTGGAACAGGGTTCGTTTCCGAAGTATTATATTTCCAAACACTTGCTCTTGAATTGTACGTAAAGTCACCAAATGTTCCTGTGTCATAACTTACAGTATAATCTGCTCCTGCCAATGCAAAGTTTGCAGTATATGTTTTACCCTCTTCTACTGCTACTGTGCATGTTTTACTATTGCTTATTGTTGATGTTCCATCACTCCAACCAGCAAACATATATCCTGATTTGGCTTCTGCAGTTAGTGTAATCTCCTCTCCTGCATATACATCTCCTTGTGCTCCTTGGAAACTCCATGTTGCAGTTCCCATATTTGCATCGGCAGTGGTTACTGTAAACTGTGCGGGAGAGAGTTTTGTAAACGAATAAGAGATAGCCGCTAATTCCTCACTTGTCTCAAATGAATATGGATTTTCTGTTGATAATAAAATATTTTCCGTTGTATTCCAATCAACAGTGTACCATCCATTAAATTCATATCCTCTTTCACAATTTGCTGTTATAGTAAGATTTACTCCTAATGGGTATGACGCACCTTTTTCTTCTAATCCCGTTACTGAGCAATTAGCCTTAATATCTTCATCATCGCTTTGAAGATAATCATGGTAAATTTCTACTGTATTTCCGTCTGAAAGAAACTTCGCTGTATATGTTTGGGTTGCAGTAGCTGTGAATGTGTAAGGGTTTTCGGTACTTACCACATCGTTGCCTACCATCCAACCATAGAAGTTAGAGTCTATTGCTGTTAGTGTTACTTGAGAATCTTTTGCAACCTCTTTTGATGTTACTCCCTCGCCATTGATTGTTACACTACCATTTCCATCTACTGCAACTGAAACAGTTACTTTTTTGTTAGGTTGGAAGTTGAAATATGTACGATGCTTTTGCTTATCGCTATTATTATGACTATAATTATCAGTTCCGGGAGTCATTGCTGTTATTTGGAACCAACCATTACTACCACCATTCCATCCCCAGTTAAAGTGGAAATAGCTATTATCAGTATATCCATCAACAACAAACATATGTCTTATACCGGTTGTGCTATTATACGCGGCATAAGGCATAGGACAATTATTGTCCAAACTTAATTTCATATTTTCAATCCATGTACCTGTATCATCTCCATAATTAAGCGCAGAAACAGTTACATTATTATAACTATAATATATAGCCATTTTTTCTGTACTTCCCGGATCTGATACACTCGTTGCAGATGTTCCATATGTACAAGTGAAAATTTGACCTAAATCAGACATGATATTCGCAACCTGATTTGCTTGTTCTTCACTATATGAAGTAAAACTTAATGGAAGATTCTCCCAATCATATGTATGTGTTGAGAGATCTGTGTTTACAGTTTCATATGGATCTAAGCCATTTGAATCAGGGTTATCAAGACCATCAAGATCATAATACCATGTTATGTTACCTGTTCCTGCTGTAGGCCACTTGTGGTGACGCATTACTATTGCAAAGGCTGTTGGAACACATCCTGTTTTTGCAGTTTCCTTTGTGTAATATGTTTTACAATTCCTATTAAAAGGGGCATCTTGTCCCCATGTTGCTGTATTTAAAAGAACTTTTTGTGTTCCGCCTGTTTCAGCCAATGTTGCTTTTAGGTTCTTGCCTGTTGAGGTTATGTTCTCTCTTGCCCACTTAATCTCCTCGTCAATTCCTAAAAGGTAGTCTTTCATTGGGTCGGGTATCTCAGCGGCTGCAGGGATGTTACTCTCGTATGAGTATCCTATCACCGAACGTGCATTGCTGTCGCCCGACACGATTACGAACCCTTCGCCATCGGGGTTATTAAACACATAGAATGTGGGGTCTTCATCCACACTCTTCATCATTGAACTGCCTTTTTGTGTTAGGCTGTTGCTGTCCCAAGCATACTCTAATTGAGCAGCACTTTTTAAAGCTCTTTTTTGCGATGATGCACTATTTGCAAAAAATGCATTGGCAATTTCGTTTGCTCCGTCAAGGGTTATTATATCTGCCTTAACATTGAAACTGAACATCGCAACGAGGATTAACATCCCCAGTACTGATAGTTTTTTCATGGTTTTGTTTTGAAATTGTTTTTATATTATTTTTTATTTTCTTCTGCACTTATAAGCCTGTGTATTAATTAATTACAACAGACACAAAGTCACCTTACCGCTCCCTCTTTCTTTTTTTTTGACGTGGAACGATTAGGCTAACAGTTTTATTTTCAGCGCGTAAAGATACAAAAAAATTATTAAAAACACAATTTTTAACAAGATTATTTTTGAGACTAAGATAGCTAGGATTACTAGGATTACTAGGATGACTAGGATGACTAGAGTAGCTAGGGGAATATGCTTAATTATCTTAGTTACCTTAGTTATCTTAGTTTTTTTATAAAAAACTTTGATTTGGGTGTTTTTATCTTTATTTTTGGGTTGACTAATGATTATATTGCTATGGTAGATAATGATTTTCTCCCTATTAAAGGGGCTTATCGCAACCTTATTGCTTATAAAAAAGCGGAATGTGTTTATGATGTGACTTATTTGTTTGTAAACAAATTCTTAAATAAGGGAGATAGAACTATTGACCAAATGGTTCAAGCTGCTCGCTCGGGGAAACAGAATATTGTTGAAGGTTGTGCCGCAAGAACTACTTCTACCGAAACCGAACTAAAACTTATCAATGTCGCCAAAGCAAGTTTGCAAGAGCTATTGATTGATTATGAGGACTATTTGCGTGTTAGAGGGTTATCATTATGGGGTAAAAATGATAACAGATATGTTAAATCTTTAAATGTTTGTCGCTCGAATAACGACTCGGAATATTATAGAAATATTCTACAAAATTGTAGCGATGAGATTATTGCCAATATTGCTATTATATTGATTCATCAAACCGACTTCTTATTGACTCGACTTTTTGAGCGTCTTAAAAACGACTTCGTTAAAGAGGGTGGCATTAAAGAACAGATGTACAACGCCAGAATAAACTTTCTGAAGAATAAAAGATAGTTGGGAGTTGATTAGGATGGCTAGGATAACTATGATGACTAGGATAGCTAAGGTGACTAGGGGAATAATGCTTAGTTACCTTAGCTATCTCAGCTATCTTAGTTGGCTAAACTAACAACTACTTTCTTACCAATTTTATTAGTAGGTCTATTAGTGCCACAGCTAAGGCGGAACCGCCTAATATGAGCCATGTTGTCAGGGGTAAGGGTTCTACTCTGAAGGCTTCGCCCCCGAATTGGGTGATGGCGATTTGCCCTATGAGTATCATCAGTGCCACCAACAGGAATGTTGTGGGATAGAGGTTATTTATGCTTTCGCCTTTGGTGCGACGATAGTGATAGCCTCGGACTACAAACATGTTTGCGAATTGCATCATCACAAAGGTGGTGAAGAAGAGCGCCGAGAAGGCTTTGGTGTTTATTTCGTACCCTTGCAACGGTATGTTCATCATGACTATTAACACCGCCACGAATATTGTTGAGGTGAGGAGCATTTGTCGGAACATGTCTTTTTTGATGATGAAGTCGTTGTTCTTGCGCGGTGGCTCCTGCATTACGTTTTCTTCGGGCTTGATTGAGGCGAATGCCATTGCCGCAAAGGTGTCCATGATTATGTTTACCCATAGCATTTGCATTACGGTCAGTGGTGGCTCCTGGGTAAAGAATACTCCTGTGAAGACTACTACCAAGGCTACAATATTTATGGTTAGCTGGAATATTAAAAATCTTTGTATGTTGCGATAGAGCGAACGTCCCCACATTACTGCCATGGCTATGCTTGCAAAGGAGTCGTCAAGGAGGGTAATGTCGCTTGCTTCTTTGGCTACGGCTGTGCCTGTTCCCATCGATAGCCCTACGTGGGCTTGGTTAAGTGCGGGGGCGTCGTTGGTTCCGTCGCCTGTTACTGCCACTATTTCGCCTGCTTTTTGTAGTAGGGATACTAATCGTTGTTTGTCGGTTGGTCGCGCTCGGCACATTATTTTGAGTTTTTGTGCTCGGTGGTATGCTTCTTCGTCGGACAGGGCTTCGAATTCTACTCCGCCGATTATGTTTTCGTCGGTGTCGGTGTCGGTCCAGATTCCTATTTGGCGTCCTATCTCCTTTGCGGTTGCAAAGGTGTCGCCTGTTACTATTTTTACTCCTACTCCTGCTTCTAAACAGCGTTTTACGGCTGCTGGCACGTCGGCTCTTACGGGGTCGGAAATGGCTACGAAGGCGAGAAATTTGACTTTGTCGGTGGTGATTATTTCTTCTATTTCGCGGTTGTCATCGTCAGCTACTTCTGCCACGGCAAAGGCTAATGTGCGCATTGCTTTGCTTTGGAACGTGATGAGGCGTTCTTCTATCTCGGGTTGTACTTTACTCATTGCTTCTTCGCCTCCTGCGGTTATTACGCTTTTTGAGTGCGACATGATGATTTCCGGCGCTCCCTTAATATACAACATTCGCTTGCCTGTTACATCGGAGGTGACAAGGGTTGCCATGTATTTGCGTTGTGTGGTGAAGGTGAGTTGCTTTACAAGGGTGGCTTTCTCGCGCAACGGTACATAGTCTATTGCGTTTTCTTTCAAGAAATTAAGCAAGGCTCCTTCTGTTGGGTTTCCTAATACGCTCTCTTTGCCTTCGGTGTTATAGCCGATTTCGGCTGTGGTGTTGGCAGCTATGGATTCGGCGAGGATTTTTGAGTATTGGGTGTCGTCCATTCCTCCGCTTTGTGTAGCGAATAATTTTAAGAACTCGACGTGCATTTTGTTCTGCGTCAGCGTTCCGGTTTTGTCGGTGCAGATGACGGTTGCGGCTCCCATTGTTTCGGTTGCGTGGATTTTACGCACAAGGTTGTTGGTCTTCAACATTCGGCGCATATTTAACGCAAGGCTAAGGGTTATGCTCATGGGCAACCCTTCGGGCACTACCACCACTATGAGGGTTACGGCTACCATAAAGGCATCGATTATTTGTTTCAGGACGTCGGCACTTAGCCACGCTGTGGCTGTAAATGGTGATGCGAAGCCTGTTATCAGTGATGATATGATGTATGATACTACTGCCAATATGCTTCCTATGGTGGCATAGAGCCCCCAACTTTTTGATGATATGTCATCGAGTTTTTGGGTGTTGATTTTAAATACCGAAAGGGTGTCGGAAATGGCAGGCAACAATACTTTCATCATCAGAGTTATGGTGAAGATGATTGCGCTTGCGAGTGTTGTTTTTTGTATGGGGGTGATTTGTGTTGCGTCTAATACCGACAGCTCTTTATAGACCATTATGAAGAATGTTGCCAAGCCTAATACCACTGCTATTCCGCTTATGAATGAGGCTAATGAGCCGAGTTGTTTATTCAAGGGTGTCTCCTCCTCGGTGGCTTTTGTGGCGTTTTTGGCTACTTGTCCGTATTGGGTGGCATCGCCTACTTTTTCGACAATGAATGTTCCGCGTCCGTCAAGCACGGTGGTGCCTCGCATTACTGCGTTTGATGGGTAGGTTGCTTCGGGGTCGAAATCTTCGGGGTCGGTGGTTTTGTCTATCATCAGCTCTCCTGTGAGGGTTGATTCATCGACTTGCAATGATACTGCTTCGACGAGGGTTCCGTCGGCAGGGATTTCGTCGCCTGTTTCTATCAGCACTACGTCGCCTACCACTATGTCGCGTTTTGCCACTTCCACGATTTTACCTTGACGAATTACGCGTACGGCTATGTCGTCGTTTACTTGTGTGAGTGCCTCAAATTTTTTATTGGCATCTCTCTCGAAATAGAACGAGATGCTTGTTGCAAGGATTATAGCTATGAATATTCCTATGGGTTCTTCGAAGCCTCCTTCGACAAAGGATATTGCCAACGATACGACTGCCGCCACCATTAGTATTTTTATGATGGGATCGTTGAACTTCTCAAAGAAGAGTTTCCACATTGAGGTTCTTTTTGAGGGGGTTACTATGTTGTTGCCATATTTTTTTCGGCTTTCTTCGACTTGCTCGGGGGTTAGGCCTGTTATTTTTGAGGTCTCTTTCATTTTGTTTTTCTTTGGTTTATCTATAATGATGGTGTCCTGCAAGTTTTTGTGGGACACCATCTATTTCTCAAAAAGTTGTATAACGAGTGTTGCTTTCAGACTTGTGAAGCTCGAAAAAGTGGAGTTTACTTGGCGTAAATGAGCTTTTGAGAGCAAGCATAACGACAAAGCAACCTTGTTAGACGACTTTTTTTATTTTTTGTTTTTTACTATACGTAATACCTGTGCCGTACGTGCAGGTAGATAGAGTTTCAACCACTCTTTGCGATACTTCCTATATAATGGGTCGGGCATCGTAAAGTGTTCGATTGTTTTGTCGATTCGGTTGAAGCCTCCGAATTCTGCATCGTCGGTACTCATCAGGGTTTTGTAACTTCCGCGTGGTACTATCATTCCGTAATCGGTGTATGAGTTTACAGGGCTGAAGTTAAAGACGAACAAGAGGTCTTTTCTCATAAACGCCAATACTTGGTCGTCGTTGTTATCCCAGATTTTTACGATGGGCGCCGTTGAGAATTTTGTTACGCTCTTTATGGTCTCTATCATCTGTTTGTCGAACTCATTGAGATAGCAGTATTTAAGATCTTCTCGATCGACCAAATCCCATTGACGACGGGCGTATTTGTATGACCAATTGTTGCCTTGACGCGGGAAGTCAATCCACTCGGGGTGTCCGAACTCGTTACCCATGAAGTTAAGGTAGGCTCCTCCGTTGGTTGCCATGGTTACAAGACGTATCATTTTGTGTAGTGCAACTCCGCGCTCCACTACCATATTGTCGTCGCCTTTGCTCATGTGCCAATACATTTGGTCGTCGATTAGTCGGAAGATGATTGTTTTGTCTCCTACCAAGGCTTGGTCGTGACTTTCGGCATAGCTTACGGTTTTTTCGTCTGCTCGTCGGTTGGTTAACTCCCAATAGATGCCTGAGGGTGACCAATCTTCGTCGCGCTTCTCTTTTATCATCTTTATCCAATAGTCGGGTATTCCCATTGCCATGCGATAGTCGAATCCCATTCCGCCTTTTTCAAAGGCTAATGCCAAACCGGGCATTCCGCTCATCTCCTCGGCTATGGTTACGGCTTTGGGATTTACTTCGTGTATTAGCAGGTTGGCAAGGGTCAGGTAGGTTATGGCATTGTCGTCTTGCCCTCCGTCGTAATAGTCGTTATAGCTTCCGAAGGCTTTGCCTAATCCGTGGTCGTAGTAGAGCATCGAGGTTACTCCGTCGAAACGGAACCCGTCGAATTTATACTCCTCTATCCAATATTTGCAGTTTGACAATAGGAAGTGGATAACTTCGTTTTTGCCATAGTCGAAACAGAGGGAGTCCCACGCGGGGTGTTCTCTGCGATCGCCTTCGTAGAAGAATTGTGTGTATGAGCCATCGTATCTGCCCAAGCCCTCCATCTCATTTTTTACTGCGTGTGAGTGGACTATGTCCATAATGACGGCTATGCCCATTTTATGCGCCTCGTCGATTAGTTGTTTTAGTTCGTCGGGGGTTCCGAAGCGTGATGAGGCTGCAAAGAAGCTTGATACGTGGTAGCCAAACGAGCCATAATAGGGATGCTCTTGGATTGCCATTATTTGTATGGCATTGTATCCTAATGCGGCTACGCGTGGCAATACTTTTTCGCGGAACTCGTTGTAGGTTCCTACCTCCTCTTTGTCTTGTGCCATTCCAATGTGGCACTCATATATTAAAAGGTTGTCGGATTTTGGTGTAAATTTCTTTTTTGAGAATTTATAGGGTGTCTCGGGCGCCCATACTTGTGCCGAGAAGATATAGGTTTTTTCGTCTTGCACCACGCGTGTTGCCCATGCTGGTATGCGCTCGCCTTTGCCTCCGTTCCAATGTACCGAGAGTTTATATATATCCTTATGGCATAGGTCTTCTTTTTTGAGATTTACTTCCCAAACTCCGTTTCCTATGTTTTTAAGACGATATTTTTCTAACTCTTTCCACTCCGAGAAATCGCCTATGATATATATGTCGGTTGCATTTGGCGCCCACTCGCGCAATACCCAACCTCCGTTTTTTGTTTTGTGTAATCCGAAATAGAGATAGCCACTGGCAAACTCAGACAGGGTGGTTTTTCCGCCTGTGAGGTCTTCTATTTTGTCTAATACTCGTTTGTGGCGACCTTCGATTATTTCTGAGAAGGGGGCTAACCACGAATCTTTTTTTACGATATCGAGTTCCATAACTTGTTGTTTTATGGTTGTTATATTTTTACTTTTATTACTGCCTTACGCAATTTACCATCGGCGATGCCAGGGGCATGTGCGTCTTCGGGGAAGAAGATTACACACTCGCCGGGTGAGAGCGTTACGTATGAGGTTGAGGGAGAGTCGAAAAATGCTATGTCGTCATTTTCGTTATAGGGTTGCGAGGGCGACGATAGGTTATCGAGGCTTCGCCATCCTATGTTCTCAACTGTGGAAAAGGGCATTTGTATGTCGATGTATTTGACATGCGTTTCGAGCTTGGCCGCCTCTTTTGTTTTGCCTTCGAACTCTTGTAACGATATGAACACTTCATCGCCACATACATCGGTTCTGCCAAGTGGCAACGATGCAATATCGTTGTTTTTTAAATACTCTATTACCTTTGCGAAATTTTTGTTTAGAGCTATATATTTCTCTAAATCTTTAACCGTGCAAACTATCATTTTTTTAGTTGTTAGTTGTTAGTTAAATTAGGGATTAGAAATTAAAAATGAGAAATTCGCCCTTTTACTTAAGAGGCATTATCCTTTAGTTTCTATCTCTTTAATCCTTAACTTAAAAAACATATTATAGGTGATACAAATATAAGATTTATATTTGTTTTAACAAAAGAAAACAGGTTTATTTTTTTAATGAGAGAGAATAGCTAAGATAGCTAAGACAACTAAGCATTATTCCCTTAGTCAGCTACCATTTCTAATTCAAAAAAAGCATGGCGCTTCATCGAGGGTGCGTTCGCTTCGGATACGCCACTCTTGCGGATAGAGGTTATTGGCTCTATTGCCTACGCATTTTACCCAGCCTAACGGGGCGTTGCGATAGGTTACAAGGGCTATGCCTCGTTGTTGCTCAGATAGTGGCATTGCCTCGCGACGCAGATACGAGATTGCTCCTGCGTAATCTACCTCGATTTTAGGAGTTTGCTCAAGATTCAACTCGGTTGATTGCGAGAGGGAATGGTGGGGCATGAAATCTTTTCCTTTGTCGGTTACCGCAACCTCGATTCCTGCATGAAGGATATTGAATTTTTCCATTAACTGCATCATCTCTTTTCCCTCGGGTGTGAGCGCAACAAGCTTGTCTTTTATTGCCGTATATTCATACTTTGACGGCTCTTTTAAGAGCGCCTTAAGGTTGTTTGGCAGGGGTATGGTTTTTATTTTTGTTTTTCCCGGTTTTGCAGGGATGTAATCGTCTTGGGGTTTTCGGATGGCGGTTACTGTAAATCCCTCGCCTTTTGTTTTATGTGGCATGAAACGATAGAAGGGTATGTCGCCTTTGAATTCTCTTGTTACTCCCCACTCCGACTCGGTTGCAATCGGGGGTAGTGGCTCTGCTAAGAACTCATCTTTTATGTATTGCGCAATATCCTCGTTTTCGGCTGTGTTGTATGTGCAGGTGCTGTATATTAATACGCCTCCCGGTTTTAGCGCCGGCCACACCGAAGTGAGTATCTCTTTTTGTCTTTCGACACAGAGGTTTACATTGTCGAGACTCCATTGTGCCAAAGCCTCCTCGTCTTTTCGGAACATGCCTTCGCCTGAACATGGTGCATCGACGATTATTACATCGAACGTGTGACGTAGTTTTCCGTAATCGGCAGGGGTGTTATTGGTTACTATCGTGTTTGGCGCTCCCCATTTTATGAGGTTTTCTGATAATATTTGGGCGCGTTGCGGTACATATTCGTTTGCCACCACAAAACTGCCTTGAGGTAAGAGCGAAAGCGCCAATGTTGTTTTTCCTCCCGGAGCCGCACAGAGGTCGAGCAGACGCACAGGTTTGGTTGCCACCGTTTTTAGTATTTGCTCCACAAACATGGACGATGCCTCTTGAACATAGTATTGTCCTGCATGAAAGAGGGGGTCAAATGTAAAGGGTATGCGCTCGGGCAAGTAGTAACCGTTACTACTCCACCCTACTCGCTCAAACGATGGTGAGAGGTTTGTTTTGTGCGGATTTACCCTTATGGATGTTGGCAATGGTGCATCAAAGGCTTGTGCGAAGGCTTGGTATTGGTCGCCAAGCTGCTGTTGCATCTCTTTACTGAAATCGTCGGGCAAATTCATTGTTCACGGCTTTTGTTTATGCAAAGGTAAATAATTTATCGGCATGTCGCTTATTATATATGTTATTATTTTTAACATTTATACTCGTTTTGTGGAATTATTAATACCTAAGTATTATATAGATTCCTATTTTTTGACTAATTTTGCACCCCGAATCAAATGTTTTTATAAACACTATTTAAATATTTTAAACAAAATGCGTATAAAAGGTAATTTATTCATTCTTGTTATACTTTGCGGATTCTTATTTTCTGCTAATGCTCAACAAACTGAGGTTAAAGAGGTTAAAAATTATGATCTTGAAGGGCTGTTCGAGAAATTGAAAGATCTTGAAGAGGAGGTTGAGGATTTGAAAGAGGAGATTGAGGAGAGCAAGAAAATTTCTAAAAAAGAGAATGTAAAAGAGGAGAATAAGGAGAAAAAAAACAAGAAGGGTGAAGGCAAGGCTATTCTTCGCGGATTTGTAAATTTCAACTTACAATCGCAAGGCGGTGAAACAAATGTAGGCTTTAAACTCGACCGTATGTATTTAGGTTATGAACATGCCTTTAACAACGGGATAAAGGTTAAAGGTATTATCGACTTTGGAAAACCTTCTGACGTTGATGATTATAACTACGTGGCATATATTAAAAATGCGTTTATCAGTTGGTCTAAAAAAGGGTTTACAGTCAGCGCCGGTATGATTCCTGCCACTCAATCGGCTTTACAAGAGAAGTTGTGGGCGAAAAGATATATTATGATGGTATATCTCGATCAATATAAATTCAGCCATAGCGCCGATTTGGGTCTATCGTTGGAATATAAGTTTGCCGACTGGGTAAAAGGAGATTTCACCATGGTAAACGGAGAGGGATACAAAAAAATTCAGATGAATACAGGCTTGATGTATGGCTTGGGATTTACTTTTACTCCCATCAGCGATTTTTATGTTCGCATATACGGAGGTATCAATAATGCCGGACGAACACTTAAAGATAAGACTTTTCAAGAGAATTTGTACAACTACTCTTCTCTCGTGGGATACAAAGGTGAGAAATTTTCTCTTGTAGGCGAATTTAACATGGTACAAAACTTTAACAGAGTAAAAGATAATAATCAGCTGGGTTGTGCTGTTTACGGAAGTGCCAAACTACACAAATTGATAGATGTGTATGCCCGCTACGATTTTTTAACATCGAACTACGATTCGAGCAACGATAAATCGGCTATTATTGCAGGTTTTGATATATTACCTTGCAAATATGTGAAAATCTCTCCCAACTTCAGAATGGATATTCCTCAACATGGCGGAGATAATAAATATATGGCATATATAAACCTTATGTTTGATTTATAATAAAGTAATTTTCACGAGCTATAACTATTGCAGAATGAGCAAGGGTTCTCTATATTTAATTCCCGTTACTTTGGGTGATACTCCCATAGACAAGGTATTGCCTGCCAACAACAGGGAGATTATCGACTCAATTAAGCATTTTATTGTTGAGGATATTCGCTCGGCTCGCAGATTCTTGAAAAAATCGAACCCCGAAATTGTTATTGACGACCTTACGTTTTATACTCTTAATGAGCATACAAAGGGCGAAGATATTGGTTCGTACCTTAATGCTATTAACGAGGGATTGAACGTGGGTGTTATTTCGGAGGCGGGTTGCCCTGCCATTGCCGACCCCGGTGCTGACGTGGTGGCTATTGCCCAAAGCAGAAACATTAAGGTTGTTCCATTGGTTGGTCCTTCATCTATTCTTATGTCGCTTATGGCTTCGGGCTTTAACGGACAAAAGTTTACGTTTAACGGATACCTTCCTATTGAGCCTAATGAACGTGCAAAGGCAATAAAACTACTTGAGCAACGTGCTTACTCGGAGGATACCACTCAGATTTTTATCGAGGCTCCTTACCGCAATGCTAAACTTATTGCCGACTTGGTTAAAACTTGTCGTCCTCAAACTCGACTCTGTATTGCTTCTACCATTACTTGCGATGAGGAGATGATTGTTACAAAGCCTATCAAAGAGTGGAGCAAACGCATTCCGGAAGTTGGAAAAATACCTGCTATATTTTTAATTTACAAAGGATAAGATTAAATTTTTAGCGAATAAAGATTAAAAAACAGAACACCTGCCATAACATGACAGGTGTTCTGTTTTTTTACAACAAAGATTATCTATTTATTTTTTTGTACTGTATGCATAAACATGTATTTTTACAAAACTTTTAGATTTACGAGATTTGACAAAATTAATATTATGAGAAGAAATTTATTTATTGCCTTGAGCATACTCCTTTCTGTTGGGACAATAGAGGGAAATGCTCAGGGATTTTTAAAGGATTTAAAGAAAGCCTTGGATTCTAAGATTGTGAAAACAATATCCGATGGTGTCAACAAAGGCTCAAATGCTTCGAGCAAAAGCAATACGGAATCGACCAGCGATGAGAACATCTCTTCTTCTACAAGAAATGAGAGACATTTGCAAAAGTTAGAGGCTCAAGGTGACATTGTTCGTCCGAAGAAAGTCGATGCACCTAAAAGCGAAAGCCCTGCAACAGGTGTAATCAATGGTCATGAATGGGTGGATTTAGGGCTTCCGTCGGGTACTCGCTGGGCTACCTGCAATGTTGGCGCCACCAAGCCTGAAGAACCAGGAGGTTTATATGCTTGGGGAGAAACCGCCACAAAGACAAGCTATATGCCCTCGAACGGAAAAACATATGGTAAGAACATTGATGATATTTCGGGTAATGCAACTTATGATGTTGCCACTGCCAAATGGGGTAAAGGATGGCGAATGCCGACAAAGGAGGAGTTCGACGAGTTGCTATATTACTGCATCTACAAATATGTGAAGAAGGGCAATCTTTGGGGACATGAGTTTACAAATGAGAAAAACGGACGTTCTATTTTCCTTCCCTCTACCGGATATAAAGAACGTTCATCTCAAATTTCCAATGCCAATGTTTGCGGTAACTATTGGACCTCTACTCCATACAAGGATTCGTATAATAACGGCGCCCACGAATATCACTTTGGTGCTGCCCTTGGAGAGATGGGACAGGGAGAGCGTTCATCGGGATTTGGGGTGCGTCCTGTTTCTACCAACAACACTATGATTACTGTTCCTTCTCAAGGCGAAACCAATGGACACAAGTGGGTAGATTTAGGTCTTCCATCGGGCTTAAAATGGTCTGCCTGTAGCATAGGTGCTCCATCTTCAGAAGAATGTGGCACCGAATATCAGTGGGGTGCTACATCGCCTGCTTCTGATAGAGAGAAGGGTAAAACTCCCCTATATAAAGAGGAGTCGGGTAGCATCAAAGGTAATCCAAAATACGATACCGCCACTGCTCTTTGGGGTAGCTCTTGGCGAATGCCGACAAAAGACGAGTTCCAAGAGCTGTTGGATAATTGCAACTGGGAATGGACTCAATTGGGTAGAATTTATGGATGTAAAGCTATTAGTAAGATTAACGGCAATTATATATTCTTCCCTGTAAAAAATGGAGAGTATAGCAGTTCGTTCTGGTCTTGTGAGCCAAGTAAAAGCGTTTACGACTACACATCTTACTCTATTGAGCTTTCAAAAGATTATATAAGGATTTCGTCATCAAGTTTGCGTAATCACGGATTTTTCGTTTATCCTGTAACTAAATAAGAGTATATTAAAAGAGGACCCTAAAACTTTAAAAAAAATGAACCCCAAAAGTTTTTTCTAACTTTTGGGGTTCTCTTTATTTTATATCTTCGCCTCTTTGTTAAAATGGCATTGTTTCGCCTTGTGGTTGCAAGAAATCTTGCTCACTTGACGCGTACGTTGTCGATGAAGAAATGTTTCTATTCATTCCTGACTCTATGTTTACAATTGAGTCATCATCGAGATTTTGGAAACGTGCAAAATCGTTCTTGAACTTAAACCATACACTGCCTGTTTTACCGTTACGATGTTTTGCTATTATCAGCTCTGCCAATCCCTGAAGTGACTCGCCATCGGGTCCTGTCATTATTCCGTAATACTCGGGGCGGTGTATGAAGCATACAATATCGGCATCCTGCTCAATAGCTCCTGACTCACGAAGGTCGGATAGTTGTGGACGTTTACCATCGCGATTCTCCGATGCACGACTCAACTGCGACAAGGCAATTATGGGTATGTTCAACTCTTTTGCCAATCCCTTTAATGAACGTGAGATTGAGCTGACCTCTTGCTCACGGCTTCCGACCTTTAATGCACTTTTATCGTCTTTGCTATTTAATGTCATCAACTGTAGGTAGTCGATTATTATCATCTGCACGTTATGCTCTTTTACCAATCGACGTGCCTTACTACGCAATTCAAATACCGAAAGGTTGGCTGTTTCGTCAACGTATATGGGAGCATCCTCGAGTTGTTTGATTTTTACGTTCAATTGCTCCAATTCGTGTGCATCCAACTGTCCACTACGAAACTTTTCACCTTTTATCTCGCACGTGTTCACTATCAAACGGTTTACCAACTGCACGTTCGCCATCTCAAGCGAGAATAGAGCTACGCCGATTCCATAATTTACAGCCATGTTCTTTGCCATTGACAGAGAAAAGGCTGTTTTTCCCATTGCAGGACGCGCAGCTACGATAATGAGGTCGGAACGTTGCCATCCTGATGTAACTTTGTCCAATTCGTGAAAGCCTGTTTGCAATCCGCTCAATCCGTCCTTTCGGTTCATGGCTGCTTGCAATTGGTTCAACGCCTCGGTAATTACAGGGTTAATCTGTGTAACTCCTTGCTTTATGTTATCTTGCGAGAGCTTGAACAAATCCGACTCGGTCTGCTCCATCAAGTTGTCGATATCGTATGTATCGTCATATGCATTTACCTGTATTTTACCTGCAAAGGCTATCAACTGACGAGCCAAGTGTTTTTGTGCTATAATTTTGGCATGGAACTCAATGTTTGCCGCAGAACTTACCTTTGAGGTGAGATTGTATATAGCATACTCTCCCCCTGCCTCTTCCAATGTTCCTAAACTACGCAACATCTCTATTACTGTAAGCATATCCACAGGTAACGATTTGTGCGTCAACGCAACTATCGCCTCATATATACACTTGTGTGCAGGCTTGTAAAAGCTTTCGGGGGTTAACGTATCGCTAACCTCTGAAAAAGCATCCTTTTCTAACATTAATGCTCCTAATACAGCCTCCTCAAGTTCTATTGCTTGTGGCTGCAAACGTCCCATCGCAGCGGCTGCTACATCACCGCTTCGCGAAGCTCTATATCTGGTTGATTGTTCTCGTGCCATTTTTATTAAATTAGGAATTAGAAATTAGGAATTAGAAATTAGGGATTTTGCGAATAAGCGCATTTTCAAACAAACGGATGTTCGTCAACTAACTACTATTTCATTATTGCAAAGTTAATTTAGTTGATGAAATTTGCAACTATTTTTTTTGATTCTTTATCAACAATTTTTTAACAGGAGATAAAAAAAAGGGAACTTTAACAGCTCCCTATTGTGTCCGGAATGAGACTCGAACTCACACGGCCGAACGGCCACTACCCCCTCAAAGTAGCGTGTCTACCAATTTCACCATCCGGACAACACTTATTAAAAAAACTCTTGCCTCCGCAAGAGTTTTTGAGCGAAAAACGGGACTCGAACCCGCGACCCTAACCTTGGCAAGGTTATGCTCTACCAACTGAGCTATTTTCGCATTTGCGGTGCAAAGGTATATATTTTTTTTGTTTTCTGCAACACCTTGCATCGTTTTTTTGTAAGATATTTTTTTAGAGATTACTTTCTATACTATTAACCCCTTAAAACATAGCGGTTTTACTAATCTTCAGAACTTACGGGAGAGTTCAACATTTCGTAAAATTCACGACGTTTAGACTCATCGTCAAACTTTCCACTATATAAACATGTAGTAGTTACTGCATTTTGCTTTTGTACTCCTCGCATCTGCATACATAGGTGACGAGCCTCAACCACCACCATCACTCCGTTATTGGGAACATTCTCATTAAATGCCTCCAATATCTCCTGCGTCATTCTCTCTTGCAACTGCAAGCGACGTGCAAAGACCTCAACCAAGCGTGCCAATTTGCTTAACCCAACAACTTTTTTGTCGGGGATATATCCTATATGCACCTTTCCGAAAAATGGCAACATATGGTGTTCGCAAAGAGAATAAAATTCTATTCCTTTTACAAGGACTATTCTCTCCTTGCCTCCGTACTCCTCTTCAAATTGAGCAGACAACTTATCGGCAGCAGATTTTCCATAACCCGATACAAGATATTGCATTGCTCGCGCTATTCGTTCGGGCGATTTTTTTAAGCCTTCTCTTTCGGGATCCTCTCCCAAAAGTTCTATGATTGCTCTGTAATGTTCTGCTATAAGTTGTTGTTTCTCCTCCGGTGTCAAGTTCTTCATAATTAATATTTCTCCACAATTATATCCTTAACAATTCTCATGTCAGAGATTGCAGGAAATTGTTTTTTAAGTTCGCGTAGTTTTATGGCTGCCTCCTCGTATGACGAATAGTTTCCTACCCTAACTCTCCAGAACGGAGAATTGAATGTTACATAGGTTGCCAATGTCGAATCAGAAGCCTGTATCATTTGTGCTCGTTCTTGAGCCATCTCTTTTGCTCGGCGTTGCATATTATCGGAATAGACCTGTATTCTATACCCCGATACCATTTGCTCCTCTATTGATGTTGTATCGCGACGCAACAATGAGGCTAACTCGGGAGATTGAAACACCTTTACAACTCCTCCGTTACATGGCTGTTCCAACTCTCTTACGATTGAATCATCTTTTGCCATGAGTGTTGTTACCGATACTGTAACAAGCACCAATGCCACGATAAGAGAATATGTTCTTTTTTTCATGTTTGCCGATTTTTTTTTGATTATGGAGGTGTGGACACCCACACCTCCTTTTTGAATCTTTATTTATTTGACTCTTTTCGAAAGAAAGAGTTTAATTAAAATGCATCAACGATTCCCATGAATTGCTCTACATCAAGTGATGCTCCACCAATCAATCCACCGTCAACGTCTTTGTTTGCGAACAACTCTTTTGCATTTGAAGGTTTGCAGCTTCCTCCGTATAGGATTGATGTCTCCTCAGCTACCTCTTCGCCGTATTTCTCAGCTACTGTTTTACGGATGAATGCGTGCATCTCTTGTGCTTGCTCTGCAGTTGCAGTTTTTCCTGTTCCGATTGCCCAAACCGGCTCGTATGCAAGAATGATTTTGCTCCAATCCTCAGCTGCAAGGTTGAACAAAGACTCCTCGATTTGAGATTTTACTACCTCAAACTCTTTTCCTGCCTCACGCTCCTCAAGAACCTCACCAATACAGAAGATTACTTTTAGGTTGTTAGCCAAAGCCAAAAGCACTTTCTCTTTCAAAATCTCAGCTGTCTCACCATAGTAAGCACGACGCTCAGAGTGTCCAAGTATTACATACTCAGCTCCTGTTGAAGCAACCATAGCTGCAGACACCTCTCCTGTGTATGCTCCAGATACTTTGTCAGCACAGTTCTCTGCTGATACACCTAATTTTTTAGTATCAACTGTTGCTGCAATAGTAGCCAAGTGAATAAATGGAGTACCAATGATTACATCACAATTGGGTGTGCGCTCGTTCAAAGCTGCCTCTACTCCTTTTGCCAACTCTACTCCCTCTTGAAGAGTTTTGTTCATTTTCCAGTTTCCTGCTACAATGTTTTTTCTCATCGTTTCAATTTTTTTAGGTTTATAATTAGTATTATTTGAATCTTCTTTCAATTTTAGTCGTTTTGCCTTTACTCTCTCTACAAGCAATACCACCGCTTCTTGGCACAAATATAAGAATATTAAAGGTAATATGTATATTAACAATATTATTATAGTGCGCTTCAAGAAGTTATGCTCATACACTTTGTCCAACGGAGTTTTCTGAATATCAGAGTCATACTGCGACATATCAATTAACTCGCGTGGTGCTATTTTCCAATACAAAATTCCGTCTTTGAGCATTGCTATCGCCGGATTTCCCCTCGCAATCGTCTCTATGACGGTTTCATCCATTGTGTAACAAGGGAAAGATATTCCCATTTCACTCAACCGACTACTCAGTTGCTCAGCATCGGGCGTCAATGCATAAAAATTGTATGTATGCTCAAAGGCATAGTCATACAAACTGAATATCTTATCATCCCAACTGTTGTCGTATTCCTCAACCGAAGGAACCAACAATAGGAATGTATAATTATCGTCAGAAAGGATATCGTCTGTTATATCAACATCATTATCCCTTACCCCAAAATCGAGTTCTATCCTCTCCTCTACCCCCTCGGGCATTCGCTCAATTCTATCGACAAACGTCCATGATGCATCGTTAATTGGCGCATCGTCTATGGCAAACTCCTGACGTACCCCCTCTTTCTCGTACACAAAGACATATTCGGGTTGTACATTCTCCTGAGCCATAACCTCTCGAATATTTATTCCGCTTTTGTATGGGCGGAAATCGAGCAAGGGCTGATAGATGTATCCTATGAGCGATATAGTCAACACATAGATTATCGAAAAGAGTGAGGGTATCCATCTTATCGACTTAACATACATATCTCTTACCTTATGGTTGTATAGCAACAAAAAGATTGCCGCTACCGTCAACACAAGGTTTTTATAGAATGTCTCCCAATTCGTCAAAACCAATGCTTCACCAAAACAACCGCAATCATGCACAGGATTTTCGAGTGCAAGATATAGCGTCAAAGGTGTCATGAACAGCATTGTAAGAACCGCAAGTGTAGGAGCAAGTTTTCGATAAAGTCCGAACAAAATTACTGCTCCAAGCACAAATTCGAACATCGACAGTCCTATTGCCGCAGACATTGAAAAAGTGGATACAAAATCGGCTCCCAATGGAGATGAGGGGGCAAGGATATCAATTCCCAATGCAACAAAATACTCCTTGAATTTTATTGCCACGCCCACAGGGTCCACACCCTTTACAAATCCCGAAAATAAAAAAGTAAGTCCCACAACAATACGACATAGTATTACTGCGGGCTTAATTATTTTGAAAGTTGTTTGAGTGCTATTCGCCATACTCCAATTTTATAAGAGCAAATATTGAATAGTTAATCATATCCATATAGTTGGCATCCACACCCTCCGAAACAAGAGTTTTACCTTGATTATCCTCAATCTGTTTTGTTCGGTTAAGTTTTGTCAAGATTATATCGGTGTATGACGATATTCTCATGCTACGCCAAGCCTCTCCGTAATCGTGATTTTTAGCCAACATAAGCGTTGTTGTTTCTGTCAAATATTTATCGTACAACTCTATTGCCTTCTCTGCTGATATATCTTCTGTGTCGGAGTGTCCCAATTCTAACTGAATAAGGGCTATTATTCCATAGTTCACTATGGCTATGTATCCTGAACGTATATCCTCATCGACCAATGCCTCTCCGCAAATCTCCACACTTCTGATGCGTTTTGCTTTGATAAATATTTGATCGGTTATTGATGTTGGACGCATTATACGCCAAGATGCTCCGTAATCTTTTAACTTCTTTACAAATAACTCTCTACAAATTGATGTTATATGTTGAAATTGTTCTACTGTGTTTGCCATTTCTTTAGTTGTTAGTTGTTAGTTGTTAGTTGTTAGAGTTTTATTATTAATAAACACTCGCTTGTTATCATAATATTTGTTTCTAAGAACTAACAACTTTTATCGATGCAAAGATAGCGATTTTTTATGAGATAAACGTAGTTTATTTCTCTCTTTTATATCTTACTACTCCTCATCGCTGTCAGAACAGCATTTAAGAGAGAGCGCACCAAGGTAATCATCCCAATCCACATCTATTTCGGAATAGATTGTTATTGGCAAGAGTTCGAATGTTGCGAGTGCATGGTTTAGCATCTCGCCAAAAGCTCCTGTATGGCGGCTGTAAAATACCCAAATACGTTTTCCTCCACCTGTGTAAACCCCTGTGAGTATGGCAAGTTTATTCTTTTCTGCCCCTGCTCGCAAAGCCTCCTCTACACTCTCCATAAGCTTAGCCTCTTCATCGGTTGGCATAGCCCCACCGTCGTATGTCCAAGTTACTTCGATGCGGTTTTTAAACTTTCCGCTCACTCTGAAAGCCTCAATATTATCGCGTCCGCTGATTATTATCGTACTTCCGTTTTCATCTTCCGCCAATGCGGTGAACCACTCGTCTGTAAGTTTCATTACTGTAATTATTTTGCGTAAAGGTAATATTTTTTTATGAATATCGGCTAAAATCTTCATTTATGTTTTTTTATGGAGTATATTTTGACTATCTTCGCGTCTTTGTAAGTTATCAGTTGTTATTTGTTAGTTTTTATAAACTATTTTATTCATTGACAACAACAGTTAAACGAAAACTAAAAACAAACCATATTATGCTAAAAAAATTATTATTCGTTACTGCTTTGGCAGTTATTTCTCCTGCTACAATGATAGCAGATGAAGGTATGTGGTTGTTGCCTTTTTTGAAGCAACAAAACACTGAATCATTGAAAAAATTGGGATTAAAGTTAGAGGTTGACGATGTTTACTCTCCCGATGAGGTTTCTTTAAAAGATGCTATTGTTGTGTTTGGAAAAGGTTGTACCGGAGAAATCATATCTGACGAGGGCTTGATTCTTACAAATCACCACTGCGGATATTCTTGGATTCAACAACACAGTTCGGTTGAACACGACTACCTAACAGACGGATTTTGGGCATATTCAAAGAGCGAAGAGCTTCCTACTCCGGGATTGGAGGTTCGCGTAGTTGACAAAATAGTTGACGTTACCGATTCAATTAAAGCTGCTGTTGCAGAGAACGGAAACCCAATGATTGCTTATGACCTAATATTTTTGGATAAAATGAGCAAACGTTTGGCAGGCGAAGAGTTCACTAAAGAGGATACTTTTGTTGATGTTACTATCAAACCTTTCTACGGAGGAAATAAATTCTTTATGTTCTACCAAACTGTTTACAAAGATGTTCGTATGGTAGGAACACCTCCTTCATCAATTGGTAAATTCGGCTACGACACAGACAACTGGATGTGGCCTCGCCACACAGGAGACTTCTCTCTGTTCCGCGTTTATACCGACAAAGATGGTAATGCAGCAGAGTACAGCCCCGAAAATATTCCCATGAAGCCTAAACACCATTTGCCTATATCGCTTAAAGGTGTTAAACAAGGCGACTACTCAATGACTATAGGTTTTCCCGGAACTACCAACCGTTACGATATTTCGGAGGAGATTATCCACTATCGTGACATCGTAAACGCTGCTCGTATTGAGATGCGCGGTGTTCGCCTTGAGGAGTTGAACAAATTGATGCAAGCAAGCGACAAAGTGCGTATCCAATATGCATCTAAGTTTGCAAGTTCAAGCAACTACCACAAAAACGCAATTGGCATGAACCGTGGTGTTAAAAAACTTTCGGTTATCGACAGCAAATTGAAAGCTGAAAGCGAGTATCGCACATGGGCAAACGAAAACGGTATGCCTCAATATGCCGAGGCTTTGGATAATATGATTACTGCTCTTCGCAACATCTATCCTATCAAATATCAACGTCAAATGATTACCGAAGGGTTGTCAACTGCTGTTGAGTTCTCAAAAGTTCCAAATGCAGACGCACTTATCAAAGCAATAGAAAGCAAAGACAAAGAGGCTATAGCGAAAGAGGTAAAAGCTTACAAAGAGGCTTACGAAAAATTCAACAACAAGGACTACGATGCTGAGGTTGACCGTATAGTTTCTAAAGCAATGATTAAGAAATATATCTCTATGTTCCCTGCAGAACAACGTCCAGATATATTTGCTTTCATCGATAAAAATTTCAAAGGCGACACAGACAAGTTTATAGACGAGTGTTTCAACAAATCTGTTTTTGCAGACTCTGCGAAATTCAACAAATTTATGGAGAAACCATCTGCTAAAGTCTTGAAAAAAGATTTGATGTTGAAATATGCAAACTCAATAAGAGCTAAAGTTCGCGACCTTGCTTTTGCCTCTAAAGCATACAACAGAGATTTGACTTTGGCTAAACAAGTTTATATTGAGGGATTGTTGAAAATGCGCGAAGGCACTCCTGTATATCCCGATGCCAACTTTACCATCCGTCTTTCTGCAGGACAAGTTCAACCTTATCAACCTGCCGATGCCATCTCGTACAACTACTACACAACAATGGAGGGTATTTTCGAGAAAGAGGATAGTACAAACTACGAATTTGAAGTACCTGCAAAACTTAAAGAGATTTGGCAAGCCAAAGACTACGGACGTTATGCAGAGGCTGACGGAACAATGTTTGTAAACTTCATATCTTCAAACGATATCACAGGCGGTAACTCAGGAAGCCCCGTTATAAACGGCAACGGAGAGTTGATCGGTTTGGCATTTGACGGAAACTGGGAGGCTATGAGTGGCGACATTATTTTTGAACCAAACATGCAACGCACCATCTCTGTTGATATTCGTTATGTAATGCTTATCATAGAGAAATTTGCAGGAGCAACAAACATTATTGACGAAATTGATTTTGTTGAGTAATACCACAAGGTACCAACTCATTCATATAAAAGACAAACCCTCTTCAAGTGGGTTTGTCTTTTAACAATAAACACCTTACAATTATGAGAAAATATATCTTTTTTCTTTCCATAATTTCTATTTCACTATTGTTTGCAGGATGCAAGAAATCGGAAGTTACAACAGCTTCTGTTCAAATTAGCGACAACCAATACGTTGGAATAGGAACCACCGATGAGCCTTTTGGAAAGATTACGGTTTTGGTATCAGAAAACAAGGCAAAGGTAAACTCTGTTGAGGTTGTGCTTAGGGGTACAACAGAACTATCGGATATAGAGAGCATAAAACTATACTCCACAGCAACCGATACCACATTTAATGCAACATCTGCCACCTTGTTGGGAGAGATATCAACTCCACAAACAGATAGAGTTGTAATAAAAACAAAACAATCGTTACCCATAGGCGAAAACAATTTATGGATTGCTTGCAACGTCTCTGATAAAGCAAAAGAGGGCAACACCATATCAGCTATGCCCGCTGCCATTACCTTGGACAAAGTTTGCCATGAGTTGGAAAACGTAGATTGTGCAAGAGATGTTCTATTGGCATACAATGTTGTTTTTGAACTAAACCAAGATGGATCTAAATATTACAGAATTCCTGCTTTGACCACAGCCCCTGATGGGTCGTTGGTTGCATTGTGCGACAAACGTGGCGATGTTCTCACCGACCTTCCCAACACAATAAGCATTGTGGCACGTCGCAGCACCGACGGTGGTAAGAGTTGGAGCCCTGCGGTATATGTTGCAAGAGGCGACACGCTTACAGGCAAAAAATATGGCGATGCCGCAGTAATTACCGACAAGATAGAGAATAAAATTGTTGCCATTTTTGTTGGAGATAAAGGCTTGTGGGATTCAACAACAGAGGAGCCACAACGCCTATACGTTTCGGAGAGCTTCGACTGCGGTTTGACATGGAGCGAACCACGAGATATTACCAAAGAGGTTTATGACGGTGTTTATGGTCGCAGAGCTTGGCAAGGTATGTTTGCAGGTTCGGGGCATGCTCTACAACTTGAAAACGGACGTTTGATGTTTGTTGTGGCTGCACGTCACACAGCAGAGATGTATGGCTCACTACACAACTACGCAATCTACTCTGACGACCACGGAAAAACGTGGAAGGCATCTTTAAACTCACCCACTCCTACTCCAAAAAACAGAGGTGACGAGGCTAAAGTTGTGGAGTTGATGAACGGAGACATTTTAATGAGCATCCGCAACCCTCACAAAGGTTTCCGCAAGTTTGCCATATCTAAAAACAAAGGTGAGACCTGGCAACCTGCTCAGGTACACGAAACTTTGATAGACCCTGCATGTAACGGAGACATCATCAGATATAACTACGGTGGTAGAAATTATCTTATACAATCACTACCCGGCAGTAATACCGACCGCAAAGATGTTACAATATATCTAAGCGACGACGAAGGTAAGAGCTGGAACGTATCACGCAAATTGGTTGACACCATGAGTGCATACTCAACATTGACAGTTCTCCCCGACGGAACAATCGGTTGTATTGTTGAGGTTGGTAAACACGTTACTCCAACCGATGTTGGTATGCGTATGATATACTACAACTTCTCTCTCGATTGGGTTTTGAATAAATAAGAGAGTTAAGGTTTTGAAATAAGGAAGGATGGGCAATTGCATAGTTACCCATCCTTTTTTTTGCGGACACAACATGTTGTGTCCCTACGTAAAAAACTATTTTATAATTTTCTTTGTTGCGATTTTACCATTTGATTGTACTGCAACTACGTATATTCCGTTGGGGTAGCCATTTACATCAAATGTTACGGTTTCTACTCCGGGGGTAAGCGACTGCATTAACACGCCTTGCATATTATAAAACTGTACAAGGTTTATTGCTTCGGGCGATGTTATGCGTACTTCGCCGCTTCCTCTCAAGTAGGTTATCTCTATCTCTGCAACTTCGGCTTTACTCTCCTCTATGGCAGTGATATTGGTATTACCAAAGGTGATGACTTCGATGTTGTCTATTGCCATTGGAGTTACCACACCTGAGATAACAATATTTACTTCATCTTCCGAGGGGAAGGTGATTTTGTCTATTTCATCTATATTGATAGATTGAAATGAGCCTTGTGATGACAGATATACATTCATATAGTCCACTGCCTGGGCTTGTATGCCAACTATTGGAATGAATGTTACTAACATCATCACTATTTGTTTGAGGTTTATTTGTTTCATGTTTTTCTCCTCTCTATCCAACCTCTCTTTTTAAAAGAGTGTGGAATGGGTTTGTTATTTTTATATACTTAAAATTCTTTTGGTTTGCATAACTCCGTTTTGACGAGCTTACGCTCGCGGGGCGGAGTTACGCATATATCTTCTCTATCTTTCTCCCCTCTCTACAGGAGAGGGGTTGGGGGTGAGGAGATTTACTCGCAAACTGCACGGACAGACGTCCCGTAGTAACGGTCGTAGTCGTTCCAATTTACGTAGTCCGAAAAGAAGCCCACTCGGCAAGCTTCTTCGGGGTCTTTCGTACTGAGCGAACTCGACCAATAGTAGCCGCTACTGCCCACATTGACGAGACCGTCGCTGCCACGACAGCCCGCAGCAGGAAGAAAAATGGAGTTACCGTTTACTTTACTTGTTACTTTATAGCCGTTTACTCCGTTTTGTGTTGTCCATGTCCAAGTGCAGTTGCTTGTTTTTATTAATTCATCACATTCTGATCTTGTTGGCATGCGCCATTTGCCTCCCCAATTTACTCGCGCTGCATCGTCTGTGAGTTCAAGTGTGTATTTATCATCTACTGTGCCATAACTTGAGTTTGTCCAATATTTAGTCATTGTTGATGGATAACCATTACACCATTTGTAGGTACTCCAAGTATATGTTGTTTTTGGAGAAGTCTCTCCCCATGCGAAGTAAGATCCATACCCTTCAGGAGTGGTGGCTCCTACGTTACATGTTGCCCATTTTATTCCACTTGGCAAACCGAGGTCAACATATTCGTGTCCGTTTTCTATTCCCTCAAGAGACCATGTTTTATATCCATTTGATGCGGCATTATCACAATAAACAATTTTTCCTGAACCTTCGGTTTGTGGGGCAAGATAACCATAAGCGGCTTTCCCTTGATCAAGCGATTCTGCTTGATATATGGTATAATAATTGCCACTCTTCTCTACCGTAAATTGTGTTTTCAAAGTTTGGTGAGCGTGACATTGCCAATATGTGCAATAGATATAATATCCACTTTTTGAAACAATATAAAACTTGCC
>JAZLBW010000027.1:0-13916 GCA_045613905.1 Candidatus Caccoplasma sp.
ACAAAGACGATACCTCCTTTCCCGTAGGTTTAAAAACCTACGGCAATTAAATGGCAAACATAGTTTGCCAAAGGTCTTTGCAGACCAAAAAAGTAGGAATGCAATTTATTGTGTCCGAAGTAATGATAGTTTTCGGTTTCGTAAACTCAACCGCCCTTATGGGTAGTTGTTAGAGCAAAGATAAACACTCAATAAAAATTCAAACAACATCTCTGCGAATCTCGCAGTCGAATTAAGAAACTGTTTAAATTTTATTTCGGAATTATTTGAGAGCTATATTTGCAGGAATTTAAAGATATGTAACACTTCAAGCAAGAACTAAGGAAGTATATTCATTACTATAACAACGACAGAATTAAACTTAGACTAAAAGGAAAGAGTCCGGTGCAATACCGAACTCTTTACCAATAAGATTTATTATTAATCCGTCCATCTTTTTGTGGTCAGATCAGTTTTATCTTTGCTGTCCTTTTTTTTTGTTATCTATAATATCAGCTATTTCACAATAACTTTTTCTGTTTTTATAAGTTTGTTATTTTCAAAAATAGAAACAAGGTATAATCCTTTCTCTGGGATATTTATTTTAGAGCAGTTATCTTTTGCTATAGTTTCGCAAATAGCTTTTCCCATAAAGTCAAAGATCTTAATTGTTGAGTTATTTGCAACTCCATTTATGAAGATTTCGTTGCCCGATACATAAACGTTACACTCTTCAATCTCTTGGTTTTCTACGCCTAATGGGTATGTAAATGGTTTTGCTTTAATATATTTTACTCCACTTATCTCAGCTATTTCTCCGTATATTGGAGTTATATTATCAGCTCCAATATTTATGGATGTTCCATTAGCGTCTTCCCAAAGCAAATTTTTGTCATTAACCTTAAGAGTGTAGATTACTATCTCTTCTGCATCCTTTATATTATCTCCATCACCCATTATCACAACAACAGGATTTCCGGTTTGAGTCTCAAAGTTTGTCCAATTAAAAGTAGTTTCTGATAGTTTGCCGGAACCTGACCATGTGATAAGTGGATTTCCAATATATGTAGCGACGGGAGTGAACATATTTGCAATATCTTCGTTTGTAAGAGTTACTTTCCCGTTCCATCCATCAAGCAGACCTATTTGCATCCAACCTTTTGTCATATTAGTATTATTGCTATAAACAGTTTTAATGTTCGCTACACGCTTGTTTATGTTAGAAATTTTCATACTTCCACTTATTTCAATTGGTTGAGCGCAATTTCCATTAAGAACCACCACATCAAATGCAGGCATATTGAATGAAATTGTTTGATCAATATCAATGCTTTCGCCTGTAATACCTGAGTATTGAGTTTGATTTACAAATGCATCAGTAAGAGTTATTTTACCTGTTACATATGATGGTATATCCAAAGCCTCACGAAGAGTAGTAGAGAATGTTTTAGATGTTGCACTTGGGTTTCGAAGTGTTAGAGTTGCTTTTTGTCCGTTCCACGAAGCCCAACCATAAACATTTGTCTTATATCCGTCCCAAGGATTACCACCTACCCAGTGAACATCGGCAAGAACATCTTCGTTTTCTCTGTGCCATTTAATACACTCAGCCAAAGCCTCCCAAAGTTCACCGTCGTTACCTATTGTGCTCATCAAATCGTTATCAACGTAAAGTTCAATAAGTCCCGATCCGCAACCGAATGCGCAGTGCATTTCTCTAATAATACCTTTTGCGGTAGCATCAGAGTCGTTACGAGGCATCTCAGATGGAGGACCATATTTTGAAACAATCAAACCGTGAGTCATTAGCGAGTTGATTGGACATATAGGTGAGGCAATTGGGAAGTTTTTGTAAACCATGTAGTCACGATATGTAATCCATTTTTCGCGACTATCTCCTTGGTTTCCTATTTTATCCCAGTCTCCGTCTTGACGCCAAACAGCATCGGCATAGTGGAACCAGAATGGCGATGACCATGTTCCAACTGTGCAGTTAAAGAATAGGTCGTAACGAATTTCGCGTAGAGCAGTCAATACTCTTAAAATACCTTCAGCATCCTCTTCGTTTTTGGGTCCTGTAGCATTACTGATATCGCTGATACCATCAAACTTAAAGTAACGGAAGTCGTAATTGTTTACCATATTAGAGCAACTTCCAACAAATCCGTTAAAGTATTCAGGGTTAGATAGCTCAAAGTTTGATATTTGGTTTGTATGGTTGCTGTTCCAATAAGCAAGGCGTTGTTGTTTTGAAGAACCATATCCACCAACGGGGCCCAACCATGCACCAATACCTGTACCCATTGAAGTGGCAATACTATTTAATGTAGAGAATCCGTTGGGGAAACCAATATGGAAATCCCAAAGAGAGTTGAAGTCGTCCCAACCATCGTCCCAAACAAATGCATCGATACCTACACCATGTTTGTCAAATAGATTTGTTTTCCATGCGTTAAGAACAGGAGTACATTTCTCCTCTGTCATTCTGTTCAAGGGGTTTGAATCGTTGTTACGGTCAATGTTGAGTTCGTACCACGAGTTGTAGTGAATAAACGAACGGTATGCTACAGCGCGTTCTCTTTCGTGGTATGCCAAGAATGATCGACGAAGTTGTCCCTCAGCAACCAAACCAACAACCGAGCCAATACTCCAAGTTTCGTTTGCATTAAGAGTTGTTTGTCTGCTCCAACGACCAACGATTGATTTCTCGCTACTGCTTGCAATAGTGATAGTTGCTCCTGAAATGTTTATGTTTCCGGAACTTGTAATATCCTCAGTTTTTGTTTCAACAAAATAGCGAAGTGTATATGTTCCTGCTGCGGGGATATTTAATGTATATGTATTGTTGTTACTTGGAGTTCCTGCATAACCGGTATGGTATTTCGACGCAACTACATCACCGTTTGAATTAACAATATCAACACCTGTCATGTTTAGACGTAAATTACCAGATAAATATTGGAATGTAAATGATACATTTCCTGCTTGTGAAATATTTACTTTACCTTCAGCCGATTTAATTTGACTTGTAGTAAATCCTAAAGATGTAATTCCGTATGGAACACTTGAAGGTGTGCCAAAACTTGAAGGTGTCCATGAATTTACACTAAATGAACTGCTTCCACTTTCTGAACCAACGCTATTTATACCTAATGGATTTTCAATACCGGCAAAAATTTTGTTCGAAGCAAGTGGAGCTCCACGAACAGTACCTTTAACTTCAACTACATCAGCGTCTGCTGTAAGGTTGTACATCATAGGCGTAATGTCTTTCATCGAGGTATTGGCAGTAGCAGTAATATCCAACTCTGTACGAATGTAGTGAGATCCATCGCGAAGTACAGCTCTCCATACAAAGTTAAGAGTAGAATATGAATACTTGACAGTTAAAACCTTACCGTTGTATCTGTCCGAGGCTTTGTCTGAGTCGGGTTGTGCTGTTAAGTTGGAGATAACGGGAGATGAGGTCATTGTCATCTCCGATGCTTTAACTACAGTTCCATTTCCCAAAGTTATTTTAAACGGTTCACTGCCCGGAGCAAGTTGTAGCTCTTCACAACCATTAAAGAATAGATCGCCATTTGTTATAACAAACTCTACAGAGATAAGATTGTTGTAAAGAGTCCAGCTGTTGGCACTCGAAGTTGCTTGAGCTGTGCTCGGTTGCTCTGTTGAAGGAAACTTTACAGATCCTGCTTGAAGTTGCATTGACAACGTAAGCAGTGTAGTAATGATTAAAAAGATTTTTTTCATTGTATCAAAAGTTTGTAATTATACATTCTGTTAATAAGTTATACAGAACACAAAACTATTTTTTTTTTTAATATATCCAAATAAATTTAGGTTTTTATTAATAGGTACGCGCGTTATAGGAGAGATTCTTTTATTTTAAATAAAAATTGTTTCTTGAAAATTTTTGTAATTCAAAGAAAAAGAGTACCTTTGCACGCCGATTATATCCAAAATAGAGAGAAAATGACGCAGGCGCAGTTTCAAGTGTGTTCGGAAATGGAGTTTGTGTCGAAATTTAAATGTTTAATAATTAAAAAGATACAAAGTGGATACATTAAGTTACAAGACCGTATCTGTTGGTAAAACAGCTGCTCAAAAAGAGTGGGTTATTGTTGATGCTACAGATCAAGTTTTGGGCCGTTTAGCTTCAAAAGTGGCTAAAATTTTGAGAGGTAAATACAAACCTTGTTTTACTCCCAATGCAGATTGTGGAGATAATGTAATTATCATCAATGCTGATAAAGTAAAATTAACAGGAAACAAATGGAGCGATAAAATCTATTTGACATACACAGGATATCCTGGTGGTCAAAGAGAGATTACACCTGCAAAACTTATGCAAAAAGGTGAATCAAAATTGTTCTTGAAAGTTATCAAAGGAATGTTGCCAAAAAACAGACTTGGAGCACAACTTCTTCGTAACGTTTACGTTTATGCAGGAAGCGAGCATCCTCACGCTGCACAACAACCAAAAACAATCGATATAAACACTCTTAAATAAGCATAATCATAATGGAAACAGTTAACGCATTAGGAAGACGTAAAGCTGCTGTAGCACGTGTTTACGTTAAAGAGGGAAACGGTGTCATCACCATTAACAAAAAAGACCTTGCACAATACTTCCCATTGGAGATTATGCAATATGTTGTAAAACAACCTCTATTGAAGTTAGGAGTTGCTGAGAAATACGATATTAAAGTAAATCTTAACGGTGGTGGTTTTAAAGGACAAGCTGAAGCTTTGCGTTTGGCAATAGCTCGTGCACTTGTTAAAATCAACCCGGAGGACAAACCTGCTTTGAAATCAGAAGGATTTATGACTCGCGACCCACGTGTTGTTGAGCGTAAAAAACCAGGACGTCCCAAAGCAAGAAAGAGATTCCAATTCAGCAAACGTTAATATTTGCGGCTTAAGAATCTTATACGGACGTTTAGTATCCAAATTACAAGGACTCTTTTGTTTGTTATTGAGAAAAGAGTTTGAGGGTAGGAAAACAGAAGACTAAATAAAAAATATTATTTAATCATTCATTCCTAATTCCTCATTTCTAATTCCTAATTAAAATAAAGATTACCTTGTAATTGAATTAGTAGAATGTAAACGAATAAATAAAAAAGAAAACAATGTCACTAACAACATTTGAACAATTACTAGAGGCTGGAGTACACTTCGGTCACTTAACTCGTAAATGGAATCCCGCAATGCGTTCATATATCTTTATGGAGCGTAACGGAATTCACATTATCGACCTTAACAAAACAGTAGTAAAAATAGATGAGGCAGCTGCTGCTTTGAAACAAATCGCGAAATCAGGTAAAAAAATCCTTTTTGTTTCAACTAAAAAACAAGCTAAACAAGTAGTAGCAGACAAAGCAACTGAGGTTGGAATGCCATACGTAATCGAGCGCTGGCCCGGTGGTATGTTGACAAACTTCCCAACTATCCGTAAAGCTATCAAAAAGATGAACTCTATTGACAAAATGATCAAAGACGGAACTTTTGATAACCTTTCAAAACGTGAGAAACTTCAAGTATCTCGTCAACGTGCAAAATTGGAGAAAAACTTGGGTAGCATCGTTGATTTGACTCGTCTTCCAGCTGCACTTTTCGTTGTTGACGTAATGAAAGAGCACATTGCAGTTGCAGAGGCTAACCGTTTGGGTATTCCTGTATTTGCTATGGTTGATACAAACTCAGATCCTTCAAATGTAGATTACGTAATCCCTGCAAACGATGACGCTTCAAAATCAATTGATGCTGTATTGAGCGCACTTTGTGGAGCAATCACAGAAGGTCTTGAGGAGCGTAAAATAGAGAAAGCTGACTCTGAGGCTGCTGAAGCACAAGCAGAAGAGGGTGCAGAGGAGAAAAAACCTCGTAAAACTCGCGCACGTATCCGCCGCGAAGAAGAGGCTCCTGTAGCAGAACCAAAAGCAGAGACAGAAGAGTAATTGTTAAACAAACATTTAAATAAATAAGAATATGGCTGTTTCAATTCAAGATATTACAAAGCTTCGTAAAATGACTGGTGCAGGTATGATCGACTGTAAAAATGCACTTGCAGAAGCTGAAGGTGATTTTGATAAAGCAATTGAGCTAATCCGTAAACGTGGTCAAGCAATCGTTGCAAAACGTGAAGACCGCGATGCTTCAGAAGGTTGTGTATTAGCAGCAGCAAAAGACGGATTTGCAGCAATCGTAGCATTGAAATGCGAAACTGACTTCGTTGCAACAAATGCTGATTTCGTAGCTCTAACACAAACAATCCTTGATAAAGCAATGGAGCTTCGTCCTGCTGACGTAGATGCTCTTCTTGCAATTGAGGTTGAGGGTCGTACAATTTCTGACCTAATCACTGATCGCAGTGGTGTAACAGGTGAGAAAATGGAAATGGGAGGTTATGTATTCCTAGACGGAGCGGCAACTATCTCATACATCCACCCAGGAAACCGTTTGGCTACAATCGTAGCTTTCAACAAAGAGTTGGAGTATCAAGTTGCTCGAGACGTAGCTATGCAAGTTGCAGCTATGAACCCAATCGCAGTAACTCGCGACGAGTTCCCAGCTGACGTTGTAGCTAAAGAGTTCGAGATTGCTAAAGAGAAAGCTCGTGAAGAGGGTAAACCTGAAGCAATGCTTGAGAAAATCGCACAAGGTCGTATCAATAAATTCTACCAAGAGAACTCACTATTGGAGCAAGCTTTCGTAAAAGAGAGCAAAATGTCAATCAAAGAGTACTTGGCATCAAACGATAAAGATTTGACTGCAACAGCATTCAAACGCTTTACTCTAAATGCAGAATAATTGACAATCAATATAGACCTAAAGAGAGACTTCAAAAGAGTCTCTCTTTTTTTTGTCTCAATTTGAGGGGCTAAATAGTTTTGCAATTGGCGGATTTATAATAAATTTGACTCTGATACGTTTTTTATAGAAAAGAGACTAAAGATTTTAGCTATGCATAATATATATCATAAGCGTCAAAAATTCAAAATAGCATTCTTTGTGGTATCGCTATTATTGGTGTCGGCATTCCTGTATGTATCCGACAAACTTGTCCAAGACCTATCGAAAGAGGAGTTGAATAAAATGGAGATATGGGCAGAGGCTACGCGTTTGGCAGCAAGTGACACAAACACCGATTTAGGTTTGATCCTAAAAATTTTGCAAAGCAATTCATCCATACCTGTAATAATAGTGGATGAAGAGGAGAGGGTTATGGGAAGCGCAAACATATCAAGCAAAGACTCGCTCTTTCTCGATAAAAAATATCGAGATTTTAAAGAGACGGGTAATCTTATAGAGGTTCCCATCGACGAACAAACAAAACAATATCTATACTACGACGACTCTGTTTTATTGAAATATTTGGCCCTTTTCCCATATGTACAGTTAGGCGTAATGATATTCTTCCTGCTTATATCGTATATGGCATTGATGAATAGCAAGAGAGCGGAGCAGAATCAGGTATGGGTAGGATTGTCAAAAGAGACAGCACATCAATTGGGAACTCCGATTTCGTCCCTAATGGCATGGGTAGAGGTCTTGAAAATGAATGACATAGATAAAGAGCTTCTTGCCGATATGGAGAAGGATGTTGCACGTCTCTCTGTAATAGCTGAAAGATTCTCAAAAATAGGCTCATCGCCCGAGTTGGTATCGTCCGATATCACGCAAGTAGTAAAGAGCGCAGCTGAGTATATGCAACGTCGCACCTCAAACAAAGTAAAATTTGAAATAGAGATAGCGCAAATAGCCGAACCTGTAAAAATGTGTGTTCCGTTAATGGAGTGGGTAATAGAGAATCTATGCAAAAATGCCATTGATGCAATGTCGGGAGCAGGAACATTGAAGGTGGAGTTGATGCAAGAAGAGGAGATGTGTTGCATCGAGATAACAGACACAGGAAAAGGAATTGCCCGAAAAAATTTCAATACAGTTTTTCGACCCGGATACACAACAAAGGAGCGAGGCTGGGGCTTGGGATTGGCGCTTGTTAAGCGAATTGTAGAGGAATATCATGGTGGAAGAGTCTATGTAAAAGATAGCGAATTGGGTAAAGGAACAACATTTAGAGTAGAATTGCACATCTCATAAGTAAAAAATATAGATAAAACATAAAAAAAATGAGGGTTTTGTCTTAACCGATTTTGTCAAAGGAATTTTTTTTATTACCTTTGCATCGCTTTTTGGCACGTTTGTACACTATATGGCAAAAACAGAATCATACAAAATAGAGTTAAAAGGTTTATCAGATGGTGTTTATGAGTATGATTTCCATCTTGATGACAATTTCTTTGCCACAGTAGAAGATGCCGAAGTGGCAAAAGGAGATGTAGGAGTACATCTCACTATTAAAAAAATTGAAGGAAATTTTGATTTTAAATTTCTCTTAAACGGAGTTGTGAAAGTTCAATGCGACAGATGCTTGGACGAGATGGATTGTCAAATTGAGGCTGAAAACGGATTTACTGTAAAATACGGTAAAGAGAACAGCGACGAAGGCGACAAATTGGTGATAACAGAAGATTGCAACGAAATAGACCTATCATGGTATCTGTATGAATTTGTTGCACTTGAAATACCAATAACACACGCACACTCCGAAGGAGAATGTAACAGCGAAATGGAGCAGCTTTTGCAACAATACAGCGGAGCAAAAGAGGTAGAAGACGGAGAACCCGTCGATTCGCGTTGGAGTGAATTAAAGAAATTAATAGATAATAACTAATATAATTAAATAAAAATGGCACATCCTAAACGAAAACAATCAAAAACCAGAACAGCAAAACGTCGTACTCACGATAAAGCTGTAGCCCCCACATTGGCAGTATGTCCTAACTGTGGTGCATGGCACGTATATCACACAGTATGCAACGAGTGCGGATACTATCGCGGAAAAGTTGCTATTGAGAAAGAAGCCGTTTAATGCTTCCATAGCTTAGTGATAAGCCGTGGCGACACAAAAAAATTAAAGCCTTAAGGGTTTTAGTAACTCTTAGGGCATTTTTTTCACTATTAGACGAACCACTCATGAAAAAAATAAACACAGCAATTACCGGAGTAGCAGCTTATGTCCCCGAAGACAAGTTGACTAATGAGGATTTAACCAAAATGGTTGATACTACCGATGAGTGGATATACTCCCGAGTTGGAATAAAAGAGCGTCGTATCCTAAAAGGCGAGAATTTAGGCTCATCTTACATGGGATCGAAAGCCGTAGATTTGTTGCTCGAGAAAACAGGAACAACAACCGATGAGGTTGAGGTTATTATTTGTGCTACATCGAACCCCGATTATCGTTTCCCTGCAACAGCGGCGGTAATAGCAGACCGTTCGGGAATAAAAAACTGTTTTGCATACGACATACAGGCGGCATGTACAGGATTTGTAGTAGCCCTACAAATAGGAAAAGCATATATAAATGCCGGATTGTACAAGAAAGTTGTGGTAGTATGTGCAGAGAAGATGTCTTCGATGGTAAACTACCAAGACCGAGCAACATGCCCTCTGTTTGGAGATGCGGCGGCGGCAGTCTTGCTTGAACCAACATACGAAGATGTAGGTGTGGTAGATACACTATTGCATACCGACGGAGAGGGAATACCATACTTGATGATGAAAGCAGGAGGTTCGGTACAGCCCATAACCTATGGAGCAATAGACAGAGGAGAACACTTCCTTTACCAAGAGGGAAGAACCGTATATAAATATGCGGTATCAAACATGATTGACGTATATAAACAGATAATGATTCGTAACCAACTCACAAACGATTCAGTTAATTGGTTTATACCACATCAAGCAAATGCTCGAATAATTGAAGCGGTAGGCTCTCGATTGGGGATAGCTTCAGAGAAGATAATAATGAATATTGAGAACTTCGGAAACACAAGTTCAGCCACAATACCTTTGTGTATAGCGCAATGGGAAGATAAATTCAAGAAAGGCGACAACATATTATTGACAGCCTTTGGAGCAGGATTTACATGGGGCTCAACATACATAAAATGGGCTTACGACGCTAAAAAATAAGAAATCAAAAATTGCATAAAACGTTGAAAATTGCAGCTTCTCAAGCTCCTGTAAAAGGAAAGTGGGAGAATAGAAGTTCAAAATCAACCTTTTGTGCAATTTTTTTTATAAATTTGGAAAAGAATAAAAGCAGAAGTCGTGACTGAAAATAAACAACACAAAGCAGGATTTGTAAATATTGTTGGAAATCCCAATGTGGGAAAGTCAACACTGATGAACTCGCTTGTTGGGGAGCGCATATCAATTATCACATCCAAGGCACAAACAACGCGCCACAGGATAATGGGAATAGTAAACACCCCCGATATGCAGATTGTCTATTCCGACACCCCGGGAGTGTTAGCACCCAAATACAAATTACAGGAGGCGATGCTCGATTTTTCAAAATCGGCATTAGTCGATGCAGATGTGTTGCTTTATGTAACCGATGTCGTAGAAACACCCGATAAAAATCCCGATTTCGTATCGCGAGTTGCCAAAGAGCAAAACGTAATATTGATAATCAATAAGATAGACCTATTGAAAAATCAGTCGGATTTAGAGGGAATAGTGGAAAAATGGAGAGCAATACTACCCAATGCAGAGGTAATACCCATATCGGCATCTTTGAAATTTAATGTGGACTATCTGTTAAAACGCATACAGGAGATGTTGCCGGCATCGCCACCATTCTTTGAAAAAGATGCACTCACCGACCGTCCTGCTCGCTTTTTCGTAACAGAGATAATACGCGAAAAAATACTCTTGACGTACGACAAAGAGATACCCTATTCGGTAGAAGCGGTAGTTGAGAAATTCGACGAGAGCGAAAACACAATCCACATAATGGCAGTGGTCTATGTCGAGCGCGACTCACAAAAAGGAATAATAATAGGCAAAGGCGGAAGCGCGCTTAAACGCGTAGGAATGTTGGCACGAAAAGATATAGAGACATTCTTCGGCAAAAAAGTCTTTCTCGAACTCTATGTAAAAGTAGAGAGAGATTGGAGAAACAAATTGAATAAATTAAAAAACTTCGGATATTCACAAGAATAGTTATGGGAAATTTAGTAGCAATAGTCGGACGCCCCAATGTGGGAAAATCAACCATATTCAACAGGCTGACAAACACACGTAGAGCCATAGTAAACGAGGAGGCAGGAACAACACGCGACCGTCAATACGGAAAAGTAGAGTGGTGTGGAAATGAGTTTTCAGTAATCGATACAGGAGGATGGGTAGTAAACTCTGACGATATATTCGAGGATGAAATCAACAAACAAGTATCTATAGCCATAGAGGAGGCAGACGTACTGTTGTTTGTAGTTGATGCCATGACAGGAGTAACCGACCTTGACGATAAAGTAGCGTCGATATTGCGTCGTACAACAAAACCAGTAATTGTGGTAGCAAACAAAATCGACAGCAACGAGTGGCAATATACATCGGCACAATTCTATTCATTCGGATTGGGCGATCCATTTTCTGTGTCGGCAGTAAACGGATCAGGAACAGGTGATTTGCTTGATGAGATAGTCTCTAAATTTACAAAAAAAGAGGAGGAGAAAATCGAAGATGAGGTACCTCGTATTGCAGTAGTCGGACGTCCCAATGCAGGAAAATCATCAATAATAAACGCCTTTATCGGAGAAGATCGTAACATTGTGACCGACATTGCAGGAACAACACGCGATTCAATACACACACGATACACAAAATTCGGATTCGATTTTTATCTTGTAGATACAGCTGGAATCCGTAAAAAAGGAAAAGTAACGGAAGATATAGAATATTATTCTGTAATCCGTTCAATACGTGCCATAGAAGACTCAGACGTATGTGTTTTGATGATTGATGCAACACGCGGAATCGAGGGACAAGATATGAATATCTTCTCGCTAATTCAAAAAAACAAAAAAGGCTTGGTGGTTTGTGTAAACAAATGGGACTTGGTAGAGGATAAGAGCCAAAAAGCAATCAAAGCATTCGAGGAGGCAATCCGCAACCGCTTTGCACCATTTACCGATTTCCCGATTATCTTTACGTCGGCACTAACAAAACAACGTATCTTCAAAGTGTTGGAGTGTGCATCGGAGGTGTACCAAAACCGTCGTCAATTAATACCAACAGCGCGTCTAAACGAGGAGATACTTGCTGCAATTGAGGCATATCCACCACCTGCACACAAAGGCAAATACGTTAAAATTAAATATATCACACAACTTAAAGGCTCATATGTGCCAACATTTATATTCTTCTGTAACCTGCCACAATGGGTAAAAGAACCATATAAACGTTATCTCGAAAATCAAATCCGTCAACGTTGGAATTTTTCGGGAAGTCCTGTTAATATATTTATGCGTCAGAAATAAGGTAAAAGTTATTTAAATTGGTGATTTTGGCGTTCCACTTGTTTTCAAGATGCTCATTTACTACTTGTAAACTCCGCTCTTTCAAACTACGTGCGTCTAAAAATCCCACAATTTACTCTAACTTTTAAGGAAATACTAACTAGAAAAAAGCTAATTGGTTATAAGACTAATTAGCTTTCTGGTTTTTAAAATAAATTTATAATTGGTAGAAAAATGTTCTTATTAAGATTGTAATTACAACTTTTTACTAACTTTGTGAATGATTAGTTGACCTAATCAAAAACTTTTGATATTAAGAAAGAAGCGTTATGCTTATCTTGTGAATTGGAAACCTAGGAAATTTCGCAATTACACACAAGGATAGCATAGTGGTTCTCACGCGTATAGCGTGGGCTACTATTACTATATTCGTGTGTATAGGTTTTCCTAGGACCTCCAATTCTGAGTTTAGTATTGTAGCTCCACGCTTTTTTATGTTTAAATAAAACCTTGAGGTAGCTGAAGGTAAAAAGGAAAATTATGAAAAAGATTTTATCGGTTGTAGTTTTATTGGTTATCTCCGTTGCTACGTATGCTCAAAAAGATGTAACAAAGTTTCTTGGTATTCCTGTTGATGGATATAAAACAGAAATGATACAGAAACTAAAGGCTAAGGGCTTTACTGTTCATCCTTTGGATAACGATGTTTTGCAAGGAGAGTTTAATGGTCGTGATGTTTATTTATACATTGGAACTAACAATAATAAGGTATATCGCATTATGCTTTGTGATAAAATATGTCAAAATGAGGTACAAATAAAAATAAGGTTTAATAGACTATGTCGTCAATTTGAAAACAATTCAAACTATGTTGCATTTGAAGATTTTACTATTCCAGAAGATGAAGAAATTTCTTATGAAATGTCGGTGAATAAAAAGAGATATCAAGCCGTGTTTTATCAAAGACCTGATACGACGACTTTAGCTCATGATTTAAAGTATCTTATTTCACAAAAATATACACAAGAGGAACAGGATAACCCTACAGAAGAGATTCTGTCTGAAATACAGCGTATATCTAAGCAATATTTTTTTGATAGATTAGAGAAAAAGACTGTTTGGTTTACGATAGTGGAAAATGAAGAAGGGGAATATTATATAGCAATGTATTACGATAATAAATACAACGAAGCAAACGGAGAGGATTTATAGTATAATTCTTTACCTCAACTTCTTGAAAGATATAAACGACAGAGAGTTCTCTCTGTCGTTTTTTATTGCGAGAGCAGGCGCTGTACCTGTGTGTTGGAGTATTTGCGGAGGTTTAGTTCAAATTTAAAAAGTTTCTTATCTTATTAATAGAAAATTGTAAAGCTAAATATTTAAATTGCATTTATTTTGCAATTTAACATTAAAAACATTCGTAATTTCAAAAAGAAAGTGCAAAGGTAGTTTTCATTGACAATGCAAAAAAAAGGAGACCGAAGTCTCCCTAAGATTAACTATTTTTGTATTGCAATGTATAAACAATTAACCTCGGAGCAAAGATACGGAATATAT
>JAZLBW010000028.1:0-4989 GCA_045613905.1 Candidatus Caccoplasma sp.
AAAAAAATTACAACAAATATATTTGATTGTCAATTAATACATTAAAAATGTTCTTATTAAGTAGGGCTTGTACTATTATTAGAAATCAATATGATAGACACATTAGTCAGAAACTTATAATTTTTTAATATTACTCTGACTCAAATACGTCTTTATTTCTCTTTTTGATTTTTATCGGACAGCAATAATTTACATATCTAAAAGTCCATCGGGGAGGTTCATTGTAATCTCCCTTTTTTCGTCATCAATTTTCTCTACAAAATCGTCAGTAGCAGGAATAAGCAATTCCTCCCCACTCTCTGTCATAACAGAAAAGAGAATGTTTGCTGTGCTATCATCAACACCCTCTATTGTTCCTATCAACTTACCATCGGAATATATTTTGTAGCCCAATATTCCCTCTCCACAATTCATTGGTTGAGAATCGGTAATATATTTCATGGGGAAGTATAGTTCTCGCCCCAATATGATTTTTGCGGATTCGGTATCGTCAATATCCTCAAACTTTATAAGAGCAGTTACATCACTTTTAAAGCGGTACTCCTCAATAAAGAATGGAACAAATATTCCATCAATGTCTGCAACCAAATATGGGCTATCCTCTTCTCCGAAAATGTCGTTGATAAAGGTACACGACAACTCTCCTGATACTCCATGAGTTTTGGTTACCTTTCCAATTTTAATTACCTCTTGCGGTTTAATCATTGCTTATACGTTGAATTGATGCTCCTAATGCGTTTAATCTCTCGTCTATCTTTTCGTAACCTCTGTCAATTTGGTCGATGTTATCGATTTTGCTTGTTCCTTGTGCCGACATTGCCGCTATCAACAAAGCAATTCCTGCTCTGATGTCGGGAGAAACCATTGAGGTTGCTCGCAAGGGGTGTTGTTTATCCTGACCAATCACAACGGCTCTGTGTGGATCGCAAAGAATAATTTGTGCGCCCATATCAATAAGTTTATCAACAAAGAACAGGCGACTCTCAAACATTTTTTGATGTATCAACACACTACCTTTAGCCTGTGTGGCAACCACCAATATCACACTCATAAGGTCGGGGGTGAGTCCCGGCCATGGAGCATCGGCAAATGTCATTATAGAGCCATCCATAAAGGTCTCTATCTCGTAGTGGTCGTGTTTGGGTATATACAAATCGTCACCCTCCTCCTTTATGGTTATACCAAGACGGCGGAAGGCATCAGGTATTATTCCCAAATCTTTTATTGATACATCCTTGATACGGAGTTCGGAACTTGTCATGGCTGCCATTCCTATAAAACTTCCAATCTCAATCATATCGGGCAACAAACGGTGAGAACATCCACCCAAACTCTCCACTCCTGTTATGGTTAGAAGGTTTGAGCCTACTCCCTCAATCTTGGCTCCCATTGAATTTAGCATCTTTGAGAGTTGTTGCAAATAGGGTTCGCAAGCAGCATTATATATTGTTGTCACTCCTTTTGCCAAAACGGCAGCCATAAGGATGTTTGCTGTTCCTGTTACAGAAGCTTCGTCCAACAACATATAGCAACCTTTCAATCCATTTGATGTAATTTCGTAGGCATGGCGCTCCTCGTCGTAAGAGAAGTTTGCTCCAAGTTTTTGAATTCCCAAGAAGTGAGTATCCAATCTTCGACGACCAATTTTATCACCTCCGGGTTTAGATACAACCGCTCTGCCAAAACGTGCCACCAATGGACCAACAATCATTACAGAACCTCTCAATGATGAACATTTCTTTAAGAATTCACCGCTATTGAGATAATTCAAATCTATGTTGTCAGCCTTGAAAGTATATGCTCCAACGCCAATGCGTGTAACCTTAACTCCCATATCAGCCAAAAGCTCTATAAGGTTGTTTACATCTCTAATATCGGGTACGTTGGTTATTGTAACCTCTTCGCTTGTAAGTAATACAGCACATATTACTTGCAATGCTTCATTTTTTGCTCCTTTGGGAGTAATGGTACCATTTAAATGGCAACCACCCTTTATTATAAATGATGACATAGTTTTTATTTTTTGTTATGGCGGTTATTGCGATTGTTATTATTATTTGTCTTCTTTGCTTGAAGATCTTTTATTGAACGTAATTTCAAATCTTCAACCGTTATATCTTCCACAACGTCTCCAATATACTCTTTAATATCTTTCAATATTCTCTCATCCTCCACAATCTCCTTTGTTGAGTTATATAGAGTCTTTTTCATGTTGTTTGCCAACAAAGAGAGCAACTGTTTACGCTCCTGGCTATCTTCGGGAAAGGAAGATATTTTCTTCATCATATCCTCCAATAGTTTTCCGTAATGGCGATATTTGATTGGAGTTAATTTATATGGTATAGATTTGGGACGAGTATAAAGATTGTCGGGTTTTAAAACCTCGTATGGATAATCAATATCGAGTTTAAAATCAGACATAATTGCCAAATGGTCCCACAACTTATGTTTGAAATCGTCAATATCTCTTAAATGTGGAAATAGATTTCCCATTGTTGCAATTATTGCATAAGCACAACGTGTACGCTCCTCGCGATTCTCAATTTGTGTACAATAGTCAACCATTCGTTGTATGTTACGTCCATACTCCGGCAACTCTAATTTCTTTAACTGTGTGTTATAATCCAACATTATTTGTTTGATATATTATTTAATACTTTGTTTTTGGGAGTTGTTGCTTGAAACTCCTTTAAATAGAAGGGTTGATAGTAGGCCGTATCTTGGAAATCCTGATTGCGGAAAGCTCGTTCAGATAGTGCCAACATCCATTTTGCCAATGGTGCTATACCCGATATAAATATGACATTCTCGCTCTTTATAACATCTTTGCACTTATCCGCTCCATCGCCAAAGAACACCACCTTACGCTCTTTTAAAATATCAGAGAAACTGTTTTCGTCAATTATATTGGCAGCTATTGGCATGATTGGTTGCAATGCTCTGTCGTAGATTGCCGAATATACCTCCATTCTGCGAGCATCAATCATTGGGCATAACAGAGCATCCTCATCGGCATTGGGATTGAACATTACTGCACAAGCCATAATCTCTGTTGTATCGAGCGCAATCAAAGGCACGTCTAAACCAAAGCACAAACCCTTTGCCATTGACACACCTATTCTCAATCCTGTATAAGAACCGGGACCGCCACTTACGGCAACCGCATCTACTTTTAAGTTATTCGATTTTACAAATTCAAGTGCATCATTGACATATCCGCCCAATAGCGATGCGTGCGATGGACCATCGAAATGTTCACGATTAAACGCTACCGATCCATCAACTGTTACTGCCAATGAACATACTTTTGTTGAAGTTTCTATATTTATTATGCAAGGCATTGTTAGTTGTTAGTTGTTAGTTGAGGAACATCCGTTCCTCGAATCCACTCTCGCTCAACAATACTCAAATAAGTTTGACATTGTTTTTGCCTACTCGTGGCTTTGTTCGTTATTAATTAGTTTATATTTATTTCTGCGAAGATAATATTTTTTTTTCAGTTTTTAGTTAACAAAATGGGGTAAATGAAGTTGTTATTAACAAACATTTTGTTTGTTGAAATAACTAAGGGAATACCGCGCGGACATCAACTACCCCATAGGGGCGGTTGAGTTTACGAAACCGAAAACTAAAAACTAACAAAGCCACGAATAAGCGAGTGCAAAGTTATACTTGCATAAACTTTGCCGAGCGTGAGTGGGTTCGAGAGATGAATATCTCTCAACTGAATTAAATGCCAATAGCATTTAATTTTACTCGCAGACTGCACGCACAGATTGCCCGAGGTAACGGCTGCTGTAGCTCCCCCAATCTACGCCGCCCGAACCGAAGTCCAAGTAAAAGGCGCAGTAGCTGCTGGGCGCGGTAGGCGAACTCGACCAATAGAGGCCGTAACTACCCGCACTGCTGAGATTGTCGTCGTAGCGATAGCCCGCAGCAGGAAGAAAAATGGAGTTACCGTTCTTTTTACTTGTTACTTTACACCCGTTTACTCCGTTTTGAGTAGTCCACGTCCAAGTACAATTTGAGGTATTGCGTAATTCAGCTTGTTCTTCAATTGTTGGCATTCGCCATTTGCCTCCCCAATTTACTCTCGCTGCATCGTCTGATAGTTGAAGTTTGGTTTTATTATCTACTGTGCCATAATATGAATTTACACAATATTTGGTCATTGAATATTTATCACCATTACAATATTTGTAGGTAGTCCAATAATAGTAATCTTTGGGTGCGGTCTCGCCCCAAGCGAAATAATATCCATAGCCCTCAGGTGTAGTTGCTCCTACGTTACAGGTTGCCCATTTTAGTCCACTGGGCAAGCCGAGGTCTACGTATTCAGGTATAAATTCTTTAAAGTTTGCTTTAAACTCTGTATCTGCTGTTATGGTTGCTGTGTATGTTGGTTGTGTAGATACTTCCTCTTCGTCTACTGTCCAATTGACAAAATGATAGCCGTCGTTGGGTGTGGCGGTAAAAGTGACTTGTTCATTATGTCCTGCTTGTGTTTTATTTGCTGTAGCAGTTCCGCCTTCGCCTGACAATACTGTTACTTTATGGGTTGCAAAATTTGCTTTAAATTCTGTATCTGCTGTTATTGTTGTTGTATATGGATTCTTGGTTGAGACCTCATTCCCGTTTACTGTCCAATTCACAAAACCATAGCCTTCGTTAGGGGTAGCTGTAAGGGAAACTTTTCCGTTATGTGCTACTTGCGTTTTATCCACTTTGGCTGTTCCTCCTTCGCCTGATATTACGATTATTTTATAGCTGATAAAATTGGCTTTAAACTCTGTATTTGCTATTATTGTCGCTGTATATGGGTTCGCGGTTGAGACTTCCTCTCCGTTGACTGTCCAATTCACAAAACTATAACCCTCTTTGGGTGTGGCAGATAAAGAGACTTTTTCTTTATATTCTGCTTTGGTTTTATTTGTTTTTGCTGTTCCGCCCTCGCCTGCTGTTACTTTTATTGTATATATCTCTTTTTCA
>JAZLBW010000029.1:0-7096 GCA_045613905.1 Candidatus Caccoplasma sp.
AATGAATTATCTGATGAATATATTTTAAAAATTCAATATAAACTTAATAGAAGACCTAGACGGAAACTCAATTTTGATACACCTAAAAATAAGTTCTTTCAATTTTTATCTTAATTTTGCACTTAGTCTTTGAATCTACCACTCAATAAAAATATAAATAAATTTTATTTATATGTAAATAAATCATATATTTGCAAAAATATATTATAATAAGCGTATTAGCGTTTTTTTTGAAATCTACGTATGCTTACATTTAGTTTGTGTAATATAACAACAACAAAATAAATAATTATGAAGAAAGTCTATTTTTTAATTTTGAGTGTAGCTCTATTACTTGGAGTCGCAACCAAAGCTAATGCCCAATTTATTCAAAATTCGGCATGGTACACAATTCAAGATTATCAAGGACGCTATGTGACAAACAATGCGTCAGCCGTTGATGGTACAAAAATGAGTCTGACAACCGATACCAACAATCAAGGTATAAATTGGAAGTTCTCTAAAGTAGGAGACTACTGGATTATTTGTAATGCAGCAGTAGACCAAACTATGGACTGTGGAGGAACAACTCCCACCACAATGAGCCAATGGCAAAAAGCTACAAGTACAACAAACCATAACCAATGGTTTGTAATTGAGGCAGTATCTGGTAAGGCAGATACATATATGATTATACCTTACAATGCCCAAGGACGAGCATACTACACAAACTCATCTGCACAAATGGTACCTGCAGTTAAAAATAGTAATGACCAGACACAGCAATTTAAAATAATTAAAGTAAAAGAGGTTGAGGAAATTATTGCATATTGGGAAGATGAGACAATCTTTGAAGAGAACAAAGAGAAAGGTCATGCAACATATATACCTTATCCTTCAAAAGCTTCGATGCAAGCAGACCAATACTACGAAACTCCATGGACAACACCAGAGAGTGAGTACTATATGTCATTGAACGGAACATGGAAATTCAACCTTGTTGATGAACCATCAAAACGTCCAACAGACTTTTTCCAAGATAGCTATGACGTATCATCATGGGACGATCTTCCTGTGCCTTCAAACTGGGAGATGTATGGATACGACAAACCAATATACTGTAACGTAGAGTATCCACACGCAAACACACCTCCATATATTCAACGTCGTTCAGGATATAGTGGATACGGAGTAAACCCCGTTGGATCTTATCGCAGAACATTCACATTACCTGAGAATTGGGACGACAAACAAGTCTTCATCATGTTCGGAGGTATCTATAGTGCGGCATATGTTTGGGTAAACGGAAAATATGTAGGATACACACAAGGAGCAAACAACGACCACGAGTTTGATATTACATCAAAACTAAAAGCAGGAGAAAATACATTGTCAGTACAAGTATTCCGTTGGAGCGATGGAAGTTACTTAGAGTGTCAAGATATGTTCCGTATGAGTGGTATCTTCCGTGACGTATATCTATTTGCGACACCAAAAACATACGTTCGCGACCACTACATAACATCGCAATTAAGCGCATCAAGCAACTACACATCAGGAACATTCAAACTTGAGGCATGGGTAAACAACCGTGCAGAATCGGCACAAACCGTATCGGCACAAGTAGAGTTGTTGAGTCCTTCAGGCGAAACAGTATATACATCAGCTGCGCAAAATGTAACAAACTTGGCAAGTGGAAGCGAGCAAAAACTAACATTCACAGCAAGTTTGTCAAACCTATTGCCTTGGACAGCAGAAACACCAAACCTATACACAGCAATCGTAACATTAAAAGATAACAGTGGCAATGTAACAGAGGTCTTCTCAACAAAATACGGATTCCGTCACATTGAGATGAAAAACATGCTTGTATATATCAATGGCGAGCGTGTGGCATTCAAGGGAGCAAACCGTCACGATACACACCCACGTTACGGACGTGCAGTAACAACAGAAAGCATGTTGAAAGACGTAGTAATGTTCAAACAAAACAACTTGAATACAATCCGTACAAGTCACTATCCCAATGCAGCAAAAATGTATGCAATGTTCGACTACTATGGACTATATACAATGGACGAGGCAGATCTTGAGTGTCACGCAAACACAAGCATCAGTGGTTGGCCATCATGGGCACCTGCTTTTGCCGACCGTACACGACGCATGGCACTTCGTGACCGTAACCACCCGGCTGTAATCTTCTGGTCGTTAGGTAACGAAAGTGGTGATGGCTCAAACTTTACTGATGCATACAATGCAGTAAGAGAGTTAGATGATCGCTTAATCCACAACGAAGGACAAGGAAGTTGGAATCATACAGATATGACATCGAATATGTACCCAACATTATCAATCCTACAAAATAACGATGCGGCAAACGATTCACGACCACACTTCGTATGTGAGTATGCACACGCAATGGGTAATGCAATCGGAAACTTGCAAGAGTATTGGGATATAATGGAAGACAGCCGTCGTATCATCGGAGGATGTATCTGGGACTGGGTCGATCAATCAATCTACAATCCGGCAGATTTGGTAGCAGGAGTAGAGAATCCACGTCTTTACACAGGATACGACTTCCCCGGACCTCACCAAGGAAACTTCTGCTCAAATGGTATCTTAACATCTTCTCGCGAGGAGAGTCCAAAACTTGCCGAAGTAAAAAAAGTATATCAATACATAAAAATAAAATCGTTTGAGCCATCAACAAAGAGTGTAACAATCCAAAACAAATATGACTTCATCAATTTGGATCAATTCACAATGGTATGGGAGGTAATGCAAGACGGAAAAGTAGTTGAAACAGGTACAAACAATATCTCATTGGCACCAAATGCAACAAAAACCGTTCAAATACCTTATACAACATCAACAACAGCAGCAGCAGAGTACTTGTTGAATATCAAGTTTGTATTGAAAGAAGCAACTCGTTGGTCAGAAGCAGGACGAGTAATGGCACAAGAACAATTCTCAATAACCCCACAATTGCAATTGGCAGAGGTTGATACCGATAGCGAATCATCAACATTGTCGGTAAAAGAGGAGAACGGCGAGCTAATCATCTCAGGAGATAGAATCTCGGCAGCTTTCAACAAATCAACATCAGTATTGAAATCACTAAACCTATTGGGTCGTGAAATAATATACAACAACAAAGGTTTTGAATTCAGCTTCTTCCGATATATCGAAAATGACAAATACAACACAACATCGGTATATTACGGAAACTCATCAGTAAGCTATACAAAATCAGATGATGGAAAAACAGTAACCGTAACAACAACCCGCACCGTAACCAGCCGATGCGATTATACAATAGTATATACATTCTATGCAAACGGAATAATGGATATGAATGTAACCTTGGCGGCAAGAACATCAGACCTACGTCGTTTAGGAATCACATGCTCATTAGTTCCGGGATTGGAGAATGTAGAGTACTATGCACGCGGACCATGGGAAAACTACTGCGACCGTAAAACAGGTTCATTCCTTGGTATATACAAAAACACCGTAACAGGATTCGAAGAGGAGTATGTAAAACCACAATCAATGGGTAACCGCGAAGATGTACGTTGGATAACATTCTCTGATGAGTCAGGAAACGGAGTAAAAATCACAACCGAAGGACAAGTAAACTTTACAGCGCTTCACAACACCGACCAAGAATATGTTCCTTTGAACCACTGGTGGGAGATAGAGAATGTACGTCGCGAAGAGATAATCCTATCACTCGACTACATGCAACGTGGAGTAGGAAACGGAAGCTGTAACAGTGTACAAACACTAAGTCAATATTGCATACCTTACGCAACACAAAACTTCAAACTACGTTTCGAGAACTTCGGAGGAAAACCCGATGCAGGAGGCTATTGCTATCCCGAGGTTGAGAAATCAGAAGACTCTTACATCACCAAATTTGAAGTAAGCGGAGCAAAAACAGGCAATATCAACTATGTAGCAACATCAGCACCTGCAAATGCATACCGCAACTATTCAGCAGTAGTAAAACACACCTACAACAAATGGTTGAAATTAGCTGTTGAAGGAACCGATGCAATGAAAGACAACTATATAGCAGTATTCATGGATAAAAACCAAGATATGGAATTCACTGCAAACGAAATGTTGTTATACAGCAAAGATGCAAGCTCATACGAAGCATATATCCACACAGAAGATTACGAATTGGATACATACCGCATACGTGTAATAACAGATAAATATGTAGATGGAGTATCGCCCATTGAGCATATCTGTTCAGGCATAGTAAACGGAGAGGTACACGACTTCAAACTAAAATTGGAAGAAGAGGCAATAGCTGAAGATGACCCAACATATTGCACACCATCAGGCTCAATGCACTCTGAAGGCAAAGCATATGTAAAAGCCATTACAACAACAGGAGCAAAAGAAAACATCTCATACAGCAAAACTTCAACACCAAATAGTGTATATCAAGTATTGTCAGACACAATCGTTGTAAAACCGGGACAAACATTCACAATCAACTTTGTGGCAAACGATTTGGGTAGCAGAGGTTCAGTAAAACAAGACTTGCGTTACAACGTGGCAGCTCTATATACCGACTTCAATGCAACAGGCTCATTAATGTCGGCAGGACAATTCGGATATTTGAGTGGTTCATCAAGCTTTGGAGGAAACATTGTAGCCAACTATGACTATGTATTGAATATATCAACCCAATTAACCGTACCCGAAACAGCACCATCAGCAACAACCGTAATACGAATGGGCTATTCAAATGCATGGGGATCATACCCTGTAGCATGTGGATCGGTAAATGAGGGAATGGTATATGACATACCTGTAAGAGTAGAGGCAGAGTCAACAGGAGTAGAAGAAGATGCAGAAGAAGTTGAAATCTCAATCTATCCTAACCCAGCAAACGACTATGTAGTATGCAACGGAGTACCCTCAGGAAGCACATTGAGCATAATCACAATGAGTGGAGCAGAGGTGATGAACGCAAAAATATATGACGCACAAGAGACAATCAACATTGCTGACTTAGCAAACGGATTGTATATAGTTCGCATATATGGTTCAGAAGGCAATATCTACACAGGAAAATTGGTAGTGAGATAATACCGAAAATAAAACCATATCAACAAAGAAGAGCGAGGAGTCATCCTCGCTCTTCTTTGTTGATACATAAACACTTTTGCAGGAGTTTTTTTGTTGTTTGCGTAGCCTTTGTTAAATTAGGAATGAGAAATTAGGAATGAGAAATTGAATGGTTGTTAAAAAACAAGTAGGGACACAGCATGCTGTGTCCGCCTTTAAGAGCCTATGCTATAGATGATTGTTGAATATAATCTCCGGAAAAGTTGACTCGGCAGTAGTGATAAACAATTGTGTGTTCAAAATAATTCAAATATTTGTTTTATCCTGATTTCGTTTGACTGTTTAAAACAAAAAAGCGTCTTAAAAAGACGCGAAACACTAATCGAATGAAATATGTCCGAAAATACACACTTAATTATCACTATCTGTTTTTTCTATAATATTTTTCAAACAAACAATCTCCTCTTTAACCAATTTAATCTCACTTAAAATATCTTTGTTGCTTAGATAGTAATCATTTGAATTGCAAACAAGTCTCGAAATAGGAACCTTAAACAAATCGGCAATCTGAGTTAATCTTAAAAAGCTTACATTGGTCTCACCTCGTTCAATCTTTGCGTAAGCAGTAATTGAAATATCCAATTCTAAAGCCACCTCCTCTTGAGTCATATCAAGAGAACGCCTCACATTACAAATATTTCTTCCTAACTCAACTAATTCCATATTTCAAAGTTACATTCATTTTGAATAAAAATAGCACAATCCTAAGTTGTTAAAATATAACTAAAAGTTGCTGAAAAATTTTAAATAATAATTAAAAGTTATATATTTGCATATGATATGACCTGCAAAAGGAGTACGGATTAATGATAAATTTTTAATAAATATATAAATCAATAAAAAAATGAAAATTGGCAGTTTAAAAACAATTCTTATGGCAATATTTATAATATTTGCCATAACTGCACAATCAGCTTCATATAGTGGAAGCTGTGGCAGTAACTTAACTTGGATTTATAACACAGATTCAGGAGCCCTTAAGATTCGAGGAACAGGAAGTATGCAAGATTATTCTTCGTCAACTACACTTCCTTGGAGTTCATTTACATCTGAAATTAAATCTGTTGAAATACCCGAAGGTGTAACTTCAATAGGTGATTGTGCTTTTCAAAATTGCACAGCATTAACATCAGTAACCATTCCCAATAGTGTAACAGAAGTTGGTTATTTGGCATTTGATTCATGTACAGGTTTAACTTCAATAGAAGTTGCTTCTGAAAATTCATATTATGCATCAGAGAATGGAGTATTGTTTGATAAGAATAAAACAACTTTAATTCAATATCCATCGGGGAAGCAAGATAAGCAGTATATGATTCCAAGAAGTGTAACAACCATTGAGAGTTTTTCTTTTAAAAATAACTCTGCACTCGTTGGCTTATATATTACAGATAGTATGGCAAAAATGGGCTATTTTGCTATAGCAGAATGTCCTAATTTAACAAATGTGTATGTTTCTAATATAGTGCCTCCAATGATTGATTCTGAATCTTTTTATGGAGTTTGTGACAATGCAACGTTATATGTTCCTGTGGGAAGCAAAGAGGATTATCAAAATGTTGATGTTTGGAATAGCTTTTCAAATATAAAAGAGGTTATATTCGATGAGGATGGATATCTTGAGAGTGATAAGATTATAATCAACTACGGAGATAATGGGAATAAATTCAGGGTTGATGCCATAAGTGATATTAAATTTTCAAAACAAGACGAACTTCTTTTGTCAACTACAGATTTAACAGTGAAATATCCAATCTCTAAGATCGACTCAATAACAGTTGAATCGCAAGATTTAACTTCCCTAATACTTGTTTCTGATGAAGGCGAAAATAAATATGACTTATCAGCAATAGAAAAGATTGAATTTGGATATTCAACACCGCATGTTATAGCCGATTCAATCTTTGTATCGGTAGAAACTATAAAATTGGCCCCTTCATCTACAACCAAATTAGAGGTAGATATT
>JAZLBW010000030.1:0-1592 GCA_045613905.1 Candidatus Caccoplasma sp.
AATAATAAGCGGAGTAGAACCTATTACAACAGGTATAGAAGGATGGAAAATTACATTCTCTGATAATACCGCAATAACTCTAAAAAACGGAGCCAATGGAAAAGACGGAATTGACGGAGTAACTCCATATATAAAAATAGATAATAATTGCAATTGGATTGTATCATATGACAAAGGACAAACATATAGCCCAATAAAAGATGCCGAAGGCAATACAATATCTGCAAAAGGCATAGATGGAGCCAATGGTGTTTCGGTAGATGTACAAGTCAATAGCGAAGGCAAGTATGAGATAATAACCTATCTCGAAGACAAAAACAATCCAATAACAGTATTGCCTACCCCTTATAGTGCAAACCCTGACAATCAAATAAGTTCAATTGTAGAGGATAGTGAAAGAGGAATGGTAAGCATAACCATGTCAAGCGGCAAACAATATAACTTTGGTCAGGCCTTAAATTATCCAACAAGCATAGTTCTGTTAAAAAAAGAGTTTCTTATATCAGAAGAGGGTGGAACAGCAGAGATAGAGTTTTATGTCAACCCCTCAAATGCAAAAATAACAAAAGAAGACATAGTAATAAATCAAATAGAAACAGAAATTCTAAAAAGCTATGCAGAGAGTTATGCAAACCCTTCGCCAAACTATGAAATAGTAAGTTTGGAAAACTCTGTAAATGATAAAGGAGAAAAGCTAAAAGGACGATATAAACTTACAATAAAACATATAGGAGAATTTGGATTCTATGAGGAGAATTGTACATTGGTGATAAGCACAAAAGATGCACAGGATAATAAGATAGAGATAACTTCCGAAAAATTTCTTTTAATTTCTAATCTCTACTCATTAACAGTGCAAGTTATATTGCCAGATTTAGTTAACTGGAGTGATGTAACTGATGTATCAGTTAAAGCGGTAAATTCTCTTGGAGTTTTTGAATTATCAGAAATTTCAGAAGGTGTATATAAAACAGTGGAAATTTCAGAAGGCGAATATGAGGTTACTGTAACTATGTCAATAAATGAGGGTGAAATTTGTGGCTCTACTATAGTGCTTGTAGATAAAGCGCAAACAGCAGCCATAGAAACAGAATATATTCCATCTACTCCTCAATTAATTATCAAAGAGTTCTATACTTCAATGTGTAAGACTCCTGCAAACAAAAACTACATGTATGACCAATTCGTTGAGATTTACAACAACTCACCATTTACTCAATACCTTGACAACTGCTTAATCGCTCGTACTGAGATTGCAGCTCACACAAAAACTGTATTGTGGGGTACTACTCCTGAGGAGATGGAAGCTGTTGCTGTTTCTTCATACGTTGCAGGTTTTGTTAGTGATGGATCGGGTAAAAAATATCCTTTGGCTCCAGGTAAAAGTGTGGTTATCGCTTTTCAAGCACAAGACCATAGAAATATGGGTTATGATTATAATCCAAACACTATCGACTTGAGCAAAGCAGACTATGAAATCGATATCACTGAGTACAAATCAACTTATGTTGCTAACCCAGACGTTCCTAACCTAACTATCGTTGCTAAACCAGGAACTCAATCTGTAAACTTCGGTGTTCTTCCAGCATTCG
>JAZLBW010000031.1:0-42950 GCA_045613905.1 Candidatus Caccoplasma sp.
ACAAAAACTCTCGCACCTGATATAAAACAGTCATTCAAATTTTTGTTCGGGAGTTCTTCGAACATCCCTCAGTCAATTTTCATTTGCCGTTACAGCTATTCCCTCGTTTGCAGGGGCTGTGGAACTCGCTAAAGCTCAAACAGTCCTCGCCCTATTTCTGCAAACTTCAGGGCTTTCACTCTGTTTTATAATGGTGCGATTAATTTTTTAATATTACTCTGACTCAAATACGTCTTTATTTCTCTTTTTGATTTTTATCGGACAGCAATAGTCTTTTTTACATCAAATAATGAGATTATTTCGCTTGTTTCTTGTATTTTTGTAATGATATATATTTCGTGTTCAATTTAGATATAATGAGTTCAAAAAAGAGAATTTTAGGTATAGACCCCGGTACTAATGTTATGGGATATGGCATCATTGATTGCGATGGCAAAAATCCCCAATTGGTTGTTATGGGAACACTTAAACTCAGTAAGTTTGAGAATCATTATATGAGATTGAACAGAATATACGAACGTGTATCGGGTTTAATCACCCAATACTCTCCCTCAGAGTTGGCTATTGAGGCTCCATTCTTTGGTAAAAACGTGCAGTCGATGCTTAAACTTGGTAGGGCGCAAGGTGTTGCAATGGCTGCTGCCATTCACCATGGACTGCCTATAACGGAGTATGCCCCTCTAAAAATCAAAATGTCTGTAACGGGTAATGGCGCCGCCTCGAAAGAACAGGTCGCCGATATGCTTAAAAGAATCTTACATATTCCCGAAGAGAAGATGGCTCCTCAACTCGATGCCACAGATGCTGTGGCTGCGGCTTTGTGTCACTTCTATCAGATGAAATCGCCTATTACGGAGAAAGGGTGCAAAAGTTGGAAAGAGTTTATTGCAAAAAATCCCGACAAAATAATTTAATTGATTCTCAGCCATGACTAAATATGATTTTTCTCAACTTTTAAATAATCGTATCCTCGTTTTAGATGGAGCTATGGGTACGGAAATACAGAAACTCAACCTTACTGAAAACGATTTCAGAGGTGGGTTGTTTGCCGATAGCACAAGAGAGTTGAAGGGAAATAACGATATATTGGTTCTTACCCAACCTGAAATCATCAAAAACATACACAGGGCATACCTTAATGCAGGTGCTGATATTATTGAAACAAACAGTTTCAACGCTTCGTCAGTTTCGATGAGCGACTATGGGCTGGAAGAATATGTGACAGATATAAACAGGGCTGCCGTAAAAGTTGCGAAAGAGGCTGCCAAGGAGTTTTCTACCAACGATAAACCTCGTTTTGTTGCAGGCAGTGTTGGTCCGACAAACAAAAGCTGCTCTATTTCGCCTGATGTAAATAATCCTGCGGCAAGGGCTATTACATACGACGAGTTATACCAAGCATATTATGAGCAAATTGAGGTTCTCATCGATGAGGGTGTAGATATTATTCTTTTGGAGACCGTCTTTGACACTCTTAACCTTAAATGTGCAATTGACGTCGTTGAAACTCTGTTCAAAGAAAAGGGTATTGAACTCCCTCTAATGGTATCTGCCACTATTGCCGACAATGCAGGAAGAACTCTATCGGGACAAACTATTGAGGCTTTCGTTGCCTCTATTTCTCACGCTCCAATAACATCGATTGGTATAAACTGTTCTTTTGGAGCAAAGGATATTCTGCCTTTCTTACGCAGATTGTCAGAGAGTGCTCCTTTCTATATTTCGGTACACCCAAATGCGGGATTGCCAAACCGTTTTGGAGAGTATGACGAAACTCCCGAAACTATGGCGGCAAATATGAAACCATATCTCGAAGAACATCTCGTAAATATTATGGGAGGTTGTTGTGGTACAACTCCAAAACATATAAAATCAATTGCAGAACTTGTAAAAGGTTACAAACCCCACACTCCTACTCAAGACGATAAACAACTTGTTTTGGCAGGGCTTGAACCTCTGACCGTTTGCAAAGAGAACAACTTTGTAAACGTGGGAGAGAGATGCAACGTTGCAGGTTCTCGCAAATTTTTACGTTTAATTAACGAAAAGAGTTACAGTGAAGCTCTCTCTATTGCCCTTAAACAGGTTGAAGATGGCGCTCAAATCATTGACATTAATATGGATGATGGCATGTTGAATGCCAAAAAGGAGATGGATATGTTTTTGCGACTTCTCGCATCGGAACCCGAAATTTGCAAAGTTCCTTTTATGATAGACTCTTCGGATTGGGGTGTTATAGAGGCAGGTCTTAAATGTGTTCAGGGTAAAGCAATTGTCAACTCTATCAGTTTGAAAGAGGGCGAAAATGTTTTCAAAAAGAGAGCAACTCGCATTAAGGAGATGGGGGCGGCTGTCGTTGTCATGGCTTTTGACGAGGAGGGTCAGGCAGATACATTCATTCGTAAAACAGAGGTTTGCAAAAGAGCATACGACATACTTACACAAGAGTGTGATTTTGCAGCGGAAGATATAATTTTTGACCCCAATATTTTGGCTGTTGCAACAGGTATTGATGAACATAAAAACTACGCCAAAGACTTTATTGAGGCAACACGTTGGATTAAGGAGAATCTGCCACATGCAAAGGTAAGTGGCGGAGTTAGTAACCTCTCATTCTCTTTTAGAGGGAATAACTATATAAGGGAGGTTATGCACTCGGTATTCCTTTACCATGCAATTAATGCAGGTATGGATATGGCTATTCTTAACCCTGCCACTTGTGTTAATTACAACGATATTCCTGAGAATATTTTAGAGGCTGTTGAAGATGTTATTCTTAACCGCCGAGATGATGCAACAGAGAGATTGGTTGAGGTTGCCGAGAGTGTTAAAGAGATTAAGGTTGGAAACAAAACAGAATCTTTGAACAGCAACGAAAATGCTCCTATTGATGAGAGATTAAGCAATGCTCTTGTTAAAGGATATACCGATAATTTAGAGAAGGATATAAAAGAGGCATTGAACCAATACAACAGTGCCGTTGCTGTTATTGAAGGACCACTCATGTCGGGCATGAACAGAGTTGGTGCTTTATTTGGTGAGGGTAAGATGTTTTTACCTCAAGTGGTTAAGAGCGCGCGCACTATGAAGTGTGCTGTTGAAATTCTTCAACCCTTTATAGTGAAAGAGAATGATGCTTCGACAAACAGCGCAGGAAAAGTTGTTTTGGCTACTGTAAAGGGCGATGTTCACGATATTGGGAAGAACATTGTTTCGGTTGTGCTGGGCTGTAATAATTATGAGGTTATCGACCTCGGGGTTATGGTCTCTGCCGAGACAATAGTCGATAAGGCTGTTGAGACAAAGGCTGACATCATTGGTGTCAGCGGACTTATTACTCCATCTTTAAACGAGATGTGCAATGTTGCTCGTGAGCTTGAAAAGAGAGGATTGAATATTCCTCTGCTTATTGGTGGGGCAACAACATCGGAGTTACACACTGCTGTTAAAATTGCTCCGCTTTACCGAGGTTTGGTTGTACATGTTAAAGATGCATCGCAAGACCCTATTATCATTGCCAAACTAACAAATGAAAAGATTAGAGAGGAGTATATCAAGGAGGTTAAGGAGCGTCAACAACTTTTGAGAGAGTGTGCTAAATGCAACGATACAGTACCTTTTGCTGTTGCTGAAGGATTAAGAGATAAAAATTGTTGTAATGGTTATACTCCAACCCAACCTAAAGAGTTGAACAAAGAGATTAATTTATCGTACAGCATATCTCAACTTCTTGATTTTATTAATTGGGGCCAGTTGTTTAACGTTTGGAAATTGAGCGGTAAGTTTGCCTCTATTGCATATCTGCATGGTTGCGACCACTGCAAGGCTTCGTGGCTTGCATCGTTTGAGGAGAGTGAAAGGAAAGAGGCTTCGGAGGCTATGCAACTTCATAAAGATTGCACGAGACTTATCAAAGAGATTTCGGAGCAATCAAACCCAACGATAAGTGCTACCGTTGCTTTCTACAAAGCAAATTCTGAAGATAACTCAATTGTTATAAAGGGAGAAAAAGAGGTTTCAATACCAACTCTACGTCAACAAAAGAAGAAAGAAAACAACGAAGAGGGATACTTAGCCTTGGCGGATTTTATTTTGCCTGCAACAACAGATGTGGATGATTATATTGCAACTTTTGCTGTTTCCGTAGGCAGAGAGATTCAATCTCGCATTGAAGAGTTGAGGAGAAGTGGTGATGAGTATAAATCGGTGATGTTGCAATCTATTGCAGACAGATTGGCTGAAGCGGCTACAGCATATACTCACTATATTGTAAGAACCGATTTATGGGGATACTCTACAGAAGAGATGAACCCTGCAAAAATAATCAAAGGCAATTGCGTGGGAATAAGACCTGCAATCGGATACCCGTCCCTCCCCGACCAATCTCTTATTTTTGAGATTAAAAACCTTATAAATTTTGACAAATTGGGAATTGAGGTAACTGAAAACGGTGCTATGTATCCAAATTCATCGGTATGCGGTATTATGATAGCGAATCCCAATGCAAAATATTTTACGGTAACCATCGACGAAACCCAACAAAAAGAGTATTGCATAAAGAGAGGTTTCGTTGAGGGTGAAGCCGAGAAATGGATTGTGAAAAATATATAATTGTGACGGTTTTTTAACGACAATATATTATTTTTGCATATCAAAAATTTTTATTAGAAATGGAAAAGAAAAGAGTTGCCGTTGTAGGATATGGCAATATTGGAAAATTTACAGTAGAAGCTATTGAGGCTTCGTGCGATATGGAGATTGCAGGAATTGTAAGACGTAACGTAAACGATATTCCTGAAGAGATAAAAAAATATAAAGTAGTTAGCGATATTCGAGAACTTGAGGGTGTTGATGTTGCCATTCTTGCCACTCCAACTCGCAAGGTTGAGGAGTATGCAAAAGAGATATTGGCCATGGGTATTAACACTGCCGATAGCTACGACATTCACTCAGGTATTACTCAATTGAGAGCTAATCTTGACAAGGTTGCAAAAGAGAATGGCTCGGTTGCTATTATTTCGGCAGGTTGGGATCCGGGTAGCGATTCAGTTGTGCGTACACTTATGGAGGCAGCAGCACCTAAAGGTATTACATATACAAACTTTGGCCCCGGTATGAGCATGGGACACACTGTTGCAGTAAAGGCGATAGAGGGTGTTAAAGCAGCTCTATCGATGACAATACCTGTTGGTACAGGAATTCACCGTCGCATGGTTTACATTGAAGTAAAAGATGGTTATAAATTCGAAGAGGTTGCTAAAGCAATTAAAGCCGATGCATACTTTGTTAACGACGAAACTCACGTTATGCAAGTTGAGTGCGTAGATAACCTTTTGGATATGGGTCATGGTGTTATGATGTGCAGAAAAGGGGTATCGGGCAAAACTCAAAACCAGTTGTTTGAGTTTAACATGAAAATAAACAACCCTGCTCTAACTGCTCAAATGCTGGTTAATGCTGCCCGTGCAACTTTCCGTCAAAATGCAGGTTGTTACACAATGCCGGAGGTTCCTGTAATTGATTTACTACCCGGAGAGAGAGAGGAGTGGATTGCTCATTTGGTTTAAGAAATTTATAATTAATCACAATTACTTGTAATGCTTAATTCAGTTGTTTGGAATGTTGACCCTGCTATATTTTCATTCTTTGGAATGGAGATAAGATGGTATGGACTATTGTTTGCCATAGGTTTTTTAGTAGGGTATTATATTGAGGCTAAAATATTCAAAAATGATAAAGCTCCCGAGGAGTGGTGCGATAAACTATTTATATATGTTATCATCGCAACCATTATTGGCGCAAGGCTCGGACACTGCTTCTTCTACGATTGGGACTACTACTCAAATAATCCAATTGATATACTAAAGATTTGGGAAGGTGGTCTTGCAAGTCATGGAGGAACAATAGCCATTATTATTGCTGTTCTTATATATGCTAAAAAGGTTACACACCGAAATGTAATGTGGGTGTATGACCGTTTGGTAATTCCAATAGCATTGGTTGCCGCAATGATAAGATTGGGTAATTTAATGAACCATGAGATATATGGCTCTCAAACTATTATGCCCTGGGGATTTAATTTTATAACCAATATTGCCGCATGGAAAGATGGAGCAGCTCCACAATACTCACCAACCTCGCATCCCACTCAAATTTACGAATCGTTATCATACCTATCACTATTCTTTGTACTTATGTGGATGTATTGGAAAAGAGATGCGGGAGATAAAAAAGGTTTGTTGTTTGGAGTATTTATGTTGTGGGTATTTGGTTCAAGATTTATCATTGAGTTTTTAAAACTACCTCAAGAGATGTTTGAACTTGAACTCATTGAGCGATTTGGCATGAACATGGGACAATTATTGAGTATTCCATTTATTATTGTTGGTATATACTTTACCATTACAGGATATAAAAGCACTAAGAAAAGTGGTAAAATTTCTCGCCGACACTCTCACGTTCATCGACACAGCAAAAAAGAAGAAAAGTAAAATTCCTCATATAAACGAGATGAGACCGAGTCAAAAGCAATTTTGTCTCGGTCTCATTCTTTTTTATTGGATATTCTTTTATTATTGGTGTCTGACAAACATGTGCATGAGTCTATAATCACTGATTTTCTTGCTTTACAAGCCCCCTTGAAAGAGGAATAATATTCTTTAGAACCACCACAATAGATTGCGTCTATACCCAACTAATTCTTCACAATCTTCAGTCGTTCCCACAAATATGTGGGGATTAGACGCCAGAAGAAAACAATCAGAGAAAATTTCCAATCGATAATTGCAACTCTCTTTTTAGATATTACTGCTTTATATAGCTTTTTTGCTACATAATCGGCTTTCATCTTCATTGGGTAGTTGGCTTTTCGCAGAAGTGGCGTATCTACAAATCCCGGGCGTATATCGGTAAATGAGATATTATCATTCCTCATTCTTGAAAGTTGTGTCAAACATTGCAAATAGGTACTTTGATAGCGTTTTGTCGCCGAATATGATGGCGCTATTCCTAACCCTTTTGTCCCGGCTATTGACGATACCACTGCTATTTGTCCTCCTCCATTTTGAGATAGATGGTGGTATGCAGTTGTAGCCATTTGTGTTAAGCCTAAACAATTTGTTTTTACCGTATCTATCTCAATTTGTTGGTCGAGGGTGATGTTTTGATACCCTATGCCCGATACATGCAGATATATATCCATTCCTCCCATCTCCCCTATCAATTCTGATAAAAGTTCGGGAGCTTCGGGCTGTGTTATATCAATCTGCTTTGAGAAGGTTGTAAGTGGATATTCATCCAAAAGAGGTTTTAAATTATCTGTTTTTCGTCCTGCCAAACCTACAGTATAACCTCTCTGCAAAAATATCTTTGCACTCTCATATCCTATTCCGGATGTTGCACCAACTATTACAACTCTTTTCATAGCTCATCCAATCTATTTCTTCATTACTTTTACTGTTCTAACGTTTGTTCCGTTTTCGGCAATAACCCTTACGAAGTAGATTCCTTTGTCTCCATTTACGTCAACCTTCACTATTTCATTTGCTGCAACAGATAGAGCCTTGTTCTCTATTAGTTTACCATCCATGGCAACTATTTCTATAGTGTAAGCACCCTCTTTTGCGAATGATAGGTTTACAAAGTCGGTAAACGGATTGGGATACACTCCCATAATCTCAACCTCCGATTCCTCTACTCCTTGAGGGTATGGAACAACTACTATCTCCACACTCTTTGTATCGCTTCCCCACATATTTTTTAGAGTTAAGCCTGCTGTGTAGTTTCCTTCGGCATTGTATGATACCGTTGCCTGTTTATTTGATGTAGATTTTACTTGTGCATCGGGCAAGTTCCACTCTGATGTGGTGGTTACATTATAGCTTCCTGTTATCATTGGGTTACCCAATTCATCATTAGAGGCATCAAGAACAGTCTCTGTTATTCCGCTACCGCCATCGTTTTCTGCTCCTAATGTAGAAATCATCTCTGCTACATAGCTGCTTCCCTTGTGTCCTAAGTTGGGGAATACATTTTTACCGTCGGAGTTCTCCTGCGATGTCTCAAATGTCCAATATCCTTGCAATCCGCTTGGTGGTGTTGTATAGCCCTTCATTGCTGTTTGAATCTCAGATGCTGTCAATACTCTATCCCATACTTGGAACTCATCTACCCAACCTGTAAATCCACTCTTATATACACTTGTTCCGCCTACATAAACGCTACTGCCCTCTGACCTTACGGCATTGTTGGTGATATGTTGCACTGTTGCTTCTGCAACTTTTTTACCATTGAAATATATTGCTTGAACATTATTTGTTCCGTATGTTACTGCAAGGTGTGTCCATTGTCCCTCTTTTACAGAGTGGTCGTCTGTCATCACCCAAGAGTTTGGTTGATCGTGTTCGGTCCATCCATATGTATTGAACGATATTTCGTTCTCTGGGTGAATTCTATCATTTGTTGTTGAGGTTTTTCCTGTCTCCTTGCGCGCCATTATCTCTGGACGGATTGTCACCCAGAAATCTCCCCAGTTATTGTGAGGCCATGTATCGTTAAGATTTCTCTTATCAATAAGGTTTGTTCCTTGACTGCTATGGTTTAACTTATCGGTTTTAAACCACATCATGTATGTATATGGGCGAGTTCCCACAACCTCAGGGAAGCGTAGCATATTGGGGTCTTCCACTTTTACTGCACGCGATACCGAACCCTCTCCTTTTCGAGATACTTCATAACTCAATACTACCTCATCCTCTTTATATACCTCGCTATTGCTTGCTGTAAGCGAAGATATTGTTGGTATGGCTCCTGTTGCCGATGGTGATATTTGTATGATACCGCGTGTGTATGCAACTGTGTTATCGGCATTGGTTATTTTAACATCGTACGAACCTTCGGTTGGCAACGACATTGTTACGGCTTTTGTATTTTCAATTGTCTTTATACTTGCTCCTGTTGTTGAGTTTATTATCTCCCATGTTGCTACGGGGTGATTTGGATCGACATATTTTATTGTAAACTCCTCGTTTGCCTTTATGATTGGTTTGTCAATCTCTGTTCCCTCAATTATAACAGGCTCCATATCTTGTGGATTTAACCATTCGCCCCATGATATTGTTGATTCGCTCTCTCCGTCCAAAGCAACGGCTGCAACTCCAATTCTCAATTTACCTCCGTTTGTTTCGTTGTATGGTACGCTTACTACATATGCCGCCCATGAGGTTGTTGCTGTAAATACCTTCTCCTCTTCACCCTCTTGTTGTGTATATATTTTGTAATACCATGTTTTTACATCTGAGTTATAGATAGGTTCGTATGTCTCTTTTGTTCCCTCAAAGGCGCTGTTCATATTGAATATTATCTTCATATCAACTCCTTTGTAGTTACGCGACATCATCTTTACCTTTTCAACCTCGGGTTTCTCGGGTGTGGTGGCTGTACCCAATTTACCTTTTGTTAAAGATATTTGTCCTATAAGGATTTTGAAATCGTCGCTTGTATTGGTAAACTTCAATCCTATTTGTGCCACGGTTGAATTTTCAATTTTAATTCCGCTACGACCTCCTACTGTAAGTTGCAACATCTCCCAATTTTCTGTTGGTTGCAATCCCTTTTTAATATCTTTTTCAACTACGGTACTTTCGGTTCCCTCTTTTGAACATGCCCATGCCATATTTCCTGTTCCTGATAGTACTTTATATCTGATTGTAAGATATACTCCGCTTGATGGTATTGCATATTTTGTTTTAAAGAGTTGAAGGTAGGTTTGCTCTGTTGCTCCACTGATTTGCAAGCACGAACCACCAAACCAAGCATCATCCCAAGTGAATTCGGCTTTAAGGTCAGTGCTTACCTCCGCTTCTGTTCTTCCCATATAGTTTTTTGTAAACCACCAACGCCATGTGGGCATATAGTCTTGCATTCCTATATTATACCACTCGGTTGTAGCGTGACGTTCTCCTGCAATGTTAAAGAAACGACCGTTTCCTAAATTGAAATAGGTTACAAATGGATCGGTTGACAAATCTCCCCCATCTTGTGGTGTCAACGCGCTTTTTGCTACTATAAATTGAGCCCATCCGTAAGCATTTGTCGCTGTTGTTCCAAATTTTGTGTAACTGTTTATTTGTGGCGGGTTTACGGGATTTTTTGTTGAACCTGTAAAGACTGTTTCCAACAATGCTTGATATGTCTTTTGCATCTCCAAGGGGTCAGAACCTCTCTCTCCTCTCTGCTCATATATTTGGTTTCTATTGTGAGCGCCCCATATTCCAAGTGAGATTTTATAGTTGTTCATCTCTTTCCATTGAGCGAGCGCGCTTCCTGCCTGATAATCTACTCCAAAATAGACATCATATGATGAACGATTTGGAAAATTTATATTTACTGTTCGTTCTGAGGTTGCCAAATCTGAACCGTAATTTGTGAAATATGCTGTTGATGTTGGTTTGCCATTGTAATGGAACCAATCCCTATTTGTTCCGTCAAGGTTTGACGATGACGGCATTGTTCCCAAATTGTGCATCATTGAATACCAACAGTTGTGGAATGGCACTCCATATTGTTCGGCTGCCTCGTAGCAGTCGCCAAAGAAGAGTTTTGCCGCTGTGTGAAACTCTTTTCCTGAATACTTTCCTGCCGATATATTGTCGTCGCTAAAAGAGAACTCAGAGTTCCAACCTATTCCGTCAACTCCATAATATTTAAGATACTTGATAAATTTTTCTGCTCCATCAACAAGCAATCGGTTAAACATTTGACCATATCCCGATGATGATGGAGATATTATTGCATTGAATGCTATGGGTGCAACGCAAGATATTTTTACTCCGTTCTTGTGACATATATCCAACATTGATGCAGGTATCGACACAAAAGGTGCTGTCCAGTTGCCCCAAATATCGGTGTAACTCCACATTGTCCATACCTCTCCTCCGAAATAGTATGAGGGAAGTGCATTCCACCCATCTCCTCCTATAGGGCACCACCACAACAATTTACGTTCTGAATCTTGCTCTGTTCTAACCTGAGTCATTGAGTTTTGAAATCTTACTCTGGGCTTTACACGCGATATGAAAAAGTTTTCATTCTCTGCCGCCTCACTATCAAAACCCTCATAAAGAGCTTTTACATTATCGGGATTCCAATTTGCATATGCTTGTGTCCATGTGGTTGATTCCGAACCAATAGATACATATTTTTCATGTTGTGGCGACGATTGCGCCATTATTGTCATGGTGAACAATATTGCAGCTATAACCAATAGTTGTTTTTTCATATAGTATAGTAGTTTTATAGTTTATGCACAAAGATAATATTTTTTTAGATATTACAACTTTCAGTAACCAAACAAAAATAGAGACCCTCAATAATTGAAGGTCTCTATTTTTCAGATAGTTTTATTATTGACTATTTCTTAATCAATTTCATTGTGCGAACAGCTACTCCATCTGCATCAAGAATACGCAAGATGTATGTTCCTTGCTCTCCGTTAATATCGATGCGAACACCTTCGTTTGCTGCAACAGACATTACTTTATCCTCAACAAGACGTCCGTCAAGTGCAACGATTTGCGCTGTGTAAACACCCTCTTGTGTAAACATTATGTTTACAAAGTCAGTGAATGGGTTAGGATATACTCCCATCTCCTCTACCACACTCTCTTCCAAGCCTGTTCCTTTAGGCACAACTGTAATAAAGTCGATTGTTTTGCTATCGCTTCCCCACATGTTCTCAAGTGTCAATCTTGGAGTATACTCTCCTGTTACAGCATACGAAACTTTTGCTGTTCCTGCAGCCACTGTTCCTCCTTTTTCAACAACTGTTCCGGGAGCTACATCCCATTTAGCAGTTGTTTTAACATCCAATGAACCTGAAAGGATAGGCATACCCAATTGATCGTTGTTTACGGCTCTTGTTTCGCAATATGTTGGACCATTTCCTGTAATCTTCTCAACATATTGGGCTTTTTTGTCTGCACCTGATGTTCCACGATTCGAGAATGATGTTCCATCAGCGTCAAGTGTTTCAAAATCCCAGAATCCAATCAATCCACTTGGGATGCTTGCTCCTTGTGCATATCCGTTCATTGCTGTTTTAACCTCTGAATCGGTCAATACACGGTCCCACACTTGGAAGTCATCAACCCAACCTGTAAATCCTGCTTTATAAACACCGGCACCTCCAATGTAAACATCACCGTTCATTCTTTGTCCGTTGTTTGAAACCTCGTTATCTTTTGATGATGCAACCAAACGTCCGTTGAAGTACATCTTCTCTGTATTATCTGTGTCCAATGTTATTGCAAGGTGTGTCCATTGGTCAAGATTTACGCTATATCCGGTTGACATCATGCCATCTCTTGGTTTATCATGCTCATCCCAACCATATACGTTAAATGATATCTCATTTTCTGCGTGCAAACTTCCTTGCGCATATGAGTACACACTTGCTGTAACCTCAGGACGAATTTGTACCCAAAAATCTCCCCAGTTATCATGTGGCCATACATCGGTAAATGATGTTTTACTGATAAGGTTTGTTCCTTGTGTATCGTGTGAGATTGACTCAGCTTTAAACCACATCATATATGTATATGGTGCTGTTGCTTTCAATGATGGGAAACGTAACATGTATGGGTCATCAACTTTTACCGAACGTGAAACTTTTCCTTCTCCTAAACGAGAAGCAACATACGACAAGTTGATTTTTTCGTCAACCTCTACCTCTGCTTTATCGGTTGTTAAAGATGCTATTTTAGGTAGTGTACCTGTACTTTCGGGTGAGACTTGAATTAATCCACGAGTGTAAGATACTTTTGAACCTGATGTAATCTTAACATCATACATACCAATTTCTGACAAAGATGTTGTTACTCCAAGTGCATTAGACACAGATTTAACTGTTTCCCCTGATGCGGAATTAATAATTTCCCAAGTTGCTGTTGGATGGTTAGGATCTTGGAATATTACATTGAACTCCTCATTTGGTTTAATAACAGGCTTATCAATTTCTGTTCCCTCTACGATAACGGGAGAAGGCAATGTTAACTCTTGTCCCCATGCAATATCTGACTCACTGCGTCCGTCCATGCTTACCGCACTTACTCCAACTTGGATTTTTCCGCCCAACTCTGCATCGTATGGTGCCGCAACCACATATGATGCCCATGATGTTGTTGCTGTACAAAGTTTTGGTTCTCCTCCTGATTGACGTACATATATTTTGTAGAACCATGCATCTACATCACTATTGTAGATTGTTTGGTATGATTTACGTCCTGCTGAATATTTATCATTTGCAGACATATCAAAGAATACTTTAACGTCAGCTCCTTTGTAGTTGTAAGATAAAACTTTTGATGACAAAATTTGGGGAGCAGAAGGTTTTGTTCCATTACCTGGCTTACCACGTGTTAATGCTATTTCTCCAATTAAGATTTTGAAGTCAGATGAAGTATCTTCAAATTTCAAACCTAACAAACATACTACATCATTTTGTAGTTTGATTCCATTACGACCGCTTGTTAATTGTACTTGTTTCTCTACCCACTTACCAATTTCTGTTGAAGAAGTAATTGTTGCAATTGATGCATTTACCTCTGTTTTGGGAGAAGACTCTTTTGAACAAGCCCAAGATACTTTACCTGTTCCTGACAATACTTTATAACGGATTGTCAAATAGTCTCCTGTATTGTTTGTTGCGTATTTTGTTTTAAATAGTTGCAAATATGCGATATCTGTTCCTCCCTTAATTTCAAGAGAAGTTCCTCCAAACCATGAGTCTTCCCAGTTGAATAGAGCCTCCATATCGGTTGTTGCATCACTCGCATTTTTTCCCATGAAGTTTTTAGTCCACCACCAACGCCATGAAGGTAGTTGATCTTGCATACCTATATTATACCATACTCCGTCGTATGCAGTAACACCATCCTCTTTCCAGAATTGTCCGTTACCCATATTAAAGTATGTTACAAATGGATCATCTTTAAGTGTTCCATCTCCGTATTGAGGCATCAAAGTACTGCGAGCAGTAATAAAGCTTGAGAATCCATGGAATTCTGTTGATTTTGATGTGTGGCACAATAGGTTTGTAATTTGAGGTGTATTCACCGGGTTATATGATGCTCCTGTAAATACGTTCTCACTAATTTTTTGGTATGTCAATTGTTTTTGAACAGGTGATGATCCGTTTTCTCCTTGATTAATAAATATCATGTTGGTATTATGAGCACCCCAAATACCGAATGAAATTTGGTAATCTTGTAGTGCCACCCACGATGCCGCAGAACGTCCTTGAAAGTCCATACCTCCATATACATCAAATCCTGAACGGCCTTGACCTTGTGCAGTTGATTGAGATGTTGCAAGTTGAGATGAACCCCAGTTGTAGTTCAAGAAGTAAGCATCTGATACTTTTTTACCATTATAGTGGAACCACTCTACACAGTTACTGTTAAGCACACTGTAATCTCCGTAACTTCCGCCATTTGCTGTAAAAGAATACCATGCATTGTTAAATGGCACTCCGTAAGCCTCTGCATTTGCATAGCAATCTCCCATCAAGTTTTTAAATCCTGTTGGATTCAAAGAACCCCATGAGAACTCTGAGTTAAATCCAATACCATCCACTCCGTAATAACGAAGGTATTTAAGTAGTTTCTCATATCCTCCGGTTACAAGAGCATTGATGTTTGAACCGTGTCCTCCATCATTTGGCGTAGGTCCTGCTCCAAAAGGAACTGATGCAACACATCCCGAACGAACTCCATTTTTGTGACAAGCATCAAGGAATGCTGCAGGTACTTGAATCAATGGGGCTGTCCAGTTTCCGTATGTATCTGTGTAACTCCACATTGAATACGCCTCTCCATTAAAGAAATATGATGGCAACGCATTCCATGATGACTCATTTATAGGACACCACCATAATACTTTACGATCTGGGTTTAGGCTCTCTTTTACTTGTGTTTCAAGGAATGTAAAACGGTTACGAGGTTTCACACGAGAGATAAAGAATTGATCGTTCTCAGCCGCATTCGAATCGCCATTAAACAAAGGCGTTCCAGGCTGCCAATTTTGGTATGCTTGATACCATGGTATGGTACTTCCCATCTCAACATATCTATCGTGAGAAGGAACAGTTTGTGCAAATGCATTTCCTATGCACAACACAACGGCAAATGCCAATAAACCTAATTTTTTCATTGATTTTATTTATAAAGATTAATGTATGTTTAATATCTACACTATTACTCTAATGTAACTTTATTTCTGCAAATATAATATCTTTATAGGTTGTTTCAAAGAAAATTAGAGTTATTAAAAGATTCTTTCCTGTTTTTTTTGAATAATTTCATGATTTTACATAAAAGAGCCAATAGGTTAAACCCATTGGCTCTTTTATGGTTAAAATGAATGATAAATCTATTTTTTCACAATCTTAATTGTGCGAACTGTTGCATTTTCTGAGTTACGAACTTTAATTAGATAAAGTCCTTTGGCTCCGTCTATATCAACGCGTACAATTTCGTTTGTTTGAACTGAAAGTTGTTTGCTCTCTATTAGTTTACCGTCCATTGCTAATATTTCAACTGTATAGGCTCCCTCTTTTGCAAACGATAGGTTTACACAGTCAGTAAACGGATTGGGATATACTCCCATCATATCAACTTCCGACTCCTCTATTCCTTGTGGATATACAACAAGAATATCTGCTACTTTTGTATCGCTTCCCCACATGTTTTTAAGAGTTAATCCTGCTGTGTATGTTCCTGATAAATCATATGATACAGTATAAGAATTTGCAGATGTCTCTTCGATATTTGCAGATGGCAAATTCCACTCTTTTGTTGTTTTCACTTGCAAACTTCCTGTAATCATTGGGTTACCCAACTCTGCATTCTGTCCGTCAAGAATTTTTTCAACACTACTATCATCATTCTCCTCCAATAAAACATAGGCTGCGGTATAGTTGCTTCCTTTTTGTCCAAGGTTAGGGAATACTTTCATACCGGATGCATCGGTAACTGTATTTTCAAATGTCCAATATCCTTGCAATCCACTTGGCACTGTGGTGTAACCTTGCATGGCAGTTTGAATCTCTGAATCTGTTAATACTCGATCCCATACCTGGAACTCATCCACCCAACCATTAAATCCACTTTTATATACACTTGTTCCTCCTATATATACAGGGCTGGACTGATTACGCGCTCCATTCGATGTTATTTTATTGGTTGTTGCCTCTGCAACTTTTTTACCATTGAAATACATTTTTTGTTTATTATCTGTTCCAAATGTTACAGCAATGTGTGTCCATTGACCCGGTGTTACGGAGTGATCGGTAGACATCATGTTTGAGTTTGGCAAATCGTGTTCTGTCCAGCCATAAGTATTAAACGAAATCTCATTTGCTGCGTGTTCTTTGTCATTATACGTTGAACCTCCGGACTCATAGTTTGCCATCATTTGAGGACGGATTGTTACCCATATGTCTCCCCAGTTATTGTGAGGCCATGTATCATTTACCTCTCTTTTATCTATAAGGTTTGTTCCTTGAGATCCATGGTTTATGTTATCAACCTTGAACCACATCATGTATGTATATGGGCGAGTTGGCACCACCATTGGAAAACGCAACATGTATGGATCATCAACTTTTACTGAACGTGACACTGTTCCTTCTCCGTCTCTTATAACAGAGCAGTTTAATGTTACTTCATCTCCTGCATATACTTCATTATCACTTACTGTAAGGTCTGAAAGTGTTGGTATTGCTCCTGTTGCATCTGGCGATACCTGAATTATACCTCGTGTATATGCAACCGTTCCATTTGAATTTGTTACTTTTACATCGTACGAACCTATTGTAGATAATGACATTGTGATTGAGGTTGTATTTTGGAATACTTTAACGCTCTCTCCTGTTAACGAATTTATTACCTCCCATGTTGCTGCAGGGTGGTTTGTATCGATATAACGCAATGTGAACTCTTCGTTTGCTTTAATGATTGGTTTATCAATCTCTGTACCCTCTATAATTGTTGGTTCTACAGTCATTGGATCAATCCATTCTCCCCAAGCTATTTCAGATTCTGTTACTCCATCTTTACTTACGGCTGACACTCCTATTCTAATTTTACCGCCAATCTCTGTCTCATATGGTGCTCCCACTACGTACGATGCCCATGATGTTGTTGCAGTAAAAGGTTTCTCTTCAAATCCCTCTTGTTGTGTATATATTTTAAAATACCAAGTATCAACCTCAGCATTATATACAGGCTCATATGCCTCTTTTGCCGCTCCTACATATGCATCGTCCATATTATAGATAATCTTCATATCTACACCTTTGTATGTACGTGCCATCATTTTTGATTTCTCAACCACAGGTGCTGATGGTGTTGGTGCTGTTCCCATTTTTCCATCTGTAAGGGCTATTTGTCCAATCAAAATTTTGAAATCATCACTTGTATTTGTAAACTTCAAACCTATTTGCGCTATTGTTGTCTCTTCAAGTTTTATTCCTGAACGACCTCCAATTGATGTTGATACTGTAACCCATTCGTCAGAAGGATATAGTGCTGCTTTTATATCTTTTTCAACGACAGTCGACTCAGTTCCTTCTGAAGAACATGCCCAAGCTATTGATCCTGTTCCTGACAATACTTTATAGGTTATTGTCAAATAATCGCCTGATTTTGATGTGGGATATTTTGTTTTAAACAGGTGTGCATAAGTTTTTTCTGTCCCTCCTGAAATTTGAAGACACGATCCTCCAAAATATGCATCATCCCATGTAAATTTAGCGGTCAAATCAGAACTAACCACATCGTCTGCTTTTACAATTATCCTTCCAAATTCATCTCGCTCTTCTCTTCCCATATAGGTATTTGTAAACCACCAACGCCATGTAGGCATATAGTCTTGCATACCTATATTATACCACTCTACGTTTGATTGTCTCTCTCCTTTTATATTAAAGAACATTCCGTTTCCTAAATTGAAATAGGTTACAAACGGATCAGATGCCAATGTTTCTCCGTCTTGTACTGTCAATGTTGACTTTGCAACTATATATTGCGCCCATCCATATGCACCCTCCTCTTGTGATGAGAATTTAGTTTTCTCTGAAATTGGTGGAGGATTCAAAGGATTTCGAGTTGATCCTGTAAAGACATTTTCCAATAATTGTTGATATGTCTCTTGCATTGTTATTGGTGACGAGCCATTTTCTCCTCGTTGTTCATACAACATATTACGATTATGAGCTCCCCACAATCCTAATGATATGCGGCTGTTGTATAGGCTTGACCATGTTTGCAATGAGTATCCTGCTTGATAATCAACACCCATATACACATCGTAAGATGAACGATTTGGGAAGTATTGCTCTACTGCACTTTGAGAATATGATGGTGTTGCATAATAATTGGTAAAGTATGCAGAAGAAGTTGGTTTGCCTTCATAATCGAACCAATCTTTGTTGTTGGCATTCAAAGCGCTTGAACCTCCCATTCCTCCATCGTTGTTTGTTAGCGAATACCAACAGTTGTGGAAGGGTACTCCATATTGTTCGGCATTTACATAACAGTCTCCCAAAAATTTTTTCATAGCTGTATGGAATGGATAACCACTATAATTTCCTGAAGTTATATTACCTCTCCAGCTAAATTCTGAGTTAAAGCCCAAGCCATCTATTCCATAATATTTTAAAAATTTCAAGAACTTATGCGCTCCTCCTTCATCTGAGATTATTTTGTTCATCAAATGTCCGTAGCCACTTGCATCTGTTGGGTAGATTGATGCGGCAAAAGCCACAGGTGCCAAACAAGAGATTTGAACTCCATTTTTGTGACAAACATCAAGCATTGCAGCTGGCATACTCATCAAAGGTGCTGTCCAGTTACCCCAAATATCTGTGTAACTCCACATTGTCCATACCTCTCCTCCGAAGTAGTATGAGGGAAGTGCATTCCATCCATCTCCTCCGATAGGACACCACCAAAGCAACTTTCGGTCGGGACTTTGCTCTGTTCTTACTTGCGTATTTGAATTCACAAATCTTTTGCGAGGTTTGATACGAGAGATATTGAAGTTTTCATTCTCCTCTGCCTCCACATCGAGACCTTGGTAAAATGTTCTACCCGGACTCCATGCCTTATAGGCATCGCCCCACATTACACTCTCCGAACCTATTTTCACATATTGCTCGTGTTGTGGTGATGCTTGCGAATATGCTAACATAGGCAATATTGCAAACAACGGAAGTAATAATTTTTTCATAATAGTATCTGTTGTTAATATTAAATTTCAATAAATGAAGAACATCTGCATTGAAACTCTTCATCCGCAAATATAACCATTTTTTTGTTTATATTAACAATTCGCACTTTTTTTTTACAAGAAACGAGGCAGATTGACCAAGTCAACCTGCCTCGCCATAGTTTAATATCGGGTTACCTTATTTTTTGATAACTTTCAATGTTCTTACAGCTGTATTGTTAGCGTTTTTAACTTTAATGATGTACATTCCTTTTTCTCCGTTAATATCAACGCGAACACCCTCTCCTGCATTTGCAGCTACAGCTTTGCTCTCTATTGTTCTACCATCAAGAGCTACTATATCAATTGTATAGTTACCCTCTTCTGCAAAGTATAGATTTACAAAGTCTGTGAATGGGTTAGGATATACACCTGCCATTTCAACTACTGACTCCTCTATTCCAGATCCTGAAGATACAACAACGTAATCGATAGTTTTGTTATCGCTTCCCCACATGTTTTTAAGAGTCAATCCTGCAGTGTATGTTCCTGCCGCATTGTAAGATACAGTTTTTGATGTTGCACCTGTTGATACTGCTGTTGCATCAGGAGTACTCCACTCTGCTGAAGTAGCTACTTGGTATGAACCGCTAATCATTGGGTTACCCAACTCTTCGTTCGATGTATTAATCACTGTTTCAACAACTTCAGAAGTATTCTCACCTTTTTGACCTACTGTTGAAATCAATGCAGCATTATATGAAGAACCTTTATGACCTTTGTTAGGGAATACTTTATTTCCTTCAGAATCAAGAGTAGTATCCTCAAATGTCCAATATCCTTGTAGTCCTGAAGGAGCTTCTGAATATCCTTTCATTGCTGTCAACACCTCATCGTCAGTCAATACACGGTCCCAAACTTGGAACTCATCTACCCAACCATTAAATCCACCTTTGTAAACACTTGTTCCTCCAACATATACAGGACATCCTGCCTTACGAACACCATTCGATGTAATATGTTGAATTGTTGTTTCGGCAACTTTTTTACCGTTAAAGTACATTTTTTGTTTGTTGTCTGTTCCGAATGTCACTGCAATGTGTGTCCATTGTCCTTCATTTACACTGTGATCGTTAGACATCATACCAGCATTAGGAGCATCATGCTCTGTCCATCCGTAAGTATTGAATGAAATCTCATTCGCCGGGTGTGGTGTAGATTGCGATGTACTTGAAGCAGATGTCTCTACACGAGGATATGCTCCTCCATCTTGTGGATATGAACGAATTGTCACCCAAATATCTCCCCAGTTATTGTGAGGCCAAACATCAGAGAAACTTCTCTTATCGATAAGGTTTGTTCCTTCACTTCCGTGAGTGTATTTATCTACTTTAAACCACATCATATATGTGTAAGGACGTGAACCTACAACCTCAGGGAAACGTAACAAGTTGGGGTCCTCTACTTTTACGGCACGTGATACCGTACCCTCACCAAGACGAGATGCTGTATAGCTCAATGTAATATTCTCACCCTCTTCTACTTGTGCTTTATCTGATGTCAATGTTCCAATTGTTGGAATTGCACCTGTTCCATCAGGTGATACTTGAATAATACCACGAGTATAAGCTACAGTTCCGTTAGTATTAGTAATCTTGATATCATATGAGCCTTCTGTTGCTAATGACATTGTGATTGAAGTAGTATTTGGGAATGTCTTCACAGTTGCTCCTGTTTGTGAGTTAATAACCTCCCAAGTTGCAGCAGCATGGTTTGTATCTATATAACGCAATGTGAACTCTTCGCCTGCTTTAATAATTGGCTTGTCAATTACTGTTCCCTCTACAATAGTAGGCGCTATTGTTGACAAATCTTGCCATTCGCCCCAAGTAATTTCAGACTCTTTCTCTCCGTCCAAACTTACCGCAGCAACACCAATACGGAATTTACCACCTTTCTCATTATCATATGGAGCTCCTACTACATATGCAGCCCAAGATGTTGTCGCTGTAAACACTTTAGCTTCCATTCCCTCTTGTTGAGTGTATATACGGAAGTGTGATGTTTTTACCTCATTGTTATATACTGGTTCGTATGCCTCTTTTGCCGCCCCTGTATATGCACTATTCATATTGTAGATGATTTTCGCATCCACACCCTTGTAGTTACGAGCAAGTACTTTTGTTTTCTCCAATACCGGCGCTTGTGGTGCGTTGTATGAACCTACTTTTCCGCGAGTTAAAGAAATTTGACCAATCAAGATTTTGAAATCTTCACTTGTGTTTGTAAATTTCAAACCGATTTGAGCAAGTGTTGAATTTTCAAGCTTAATACCGCTACGTCCTCCAATTGCTGTTTGGTCTGTTTCCCACTCACCTGATACTCCTGCATTTGATACAATAGATTTCTCTACAACAGAAGTTTCTGATCCTTTTTTAGAACATGCCCAAGCTATTGATCCTGTTCCTGACAATACTTTATAACGTATTGTCAAATAATCACCTGATTTTGCTGTTGCATACTCTGTTTTGAATAATTGTGCATATGTTACATCTGTTGCTCCTGAAATTTGAAGACATGAACCTCCAAACCAAGCATCATCCCATGTAAATTCAGCGCTCAAATCAGAAGATACAGATTCTTCAGTTCTTCCCATATAGGTATTTGTAAACCACCAACGCCAAGTAGGCATATAGTCTTGCATACCGATATTGTACCAATCTACATCAGCATTACGTTCTCCATTTACATTAAAGAAGCTACCATTACCCAAATTGAAATTTGTCACGAATGGATCTGTTGACAAATCACCACCATCTTGATCAATCAATGTACTACGTGCAGTAACGAATTGTGCCCATCCATATGCATTTGTTGACATTGAATTAAAGCGAGTAACATTTGTTACACTACATGGATTTACCGGATTTTTAGTTGATCCTGTAAATACATTCTCCAATATCATTTGATATGTCTTTTGCATTTGGAATTTATCTGATCCTCTCTCTCCACGAGTTTCGTAAATAAGGTTACGATTATGAGCGCCCCATAAACCGGCAGAGATTTTATAATCCATCAATCCTGTCCAGTTTGCAGAACCTCCAGCTTGGTAGTCAACTCCCATAAATACATCGTATGATGAACGATTTGGGAAGTATGTTTCTACTGTGTTTTGAGAAGTACTTAAAGAACCTCCATAGTTCATAAAGTATGCAGATGATGTTGGTTTTCCTTCATAATCAAACCAATCTTTATTTGCGCTTGACAATGCAGCTCCTCCACCAAGGTAACCTTCGTTTGCTGTAAGAGAATACCAACAGTTATGGAAAGGTACTCCGTAAGAAGAGGCTTTAGTATAACAGTCGCCCAAGAATTTTTTCATACCTGTGTGGAAGGCATTTCCTGAATATGGTCCTCCACTTAATGTTCCATTCCAAGAGAATTCTGAGTTGAATCCCATTCCGTCAATTCCGTAATATTTTAAGAATTTCAAGAATTTATCTGCACCTCCTGTGTCTGTCAATAGTTTATTCAAAAGGTATCCATAACCACCTGTATCAGAAGTGTAGATAGTTGCAGCCCATGCAATTGGAGCAAGACATGAAATTTGAACACCATTTTTATGACATACGTCAAGCATTGCTGCTGGCATACTCATTAAAGGTGCTGTCCAGTTACCCCAAATGTCTGTGTAACTCCACATTGTCCAAACCTCACCTCCAAAGAAGTAAGATGGTAGTGCATTCCATCCATCTCCACCAATAGGACACCACCAAAGCAATTTACGGTCAGGATTTTGCTCAGGTCTTACTTGTGTATTTGCATTGATAAATCTTTTACGAGGTTTGATACGAGAGATATTGAAGTTCTCGTTCTCTGTAGCCACCTCATCAAGACCTTGATAAAATGCTTTTCCCGGGCTCCATGCTTTGTATGCATCTCCCCAAGAAACATTCTCTGAACCAATTTTCACATATTGCTCATGCTGTGGTGCAGCTTGAGAAAATGCCAACATTGGTAACACGGCTAATGCCGCAAGAAGGAAAATTTTTCTCATAATTTTTAGTTTATATTTAGGTTAGTATATACTCTGTCGCAAAAATAGTGATATAATTTATATTATTGAAATTATTTTGCAAAAATATTATTCGATAAACCTTTTTTAATTGATGTTATTTTTTAGTTAAAAGCAAGGCGTAAAGAAGATATGCAGAAACAAAAAAAGCCCAATAAGGCTTTTTTTGTTGTCCATGAGGGACTCGAACCCCCACTGACAGAGCCAGAATCTGGAGTGCTACCATTACACCAATGGACAGTTGTTAGTTGAGGAACATTAGGTCCCCGAACCTGCTCTCGCTCGGCATAAATCAAGGGAACTTGACTCTGCCCTCGCTTAATCGCAGCTTTATTAGTTAAAGAAGAAAGGTGTTAAGTGTTTAGATGTTACATCAAACTCTTAACTCTCATTAATTTAATCTTCTATTGCAGATGCCACCTTTTGATAACTCTCCTCAACAAGAGTATCCATATCATAACCTTCTGCAGGTGGCATGATAGGCTCGTGTATTGTCAAGGTAAGTTTACCGGGATTTACAAAAAACGAGGTTTTAGACAATATCTTATACGAGCCGTTTATTGTCATAGGAACTACAGGCATATTTAAATCCACCGCAAGTTGAAATGCTCCCCTTTTGAACTTTTTCATTTGCCCGTCAGAAGAGCGTGTTCCCTCAGGAAATATCACAACAGACATTCCATCTTTTAGTGTTTTTTTTGCCTCCTCGATTGTACGTTTTATTCCTTTTGGATTGGCTCTGTCAACGAATATATGTTTTGCAGCTTCGCATGCTTTTCCAACCATGGGAACTTTTCTCAACGTGTGTTTCAACACCCATTTGAAGTTATGATTCAAGTATCCGTATATCAGAAAGATATCGTATGCTCCTTGGTGGTTTGCCACAAATATATACGACTCATTATCCTTTATGTTCTCTCGTCCTTTTACTTCGACTTTCACCAACGATATCATACAAAAGAGTTTTGACCATATTCGTGGTGGATAATAGCCCCAAAATGAAGCATCTCCAAAAAAACCTCCTACGATAACTGTTGACGTTGTCAATATTGTTATCAACAATAATAACGGCGCCATTATAAAAATCTCATAAAAAAACAATAATACTTTCATGCTTCTAAAATTTATTCGACCGCAAATTTAATACATAATATGGAATTATTTTGTACCTTTGAATTATTATTTAAAATATTTGTCCTTTATATGATTGTTTTTCCTAACGCAAAAATAAACTTGGGTCTCAATATCGTCAAGAAACGAGAAGACGGATACCATAATATAGAGAGCGTGTTTTACCCTATTCCTTTGTTTGATGTTTTGGAGGTTATCCCTTCAAAAAACAGTGACAAACCTTTTTATTTAGAGGTTATTGATCTACCGGACGATGGGAAGCCCAATTTAGTTGAAAAGGCATACAGAGCTTTATCTGCCAAATATGAGATCCCTCCGATAGAGGTTATCTTAAAAAAATGCATCCCATTTGCCGCAGGACTTGGTGGAGGTTCGGCAGATGCGGCATATATGCTAAAAATTTTATCGGAGATGTTTATCGAAAATATCAGCGACGAGGAGCTTCATAAAATTGGCAAAGGTATTGGTGCAGACGTTCCTTTCTTTATAAAGAACAAACCTGTTTTTGCCGAGGGCATTGGTACCGAATTTTCTGACATTGATTTTTCGCTAAAGGGATATTACATTGTTTTAATAAAACCCGACATAGCCATTTCAACCGCCGAAGCATATTCGGGAGTTACTCCATCCGTTCCAAATTACGATTTAAAAGAGACTCTTAAACTGCCTATCAACGAGTGGAGGGGTATTGTAAAAAACGATTTTGAAAACTCTCTTTTCCCAAAATATCCAAGACTTAAAACCATTAAAGATGCACTTTATGAGACAGGTGCTGAATATGCTTCAATGTCAGGCTCGGGTTCTTCTATCTTTGGAATTTTCAAAGAACAGCCCAACAGAGAACTTATAAACAGTTTTTTAGAGAGTAACGACTTTATTTTTATTAATGAACTAAAGGAGTAATCTTGCTAAAAATAGAGACAATAAACAAAGAAACAATATGGTATAAACAAGCTAAATACCAATATATTTTTTTATTTTATTGATTTTTAGAATTTTCTTTCATATAAATTTGTTTTTTACTTTTTTTAATGCTAATTTTGCACCTTGAAAACAAATATAACATTATCTATTGCAATTAAGCAATAAGGTTATTCGAGATTCAAAATTTTGATTATGAAAAAGGTTCTAATTCTTATTACTATAGTAATATTTTCTGTAAATGCTTTCGCTCAAAGCTGGCCTTCTAGTTCAGCTACACGCCCCTCTTTTGGCGGTTTTGGCGTTGCAACTGAGAACGAAAACTCTTCGGTATTCGAAAGCAACGGAGCTTCCTTTGCCGGTGATTACGTATCGACTCCCCAAACCAAGGATTTTGGAGATGATGAAGACGAAGACAACAGTGGATTAGATAACCCCGGACAAGAGGGAGATGCTCCTGTTCCCATCATTGAGAGCATTCTTGGACTTTTGGGATTAGGTGGTGCTTATGCTATTAGACTATTTTCAAAAAAGAGAAAAGACGAAGAATAATATTTTATACATATATAGGACAAAGAGATTGACTTACGACGTAAGTCAATCTCTTTTTTTGTACCAATAAGCAACTCTGAGAATATTCATTCTTTTTATCTTTTTTACACCTACCATATTTAGAAGCTGTTTAAATTTTATTTTGGAATTATTTGAGAGCTATTTTTGAGCCGTTTTCTTTCGCATTTGCTGAGAATAGAGGGTTATTTCCTAAAAATAAGAAATAAAAGATACCTAAAATATAGACAAAGAGACCGACACCGGCTTTGCAATGATAAAAATATTTTTCAATAAAATTAAAAAGTTTCTCATATGAAAAGAATATTTTTAACTACATTTGAAAGATTTTTGTTTTTAAGAAGTTTTTATAACATTTGCCGATGCAATCTTTTACACAAAAGAGTTATATTTGCAATATTGATACATACTTTTGAACAATATAGTATAAACACTAAATAATAAAAAAATGGCATTAAAGATTGTAGTACTTGCAAAACAAGTACCCGATACAAGAAACGTGGGAAAAGATGCTATGAAAGAGGACGGAACAGTTAACCGCGCAGCTCTTCCTGCCATCTTCAACCCCGAGGACTTGAATGCTTTGGAACAAGCATTACAACTCAAAGATAAAAATCCCGGAACAACAATCACATTGCTCACCATGGGACCTCCTCGCGCAGCTGATATTATTCGCGAAGGTCTTTACAGAGGTGCAGATGGAGGAGTTCTTTTAACAGATAGAGCTTTTGCAGGTGCAGATACTTTGGCTACATCTTATGCTCTTTCTTGTGCTGTTAAAAAAATTGGCGATGCAGACATCATCATCTCCGGTCGTCAGGCTATTGATGGAGATACAGCCCAAGTTGGTCCACAAGTTGCCGAAAAGCTTGGAATACCTCAAGTTACATATGCAGAAAAGATTGTTTCGGTTGAGGATAATGAGATAGTTATTGTTCGTCGTCTTGAGCATGGTACCGAAACCGTAAAAGCCAAACTTCCTTTGTTGGTTACTGTTAACGGTTCGGCAGATGAGTGTCGTCCAAGAAACACAAAAATGCTTCAACGTAACAAATATGCTAAAACTCCTTCTGAGAAGGCTTCTCTTACCGATACTTCGCTATACGAAAAGAGAGCTTACTTAAACCTTGGAGAGTGGAGCGCGGCAGATGTTGATGCAGATCTTTCTCAAACAGGGCTTGCAGGTTCTCCCACAAAAGTAAAACAGGTGGAGAATGTTGTTTTCCAAGCAAAGGAGAGCAAACGTTTAACTACTGCTGACGAAGAGATTGACGAGTTAATGAAAGAATTGATTACTAACCATACCATCGGCTAATTATGAATAATTTAATTGTATATTGCGAAATTGAAAACGGCATTGTGGCCGATGTTAGTTTGGAACTATTGACAAAAGGTCGCTCACTTGCAAATAAGTTGGGTTGCCAACTTGAGGCTCTTGTTATCGGCTCGGAACTTTCGGGTGTTGAGAAACAGATATTCCCTTATGGCGCTGACAGAATTTATTTAGCTGACGATAAACGTCTTGCTCCATACACATCACTTCCTCACACATCTATTCTTATTGGTTTGTTCAAAGAGATTAAACCTCAAATTTGCTTAATGGGCGCTACTTGCATAGGTAGAGATTTGGGTCCACGTGTATCATCGGCTCTTCATAGCGGTTTGACTGCTGATTGTACATCTTTGGAGATTGGACCTCACACCGATAACAAAAGCGGAAAAACCTACGAGAATCTACTATACCAAATACGCCCTGCATTTGGTGGTAACATTGTTGCTACAATTGTTAACCCCGACTGTCGTCCTCAAATGGCTACCGTTAGAGAGGGGGTGATGAAACGCGAAATCTATAACCCCGACCACACAGGAGAGATTGTAACCCTTGACGTTAACAAATATGTTAAGGATGAGGATTTTGTAGTTTCAATTATTGATAGACAAATTGCAAAATCAAAAATCAACATTAAAGGAGCGCCTGTTGTTGTTGCAGGAGGTTACGGAGTGGGTTCAAAAGAGAATTTCAACCTTCTATATGATTTGGCTGCAGTTTTAGGTGGCGAGGTTGGTGCTTCGCGTGCTGCTGTGGATGCCGGATATACCGAACATGAGCGTCAAATCGGACAAACAGGCGTTACCGTACGTCCTAAATTGTATATTGCATGTGGCATCTCAGGACAGATTCAACACATTGCAGGTATGCAAGAGAGTTCTATTATAATTTCGGTAAATACCGACCCGGATGCTCCTATCAATGCTATTGCAGACTACGTTATCACAGGTAGTGTTGAAGAGGTTCTTCCTAAATTAATTAAATATTACAAGAAAAACAGCAAATAACGATATGGCAAATTTCTATTCGGATAATGCGGATTTAAAACATCATCTTAATCACCCGATGATGCGTCGTCTTGTTGAGTTGCACGAGCGCAACTTCACTGAGGCAGAAAAATATGACTATGCTCCTCTTGATTTTGAGGACGCTATGGACAGCTACGAAAAGGTTCTTGAAATTGCAGGAGAGATAAGTGGCGAAATTGTTGCCCCTAATGCTGAAAGTGTTGACCACGAAGGACCTCATGTTATTGACGGACACGTTAAATATGCTTCGGCTACAGAGAAAAACCTTGACGCTCTTATTAAAGCGGGACTTATGGGTATATCTCTTCCTCGTCAGTACGACGGGTTAAACTTCTCTTTGGTTCCATATATCATGGCTGCCGATATGGTTAGCCGCGCAGATGCAAGTTTTGTTAATATTTGGGGATTGCAAGATTGTGCCGAGACTATTAACGAGTTTGCAAGTGAAGAGCAAAAGATGCGTTTCTTGCCAAGAGTTTGTGCAGGAGAGACCATGGCCATGGACTTGACAGAGCCAGATGCAGGTTCTGACCTTCAAGCTGTTATGCTTAAAGCCACTTTCAACGAAGAGGATGGAACTTGGAGACTGAATGGAGTTAAACGTTTTATCACCAACGGTGACGGACACATTCATCTTGTTTTGGCTCGCTCGGAAGAGGGTTCGAAAGATGGTAGAGGTTTGTCAATGTTCATATACGACCGCAACGACGGTGGCGTTGTTGTTCGTCGTATTGAGAACAAAATGGGTATTAAAGGCTCTCCCACTTGCGAGTTGGTATTTAAAAATGCCAAAGCCGAACTTTGTGGCGAACGTCGTCTTGGTTTGATTAAATATGTAATGGCTCTTATGAACAGTGCACGTTTAGGTATTGCCGCTCAATCGGTAGGTGTATCGGAGGCTGCATACAGAGAGGCTATTCAATATGCCAAAGAGCGTTTCCAATTTGGTAAACCAATCATCAATTTCCCATCGGTAAGTGAGATTATCTCAACCATGAAAGCTAAGCTTGATGCTTCTCGTTCATTGCTATACGAAACAACTCGTTATGTTGATTTATACAAAACTCTTGAAGCTATTGCCAAAGAGCGCACATTGGAGAAAGAGGAGCGCATGGAGATGAAACAGGCTCAACGCAAAGCAGATGCTCTTACTCCATTGGTTAAGGGTATGAGTAGTGAATTCTGTAATCAAAATGCTTACGACTGCGTACAAGTTCACGGAGGTTCGGGATTCATGAAGGATTATCCTTGCGAGAGAATCTATCGCGATGCACGCATCACTTCAATCTATGAGGGTACTACTCAACTTCAAGTTGTTGCCGCAATACGCCATGTTGGTAGCGGAACATACTCTAACATCATTAAAGATTACGAATCAGTTGAGGTTCCCGCAGAATTGGCAGAATTGAAAGCTAAGTTGATGGATATGACAGCTCTATATGAGAAGAGTGTTGCCACTGTCACTGCCGACAAAGATGCTCAATATATCGATTTCCATGCTCGTCGTTTGGTAGAGATGGCAGGTCATATCATTATGGGTTATCTATTGTTGCAAGATACTATGCGTAACGAATCGTTCAGACGTTCAACAGAAAACTACATCCGTTACGGAGAGGCTGAAACTAACAAAAATGCTTTGTTTATCGCAAATTTCAAACCCGAAAGCATAGAGTGTTATCTTAACAAGTAATTGAGAGCTATTTTTATCTCAATCTAAATATATTTTATTGACAAAAGGTTGCGTTAAGCAACCTTTTGTTGTTTTTTTTAGTATATTCGCATACAGATTTAAAAGACATACTATGATTGAATATATTAAAGGCAAAATAGCCGAAACATCTCCAACAAATGCTGTTATTGAATGTTACGGTATCGGTTATGACGTTAATATCTCGCTTACAACATACTCTCTTTTAACGGTGGGCGAAGAGGCTAAATTGTATATTTATGAGGCTATCAGAGAGGATGCTCACCTACTCTACGGTTTTATAAACAGACGTGAAAGAGAGTTGTTTGTACTTTTAATTTCGGTATCGGGAGTAGGTCCGAATACTGCCCGCATTATTTTATCATCTTTCAATCCCGACGAATTGGAGAATGTAATAGCCTCGGGGAATGTTGGTTTGCTTAAAAATGTAAAAGGAATTGGCACAAAAACAGCAGAAAGAATAATTGTTGACCTCAAAGATAAAATAAAAGTGGGTGACTCTACGTTTATTATAGGTACGCGTGAGGGCAATGAGGTTCAGGAGGAGACTGTTGCTGCATTGGTAATGTTGGGATATGCCCAAGCTGCCGCAAAAAAGGTGGTACAGAAACTTGCAAAAGAGAACCCAAACTACAAAGTGGAAGAGCTTATAAAGATTGCTTTAAAAGCCTTATAAATAACACGTTCCACTTTTGTAGAGTTTAACAAAAGAGAGCGGTTATTAATGAAACAAATTCGGATACTGATTATATTCACAATATTGGCAATAAGCGGAATAGGAGGCTATTCTGCTTTTGCTGCATATAATCAGGTGAAGGAGATACAGGATGTTATCTCTACCGATACCATATCAGTTAAGACCTCGCAACAAACAAAAAAAGAGGAGAAACCTCGATTCTCAGTAAAAAAAACCACCATTGAGGAGTACAACGATTTGAATCATGCAAATTCGGCTGACCTAAAGACTCCCGAAAACATAAAATCGGTAATTGAATATGACTATGCAACAGGGTGTTACATTATGCGAACCCAAGTTGCAGGAATGGATATTTCCACACCTATGATGCTTACCTCAAAAGAGTATAACGACTACTCCTTGAGAAAATCGATGCAGGCATATTACCACGAGAAAAACAGCGAAAATATCAAAGGAGGTAAAAAGAAGTTTGATATTTTTGATATGCAATTCAACATAGGTCCTTTGGATAAGGTTTTCGGACCCGGAGGTGTAAAAATCACAACTCAAGGTTCGGCAGAGTTGGTAATGTCGATAAAGACAAACAAAACCGACAACCCTGCCCTTTCGATGGAGGCACGAAAAAAGACCTACTTCGATTTTGACGAAAAGATTCAAGCCAACATAAAGGCTTCGGTCGGAGACAAACTAAACTTCTCGATGAACTACAATACCGATGCCACTTTTAGTTTTGATTCTCAAAAACTTAATCTTAAATATGAGGGTGAAGAGGACCAGATAATAAAGAGTATTGAGGCAGGTAACGTAAGCATGAATACAAATTCTTCTCTTATTCAGGGAGGAACTTCGTTATTTGGTATCAAAACAAAATTACAATTCGGAAAACTTACCATGACTGCTCTTGTTTCTCAACAAGAAGCTGAATCGAAAACGGTAAATTCAAAAAACGGTTCGCAACTTACCGAATTTACTTTAGGCGTTGATAAGTATGACGAGAACAGACACTTCTTCATGGCTCACAACTTCCGCGATAACTACGAGGAGAGCGTTGCAAAACTACCATTTATTTCGTCAGGTGTAACAATTAACCGTATTGAGGTTTGGGTTACAAACAAAAAGGGAAGTTATGGCAATGCCCGAAACCTTATTGCTTTTGCCGACTTGGGAGAGGAAAAACAAGAACATATCTCAAACAACCATTGGAGTGCAACAGGTTACAAATCGCCTGCCAACGATGCAAACACACTTTACAAAGAGATTATAAATTCATATCCACAAGCTCGTAACATTTCGCTTGTGGGTGAAGCTCTTGCTCCATTAGAGGCTTATGGCATTACAGGAGGTAAAGATTTTGTTAAAATTGAGAGTGCAAGACGTCTTGAGGCAAACGAATACTCTGTAAACACTCAATTGGGTTATATATCGCTTAATCAACGTATTAACGCCGACGAGGTTATTGCCGTAGCTTATGAATACACTAAAAACGGAGAGGTTTTTCAAGTGGGTGAGTTTGCCGCAGATATAAGTGACGCATCATCGAGTTTGATTGTTAAGATGTTGAAATCTACCACAGTGATGACATCTGAACCCATCTGGGACCTTATGATGAAGAACATCTACTCTCTTGAGGCATACCAAATTCAAAAGGAGAAGTTCAAACTGCAAATATATTACCGAAACGACACCTCGGGTACTCAAGTCACTTACATGAGCTTGGGTGACATTAAGGGCAAACAACTTATCAAAGTCATGAACCTTGATAGATTGGACTCAAAAGAGGAGCCTAATCCTGATGGTGTATTTGACTACGTTGAGGGATATACCGTTACATCATCAAAGGGAAGAATTATATTCCCCGTTCTTGAGCCATTTGGTTCGCATCTTAAGAAGATGATCGGAGGTTCGGTACCTGATATAGACAAGTATATATACCAAGAGTTGTACGACTCAACACAAACAGTTGCAAGACAGTTTACCGATAAAAACAAATTCACTCTTCAAGGAGAGTACAAAGCTTCATCGGGAAATACAATACAGCTTAACTCTATGAACGTTGCCAGAGGTTCGGTAAAAGTCACTGCCGGCGGTGTTACTCTTGTTGAGAACGTGGATTATACGGTGGACTATACAATGGGAACTGTTACCATTATCAACCAAAGTTACACGGATGCAGGCAGTAACATTCAGGTTTCGCTTGAGAGCCAAGAGATGTTTAACATGCAGCGGAAAACATTGGTTGGTTTGGACTTGAACTATGATTTTACCAAAAATTTCAGAGTTGGAGCAACCATTATGCATATGGGAGAAAAAGCTCTTACCGAAAAGCTTACAGTAGGAAATGAGGTTATAAACAACACCATTTGGGGAGCAAACACCTCATACTCAACCGAATTCCAATGGCTTACAAATTGGGTTAACCGAATTCCAATGGTTAATGCCACCGCACCATCAAAATTTTCAATCAATGCTGAGTTTGCGCAATTGATTCCATCTACAAAGCAGTCGAAAGCGGTATCATACATTGATGATTTTGAGTATTCGCAATCGCAAAACGATATTCGATTGCCATACGCATGGAACCTTGCCTCTACCCCATCAATGTTTGCGGAGTCAAAACTTACAAACGATGTTGGTTATGGCAAAAACAGAGCCTTGTTCGCATGGTATTATATCGACAGACTATTTACTCAAAAGAACTCCAATTTAACACCTGTGCATATTAAAAACGACCTTAACCAACTCTCAAACCACTATGTCAGAGAGGTGCAATCATCAGAGGTGTTCCCAAATAGAGAGTTGAGCTACGGAGAGTCATCGTTGTTGCAGGTTCTTAACCTATCGTTCTACCCTACCGAACGTGGCCCTTACTCGTTGGATGCATCAGCCATTAACCCTGACGGTTCGTTGCAAAACCCTGAGATGCGCTGGGGAGGTATAATGCGAAAAATGGATAATACCGATTTTGAATCGGCAAACATAGAGTACCTTCAATTCTGGATGCTCGACCCATTCATTTACGACAAAGACAACGGAGGTTATCTATACTTCAACTTTGGAGAAATATCGGAAGATATTCTTAAAGATGGAAAGAAGTCGTTTGAAAATGGTCTTCCGACAGATGACAATGGAGATATGGTAGAAAACACCGTATGGGGTAAAGTTTCACGCCAACAATCGGTTACATATGCTTTTGACAACAACTCTGCAGCTCGCACAAAACAAGATGTTGGTTTGAATGGATTATCGAATGAGGAGGAGCAAAACTTTGAAGTGTACAAAAACTACGTTGAGCAGCTTCGCAATGTTCTTTCGCAAGAGACTCAACAGAGATATATCTACGACCAATTTTCACCATTTAACGACCCTGCAGGAGATAACTACCATTTTTACAGAGGTAGCGACTATGACGATGCCGAGGCTTCAATTTTAGAGCGTTACAAACACTATAACGGAACAGAGGGTAACTCAATATCTCCCGACGAAGCTTCCGACTCGGAATATCAATCATCAAAGAGTGTTCCCGATGTAGAGGACATAAACCAAGACAACACCTTGGATGAGTATGAGAGATACTATCAATACGGCATCAAGATTACACCCGAGGATCTGGTTGTGGGACGTAACTACATTACTGCAGAGCAAGAGAGTTCTGTATCGCTTCGCAATGGAGAGAGTGCAACGGTTAAGTGGTATCAGTTTAAAATTCCTTTGAAAGAGGTTACGGGCGACGGAAGCCATATGCCTCGCGAAACAGTAGGTTCAATTCAAGACTTCAAGACTATCCGTTTTGCCCGTATGTTTATGACAGGATTCAAGAAGGAGGTGCATCTTCGCCTTGCATCTTTGGAACTTGTCAGAGGAGATTGGCGCAGTTATAATTTGAGACTTCACAACGACGATAAGAGTGGAGGTACTATCCTGCCTGCCGAAGGAGATTTGGATGTTTCGGTTGTAAACATTGAGGAGAATGCAGGTCAAAAACCTGTGAACTATGTTCTTCCTCCCGGAGTTACTCGTATCATCTCGCCCGACCAATCTCAAATTACACAGCTTAACGAGCAATCAATTTCGTTAAAGGTAACAAACCTTCCATCTAAAAATGCTCGCGCAATATACAAGACATCGGGATTAGACGTGAGAAACTACGAGAGATTGCAAATGTTTGTCCATGCCGAAAAACTGATTGATGACAAAACAAGTTTGAAAGATGGAGAAGTTTCGGTTTTCGTAAGGGTTGGTAGCGACATCCGTTCGAACTATTACGAATACGAGGTTCCTGTTCGCCTTACTCCTGAAGGGAACTACAACACTTACAACACAAACGACCAAGAAGCTGTTTGGCCCGAGAGTAATATGATTGACTTTCCTCTATCACTTTTGACCGAGGCTAAGAAACAACGTAACAGCGCAAAATCGAGAGGTGAAGCAGGAGTATCGTATGGTAACCCCTACTCTATATACGACCCCGAAAAGAAAACCAACAGAGTTACAGTTGTCGGTAACCCCTCTGTCTCAAACTTGGAGTCAGTTGTTATTGGTGTCAGAAACAACTCTGCCACAACAAAAGATATTGTAGTGTGGGTAAACGAGATGCGTCTATCGGGATTCAAACAAGACGGAGGTTGGGGATTTAAGGCTGATGCAAACCTTAATGTTTCGGACCTTGCAACAATTGCAGGAGGAACTCACATAGAGACTGCAGGATTTGGTGGAGTTGACCAGACTTTGAACGAGAGAAGAATGGAAGACTACTACCAATACAACTTCTCGTTTATGATTGATGCAGGAAGATTCCTTCCTGAAAAGGCGAAACTTAAGGCACCATTATACTACTCATATTATGAGGAGAGAAACATGCCTAAATACAATCCATTGGACGAAGACGTATTAATGGATGATGCATTGGAGGCTTGTGCCACAAAGGCAGAGAAAGATTCTATTAAGAACATTGTTTTAGACCGATCTCGTACTCGCAGTTTCAGCCTCACAGGATTCAAATTTGATATTCAGAGCAAGAACCCCATGCCTTGGGACCCTGCAAACTTAACAATGAGTTATTCAAGCAACAAGCAAGATAACCAATCAATCACAACCGAATTTGAGAATAGCAGAGACCGCAGATTTAACTTAAACTACTCTTATACTCCGTTTGTTAAACCTTGGCAACCCTTTGCTAAGATAAAAAGCAAATCGAAACATCTCGATCCGTTTAAGGAGATGGCTATAAACTACGTTCCAAACTCTATTACATTCAGCACCACAATTTCGCGTATGTATAACGAGCAACAAGAGCGCAATATAGAGAATGATGCTTCGGCACAAATTCCTGTGTCGGTTAACAAAAACTTCTATTGGGACAGACAGTTTGCCATTCAATGGAACATTTTACGTTGTACAAACTTGTCGTTCTCGTCAATGACAAATGCTCACATTGATGAACCTTCGGGCGTGGTTAACAAAACTCTCTTCCCCGACGAATTCAAGGCTTGGAAAGACACTGTTACTGAGAGTATTCTAAAACTTGGTACTCCATGGAAATATAACCAATCGTTCAATGCATCGGTTAACCTTCCACTTTCAAAGAGTCCTATTTTGGATTGGGTTAACCTTCAAGGAACATACGCGGCAACATACTCTTGGGACAGAGGTGCTTTCATCGACGAAAACACTGCCATCGGAAACACCATTAACAACAATGCACAGTTGGGAGTTACAGGTAAATTCAACTTTGAGACACTATACAACAAATCGAAGTATTTGAAAGAGGTTAACCGTAAATTCTCAAGCTCGTCAAAAAGCAGCAGAAGTTCAACCAAAAAGAAAAGTTCTTCTCGCTCGTCATCTTCGACAAAGAAGAGTGCCAACCAAAACTCATTTGAGCAGAAAGTTATTTTGTCGAAAGACAGCGGTGTTGTTGTGCGACACAACTTGGATACTAAAAAACTTAGAATTGTGGGAAGAACCGAAGAGGGTAAACTATACACAATCAAATACAAGACCATAAATAAAAACAGCATTAGAATCAAGAATTTAGATTCTGCCAACATTACTGTAAAAATCAGCCGTACAGTTCCTGTAACAAACAAAGAGGAGAGCAAATTGTATAAGACGGGTGAGTATCTTGCACGATTTGCAATGATGCTACGCAACGTAAACATTCAATACAAATATACAAGTTCTATGACTCTTCCATCGTTTACTCCCGGAGTGTCTGACATTTTGGGACAAAACACTGCCACAAGTTCGTTGTCTCCCGGACTCGACTTTGCATTTGGTATGCCGGGAGAGAGTTATATTGACAAAGCCATAGATAAAGGTTGGTTAATAACAAACAACTCTTCGTTGGTATCGCCTGCAATTTCAATGATATCGAAAGATTTGATGATTGATGCAACTGTTGAACCATTTAAAGGATTTAAGATTACCCTTACAGGAACATATTCAAAGAGTAGTAACAACCAAATTCAGTTTATGTTTGACGGAAGACCCACTACTCGCGGAGGAAATTTCTCAATGACAACCGTAGGTATGAAAGGAATCTTCAAAGGTATGAATGCCGACAAAGGTTATCAATCGGATAACTTCGATAACTTCATTGCATACCGTAACGTTATTGCAGGACGAATGGAGAGTGCATATGCAGGAGTTAAATATCCTTCGGCTAAGTTCATAAATGAAAAGATGCTGAACGGCAAACCATACAACCCGGCAAACGGAGGAGTTAAGAAAACATCATCGGATGTTATGATTCCCGCTTTCCTGGCTGCATATACAGGCAGGGATGTCAACACAATTGAGCTTACAGCATTTCCAAGCATGAAACGCATACTGCCTAACTGGCGCGTAAGCTATGACGGATTGGCTAAACTCAAAAAGATGAAAGAGCATTTCAAGAGCTTCACATTCACTCATGCGTATAGCTGTGTTTATAGTGTAGGTTCGTTTACATCGTTCTTGAATTGGGCAGATGCAGGAGATGGTTACGGATTTGTTAAGGACGAGCAGACAGGCTCTCCCCTTCCCTCATCGCCATACGATATTGGTTCGGTTGTACTTACCGAGAGCTTTAACCCCCTATTGGGTATTGATATGACATTGAGAAACAGCGTATCTATAAGATCGTCATATAAAGATAGTCGTACAACAACTCTTAATCCATCATCGGGACAAATTGTAGAGTCATCTTCTCGCGAACTTTCAGTTGGTGCGGGCTATACCTTTGTAAACCTCAGATTCGGAAAAGGAAATTCTCGCAATGCAGGAGGTTTCAGCAGCGACCTTAAACTACAGGCAGATATTTCGTACAGAACATCCACTGCTCTTATTCGTAAAATTGAGGAGTATTTCACTCAAGCAACATCGGGAGCCAAGACATTCTCAATAAAAGTCTCTGCAAACTATGCCATAAGTCGTATGCTAACAGTTAAGGCATTCTACGACCATCAAATAAACACTCCGCTTATATCTTCAACATCATACCCAACAACCGATATAAGCTACGGTATTGCCGTTCAGTTGAACCTGTCTAAGAGACAGTAGAGTTTTTAGTTGTTAGTTGAACGACGTACTAATTCCTAACTGTAGTAAAGTGTTGAGCGTGAACAAAATCAAGAGATAATTATTTAGAATCGGGCCAGGGGCAGGGATCTCCTGATAATTTGTATGATGGGCGTTCAGCTTCAACTTTGCGAAGTTTCTTTGCCAAAAGTTTACTTAACCTATTTGTCAGGCGGGGAAATGAGGGGGCAATGTTGTTTGTTTCGCCTATGTCTGTTTTTATATTATAGAGCTCCTTTTTACCATCCTCATACCAATATATCAGTTTGTAGTCTCCACGTCGAATTGTGCATGTTGCTCCTATTCCATGCTCTCGGTTGTTTCCGGCAATCCAATTGTTTGGCATGTTCCAGATAAGTGAGCGTATAGGTCTGTTTATATTCCTTCCTTTGAGTAATGGCACAAAACTTCTTCCATCGATTGTTTGTATTGCACTATATCTTTTTATTTGTGCCATATCCAATATTGATGGGAAGAAATCTTCTATTATCACATAATCATCAATGGTTGAGGAGGGTTGCGTAACACCGTTCCAATAGATAATCATTGGTTCTCTGATTCCGCCTTCGTAAGCAGAGCCTTTACCCGAACGTAATGGAGAGTTTTGGGTGTGCAATGGCGGCGTACGTCCTTGAAGTGAGTAGCCTCCGTTGTCGGACATAAAGAGAATTATGGTGTTTTCCAATTGACCTTTTGCTTGCAGGTATTGCATCAAATCACCCAAACTCTTGTCCATTCCCTCAACCATTGAGGCATATGCCGCCTCTGCCTGAGAGAGACCCTGCGAAAGATATTTATCTACAAAACGGTTATCGGCTTGCAGTGGCACATGCACCGCATAATGCGACATGTACAGAAAAAACGGGGACTCCTGAGCTATAACCCCATCCAACGCCTTAATAGCCTCTTGTGTCAGAGCCTCGGTTATGAATATATCCTTATCCCAATACTCTTCCAAACCGGGCACGGCAAAACCGCTTATTGGCTCTCCGTTTTTATCGTGGCCGAAACGCTCAGTTCCAAGATATGATACCAAACCTCCTGCTGCGTGTCCTGCAATATTAATATCGAACCCATAGTTCAATGGATTGGCAGAAGGTGTATTGGTTGCCCCAAAATGGGCTTTGCCACAATGTATTGTGGTGTATCCGTTTTGCGACAATATTTGAACGAATGAGGTAGCAGGGTAACTGTTGTCTATTCCTTCACAAGGTTGAATACCATTTACATTCCACTCGGGCATATTAAGTGAAGAGTGATGCTCATCGGTAGAAGTATCCTTTTGGTGAGTCCAATTTGTTACTTTATGTCTTGAAGCATTTACTCCTGTCAAAAGAGAGCATCGCGATGGAGAACTTACACTCGATGCATAAGCTTGAGTAAACTTTGTTCCCATCTCTGCCAATAATTCCATATTGGGGGTATTATACCTTCTGTTAAGTTCTGTCTTTTCAGAATGAAATGGCAACGATGTATCTTGCCAGCCCATATCATCAACCAAAAATAGCACTATATTGGGGCGCTCATCTTCGGCGTGAAGCGATGAGGCAAACATCATCGGCAAGAGTGGCAAGACTCTATATCTTTTTTTCATAAAGATAAGGTGACGATTATTTCTCTTTCTTTAAAACGTAACGGCGGTAGTACGATATGCAAAGCGACGTAAGAGGCAGAGCAATAATCAATCCCACAAAGCCCAACAGTGTACCCCAAATAGATAGTGACAAAAGTATTATGGCAGGGTTCAAGCCTACTGCTTTACCCATTATTTTGGGTACCAGAAACATATCTTGTATTATCTGCACAACAATAAATACCACCAAAACCCACATAAAGAGCCACCAGAAATTTTCGCCTGTCTCTGCCGCTTGCAACATTGTAAGCAGTATTGCAGGAACAAATCCTATTGTTTGAAGGTATGGTACAATATTCAAAAAACCTATAAACAAGCCCAAAAGAATTGCGAGTGGCAATCCTACAATAGAGAAACCTATTGCAAAGAGTATTCCCACACAAAAGGCAACGGTTGCCTGACCTCTGAAATATGTGTTCATGCTATCCTCAATATCGTCAACCAAGGTCAATACCGATGTTTTGTACTTATCGGGTATCAAAGAGCGGAATCCCTCTTGCACCTCTTTATAATCCAACAGAATGAATATGAGATATAGAACAATAACAAACAGACCTAAAATTGTCATTACAAATGTGGTTGTACCCGATATTATAGAGATTCCACCTGTGAACAATCCGCTTAGAACCGATTTTATATTCTCAAGTGTTGCAATTTGCGATATATTCTCCCAATTAAGAACCGATGCAACATAACCTCGCCAGGTCTCCGGTATAAACGATAGCGAGTTTATTGATGAGGCATATTCCTTTATCAACTCTTTTACTGCCGTTACCTCGTTTATTATCATCGGAAACACTAAAGCACCCACAGCAACAATAGCCAATAGAATTGATACAAGGGCAATGGCAACCGAAGCTGCTCGATTCTTTATTTTGCATTTTACCTGAAAAAATTGCACCAACGGGTGTGTAAAGTATGCCATAAGCCACGCTATGAGGAATGGCAACAGAACACCTTTAAGCAGATGCAAAAGGTAGTATGTACCAATCAACGATGCTACTATAATGATAATTCTGACCACTCGGTCAAAAGTATAGGGACGTCTCATCTCTTCCATAATATTTGGTTTTATTTTGCGAAGGTAATCTATTTGTTTCACTTTTTAAAATATATAACTACCTTTGTAATTCAAGAAGTTGTTTTAAATTTTATTTCTGATTTAGAAGCTGTTTTTTTATGAAGTTTTTACTCACATACACGCTTATTTTCCTCTGTTGTTTTGCATCGTTTGCCCAAAGTGCTTTGGATGATGCTTTGGTGGGATACTCCGTTGTTGATGTAAAGAGCAACAGAGTCATTGCCGAGAAGAATGGCGATATGGCACTTGTTCCTGCATCGGTGACAAAGGTTGTTACAACAGCAACAGTATTAGAGGTTATTCCTGCACAAAAGAGATTCGAGACTCTTGTTGAGTATAACGGAAAAATAAGCAACGGCACGCTATATGGCAAACTCATTTTAAAGGGATGTGGCGACCCCACATTGGGTTCTAAATATATAAACAGTTCAAAAGAGAAGGTGTTTAGCGATATTGCAACCATACTTAAACGCAACGGAATTTACTCGGTGTGTGGCGAGATTGTTTGCGACGACTCTCTCTTTCCTTTTAATGGAGCTCGTGGAGCATGGTTAGCCGAGGACTTGGGCAACTACTTTGCAGCCGAGAGCCATGGCTTTAATTTTATAGATAACCTATATTCTCTTTATTTTAACACAAGAGGCGAAGGCGAAACAGCCACCATTGCAAAGTGCGAGCCTATGATGCCCGAACTCGAATTCATCAACCGCTTGGAGGTTAAGGGCAACGAAAAGGATAGTGCCTACATTACAGGCATGGATTTTACAAACGCAAGACTCTTGAATGGTAGAATTCCTTGCAATAAAACGGGCTATGTTCTAAAAGGTTCCATTCCCTCTCCTACGGAGGTTTTCAAAAGAGAGTTTAGAAGCTATTTGATTGAAAACGGTATGTGGAGCGAAAGCAATGCCACCACTCAGCAAAACCAACACAACAACTCTTTGGGAGTTATATACTCTCCACAACTGCAGGAGATTGTAAAGGTGACAAATCACCGCAGTAACAACCTTTATGCCGAAACCCTTTTAAAATGGTGCGGATTGGTCAGAGGAGGCGGTGCTACCACCGAAAGAGGCATTAACGCGACCCTATTGCATTGGAGCGAGAGAGGAGTTGACATGAGCAACTGCATCCTTTTTGACGGAAGCGGTCTTTCGCCCAAAAACAGGATTTCGCCAAATTGTTTGTCAAAAATTCTATGCTCGGCTGCTTTTAGCGATAGTTTCAAAGCCTCACTTCCCAAAGTTGGAGTTGAGGGTACCGTAAAAAACTTTATGAGTGGCTCTACCATAGCAAAACATCTATCACTAAAGACAGGCAGTATGCAAGGGGTTCAGTGCTATGCCGGTTATTTCGACGATGGTAACAAGTGTTACTCTGTTGTGGTTATGGTAAATAATTTCAAGGGCAAACGCAAAGTTATTCAAGCCGAAATTGGCAACCTTATTGAGAAGATAATTAATAAATAATCAGATATATGAACTACAAAATCGAACTTACCCCTATTGAAGACAGAGTTTTGAGAGCATTAATAAACAGAACTCTCACACCCGACACAGCAACAGCAGAAGAGTCTGATGCCATTTTTACAATAGTGAATAAAGCTGCCAACCTTATGTTCTCGCTTGGCGTTGCCGACGAGGTTGGAGACAACGTTATCGGTTGGTTTTATGATATGTACGTTAAACAGAGTTGTTAGTTGTTAGTTGTTAGTTGTTAGTCTAATTAGGCTAATTGGGCAAATTAAACTACTGTTACTTAAAATACCGCCGAACATCATTTGAATAATGTCGGACACACGATTGTGTGTCCCTACTAAAGTTGTCTGAAAGACAGGGTTGAGCAAAGCGAAACTACCAGAAATTGTTTAAATTTTATTTCGGAATTATTTTATAGCTATTTTTGAATAGATTTTATTTCGCAACTTGCAGGGAATAGCGGGCTATTACCAAA
>JAZLBW010000032.1:0-20616 GCA_045613905.1 Candidatus Caccoplasma sp.
CAATGAATTATCTGATGAATATATTTTAAAAATTCAATATAAACTTAATAGAAGACCTAGACGGAAACTCAATTTTGATACACCTAAAAATAAGTTCTTTCAATTTTTATCTTAATTTTGCACTTAGTCTTTGAATCTACCCATTAAAAACATTTATCAAAAGTTTTTTATTTTCAATATATTGCAGTATCTTTGCACGCCGATTAAAGAAAATTTTCAGTAATTATATAAAATCACACAAATTAATCACATTTTCAGTATGGAAATAGCAATTATTGTTATCTTTATTTTGGGTTATGCAGCTATTGCATTGGAACACCCATTAAAAATTGACAAGACGGCTTCGGCATTGCTACTTGGTATGTTGTTGTGGACAATGTATGCCGTGGGAGTTTTGAACGGGAATGTATTCCCGGAGGTTGATATTCACTCTCTTGTAAGTGAGCACGGATCAATCCGTCACCACTTGGGTGAGATTGCAGAGATTTTGTTCTTCTTGATGGGAGCAATGACAATCGTTGAGTTAATTGATGTTCACGGAGGTTTCTCAGTTATTACCGACAAAATCAAAACTCGCAAAAAAGTTAAATTGCTTTGGATTTTAGCAATTCTAACATTCTTCATGTCGGCAGTTTTGGACAACCTAACAACTTCAATTGTTATGGTTATGTTGTTGCGTAAAATCATTGCTGAGCAAAAAGATCGTTGGATTTATGCAAGTATGGTTATCATTGCGGCAAACAGTGGTGGAGCATGGTCTCCTATTGGCGACGTAACAACAATTATGTTGTGGGTTAAAGGTAACGTAACTACTGTGCCCATTATTAAATCGTTGATAATACCTTCATTTCTATCAATGGCTGTGCCAGTAGCATTGGCTTCAATGTTCTACTTGAAAGGCGAGTTGGCACCAATAGCTAAAGATACAGATTGCAAAAAAGAGAGTTGTGTGACATTCCGTGAGCGCAACCAAATATTTATCTTGGGTGTATTTGCACTATTGCTTGTACCTGTATTCAAAACATTGACACACCTTCCTCCATTTATGGGCGTATTGCTTACATTGAGCATTTTGTGGATATTCTTGGAGTTGATGTACAACCGCAAATGTTTGGACAAATCGCAAGAACATCGCGTGCCAAGCGTATTGCAACGCATCGATATGGCAACAATCCTATTCTTCTTAGGAATTTTGTTGGCAGTAGGTGTATTGCAAGAGGTTGGAATATTGAAAAACGTAGCAAACTACCTAACTGAAAATGTAGGTAACGTATATGTAATCAACCTTGTTTTGGGAGCATTGTCATCAATCGTTGATAACGTACCTCTTGTTGCTGCGGCAATGGGAATGTATCCAATAGCAGAGGCGGGAGCAACAGGGTTCTTGCAATACTGCGTGCAAGACGGAATATTCTGGCAATTCATTGCATACTGTGCAGGAGTAGGAGGCAGTATGTTGATTATCGGTTCTGCAGCCGGAGTTGTTGTAATGGGATTGGAGAAAATCAACTTCGGTTGGTATCTTAAAAAAATCTCTCTTCTTGCATTGGCAGGATACCTTGCAGGAGCAGGTTGGTTTGTTCTTCAACAAATGATTTTCTAATAAGAGTATCGTTAAGATAACAGATAAGGAGATATGCTTAATCAAGCGTATCTCCTTTTTTCTTGCTTTATACTACTTTTGTTACAAATTATATCTTAAAAATGCTTATTATTTATAATATATTAGCAGATAATTTCCTTTTATTTGTATATTTGTAGTTTAAAATATATCGCCACGGGGCGCAAACAATATAAGATATGAGAGTATTAAAATTTGGAGGAACATCGGTAGGCTCGGTAGAGAGCATAAAGTGTGTAAAGAAGATTGTTGAGGCTCGCCAAGATGAGAGCATCGTTGTTGTGTCGGCATTGGGAGGTATAACAGATAAACTTATCGAATGTGCAAAGACGGCATCAACGGGAAATCTTGATTACACGCAAATCCTTGACCTCATTACAGCACGACACTTCGACCAAATAGCAGGGGCGGTTGCTCCCGAAAAACAGGAGACTGTTAAGGCTGATGTTGCTGCTATGCTCGATGAGCTTGGCAACATCATGCGTGGAGTATCGTTGATAAAAGACCTTTCAGAAAAGACCCTAAATACGATATTGAGTTATGGCGAGAGATTATCATCTCGAATAATAAGCGACATAATTGACGACGCAGAGTGGTTCGACTCTCGCGAGTTTATTAAAACAATAACTCAATTTGGTAAACATATAGTTGATTTTGAAATTACAAGCAAACTGATAAAGGAGAAGTTCTCACGTTTTCCTAAAGTATCGCTTGTGCCAGGTTTTATATCGTCAGATAAAAACACAAACGATGTAACCAACCTTGGACGTGGAGGTTCTGACTATACAGCTGCAATATTGGCTTCGGAGTTGGATGCAGAGATGCTTGAGATATGGACCGATGTTGACGGCTTTATGACAGCCGACCCTCGCACAATCAAAACATCGTATGTAATTAAACACTTGTCGTTTGTTGAGGCAATGGAGTTATGTAACTTTGGTGCAAAAGTTATATACCCACCCACAATATATCCGGTATATCACAAAAATATACCCATAGTAATTAAAAACACCTTTAATCCCGAAGCTCCCGGAACTCTTATCACAGAGAAGATACCCGATGGAGAGTCAAAACCAATTAAAGGAATATCGTCAATCAACGATACTTGTTTGATAACAGTGTCAGGTTTGGGTATGGTTGGTATAATTGGTATCAACTCACGCATATTCAACGCCCTTGCAAAATCGGGTATCAGCGTATTTATGGTATCTCAGGCATCGTCAGAGAACAATACCACTTTCGCTGTGAAAAATGCCGATGCCGATTTGGCACTTTCGGTACTAAACAAAGAGTTTGCGCAAGAGATTGCAATGGGAGAGATTAGCGAAGCAGAGGCTGAACGTGACCTTGCAACTGTGGCAATCGTTGGCGAGAATATGAAACATACTCCGGGTATTGCAGGTAAGTTGTTCAATATTCTTGGACGTAACGGTATCAGCGTCATTGCGTGTGCACAAGGAGCATCAGAGACAAACATCTCGTTTGTAATCGAGCATAACAGCCTTCGTAAGGCTTTGAATGTAATTCACGACTCATTCTTCTTGTCTGATGCACAAGAGTTAAACCTTTTTGTAACAGGTATCGGAACAGTGGGTCGCGACCTTTTGGAACAAATTCGTTTGCAACAACCAAAATTGTTAAAAGACAAATCGTTGAAATTGAACATCTGCGGAATAGCTAACTCTCGCAAATGTATCTTCTCTCGTGATGGATTATCGTTAGAGACATATGCCGAGGAGTTGGAGAAATCGACACTTGTGGCATCTGCCAAGACAATACGCGATGAGATTATTGAGATGAACATCTTCAACTCAGTCTTTGTCGATTGCACAGCAAGTGAGGAGATTGCAGGAATATACCAAGACCTATTGAGTCACAACGTATCTGTGGTTGCCGCCAACAAAATATCAGCAGCATCACCATATGCAAACTATGCAGCGTTGAAAGAGACAGCGCGTCGTCGCGATGTAAAATATCTGTTCGAAACAAACGTGGGAGCAGGACTCCCCATCATCTCAACCATTAACGGATTGATGAACAGTGGAGACAAAATATTGCGAATCGAGGCGGTAGTTTCAGGAACACTTAACTATATATTCAGCACATTGAGCGAAGATGTGCCATTGAGCAAGGCCATAAAAATGGCAAAAGAGGCAGGCTATAGCGAGCCCGACCCACGTTTAGACCTAAACGGACAAGATGTGTTGCGTAAATTGGTGATTCTTGCTCGCGAATCGGGATATGCCGTTGAGCAAGCCGATGTCGAAAAAGAGTTGTTCATACCCGATGAGATGTTTGAGGGAACACTTGAAGATTTCTGGCGTGATATACCAAAACTTGATGCAAAATTCGAGTCACGTCGCAGAGAGGTGGCAGCACAAGGTCGTCGTTTGCGTTTCATTGCAACCCTCGACAATGGAAAAATGCACATAGGTTTGCGAGCAGTGGATCAACGTCACCCATTCTATCAATTAGAGGGTAGTAACAATATAATACTTATAACAACCGAACGCTACAAAGAGTACCCGATGATAATAAAAGGTTACGGAGCGGGAGCATCGGTAACAGCGGCAGGAGTATTTGCTGATATAATAAGTATTGCAAACATTCGTTAGAGACCGATTGTGATAATGGCTTATCTACTACCTAACTTGTAGGTCTTGGGTTTGCTATTATAGTTGTTAGTTTTTAGTTTTCGGCTTCGCCGCCCTGCGGGTAGTTTTTAGTAAATAATATCTAACAACTAACAACAAACAACTAAGGTGCGTAAGCACCGTACAACTTAGAACGAAAATGAAACACATAATAATACTTGGCGATGGAATGGCTGATGAGCCAATCAGTGAATTGGGTGGAAAAACTCCGCTTCAGGCAGCTCATACACCATCAATGGACTGGATTGCCCGAAACGGACGATGCGGCCTGTTGAAGAGTGTACCCGAAGGGTATGCGCCGGGTAGCGAAGTGGCTAACCTTGCAATACTTGGTTACGACCTCGACAAAGTCTTTGAAGGACGAGGTTCGTTAGAGGCGGCAAGTATGGGTATTAAAATAGACGATAATGAGGTGGCAATGCGTTGTAACCTTATTTGCGTCGAGAACGGAAAAATAAAAAATCACTCGGCAGGGCACATCTCAAACGAGGAGGCTACCGAGTTGATTAACTATATGCAAGAGCAATTGGGAGGAGAAGATGTAAATCTATTCCCCGGAATATCATACCGTCACCTTTTGAAAATAAAGGGTGGAGACAAACGGGTTATATGTACTCCCCCTCACGATGTACCGGGAACGCCTTACGCGGATGTTATGGTTAAAGCACAAGTTGAGGAGGCGCAAGCAACAGCCGACAAGATAAACTCCCTTATACTTAAATCGCAAGAGTTACTGCCTTTGCATCCCGTAAACATAAAACGCGTAAGCGAGGGAAAAGACCCTGCAAACAGCCTTTGGCCATGGTCTCCGGGATACCGTCCGGCAATGAAAACTTTTCAGGAGCAATACGGAATAAAAAGCGGAGCGGTAATATCTGCCGTGGATTTGATAAAGGGTATTGGCGTGTATGCAGGACTCACTTCAATAGAGGTTGATGGAGCAACAGGTCTATACAATACCAACTACGAAGGAAAAGCCGAAGCCGCAATAGCTGCATTGCGCGAAAATGACTTTTTGTTTTTGCACGTAGAGGCAAGCGACGAAGCAGGACATGAGGGAGATTACGAACTCAAGAAGCGAACAATAGAGTATCTCGATAGTCGAATAATAGCACCCATATTGGAGGCTATGCCAACTTTGGGTGATGATTTGACAATAGCTCTGCTCCCTGACCATCCAACCCCATGTCGCTTACGCACACACACTCGCGATGCAGTACCATTTGCAATATACACTCCCGGTGTTGAGGCAGATGAAGTTACCGAGTATAACGAGTTCAGTGTAAAGCAAGGCAGTTACACTACGCTTACAGGAGAACAATTTATAAAAGAGATATTTAAATAGACTACAACAATGATATATTACAGTACAAACGGACAAGCTCCCGATGCAACACTTGCCGAAGCGGTGGTAAAAGGCTTGGCATCGGATAAAGGTTTGTTTATGCCCGAAAAAATCAAGGCTCTACCACAAGAGTTTTTTGACAATATACAAGATATGAGCTTCCAAGAGATTGCCTTTGAAGTAGCAAAAGCATTCTTTGGAGAAGACATCGAGAGCGAGACCCTCAAAAAAATAGTATATGACACTTTGGCATTTGATGCCCCAACAGTTAAAGTAGATGACAACATCTACTCATTGGAATTGTTTCATGGGCCGACACTTGCATTTAAAGATGTTGGTGCCCGCTTTATGGCTCGCTTATTGGGACACTTCATCTCGCAAGAGGCCGAGGGACGTGAGGTAAACGTATTGGTGGCAACGTCGGGCGACACAGGTAGTGCCGTTGCAAACGGGTTTTTAGGCGTGCCGGGAATAAAAGTGTATGTGCTTTACCCACACGCAAAAGTAACCGAGATACAAGAGAAACAATTCACAACCCTTGGGCAAAACATAACAGCAATTGAGGTTGAGGGAACATTTGATGACTGTCAAGCACTTGTAAAAACAGCATTTATGGATAAAGAGTTGAACGAGGCAATGAAACTAACCTCAGCAAACTCAATAAACGTAGCGCGATTCTTACCTCAAGCATTCTACTACTTCTATGCCTATGCACAACTTAAAAAAGCAGGCAAGGCAGATAAAGTGGTATGTTGCGTGCCAAGTGGTAACTTCGGTAATATAACAGCAGGATTGTTTGGTAAGAGAATGGGATTGCCAATCTCTCGCTTCATTGCAGCCAACAACCGCAACGATGTATTCTTGGAGTACTTGAATACAGGTAAATACAATCCACGTCCATCTGTGGCAACAATAGCAAATGCAATGGATGTAGGCGATCCAAGTAACTTTGCACGCATCTTGGCATTGTACGAAAACTCACACTCGGCAATCTCTGCAGAGATAAGCGGAGTATCATATAACGATGAGGAGATTCGCGAGACAGTAAAAGAGACATACACTCGCACAGGCTACTTGTTAGACCCTCATGGAGCATGCGGATACCGCGCATTGCGTGAAATGCTTGCCGAAGACGAAGTGGGATTTTTCTTGGAAACAGCCCACCCTGCAAAATTCCTTAACACAGTAGAGGAGGTAATAGGCGAAGAGGTTGCAATACCCGAAAAACTACAACACTTTATGCGAGGAACAAAAGAGAGTGTAATGATGAAACCCGATTTCGCAGCACTCAAAGATTTCTTGATGAGTAGAAAATAGTTAATAAAGATAGAAACCCCAAAGTCTCAAACTTTGGGGTTCGCTTTAGTTGGATAATTGGATAATTTGTCTTATTGGTTTTTATGCCTTTATCATCCTTGGTTTATACCATTTCTTGGCTTCATCAAGGTTCTTTTCTGCCCCTAAACCATTTTGGTAGCAATAGCCTAACATCTTATAGCCAAAAGGGTCTCCCTCATCACCCAAATATTCATAAAGTTTTATATCGTATTGTTTTTCCTCTTTGTCGCTCATAATGGATTTATTACCCAATAGAACTATCTAACAACTAACAACTCTTATAATGTCCCATCAAGTATCATCATAAGGGCAAAGCCGATGGCTGCTCCAATGGTGGCAACGTTTGAGTGTTTGCCCGATTGACCTTCGGGGATAATCTCCTCAATGATAACATAAAGCATGGCACCTCCTGCAAATGCAAGAATGGCAGGGAAAATATCCATGGTGCCGTCAATAAGCAACATGGTAATAATTGCCGATATTGGTTGTACCAATCCCGTTGCCGAGCCCCATAAAAACGATTTGAATTTGCTTACACCCATATTGTTTAATGGCGCAGAAACAACAGCACCTTCGGGAATGTTTTGCAGAGCCATACCCACCGATAGAGCAATGGCAGTTGCTCCCGTAATCATGTCGCCACCATCAATAGCACCCGACAAAACAACGCCAATGGCCATACCTTCGGGTATGTGGTGAATTGTAATGGCAAGAATAAGCATGGTGCTTTTCTTTAGTTTCGATGGTAAACCCTCAACAGAGTCGGACGATTGGTGAAGGTGAGGGGTTATGCTGTCTATTAAAAGCAGAAATCCCATACCTAACAGAAACCCTATTGTGGGAGAGAGCCAAGGAATGGCATCTTTCTCCTCTGCCAGCTCCATGGCAGGTTGCATAAGTGACCATATAATTGCGGCGAGCATAACGCCTGCAGCAAAGCCAAGCATAAATTTTTGCGATGGAGCATTGTTGTCACTTTTTAGTAAAAATACACTGGCAGAGCCGATAATGCAACCTATTATTGGAATAAGCAATCCGGCAATAATAAGCATCATATCTTCATTAAAAAAGTTTTCGAACATAGTTGATGAATTTAAAATATGTTTTTGCTACATAAGGAGCAGTAATCATTGCTGACAATCCTCCTGCAATATTACATAAAAAATCGAAAATATCTCCACTTCTTGTATCTGTAAAATAGATTTGCCCCAACTCGGTGAAAACAGCCAAAAGAGTGGTCGCCGAAACCGATATAGCGTTTGCCCATTTACGTGGTAACCAGCAAAAGTCGGCATACAGAGCCGATGCCACGCCAAAGTACATAAGAAAGTGTATCACTTTATCGGCATGTTTAAACATCAATATCACAGAATTGTCGAACGTACTTGCGTTGGCAAATGACAGGTATAGAAGTAGCGCAATGGCAAACATACTCAACTTGTATCTGTTTAGTAACTTCATAACAACTTCCGTCATATTGCGGTTGAACATAAAATGTTTTATAATTATAAAAATTGTTTGCTAAGATACCTATTTTTTATTGTATCTTCGCAAAAGAATTAGAGATTATAGATGAAAGATACAGAGAAAATGGATTGGGGACGATTGTTGTCCTCTAAAAGATTCGGACTCGAAGATTACGATGACGATAAACATCATAACCGCACGCGCTTTCAACGCGACTATGACCGATTGATATTTTCGGCGCCATTCCGTAGGTTGCAGAATAAAACTCAGGTGTTTCCTCTTCCGGGAAGTGTCTTTGTTCACAACCGATTGACACATAGCTTGGAGGTGTCGAGTGTTGGTCGTTCGTTAGGAAGCAATATTGCCTCGCACATTGAGGAGAATACCACCGACGTAGAGTTGTTGCGTAAATTACCGGGAATACCCGATATTGTTGCAACTGCGTGTTTAGCGCACGACATGGGAAATCCCCCATTCGGTCACTCGGGCGAGATGGCAATAGGTTCGTACTTCTCGGAAGGAAAAGGGTTGTCGTTGCGAGGAATATTGGGCGACCGTCTATGGTGCGACCTTTCGCATTTCGAGGGTAATGCAAATGCCTTCCGTCTATTGACTCACCATTTCAAAGGGCGTAGAAAAGGAGGTTATGCGTTGACCTACTCGACACTTGCATCAATAGTAAAATACCCTTATGAATCGACTCTTGCCGGGACAAAAGGCAAGTTCGGATTTTTTGTAAGCGAGGAGGAGCATTACAAAAAGGTTGCAACCGAGTTGGGAATATTAAATAAAGGCGATGGTAAACATACAAAATATTGTCGTCACCCATTGGTCTATTTGGTAGAGGCCGCCGATGACATATGTTATCAGATAATGGATATAGAGGACTCTCATAAACTCAAAATTCTTACAACAAACCAAACAAAACAGTATCTGTTGGCATTCTTCGGGGAAGATAAAATGGCTCATGTCGAAGAAATTTTGTCAATGATAGAGGATAAAAACGAGCAGATAGCATATTTGCGTTCTTCAATTGTTGGATTGTTGGTGGATGAGTGTTCAAAAGCATTTATTAAACATGAGGATGAGATATTGCGAGGCGAATGTACCAGTCCGTTGATAGATATGATTTCAGAAACTCCACGCAAAGCATACGAGGCATGTTCTGCGATGGCATACGAAAAGATATATAACTATTCGGGAGTGTTGGATATTGAGTTGGCAGGTAACCAAATTGTAAATATGTTGCTTGATAAATTGATAGACGCGGTATTGCATCCCGACAAGTCATACTCAAAATTGCTTTTGGCAAAAGTGCCACAACAGTATGATATGGGTGCAGCTGATATACCAACTCGTATTCAAGCAGTAACCGACTATATCTCGGGAATGACCGATGTATATGCATTGGATTTGTATCAAAAATTAAACGGAATGAGTTTGCCGGTTATATAATATAGTTTTTAGTTTTCGGCTTTGCCGCCCCTGCGGGGTAGTTTTTAGTTGTTAGAAATTTATAACTAAAAACTAACAACTAACAACAAACAACTAAAAAAAGGATGAAAGAATTTATACTTACAGAACAGGAGAGTGAACAAACCGTATTGGTGGGTTTGGTAACACCTCAACAAAACGAGGCTAAGGTAAAAGAGTACCTTGATGAATTAGCATTTCTTGCCGACACTGCGGGAGCAGTTCCGGTAAAAAACTTTATACAAAAATTAGACTATCCCAACCCCGTTACCTTTGTCGGAAAAGGAAAATTGGAAGAGATAAGACAATATGTTGAAGAGAACGAGATAGGATTGGTAATATTCGATGATGAGCTTTCTCCCAAACAACTCAAAAACATAGAGGAGGCGTTGAAGGTTAAAATCCTTGACCGTACCTCTTTGATTTTGGATATTTTTGCCAAACGTGCGCAAACAGCACATGCAAAAACTCAAGTAGAGTTGGCTCAATATCAATATCTGTTGCCTCGTTTGACAAGGTTGTGGACACACCTTGAACGTCAACGAGGAGGTATCGGTATGCGTGGTCCCGGAGAGACTCAGATTGAGACCGACCGTCGTATAGTGTTGGATAAAATCTCTGCCCTAAAAGAGGAGTTGAAACTTATTGACCGTCAAAAATCGGTACAACGTAAAAACAGAGGAAAAATGGTGCGCGTGGCACTTGTGGGATATACTAACGTAGGAAAATCGACTTTGATGAACTTGTTGTGTAAATCGGATGTATTTGCCGAGAACAAACTATTTGCGACACTCGATACAACAGTTCGTAAAATGATAATCGAGAATCTTCCGTTCTTGATGAGTGATACAGTGGGATTTATTCGTAAGCTCCCCACAAACCTAATCGAATCGTTTAAATCGACACTCGATGAAGTACGCGAAGCCGATATACTTTTGCACGTGGTAGATATTTCTCACCCAGCATTTGAGGAACAAATTGAGGTTGTTGATAAAACTATTGCCGATATTTGCAAAGGCGGAGAACCTAAACCTGTAATATTGGTATTTAATAAAATAGATGCCTTTACGTACGTTCAAAAAGATGAAGATGACCTATCGCCTCGCACACGCGAAAATATCTCGCTCGACGAACTTAAGGCAACCTATATGGCACGAATGGGGGATAACTGCATCTTTATCTCGGCTGTGGAAAAGAGCAATATTGAGGAGCTAAAAACGTTGATGTATCAGAAAGTAAAAGAGATACACGTTAAACGCTTCCCATACAACGATTTCCTATATTACCAATACGACGAAAGCGGAGACCAAGTTTAGGTATAAATTAGAAATTGCTTCGTAACTACGTTACAATTAGGAATGAGTATAGCACTTCGTTCTAATTTTTAATTTAAAAAAGCATTACTAATTTCTAATTCCTCATTCCTAATTAATAAAAAAGAAATGTTACGCATATCAACACCTGATGGTTCAAATAAAGTGCTATTGCATGCCTGTTGTGCGCCATGCTCATCGGCAATAATAGAGGCTATGTTGGCAAACAACATAACCCCTGTTATATATTTTTATAACCCCAATATCTACCCTGAGGAGGAGTATATAAAACGCAAGCAGGAGATTGAAGCATATGCTCTCCGATTGGGTTTGGAGATAGTTGATGCCGACTATGATTACAGGTTGTGGCGAAGTGGAACATGTGGAATGGAATCTCTGCCCGAGCGAGGAGGACGATGTTTGTATTGTTTTAATATGCGCCTGTTGCAAACGGCAAAGTATGCAGCCGAGAGAGGAATAAAATATTTCACCACAACTCTTGCCTCATCGCGGTGGAAAGATTTTAACCAAATCATAGAAGCTGGTCGTCGTGCATCTTCTATGGTTGATGGTGTTGTGTTTTGGGAGCAGAATTGGCGAAAGGGAGGACTATATGAACGTCGCAACGAACTTCTGAAAATAGAAAACTTCTATAATCAACAATATTGCGGTTGTGAGTTTAGCAAAAGGTAACTTGGATACATTTTTGGAAAAAAAGTAGGGACACACGATTGTGTGTCCGAGAAGCTGAATTATCCTGATTTTTGCACCCCCCACTAATTCCCATCGTATAGCTTCATTGCTTCATAAGCAATATTCTGAATTTTAGGTCGAATATTCATTGTCATAAGAGCTTTGTTCCAGCGATGGGGAAAAACTCTGTTCGATAGGAATATAAACATCATGTTATTTCGTTTATCAACCCAAAAGCAGGTTCCTGTATAACCTGTATGTCCGTAAACTTCACTTGTGGCTTCGGGACAACAGGGGCTTTTTTCTTCATTAGTAAGGTCGGGTTTGTCAAACCCTAACGCGCGTCGGCTGATGTCGCTTTTTGTTTGGGTAAATAGTTCTATGCTCTCCTCCGACAGAAAACGTTCTCCTCCGTATGTGCCTCCGTTTAAAAACATCTGTAAGAGTTTGGCAAGGTCGTGAGCAGTGCCAAACAATCCTGCATTACCACTTACCCCACCCAAAACACAAGCCGTTTCGTCGTGAGGGTATCCACACATCAACTCTTTTCGTAAAAAGTCATCTCTTTCGGTGGGAACAACCTCCCACTTCTCAAATTTCTTGGTCGGGCAAAAAGTGGTGCGAGTCATACCCAAAGGAGCATAAAACAAAGAGTCTGTAAGAATATCCAGTTTACATGCGCTTAAATTCTCCACGACATGTTGCAAGAGAATGAAATTTATATCGCTGTATCTATATTTTTTTACAGAGTCGGGTTTCATCTGTGCAATTCTGTTTAAGAGAGTGTCGCTAATGGCATTTGTAACCCACAATTTTTCACTAATCTTAATGCTGAATATTGAATCGTGGTTTTGAGAAATCAAATCTTTTCTCAACTGAGCCTTGTTGTTTGCATAAACCTGTTTGTCAATCTGTATGGTATATTGGTTATGCTTTTTCCAATGATAAAGTTTTCCAATGTAGCTGTTGCTGTCGGTCAAAAAAAAGTATGGGTTAATTCCCGAAGGCAATCCGCTTTGGTGCCATAAAAGTTCGTTCATGGCAATAGAACCGATAAGAGATGTGTCGGGTAGGGGAATGTAGTTTTTCAAAGAATCGTTGATGTCAAAAGTCCCATTGCTGTGCAGATACATTATTGCAGGCATTGTCGCTGTGCTTTTTGTTACCGAGGCAAGGTCGTAAATGTCAGAAAGGGTTACCTCTCTACTCTCCCTCTCCGCTCTTTTCCCAAAAGCCTTTTCATAAACAATTTTGCCATCCTTGGCTAAAAGAACCTGACATCCCGGAAATGCCCCTTTTTTTATTCCCTCGTCAATAATTGAATCCACCGATGATAAAACACAACTGTTCATTCCAACCATTTCGGCAGGAGCATAACCTAATCTTACACACTCAGTCTTTAGTCCGTCTCCTCGTTTATATGGCGAAGCATTTACGGGAAGTTTCCCTTTTGCTCCAATACCTCCCATTATGAGCTCTGCGGCACACTCTTCCATCGATTTTGTCTCTTCGTAACCCATTACAACCGCTTCTGCACCACTTATAACATCTGCATATAGGCTCATGTTATATGGCGAAGTAAAGAATGCCAAAATATATTTTTTGCCTTTGCAAGCTTCTTTAACCTGATTGATAACTTCTCTCTTGCCCGAGTAAACACCAATTATTGAAATTTTATCGTTTTTATCAGAACTTTCGTTAATGCCGTACGATTTAAGTCGCTCTGTAAAACCTTTGCTTGAAGCTGTTCCAAAGCAGCCAATCTCAATACACCTCTTGTCGAGGTTTTTGACAGGGATAATATTGTTGTTGTTCTTAAGAAGAGTAACCGCTTCGGAATTTATCTGATAAATAATTTTATTGGCGTTTGACGAATATATATGTTTAACCAAATCTTTTTCGGTTAACGACTTTTTGTCTTTTACAACAAAGATGTACTTGTATAAAAGAATCTTTTTAACCGCATTTCGTAAAACACTCTCTTTTAAAGAGCCTTGTTTGTAGGCAGTTTCAATCTCTTTAATGCACTTGCCGACATCAAGCGGTTTTAACAGTACATGATTCCCTGCCATAAGAGCCTTTAGGGCGCTGTTTTCGGCAGTAGCCCCCTTCATCTCCAAAGCGTCAGTGAAGATAAGTCCGTTGAAACCAAGCTCTTTTTTAAGTAATTTATCCACAACAACCGCCGAAAGAGAAGTGGGCAATCCGCTAATGGAGTCTAATGCAGGAATATAAAGGTGTCCTGCCATAATCGATGGCATTCCTGCATTGATATACTCTTTAAAAGGATACAACTCCTCTCTGTTCAAAGCCTCCAAACTCTTGTTGTTTACAGGAAGAGTGAGATGAGAGTCGCTCTCCACATCTCCATGGCCGGGAAAGTGTTTTCCAACAGGCAGAACCCCTTCATCCAACAACCCTTTTGAATATGCAATACCCAAACGCGAAACCATATCGGGGTCATCTCCGTAAGAACGAGTGCCAATTACAGGGTTTTTAGGATTACTGTTTACATCTATGTCGGGAGCAAAGTTCACGTGAATACCCATTCTTTTACACTCTCGTCCAACCTCTTTACCATATTCGTATGTGAGAGAATCGTTATTTGCTGCACCAATAACAATGTTTTTAGGAAAACGCGGAGTATCGGTTAATCGCATCGCCAAACCCCACTCTCCGTCAATGGTGATCATAAGAGGAGTTTTTGAAAGCGATTGAGCATACTCGGTTAAGCGAAAGTGAGCAGGAGCAGTACCTTTGCTCAAAATAAAACCTCCAACTTTATACTCATTAACCATTTTTGCAATATGGGCTTTATTGCTCTCGTCTTCTGTGGTTAACGCGCCCGCAACAAATAGCTGACCTATACGCTCCTGTAGAGTCATGCTGTTATAAACCGAGTCGCACCAAGTGTATGCTTTGTCAGGAACAGATATGTAAGAAGGAACTTTCTCTGTTGCAATTGCGTAGCCAATATATAGCAACAAAAGAGAAGTCGATATAATGTATTTTGTAAACTTCATAATGGGTATTGATAATTAAGATATAGTGCGAAGATACACTATAATAGTTGTAAATTCAAATAGTAGGTGAAAAACTTTGTGGCAGATTTGTTTATGTTATATTTTTTTTGTTACTTTGCACCGCTTTTCGCAATCTCTGGCAAGGAGATGTGACTTGTTAAATTGCGGTTTACGAATATTTAAAATTAAAATAAGATGGATTTTATTAAAGTTGCAGAGGAGGCATTTGCTTCAGGAATTGAGATGCCTTCATTCAAAAGCGGAGACACAATTACTGTTGCTTACCGTATTAAAGAGGGTAACAAAGAACGTATCCAACAATACCGTGGAGTAGTTATCCGTATTTCAGGATGTGGTAACAAAAAACGTTTTACAGTTCGTAAAATGTCAGACAACGTAGGTGTTGAGAGAATTTTCCCTATGGACTCTCCATTTATTGAGAGCATCGTTGTTAACAAATACGGTAAAGTACGTCGTTCTAAACTTTACTACTTGCGTGCCCTTACAGGTAAAAAAGCTCGTATTAAAGAGAGAAGAATTGTTGAGAAAAAAGCTTAATTTTTTATCAATAGCACAAAAAAGGCGATCCAATGGGTCGCCTTTTTTTGTGCTTGAAAATATTTAGAAATTTAAACAGCTTCCTAATGTTAAATCTAAATTGTTGCTTCGTTAATTGGAACCTTAGTGACAATATTGTTTCTCTTTTCTTGTGGAAGAGGCTCCGTGTAGCAGACGTAAGTGCCAATGCAACGAGTAATAAGAATATCATCGTGATGCCCCTCCATTGCTCCATACGAGCCGTTGGGTTTTCTCTCAAAAACATCGTGTTCGTAACAAGCATCATAGTCGTGTTCAATATATCCATTCTCTCGTAGCATCCTTACCTGATGGGCAATAAGCATGAGTTTAGTTGCTCGGTTCATATGAAAGCCCCATCTAATGCCACCCGAGTGAATCATATTTGATGGTTGTCGGGCATACAAATTAGGATAATATCTTGAAATTGTCTCTAAAATATACTCCGTTGAATCATCGTCCGAATGTTCAGTCTCAAGAGTATTGCTCTCAATAACAAGCAGTGCCTTGTTGTAGTATTGGGCTATTTGAGCTGCCTTCCAAGCTAAAAGGTCGTGGTCGAGGTGTCCTCTCCATTGAGCAACAACCTCAGGAACACCTCCGTATTTGAGCCAATAGCGGTCAAAAACTGCAATTACCGAGTAGTCGGCTTTGTCGCTACGTCCCCCAATATCCACCACAGTGATATATCGGTTCGAAAAGTTGTTTTCACTATCAGGTAATTCCCATATGTTAAGCTTCCCTCCACTCTCTTCGGTGAATTTTATATCACATAGAGCCTCTTTCCCCTTCTCCTCTTTTCCATATACATCGCCTGTGAATTTTGGAGTGCAACACTCTTTTCGTAATCTCTCAACAGCAGTATGAGAAAAAACTTTCTCGCCCGAGTAGTTGAAAGCCTCAACCTCGTCAGAGGGGTATTCTGCCATCATATCGGCATGCTCCGAATACTCTTTGCTTTTTTCTCTATACCAGGAAATAGCCTCGAGAGTAGCTCCTTTTTCCCATAATCCCCACTCATATTTCGATAACGATTCAATAAACTCATGATAGTCGCTTATGGGCTGAGAGTATATTTCAATTTCATACCAAGGAACAAAAACAAACTTTTTATCACTCTCGCCCTGTTTGGCTCTCATACACTCTTTATGAAAATAGTTTCCTGTTCCGTTGGCAGTACTCTCCATTACTATTACTGACAAGGGGAGCAGGGCCACCGAACCACAAACCGACCTAACCATCGACTCAGGTGTTTTTCGAGGAGATGATGGCCAAAATGCAACCTCCGAAAGATGAGCCATAACTGCATCCGTTCCGCGTACCGATTCGGGTGATTCTGCCGAGCCTATTGTTATTTTACTCATTGTCGCCGATATAACAGAGGTATTAGTCATCTTCTCAAAAGGTTTGAATTTTATAGGCTCATCAACGTCCAACAGCCATGGAGGGTAGTTCTCTAACAGTTTTGTGTACATGCCCTTAATGTTTAAAGCAGAGTCTTTGAGATGTGCGCATATAACGCTGTTCCAACTCTTTCGATGAACCAACTGTATCCATGCCATATAAATTTGGACAAGAGTTGAGCCACCCCATTGACGCGCTTTAAGCAGAATAATGCGTATGGGTTTGTTCTCCATACGCATCTTCTCCATCTCAGATAAAAGTCTTCGTTGAGGACGATTAAGCCTGAAAGGAATATCTCCATCTCCCATCTTGTTTTTTATTCGAACAAACATTGTTGCCCAAAATTCAAAGTCGTACCTGATTCTTAATTTAATCCAATGTTTCCAAACCTCATTCACCACTTGTGCGGTGGGTTTGGTTTTCAGATGTCCTTTGATGAATTTATCAATAGAACCAAATCGACGTAATAGCGAAACAAGTTCAACATCATCCATCTCCATGGGGATATATTGAAGAGGGATAGGGGAGTCGGGCAAATGAATTATCCTTCGTTCGCCATAGCTCCCCATTCCTGTGTGAGGTTGATACTCCCCATTGATTTTTGCTAATCGTTCAATGTTCTCTTTAACTACCTTTTCTCTCTCCATAACGGTAGCAAAATAAACCCATATATCGCTGCCGTCTGTGGTATATCTATATAAAGATACTGCGACACTGTTATTTCACTTCCGACAGTCGCTCAAGGGTTGAGGCTATTGCCAAAAGAGTTCGTTGACCCTCTTCGGGCGAAACATTTCCACATTCGCTTTTCTCTAAAATTTCTATGCACTTAATAAGGGTAACCTCATTCGAACATTCAGGTATTAACTCTCGCAGGCGAGAGTAGCACAATTCTAAAATCTCTTTTTTCTCTTTGCTTATGCCTGTGGCACTAATAACATTTTTCTTTCCCATAAAAACCTTCGTATAAATTTAACACTCAAAGGCAAAATTATAGAGAGATATTTGCAGTGCGATGTGATATTAATAAAAATTCAATTATTAACCATTTTAAAAAACTAATGATTATTTATGATTTTAGGTTCAATATTTAATGGAATTATGGCTCGTGTTGCAAACAAACGGGCAGAAGATTTTCAAGGGAAAGCCTTGCAGACCTTAGACAAGGAGGAGGCAGACCTTGACAATCTCTTTAAATCGAGTTATTACTCCGATTATATGCAGCGAGCCGATGTGCAGAATTTAATCTCTTCGGCTAAAGATACGCTCCAGGCAAACACAAACAATATGCGAGGAAGAGCGGCCGTAATGGGAGCAACAGATGAGTGGAAAGGTGCTAATCAAAAGAATTTCAGCAGTGCCCTCTCGTCGCTATATTCAAATATCGTGTCACAAGGCGTAAATTGGAAAGATAGCGTATTGAATAACTATATGGACAGAAAGTCCAATATAAACAGCCGAAGAGCCAACTCTTTTTTCAATAATGCCAATGCTTATCAGAATACAAATCTAAATTATCTCTCAAACATTGGAGACAATATCCGAGGTGTGGATAACGCCTTTTCCAATGTAGTTATGGGAGGTATTAAAAAGTTAGGGTTTTAGAGTATGAGAACAGAAACAAACAATACCGTTGATTTAACTTCTCGATTAGAGAATATAGAGAGGGGCGAAGGTTTTTATTCGACATTTATGTCCGAACAGCAAAGAATTTCGCGTCCTGCTCGCAAATCAATCAATGGGTTGAAAGAGCTTTTTGCTTTGCTCTCTCCTCCTTGTGAGGAGCCGAACCACGAAGATAAGGGATTGAGCAAACTATCGCAACTAATAAAAAAGGTGCTATCGATTTATGAGAGTTCCGAACCAAAAGAGTTTTTGAGAAAACTTAAAAAACGTTTGCTTAAACTTTGCGATAAGATGAAGAGCGAAAGAGTGAATGATATATACAACCCGGCGGTTGAAACTGCACTGCAAATCGAACCAAATCCTATTTCTATGGAGGAGGGATTAAATGACGAACAAAAAAACGAGATTTACAACATGCTTCTGGCGAATGGAGTTTCGCATGAGGAGGCGCTTAACGAACTTTTAAAATATTAGTATTATGCCTTATAAAATAAATAATTCAGCAAACAATTACTCATTGGGAACCAATGCTCCTTACATAGGCATTGGAGTAAATAGCAACGTAGAAGATTTGGTTAAGAGATACTCTCAGCCAATGAGTCGCTATCCAATGAATTTAAATCCCACTCTTCCCCAACAGGTGGCAAGTCAACCAAATGTAGCCACTACATTTAACGAAGGAGTTAAAGCTTGGGGTAAAAACTTTAAGAACAATATGGACTATATTGGTTCTTCAATTGGAATGGAGGCTTCGGGAGATAATTATATAAAGGGAGCAATAAATTCTCTGCAAAACAGTTATGGAGGTAATCTCCTTGGTCAATCAAACGATGTACTTCGCTCAAAGGTAAAAGAGATTGAAAACGGTGCTTATCAAGTACCTTTTCCATCAATGAATCCCACACATGCACTCTCATTGCAACAACCATTGGAAATGGAAGAAATTGTTAAAAAGAATATCATGAACGATATTATATCAAAAAGAGAGAGTGGTTATGATGAAGCACAAATAGCAGAGTGGTTGGAAAATATGTATGATAACGGAACAGAGGCCTCAGCTCGTCACCGACAAGTGTTGGAAGATGCAGAAAATATACCCCAAACACAAGGTTGGGGAACAGTGGGAAATATAGCAGGAGGACTAATGGGTACAATCCCGGTCATTGTGGGTTCTGCGATAAATCCTGTATTAGGAACGGCACTGGGTGCTGCAGCACTTGGTGGTGGATTAGCGCAAAGTGTGGCAGAGGCAAACAAAGAGGTTGATATATACGAGAAAGGAACAAACTCAACGGTACCTTCTTTGGAACGCAGAAAGTATGTTGCAGGAGCCGCCGCAACCGATTTGATAGCGGACGCTTTAATGCAGGGACAATATCTAAAACATCTTAATCTGCCAATTATGGGAGGGTTGCGTAAATCACTGCAAAGAAATTTGCTTAACAATACTCAAGCTATGCATAGGTATAACGATTTGTTCCGTAATTCGCTTAAACAATCTGTTCCGGGAATTATGAAAAACGCGGGAACGTTGGCTGCAGAGCAAGCTGTAGCATCGGGTTTGTCGAGCGCATCAAAAGACATGTTGAGCTTTACCTATAAAAATCCGGAAGACTATCCCGGTGCAAATGATATTTTCAGGAATGCACTATCTGCAGCCATGGCAGGAGCAGGAACAGGATTGGTTTCGGGTGGAGTTGCAAGCGGATTGGGTACACTTATAAAACCTCACCGTTCTCAAAGATCGTTCCAACCTTATCAGTTGAATATCCCAAAGCCAATGATTGATACAGAAGGTCTATCGATAAAAGGTTATATGGATAGAGAAGATAAGATAAATAGAATCATAAAAGAGAATTATAAATCAAATCATCCCGTAGAAACAGGAACTCCGCAATACTCTATTAATTTGCCAAAAAATCCAATGTTTGATTTGGGGGAGATGCCTCTTGATGTGTATAATAGAGTTCTCCCACAATTGCGTTCGGCATTAAAAGATTATTATATGCCAAGACCTATTTCAAACGAACCGAATTTGCCAGGCGAGTATAAGTTGAATATTCCCGATAATCCGATTATTGAC
>JAZLBW010000033.1:0-22270 GCA_045613905.1 Candidatus Caccoplasma sp.
CGCTTTTAGACTTGCTTGCTTGTTAGAGGTTGAAAAGCATTTGAACATTAAATTCCCGATAATTCTTGATTCTCCAAGTGGAAAAGAGATTGATAAGCAAAATATAGAAGCAATGGTTGAAATATTAAAAAGAGATTTTGCAAATAATCAGATCATTATTGCATCAATATACGAGTATAATTTGACAGATGTTAATAAAATCAGCATTGTTAATAGATTAATTGAGTAATGTTATGGCTGAACTTGAAACAGCAACAAATGCTCCTATATCATATATAGAATTAGAACTACTCATAAGACGGATTATTGAGGATTTCAGCTTAATCAATGCAGCCCAGATTAAAAAGGAACTCCATAATTTATCTGATGAGCAAGCTAATACAATAGGACTTTCTGTACAAGATTTTATAGATTATAATACAAAGAAAAATAGCTTCGGTAGAGATGCATTCACTTATTTGTGTCATATAAACCATTTGTTGCAAAAGCTAGTTAAAAAGTCGGTTATTAATAAAGTCTCGTCTTTAGGTGGATTGCCAATATTAGGTGATATGTACGTATCTCTTAATATACCTTCACCAGAAGAGGAATGGATGAAAATAACATCTTATGCAGAATATTTAGGTCTTGATTACGTCAGAGAAAGGATTTCTCCTTTTACCGCCATTATAGTTGTTTGTGACGATAAAGGAGATAACCATATTGGTAGCGGTTTGCTCATATCAACAAATCATGTATTAACATGCTTGCATGTTGTTGATGGAGTGGAAATTAAGGAGGTGTTGGTTAAAGAGATGCGATATGCTGTTAAAGATATATATAAATCAGACTCTAAGGATATTGCTGTTATTGAGATTTTGGACTGCCTATTAAATCCTGAAAATGATGTGGTATTTAGTGGAGGGCAAGTCTTAGACACAATTCTTACTTTTGGATATCCACCTATTTCCAGAATTAGGGAAACTCCTCTAATAGTACAAAAAGGTGAAATTAATGCTATTTCAACAAACTATAATGGAGATAAATGTTTAATATACTCTTCCGTTGTACGACCAGGAAATAGTGGTGGTCCAATATTTTCGGATAAAGGTTATTTTGTAGGAATGGTAACCGAACATCTTGAAAGAAAAACAACTACAAATACTATTATAGTTGATAAGGGGAAGTCCACAGAAGAGCAAATTCAATCTCTTTGTGACCAAATCAATATGATTCCACAAGTGGTTCCTTTTTATGCGGGATTAACAGCTAAAGAGATATTTGAAGAACTTAAATTATTAAAACCTGAACTTGTAGTTTCCTGTGAATGGTAAAGAATGGCCTATTCGTAAAGATAAAATTTAGATTGTGATTTTAATGTTCACAAAATTAATACTACCTTTGCATCCAGATTAAGCGTTCTTTTCAATAATGCAGAATAAGACATATAAGGGAACTTTGCTTGTTTCTAAATCGTTACCTGTTATAAACCTGTTATAAATTCAAGTTCTGTAAATCGTTTGTTTTCAGCGAGAAACAACATATACTGTGTCTCGCAACGTGGAAACGTATTAACACTCGCACCTTCTACACTGTTGATTTTGAAACAGACGAGCTTATTAAAAATTCTATCAAGGCTATCGATGAGAATTTAAGTGTTACTGAAATTCGTATTGTCGTTGGCTCAGGAACTCTTGAATCTATCCGAGACAAAGAATCATTGCAAGCAGGTACAGCAATGACAGCAGGAAAGGTTCGTACTATCCATGTAAATGAAGCAGTAGGCGACAATGTGAAATATGACCTTTTGGGGCGTCTTGTAGAAAGTTCAGGCCTTACTCGTAAAGCTATTGTAGAAATCCTTACCGGAATAAAACCAGGAACTTTCCACCAATTTAAGCTCAACCCAGAAGAATTTATCATCAAGGTAGGCAAAATTATTGAGGAAGTTAAGGCTATTTACAAAAGACACCCTCTAACAAATCTGCGATTGAGCGAATGCAATACAAAATTTATTTGAGTATTGTTGAGCGTGAGCAAATTCTACAAACAACAGCTAACAAGTAAAAACTAACAAATATGCGATTGAGCGAATGCAATACAAAATTTATTTGAGTATTGTTGAGCATAAGCAGATTCAACAAACAACTGCTAACAACTAAAAACTAACAACTAACAACTATAGTTTAGTTACGATAAGTAAATTTTGTGCAATTTATACTTACTTTATGTAGTATTTATTGCACATTTTTTTGTATCTTCGCAAATTGAATTAAATATATCGTTATGCAAGAGAAAAAAACTAGCGGTAAAAGTGCTATTTTGTTGATGCACTGCCCCGACCAACCGGGTATTATTGCCGTTATGACTGAATTTATTACGAAAAACGGAGGTAATATTCTTTACCTTGACCAATATGTTGATCGCAGCAACAAGATATTTTTCATGCGATTAGAGTGGGATTTGGAAAACTTCATTATCCCTCAAGATAAGATAGAGGAGTTCTTTGGTACTTTGTATGGTCAAAAATATAATATGAACTTTACTCTTTATTTCAGCGACCAAAAACCAAAGATGGCAATTTTTGTTTCAAAAATGTCGCACTGTATTTACGACCTTTTGGCTCGTTATGCAGCTGGGGAGTGGGATGTTGAAATTCCTATTATCATTAGCAACCACCCCGACATGGAGGTTGTTGCCAAACAGTTTGGTATTGAGTATGCTTATTTTCCTATAACCAAAGAGAATAAAGCGGAGCAAGAGGCTAAAGAGATTGCGTTGCTTAATGAGAAGGGTGTTACATTTATTGTTCTTGCTCGTTACATGCAAATTCTTTCGCCTGAGTTTATTGATTTGTATCCTAACAAGATTATCAATATTCACCACTCGTTCCTTCCTGCTTTCGTAGGTGCTAAGCCTTACCACGCAGCGTTTGAACGTGGCGTTAAATTGATTGGTGCTACAAGTCACTATGTTACAAGCGACTTAGATGCGGGTCCAATCATCGAGCAAGATATTACTCGTATATCTCACAAGGATACTATCGACAACCTTATTGGCAAGGGTAGGGATTTGGAGAAGATTGTTCTTTCTCGTGCTGTTGCTAAACACATTGAAAGAAAGATTCTTGTTTACAAAAACAAAACGATTGTTTTTAACTAAGATATGCACAAATGAAGGTTGTTATAATTAAGTACAATGCAGGCAATATATTTTCGGTGTATTGCGCTTTGAAAAGGGTTGGCATTGATGCTATTATAACAGATGATAAAGACATTATCAGAAGTGCCGACAAGGTTATATTCCCTGGCGTTGGCGAGGCCGCTTCGACAATGAAGTACCTTAAAGAGCATGGATTGGACGAGGTTATTAAAAGCCTTAAGCAACCTGTTTTGGGAATATGTATTGGTATGCAGTTGATGTGCAGCCACTCGGAGGAGGGCAACGTTGATTGTTTGGGTATTTTTGATGCAGAGGTTAAGAGGTTTGTGTCTCAATGCCATGCAGACAAAGTTCCTCACATGGGGTGGAATAGTATCACAAACATTAACAACTCTGTTTTTAACTGCAACGTTAACAATGAGTTTGTTTATTTTGTTCATAGCTATTACGTTCCTTTGTGTAACGAAACGGTTGGCTGTTGCGACTATATCCAACCCTTTAGTGCTGTGCTAAAGAAAGATAACTTTTATGCTACTCAATTCCATATTGAGAAGAGCGGCAGCATAGGGGAGATGATTTTAAAAGGATTTTTGGATTTATAACAATGATTGAGCTAATTCCTGCCATTGATATTATTGACGGTAAATGTGTGAGATTGTCGCAAGGCGATTATGCGCAAAAGACTGTCTATTCGTCGCAACCTGAAGAGATGGCTAAGCTTTTTGAGGGGTGCGGTGTTAAACGATTGCACGTTGTTGATTTGGATGGTGCAAAGAGCAAGCACATTGTAAACTATAAAGTTCTTGAGCGCATTGCTACTCAAACAAACTTAGTTATTGATTTTGGCGGTGGTTTAAAAAGCGATGAGGATTTAAGAATTGCTTTTGAGAGTGGTGCTGCGATGGTTACAGGTGGCAGCATTGCGGTTAAAGAGCCGGAAACTTTCTTATCGTGGATTAATCGTTACGGCGCTGACAAAATTATTTTGGGTGCTGATGCCAAAGATAAGAAGATTGCTGTCAGCGGTTGGTTAGAGAACTCTGATTTGGAGCTTATTCCTTTTGTTGAGGAGTACTTGAAACTTGGTGTTAAAAAGTGTATTACCACCGACATCAGCAAAGACGGCATGCTAAAAGGGCCTTCAATTGAGCTATACAAAGAGATGCAACAAGTTTTGCCCGATTTATACATTATCGCAAGCGGAGGTGTTGCTTCAATGACTGACATTGAGGCATTGGACGAGGCAAACATCCCCGCTGTTATATTCGGCAAGGCATTTTACGAGGATCGCATAACTATTAAAGATATTGAAAATTATATAATTGCAAACAAATAAGAAGTATGTTAGCAAAGAGAATTATTCCATGTTTGGATGTTAAAGACGGAATGGTTGTTAAGGGAGTAAATTTCGTCAACTTTAGAAACGCAGGTGATCCTGTTGAACTTGGTAAACAATACAGCGAACAAGGTGCTGACGAGTTGGTATTTTTGGATATTACTGCCTCTTACGAGGGTCGCAAAACATTTACCGACGTTGTTAAGCGTGTTGCTGAAAACATAAATATTCCTTTCACAGTTGGTGGAGGTATCACAGAGTTATCAGATGTTGAGCGTTTGTTAAACGCAGGTGCAGACAAAGTTTCATTAAACTCATTGGCTCTTAAAAATCCTCAAATTATTGACGATATTGCCAAAAATTTTGGAGCGCAAGTTTGTGTTGTTGCTATTGATGCCAACTTTGAAAACGACATGTGGCGTTGCTACGTAAACGGTGGACATGTTCCAACAGACAAAGACCTTTTCTCTTGGGCTAAAGAGGCCGAAAGCAGAGGTGCCGGTGAAATTTTGTTTACAAGCATGAGTCACGATGGCATGAAGATTGGTTTCCCCAACGATGCTCTTCGTACTTTGAGCGAGACTTTAAACATTCCTGTTATTGCTTCGGGTGGTGCAGGTAAAATGGAAGACTTTAAAGATGCTTTTGAATTGGGCAAAGTTGATGCGGCTCTTGCGGCGAGTGTTTTCCACTTTGGAGAGATTAAAATACCCGAACTAAAGGCTTATCTTGCTGAGAATAACATTTGTGTAAGACTATAAGAAATACTATATAAAAAATGAAACTTGATTTTGAAAAAATGGGAGGATTGATTCCCGCTATCATACAAGACAATTGCACTGGTAAAGTGTTGATGTTGGGCTTTATGAACGAAGAAGCTTTGGCGAAAACTGAAGAGACAGGCAAGGTTACTTTCTATAGTCGCACCAAAAACAGATTGTGGACTAAAGGCGAAACAAGCGGAAACTTCTTGAATGTTGTTTCTGTTGCTGCCGATTGCGATAATGATACTCTTCTTATAAAAGTTAAACCTGTTGGTCCCGTATGTCACACAGGTAGCGATACTTGCTTTGGCGAGGTTAACGATACAGATTTGTTCTTCTTGTCATACTTGCAAGATTTTATCGATAAGAGAAAAGCTGAAATGCCTGAAGGTTCATACACTACATCTCTTTTCAAAAAAGGCGTTAACCGTATGGCTCAAAAAGTTGGCGAGGAGGCTGTTGAGACTGTTATTGAAGCTACAAATGGTACAGACGAGGGCTTTTTGTATGAGGCTTCTGACTTGATTTATCACTTAATTGTTTTGCTAACTTCAAAAGGACACAGAATTGAGGAGTTGGCTCAAGAACTTAAAAAACGCCATAAAGAGTAATTTTATAGTTTATGTCGGGAGAGTTATTAATTGAATATAGAAACGTAGATATCGACCGCAAGGACTTAAACGTGCTTCAGAATGTTGATTTTGAATTGCGTAAGGGTGAATTTGTCTATTTCATCGGTAAAGTGGGTAGTGGTAAAAGTAGTCTTTTAAAAACATTTTATGCCGATGTGCCTGTTGCAGGAGGTGATGCAAAAGTGTTTGATTATGATATGACATCTATCCGCAAACGCGATATTCCTTATTTGCGTCGCAAAATTGGTATTGTATTTCAAGATTTTCAACTCTTAACAGACCGTTCGGTTCAAAGCAACTTGGAGTTTGTTTTAAAGGCTACCGGCTGGAAAGACAAAAATGAAATTGCAGAGAGAGTGGAGGAGGTGCTAACCATGGTTGGCATGCAAAACAAAAATTACAAAATGCCTCACGAACTTTCGGGTGGAGAACAACAACGTGTGGTTATTGCTCGTGCAATGCTAAACTCTCCACAAATTATTCTTGCCGATGAGCCAACCGGCAACTTAGACCCAGAAACCGGTAACTTAATTACTCAACTGCTACACGATATATGCACAAATGGAACTGCGGTTATCATGACTACTCACAACCACAATCTGTTGAAGTCGTATCCGGGTAGAGTGATAGAGTTCTACAACAAACATATAAGTGAAATTAATACTGAAAACAAAAACGAAATAATATAATAAAAAATGAAGGTCCTTAAATTTGGTGGAACATCAGTTGGTTCTGCACAACGAATGAAAGATGTCGCTAAAATTATCTGCGACGGAGAACAAAAGATTGTTGTACTTTCTGCAATGTCGGGTACTACCAATACTTTGGTTGAGATATCGGACTATCTTTACAAAAAGAATCCCGAAGGTGCTAACGAAATAATCAACTCTCTTCAAAAGAAATATGACACTGTAATTAACGAACTATTCTCAACTGACGAGAGTAAAATTGCAGCAAGAGAGAGATTAAATCTTAACTTCGAGTTGATTCGTTCATTCACAAAATCGCTATTCACTCTTTTTGAAGAGAAGGTTGTTTTGGCTCAAGGCGAGTTGATGTCAACTGCATTGGTTAATATGTACTTGAATGAGATTGGAGTTAAATCGGTTCTTATTCCTGCATTGGACTATATGCGCATCGACAAAAATGATGAGCCAGATACTCTTTACATAAAAGAACATCTTCCAAAACTTCTTGAGAGCGAGAAAGATGCAGAAATATATATCACTCAAGGATATATCTGTCGTAACCCTTACGGTGAGATTGATAACCTAAAACGTGGTGGTAGCGACTATTCAGCATCGTTGATTGGTGGCGCTATTCAAGCAGATGAAATTCAAATTTGGACAGATATTGACGGTATGCACAACAACGATCCTCGCATTGTTGAGGGCACTAAACCTGTGCGTGAATTATTCTTTGAAGAGGCTGCTGAGCTGGCATATTTTGGTGCGAAAATTCTTCACCCAACATGTATTCTTCCTGCAAAAATAAACAACATTCCTGTTCGTTTGTTGAATACAATGCAACCCGATGCTCCCGGAACTACTATTTACAATAACTCTGAGAGCGGAACTATAAAAGCAGTTGCAGCAAAGGATGGTATCACTGCCATCAAAATTAAATCAGGTCGTATGTTGTTGGCTTACGGATTCTTGCGCAAAGTATTCGAGATATTCGAAAGCTATCGCACACCTATCGACATGATTACAACTTCTGAGGTTGGTGTTTCGGTTACTATCGACAATACAAAATATCTTCAAGAAATTCTTGATGACCTTAAAAAATTCGGAACTGTTACTGTTGACGAAGACATGGTTATTGTTTGCGTTGTTGGTGACTTGGAGTGGAACAATGTAGGTTTTGAATCTAAAGTATTGGATGCCATGAAAGAGATACCTGTTCGTATGGTATCTTACGGAGGTAGCAATTACAACATCTCAATGTTGATTAAAGCCGAGGACAAAAAACGTGCATTGGTTTCGTTAAGCAAAGAGCTATTTTAAACATCCTTTATGAGAGAAATAACAAGCAATTTTCCTGTTGAAAAGTTTAAGGATATTCAAACTCCCTTTTACTACTACAACACCGATTTGCTAAAAGCAACATTGGCTACTATTAATGCCGAGACATGTAAATATGATAACTATCATGTTCACTATGCAGTTAAAGCCAATGCAAACCCTACAATCTTAAGTATTATAAAAGAAGCAGGGCTTGGTGCTGATTGCGTAAGCGGTGGTGAGGTAGAGGCTGCTCTTAAAGCAGGTTTCGCTCCTGAAAAGATTGTATTTGCAGGTGTGGGTAAAAGCGATTGGGAGATTACCCTTGCATTAGAGGCAGGTATCAGTTGTTTCAATGTTGAATCAATTCCCGAGTTGGAGAATATAAATCGAATAGCAAAAGAGATGAACAAATGTGCATCGGTTGCTCTTCGTATAAATCCAAATGTTGATGCTCATACACACAGCTACATAACAACAGGTTTGAGCGAAAACAAATTCGGAATTGATATAACCCTTATCGATAAAGTATTAGATAAACTCGCTGGACTTAACAACATAAAACTTATTGGATTACACTTTCATTTTGGTTCTCAAATAACCGACATGGATTCGTTCAGAAGTTTGGCGATAAGAGTCAACGAGATTCAAGAGATATTTTATCGTAGAATGATAATTGTTGAGAACATCAACGTTGGTGGAGGATTAGGTGTGGATTATCAAAACCCTGATAAGAATTCCATTCCCACATTCCACGAATACTTTGAAACATTCCGCAAACATTTGGCTTTGCGTCCTATTCAGCATTTACATTTTGAATTGGGTCGCTCGGTAGTGTGTCAATGCGGTTCTCTTATATCAAAGGTGTTGTATGTAAAAGAGGGTATTGACAAAAAGTTTATTATCCTCGATGCCGGCATGACCGATCTTATACGTCCTGCTCTATATCAGGCTTATCACAAAATAGAGAACATATCTGCTACTAATTCACGAAAAGAGTCGTACGATGTAGTAGGACCTATATGCGAATCTTCTGACTGTTTCGGTAAGGCAATAGAGCTTCCTGAAACTGAACGAGGAGATATATTTGCAATTCGTTCGGCTGGTGCATACGGCGAGATTATGGCATCGCAGTACAATTGTAGAAGATTGCCAAAACCATACTTCTCTGATACAATTTAATAAGTATTACTCTATAAACAAATAACCTCCAGAGAGAATCTGGAGGTTATTTTTATATATTCTGTACGATATTAGGCTTTCAACCAACCGTATTTTGCTACGCTATAAATAGGTACGAATGGAATTATAATAGGAGTACGTTTAATGTATGCCTTAAATTCCGGATCGTTACCGTACGTCTCCTCTTGACGCAACTCAATTCTTCTTGCTCCACTAAACATAACATATACAATTCCTATATAACCCAATAGAGCAATAATCCATTGCCATGCCGAACAACATACTGCAAAACAGAAAATAAAGCATCCTGTCCACATTAATATCTCTCCAAAGTAGTTTGGACAGCGAACAATCTTATATAGACCTTTATCCACAAATCGTTTTGCGTTTATTTTTTTAGCACTATTCTTTTGAGCATCTGCAACTGTCTCTGTCAAAAATCCCAATAAAGCTACCGCCGAACCGATCCAAGCAACAATCTCATTTGGAGTAGAGCCTCCTTCTATGTTATACAAATAGAATGAAACAGGGCTTACTTGACCAACATACAACAACGCACATGAAACCCATATCATAAACATTACAAAAAATGGTTTCTTAATTGTATTATCGGGCTGATACAGAATTTTTTTGTAAGAAGCAGACTTCTTCTCTCTAAGGAATAGATAACCTGCCAATCTCAATCCATATAGAAATAAAATGCCACATAAAACAGCTGAGGGGAGTGTCAGCACATCACTAAATATAAAAGCTGTTGTTAATGCCAATGCAGAAACTGACAATCCATAACCAATACTAAAGAAATAGATAAAATAAAACCATCCCACTGCCGATACCAATAAAGATACAGCTAATAAAATCCACAAATAACTCATAACATTTACTTTTTTAATTAATAATTTTCAAGAATACTTTAATATGCAAAGATATACCATTATTACTCAACAATCAATTTATTCTATTCCTCTCGCAATATTTTCATATATTCATCATAGTGAATATGGCAACCACCCATTGTGAGTAGGTGAGGGGTCTCAAATTGACAATCTATAAAAGCACCACCACCTTTTTCAAATACCTCAGCAAGATAAATAAGAGCCAATTTTGAAGCACTTGGGACAAGTGAAAACATACTCTCACCAAAGAAAGCTCTACTTATATCATCATTATGCATAACAACATAATAATTACTTGGCTCTTTAACTCTGATTCTTTGTCGCTCTTTTATTTGAGATTTGTGTTGTGTCATATTAATAACAATAAAATATTCTGAGACTATTTAATTCTATCATATAGTTTTTGCAATATTGCTTTGCCTTGTAATAAGCGCATCTGACTATCTTCTCCTTCAAAAACAGATGTATTGTTTGCATCAATGTCGTACACTACAAAATTTACGCTATCTGCTATTGCAAACCCATTTGGAAAAGTCCAAAAAGCAAAATCAGTCAATGTGGTATCAGCAATATTTCTACTATATTTAAATTTACTATAATCTACTCCTAATTGAGAGAGCAGGGTAGATGCCATATCTGATTGAGATGCAAAATCATTTATCTCAAGAGGTTGTTTTATAGCACCACCACACCAAACCATGGGTATCGCATGACTTTCTTTCCCTCTATCATCATAACCTAACAGATAACTTACTCCATGGTCAGGAATTAAAATAACCAATGTTTTATTCCATAACTCTGAAACTTTAATGGAATCAATAAATGCTCCCAAACAGCTATCGGTATAGGCAACAGAATTAAGATATGGATTTTCGAATTTATTGAATGGCACTTCAAAAGGCTCATGACTGCTTAAAGTCAAAAATGTTTTTAAGAATGGTTTATCATCATCATAATTAAGAATATCATTTTTTAGATACTCAAAAGTTATATGGTCGTTAGCACCCCATTTCGATTCCAATCTATTAACATTCAACTCAACATCTGTTACAAACTCATCAGTACCTCCGGTTGCAAAAAACGAACGCATATTAGTAAAATTTGCATCACCACCATACAAGAAGGAGGTATTATAACCCTTTTCCTTTATTGCTCCAATCAAAGAGGGGAATGTAACCATCTTATCCGGATATTTCATTACCGAAGTAGTTGGCAATGCAGGGAAACCATCTACTACAGAAAATACACCCCTGTCTGTCCTAAAACTGTTTGCATATACATTATTGAATGTAATACCTTCTTTTGAAAGTCTAAGCAAGTTTGGAGTAACTTCAATACCATTGTTTTGCAATGCTCCTTTTGAGAAACCTTCCAATACAATCAATAAAATATTAGGTTTTCTATCATTTAACCAACACTCATCATCGTTAGGAATATAAACGTTCTCAGTAAATAATTCATTGAATATTTCATCAGCCTCATACTCATTCATGAAGCGTGCATAATCTCCAAAATCATTTTGATGAGTTAAAGAGTAAAGCAGACTGAATATTGGATTTACAGCTGCATGATTATATTTTATTTCTGTTGAATAGAATGCTCTACCAACATTCATCGTCGATGTTCCTATACCGCCTCTTATACCAATAAAATTAACTCCAACCAAAAGAATCATAAAAAGAGTCGAAACAATCTGTCTTGTTGGTTTAGACCATTTATCACAACCTTTTACAAATAATATCAAAGGAGTATATAATATAAAGAATGTACCTATTGTGGATAGAAGCAAAACTATAATCTCCCATACCTTCGCACTCGCCAAGGCATCAGAAGGGTTTGCCAAGTAAAATATTGGAGTTGCATCAATTCTAAAGCCCCAATACGAATATAATAACAAATCGGTTATAACTATTATGGATAGCAATGCAGATATAATTCCCAAATAGATCAGATTTAAGTATTTAAACCATTTCCCATTAAACCAAATACTTGCAATCAAAAAAATAATTATAGGTGATATAATGTATGATGCCACAGCAACATCCATTGAAAAGCCTTGATATATTATATTAAACCACTCACTAATAGGCGTTTGAGAATAAATATCAATATATTTAAGCATAAATATAGGTTTGAGCACTACAAAAAAAGTAATGTACAATACATAAACCTTTATTAAAAATTTCAATCTCTCTTTCATTCTTTAATCAAATTTTATAACTTTGTCTGTCGCAAAATAAATACATTACAAATGTACAAATAAAAATATTAATAAATAACCTTAAATTAATTATGCATCGTAGATGCAATAAAAAAGGAAAAATATGAAACGTTTAGTTACAATTTTAGCTTTAATCACAACAATCACAATGAGCAGTTGCAGACAAAATCCGTTATTGTCAGAGTTTGACGGGCCATTTGGGACAGCCCCATTTGACAAAATTGAGCTGGCAGATTACAAACCTGCCGTATTAGAGGGAATAAAACAACATCAAGCAGAGGTAGATGCAATAATCAACAATCCCGAAGCTCCTACTTTTGAAAATACAATTGAGGCTTATGAGGCTTCAGGTTTGTTACTAAATCGCGTAACAAGCATCTTCTTTAATCTATTGTCGGCAGACGGTGATGAAGCAATGATGGAATTGTCGCAAGAGTTAATGCCTATGCTTACAGAGCATACAAACAACCTTACTCTTAACGAACAACTATTTGAGAGAATAAAAGTTGTTTATGAGAGCAAAGATGCGTTGAATTTAACACGTGAGCAATTGACTCTTCTCGAAGATACATATAAATCAATGGTTCGTAATGGAGCAAACCTTAAAGGCGAAGAAAAAGAACAATATCGTAAACTTACATCAAAATTAGATAGTCTTTCATTAACATTCGGACAAAACCAACTTAAAGCAAGCAACGCATTTGAGATGATTCTTACAACAGAGGAGGAGCTTGCCGGGTTACCGGAAGGAACAAAAGAGGCAGCTAAAATGCGCGCTGAGGCAAAAGGGAAAGAGGGATATCTATTCAATGTATCATACCCTTCATTCTTCCCATTTATGAAATATGCTCAAAATCGTGAGTTAAGAGAGAAGATGTATAGAGCATATAACTCTGTTGCATTAGGTGGCGAATTCGACAACACACAAAACGTTTTGGAACAAGTGGCTGCACGCAAAGAGTTAGCAAATCTTTTAGGATATAAAGATTGGGCAACATATGTACTTGACAACCGCATGGCAAAAACTCCTGAGGCAGTATATAACTTGCTTGACAACCTTTTGGAGGCATACACACCTGCAGCTAAAAACGATGTGGCAAAAATAAAAGCATTTGCTAAAGAGATTGAGGGTAAAGATATAGACATAATGCCATGGGACTGGTCGTACTATTCAGATAAGTATAAAACTAAAAATTACGATCTAAACGACGAAATGCTAAAACCATACTTCAACCTTGAAAACGTAAAAAAAGGAGTATTCGGTTTGGCTACAACTCTTTATGGCTTGCAATTTGAAAAAAGAACAGATATCGCAGTGTATAATGAGGAAGTTGAGGTATACAAGGTTACAGATGCAGAAGGCAAATATATGGGTATCCTTTATACCGACTTCTTTCCACGCGAAACAAAACAACAAGGAGCATGGAAAACTGACTTCAAAAAACAATGGATTGAAAAAGACGGAACAGACAGCCGTCCTCACATCTTACTTGTAATGAACTTTACTAAAGCCACAAAAGACAAACCAGCTCTATTGACTTTCGATGAAGTTGGAACATTCCTTCACGAGTTCGGACACTCATTGCATGGAATGTTAACAAAATGTACCTATGCCTCTGTATCAGGAACATCAGTATATCGTGATTTCGTAGAGCTACCTTCTCAAATAATGGAGAATTGGTTAAGCGAAAAAGAGTTCTTGGATACTTTTGCAGAGCACTACGAAACCGGAGAGAAAATACCAGCAGAATTGATTGAAAAAGTTGAAGCAACATCTCAATACAATGCAGCATATGCATGTTTGCGCCAACTATCATTGGGATATTTAGACATGGGATGGCATACAATACAAGGAGAAATCCCAACAGATATGCTAAAACAAGAGGTTGCATCAATGGCGAAAGCAACATTGCTTCCTGTACCTGACAGCACAAACATGAGTACGCACTTCGGACACATATTTGACGGAGGATATGCTGCAGGATATTACGGATATAAATGGGCAGAGGTATTGGATGCAGATGCATTTGCTCTATTCAAACAAAATGGAATCTTTGACAAGAAAACAGCAGATGCATTCCGCGAAAACATCTTAGAGAAAGGTGGATCAGAAGAGCCAATGAAACTTTACATTGACTTCATGGGACGCGAACCAAGTATCGAAGCTCTTATGAAACGTGATGGTATTATAAAATAATACTATCAACGACTATTCACATTTAAATAAAGTTCCTTAGGTTTTTATCTAAGGAACTTTTTTGTAAAAAGAGTGCTTTATTATCTGTATCAATATATGAAGTGAACCCTAAAAGTTAGACAAAAAACTTTTGGGGTTCACTTCATAATAATAAATTACTCATATCTGATTGTCTCTGCAGGCTTTATTTTTGATATAATATGTGTGGGAATTGTAACCATTAATAGTAGCACTATTAATGCTCCTAAATTGAGTAACAGAAACAGCCACCAATTAAGTTCAATTGGAACCTCTGATATGTAATAAGTTGAAGCATCGAGTTTTAATACCCCCCAAAAATACTGAATAGCACACAAAGAGAGTCCAATTAAGTTTCCGAATAACAATCCTTTAAGAATTAGATATGAGGCCAAATGGATAAATGTTCTGCGAATAAACTTGTCTGTTGCACCTAATGCCTTTAGGGTTCCTATTGTAGAGGTTTTCTCAAGAATAATTATAAGAATACCCGATATAATTGTAAACCCGGCTACAAGAGACATAAGCACAATTATAACCCATACATTCATATCCAACAAATCGAGCCAGTTGAAAAGTTGCGGATTCATATCCAACGCTGACTCAACAAAGTACGAGTTACCATACTTATCTATATCTCCAATAATTGAGTATCTCAACTCTTTAGCAAAGAGTTTTGTATCATCAAACTCCTTTAATTTAATTTCCAAAGAGGTATATTGATCCGTCGTCCAATTGTTTACGCTTTGTAATACTTTCAAATCGCACAAAGCATAAAATGAGTCATACTCAACAAAATTTGTGTTATATATACCCGATATATTGAACTTACGAACCTTTACCTTCTCTTTGTTAATAAAGTAACATAAGATATTTTCTCCAACATTTAGTTGTAGTTTAGAGGCTATGTTTTCTGATAAAAGAATATCATTCGATGTCGTAGAATCAGATAGAACAGGGAAATGTCCGCTTACCAATGAGTTAGAAAAGAAAGAGCTGTCGTAACAGCAATCTATTCCTTTTAGTATTACACCTGAAAATTCACTATCTGTTTTAAGAACAACCGATTGTTCTGCACACTTTGCTATAGACTCTACTTTGGGAGAGAGCTGTAACAAATTGCATATTGAATCATCAACAGCAATAGGAAGAGAGTTAGTATATAATTGGTCGGTTATCCCTGTTATTCGCACATGAGACGCAAACCCAATAGCCTTTTCAGCCACTCGTTTTTTAAATCCTACAACTATGGCTAAAGCCAAAATCATGGTTGCCACACCAAGGGCAACCCCAATTGTAGCTATCTTTACTGCAGGAGAACTCTTTTTTTGATTTCCTTCGGAATTTATTTTCTTTGCTATGTACTTTTCGAGTATCATAGTGTTCTTCCTGGATATGCTTCTAATGCTTTTGCCAATACCTCAACAGCTTTTGCCAACTCCTCTTTATTTAGTGCATATGCAATACGAACTTGGTCTTTTCCCAAACCTGGAGATGTATAAAATCCCGACCCGGGAGCCATATATACGGTTTGTCCTTTGTATTCAAAATCACTCAAACACCAAGCGCAAAATTTGTCAGCATCATCAACCGGAAGTTTTGCCATGGTATAGAATGCTCCCATTGGCATAGGAGTATAACATCCAGGTATGCGATTTATTGCATCAATCAAAAAGTTTCTACGCTCAATATACTCATTATATGTCTTATCGAGATACTCTTGCGATGCATCAATTGAAGCCTCTGCAACTATTTGTCCCAAAAGTGGAGGAGATAGACGAGCTTGGCAGAACTTCATTACATTATTTCTTAACTCTTTATTTTTTGTAACAAGCGCACCTATACGAATACCACACTCGCTGTATCGTTTTGACACAGAGTCAATCAATACCACATTATCGTCAATACCTTCAAGGTGTAGCGCTGAAACATATGGAGCATATGTATATGTAAACTCTCTATATACCTCGTCAGAGAACAAGAAAAGGTCATATTTTTTTACAATATCCTTTAAACGATTCATCTCTTTGGGAGTATAAATGTAGCCTGTGGGATTATTGGGATTACATATCAAAATACCTTTTGTTCTCTCATTAATCAACGACTCAAATTTGTCGAATGAAGGTAAAGCAAAACCGTCCTCAATAGAAGAGGGGATAGTACGAATTACAGCTCCTGCTGATATAGCGAAAGCCATGTAGTTTGCATATGCCGGCTCAGGAACAATAATTTCATCTCCCGGATCCAAACAAGCCATAAAAGAGAATAGCACAGCCTCCGAACCACCTGTGGTAACAATTATGTCATCAGTAGTGACTTCAATATTAAAACGAGAGTAATATTCTACAAGTTTTTCTCTCAAAGACAAATATCCCTCACTTGGACTATACTCCAATATTTTGCGATCTATATTACGAACAGCCTTAATACCCTCTTCAGGGGTATGAATATCAGGCTGACCAATATTCAAATGATATACTTTAACTCCTCTTTTTTTAGCTTCATTGGCAAGAGGAACAAGTTTTCGAATAGGGGATTGTGGCATAATCTCCCCTCTATTTGAGATTTGTGGCATCTAATTGTAATCTTTTGATAAATATTCTGCAAATTTAAAACTATTTGCAAAATAATGCAACCCATTAATCTTATATTGAGTATAAAATTTGTGATTTATTCCATTTTAGCTATATTTGTACTAAGTTTAATTACAAGAATTGAGGAGATATGTCGTTATTGAGAGTTTTATTGGCAATAATATTTCCACCTTTAGCTGTAGCAGATAAAGGATGTGGATCATTTTTAATAGTATTTATTCTAACAGGTTTAGGGTGGATACCCGGGGTTATAGCAGCATTAATAATTTTAAATAAGGAAGAATAGTATGAAGAATTTTGTATACGCAATTCTTGCTTTGACATTTATAGTAACAAGTTGTTCGTCAAAACAAGTAACAAAAGAGGTAATTTCTTCAACCGAGTGGAAATTGACAGAATATACCGACAATAACGGATTCTCTATTGACACAGATGAAAACATCATCCTAACTTTCCGCGACACAATTATGGTTGCAGGCAATACAGGATGTAATTTATTTATGGGTAAATATTCTGTAAATGAATCAAAAATAAAAATAGAGAACATAGGATCAACAAAAGTTTTCTGCGGAGAGGACAAAGCTGAGATAGAGCAAAACTACTTAAAAGCCTTATCCTTCGAACTTGAAGCTGAAATATCTTCAAACGGAGAAGAACTCGTATTGAAAAACACTGAAAATGGAATAAAAATCAAATATGTAAAAAGTGAAGGTCTAAAATTTCCTCACGAGAAATAGAGTTTTTAATAACCATAAAATAAAAAATATCCTTGAGGTGTCTCAAGGATATTTTTTATTGACATATTCAATCTTTATACAAATCGGGTCTTAATCTTTTTGTTCGCTCAACAGACTGTTCATGTTGCCACTCCTCAATTTTTCTTTGATGACCAGATAGGAGAATGTCAGGAACTCTCCATCCCTTATATTCTGCAGGACGTGTATATACGGGAGGTGCTAAAAGATTATCCTGAAAAGAGTCGGATAAAGCAGATTGCTCATCTCCAATAGCTCCGGGAATAAGGCGAACCACAGAATCACATATAACCGCGGCGGCAAGTTCTCCACCTGTCAAGACGTAATCGCCTATAGAAATCTCCTTAGTAATCAAATGTTCTCTGATTCGATAATCTATACCCTTATAATGCCCGCACAAAATAATAAGGTTCTGATTCATTGACAAAGAGTTTGCCATAGGTTGATTAAACATCTCTCCATCAGGAGATGTATATATAACCTCATCATAATTGCGTTTCTCTTTAAGTGCTGAGATAGCTCTATCGATAGGTTCTATCTGCATAACCATTCCTGCCGCTCCACCATATGGATAGTCATCAACTCTACGATGTCTTTGATCAAGAGAATAGTCTCTCAAATCATGTACATTTATCTCTACTAATCCCTTCTCTTTAGCTCTTTTAAGAATAGAGTGATTTAACGGACTGTCAAGCAATTCGGGAAGAACAGTTATTATATCAATATGCATCATCTCTTTAATATTATCTCTCTGGTTATATAGTACAAAAATACGATTTTACATTGACTTTAATACAAAAAATGTAAAATAATTTTTTCGACGTAACATTTTGGGTATAAATTATCAAAAAACATAACAAACAAAAGACAAAAGAGAAGTGTTTTACAATTGTCAAACCCTAAAAAAGGTAAAAAGATGAAACTAAAACACTTAACTTTAATTTTTGCAGGAGCATTGCTCTCTTTATTTAGTGGTAAAGCATATGCACAAGCTCCTGAGATAGAGGAGGAGATAGTAGTTGTAGATTTTATACCCGAAGGTAAGAACTATTACTACTCACCTTTACCTCGTGATAACTGGTTTATGTCAATGGGAGCAGGAGTACAGACTCTTTTTGCCGAGCACAAAGGTAAATCGCTCTTTTCTCTTTCAATGACAGTTGACTTCGGTAAATGGTTCAATCCCTATTGGGGCTTAAGATTGTCAGCTACAGGTGGAGCATTAAGACTGAGGTATCCCGAAGAGACCGATATTCAACATTACAAAAATGTTTCGCTTACCGCAGACTTTATGTGGAATATGACAAATACCATAGGTGGATATGATCCCTACAGAATAATCTCTGTAATTCCATATGTAGGTTTTGCAAGTAACTATGCTTTTAAGAATCCTTTTGGAAAGACATTGTCATTTGGAATATCTACAGGTATGAGATTCAATGTTCGTTTATGCAGATATGCCGACATGTTTGTTGAGGGCAAAGTAAATATTTTATCCGACAACTACAATGGAATTATAAAGTCAAAACGCGCTGAAGCAACATTAGCACTATTAGGAGGAATATCATTTAACTTCGGAGGCAAAAAATTTGGCTCTTACAATCCTGTACGAGAGACATTTGTCAGAGAGACTCTTAATGCTGAAATAAACACAATGCGCTCTCGAGATAACACTCTTGCACAAAAGAACGAACTCTTAGAGACAGAGAACACACAACTTAAAAAGCAATTAGCACAGAAGCCCAAAGTGATAATAGAAAAACAGTCGCCATGTGACGCGCAGTTAACCTCTACTGTAAGATTCGCACTAAACAGCAGTGTTGTAACAGATGAAGAGATGATTAATATTTACAACATAGCAGAATGGATGAAGGCAAATCCGACATGCGATGTAATAGTAACAGGTTATGCCGACGAAGAGACCGGAACAGTTGAATATAATAAAAAATTGAGTGAGCAGCGTGCCAATAAAGTCATAAAGATTCTCGTAAAAAATTATAATATAGATGTATCGCGCCTTAAACTTATTGCAAATGGAAGTTCTATACAACCATATCCAAATAATAATTCATGGAATAGGGTAGTTGTTTTTAAAAGTTGTGAAGCAAAATAATAGGAATCTATCTTATAATAAGAAATAAATAGCTGTTATACATATAGTTTATGACAAAGAATCCTCAAAGTTAATTGCTTTGGGGATTTTAACATACATATGCATAATAGAAAATTTGATATAAATTTATTTTTAATGTTTAAATATTTCTAAAAAAATATTAAGTTTGCAGTTGATATTGTAAAATAGGGTTGTTATTGACACCTCTATTTAAGCAAAAAAAAGACAAACATGGTATAAAATATTAATCAGATAAAGGAATTTTTAGGAATATGAAATATATAGTTAAAGTTGCATACATTATTTTATTGTTAAACATCCAAACATCATTAAGAGCTCAAAGTATAAATGAAATAAAAAGTGACCACTCATACATTTGGGGAGAGGGATATCATTCATCTCAAAAACGAGCAGATAACATGGCTCTTGATGAGCTAATATCTCAAATATCTGTAAAGGTAGAAAGTGATTTTTCACAATTATCAAAAAATGTTGTAACAGGAGAGACTCCTGAAACTGAAGTCACTTGTAAGAGTGTCATTAAAACTTATTCAGGAGCGACTCTGAATAACGCAAAAAAAATAGAATTTTACAACGAGAAAGAAGGCAAATACACTATTTTCAGATACATTCATCGTTCAGAAATTGACAAAGTATTTGAATCGCGCAGGCACAAAGTTATATCGTATGTAAAAGATGCATTAGAAGCTGTAAAAAGAAAAGAGATTGATAATGCATTACGCAACTATAACTGGGCGTTAATTCTATTACAAAGTTTGCCTCGACCAGGAGAAATAACTTTCAAAAATAACAATGAAGAGGTAATGTTGGTTACATGGATACCGAAACAGATAAGAAACATATTTTCCAACTTACAGGTATCACTATCAGAAAATGACATATCAGATGGCTTATTGGAACTAATTTTCCGTTACGACGGCGTTCCCGTAAGTAGCATCGACTTCAAATACTTTGACGGTCAGAGTACAAGCGCAATAAATTCTGCGTCAAATGGGAAAGGAGCATGTGAAGTCAACCCTAAAATACCTATATCATACATAGATGTTATGTGTGAATATATATTCAGAGAGAAGGTTCATGTGGACAACGAAATGCAAACTGTGATGAACACTATAGGAGAAGAAGAGTACTTTGCCAGAGAGTCAAGATACAGAGTGCCTCTTTCGTCAGTTGCAGCACACCAACCTACAAACACAACAAACATTCAGGCAAAAACCGTAAATAAAGTAACACAATACGACACTTCTACATCTCACGCATATACCACAGTAAATCAATTAAATATTGATGCTAAAAAGTCATATGATGATATTGTGACAACAATATCGAGTGCTATAAAGAGTAAAAATTACGATTTGGTAAAATCACATTTTACTGAAGAAGGGTGGAATATGTTTTCAAGATTGATAGCATACGGAAATGCACAACTCTTAACGCCAACAGAGAGAGTCTATCTTCAAGCTGACAATTGGATAATATGCCGTAGCCTACCTATGCAATTCTCTTTCAGCAATAACACCCGAAAATTTGTAGAAGACGTAAATTTTACATTCAATATAGAGAAAAAGATTGAATCCATCACATTCGGATTAGGATACGAAGCTCTTAATGATATATGGTCGCACGAGGAGTGGCCACAAACATCAAGACTATTTCTAATTAATTTCCTTGAAAACTACAAAACCGCATTTGCTTTAAAGAGAATTGAATACATAGCAGATATCTTCGATGACAATGCAGTCATAATTATTGGAAACAAAACAAAAAGAGCTGCAGGAGATGTAGAGTTGGATAATTTCAGCAACAATGAAATAGTAATATATAACAGACTAACAAAAAATCAATATATTAACAATTTAAAAAGATGTTTCAGAAGCAATGAATTTGTAAATATCTGTTTTGGTAACAACAGAGTAATGAGAGCTTCAGGAGGCGGTGAATTATACGGAATAGAGATAAAACAAGATTATTACAGCACAAACTATGGAGACCAAGGATATCTATTCCTAATGGTCGATTTGAATAATACACAAAAACCATCAATAAAGGTTAGAACTTGGCAGCCCGAAAAAGATCCTAATTTCGGATTGTATGGTTTAGGAGATTTTTAATATTAATTTCATTTAAGAGATAATGAAACGAGTATATACAATAATAGTATTAATATTCACGATATTATTAGGGTTACAAGCTCAAAACATCTCGGTTGAGAGTTTTAGTATTTTACCACACGATTTAACCGCCAATATCAAAGGGACAAGTCGTTTCGACCAAAACACCCGTAAAAATGCAGCTCTGATAAAGATAGAGACCACACAAAAAGGGTTTGTCTTTGAAGGTGGTTCTTTGGGATTTGTTGGAGACCCTGAGTATAAGACCGGAGAGATATGGCTGTAT
>JAZLBW010000034.1:0-92831 GCA_045613905.1 Candidatus Caccoplasma sp.
AATGAATTATCTGATGAATATATTTTAAAAATTCAATATAAACTTAATAGAAGACCTAGACGGAAACTCAATTTTGATACACCTAAAAATAAGTTCTTTCAATTTTTATCTTAATTTTGCACTTAGTCTTTGAATCTACCAGATAGAAAAAATATCTTTTTTTGTTGTTTGGAAAGAAAAAATTAATACCTTTGTGAGATAATGCTAAAAAGATAGCAAACTAAAAAAATATTGTGGACGGGGAGCTTATTGCTCCATAAACTTGTAAAACTATGACAGAATTAAAAGATTCAGTATTAAAGGAGAAAGAAACCGTAGAGGTAGAAAATGTTAGTATGGAGACTTCAGAGCAAGAATTAGATGTTCCTGCATTTGAGGAGAGTGTTTCAAAAGATGAGATACCGCTACCCGCCACAAGACTTGAAACGGTAGAGCAAATTGAAAAATTAGCCGAAGGCTCTGTGTTAGAGGTTAAAAGCGAAATAGATCAATTAAAACAACACTACTATAAATTGCGCATTCAAGAGACCGAGGTTGCACGAGCAGAATATGAGGCAGCTCAAGCCGAGGCTGAGGAGAAGATACCTTTTGTTGTGCCTGTTGATGAATTAGAGGAGAGATTAAAAACTGCATTACAAAACTTCAAAGATAAGAAAGCTAAATTTATAGCGGAACAAGAGGCCAAACGTGAAGCCAATTTGGTTCAAAAACAAGCAGTTTTGGATGATATGTTGGCTTTGATAAACGATGCTGATAACGTAAACAAACGTTACACTGAGTTTCAACAAATGCAACAATCATTTAAAAACATCACAGATATTCCCGCAACTGCAGTAACTTCTATGTGGAAAACATATCAGCTCTATGTTGAGCAATTTTATGATATGCTAAAAATAAACAAAGAGTTACGCGACTACGATTTCAAAAAGAATTTAGAGCAAAAAACTGCATTGTGTGAGGCTGCTGAGAGTTTGGCTGCTGAGAAAGATGTTGTAGCGGCATTCAAAACACTACAACGTTTGCATGACGAGTGGCGTGAAGCAGGACCTGTGGATAGAGAGTTACGCGAATCTATTTGGCAACGATTTAAAGATGCGTCAACAGAGGTAAACAAACGCCATCAACAATTTTTTGAGAATATCAAAGCCAAAGAAAAAGAGGCAGAAGATGCAAAAACAGCAGTTTGCGAGAAGGCAGAGTCTATCGATATTGCCTCATTGACAAGTTTTGGGGCATGGGAAGAGAAGACAAAAGAGATACTATCGCTACAAGCAGAGTGGAAAACATTAGGCTTTGCTTCGCGAAAGGTAAACACTCAACTATTTGAACGTTTCCGTAAGGCATGCGATAACTTCTTTGCTAAAAAATCGGAGTATTACAAAGAGGTAAAAGATTCTTACACCCTCAATTTGGAGGCAAAACAAAGATTGTGTGAAAAAGCAGAATCTTTAAAAGACAGTACCGATTGGCAAAAGACAACAGAAAGAATGATTGCTTTACAAAAAGAGTGGAAAAAAGTTGGTGCAGTACCTCGTAAATATTCTGATTCCATTTGGAAACGATTTGTTGCGGCATGCGACTATTTCTTTGAGCAAAAAACTGCAGCAATGAAGCAACAAAATGATGAGGAGGCAAAAAATCTTGAAGCTAAGAAGGTGATTTTGGAAAAAATCAAGGCATTTGATGAGTCATTGGAGATTTCAGCGGCAGAAGCAGAATTGAGAGCAATCATTGCAGAATGGAACAAAATAGGATTTGTGCCATTTAAAGAAAAAGATAAATTAAACAAAGCCTTTAAAACCGAACTTGATAAACAATTCGGTAGATTGAATATCCAAAACAAGAGCGCGAGACTATCGGCGTACGAAACATCTATCAAGGGAGGCAATAGCAACAAATTGTATATCGAAAGAGAGAAGTTGTTAAAGACATACGAACGTATAAAACTCGAAAAACAGACTCTTCGAAACAATATGGGCTTCTTGAGTATCTCATCAAAACAAGGCAATTCATTTGTAAAAGAGATGGAACGAAAAATCAAAAAACTCGAAGAGGATATGGAGTTGATAGTTGCCAAAATTGAGTTGATTGATAAAAACATGTAGAATTTCTAAAACAGTTGAAAATGGGAAATAAGGGTAAAGGTCAATTAATAAAGTGGATAATAGTTTTAGGCGATTTTATATGCATAAATCTATCATTCTTTTTAAGCTATATCTTCTTGCCGGAAGTAGTAGTATCTTCATTTGATTGGCGAATAGGATGTTTATTGCTCAACTTATCATATCTGCCTGTTGTATATGCATTTGCAGATGTGTATAATGAGCGTATAACATATATTGACTTATTACTTTCTAAAACACTGAGAATATTAGTGGTATTTGTACTGATATTCCTATCTATATCAATGTTCTTTAATATTGAGTTGGGAACAAAAGTGCAGCTATTCTATTTTGCTTCATTCTTTGTCTTCTTGAATTGTTGGTGGCTTTTTGCCAATAAGGCAATACGCTACTATCGTAAGAAAGGATATAACTTCAAGAGAGTGGTAATAGTGGGTGCGCGTCAAACAGGACAGATGCTGTATAAAGAGATGCAATCCAATGCAGGATATGGATACTCTTTCTTAGGATTTTTTGATAGCGAAGAGCCTAAGGATGAAAAGATAAAATCTCTATACAAGGGAGGTATCTCAGAAGTGGAACACTTCTGTATAGAAAATAAAGTAGATGAATTGTATTGTGCTTTGCCAAGTGCTGAGGATGCAAACATAATTAGCATGCTACAAATTTCAGAACGTAATACAATTAGATTCTTTATCGTTCCTGAGGTCAGAAGATTTATGACTCGTACTCTAAGTTTTGGAAACGTAGGAGCAATACCTCTGTTGTCGGTCAGAGAGGAGCCATTGCAAAAATGGTTGTCGCGTTTTATTAAGCGCTCAATCGACCTGTTTGTGTCAGGAATGGTTATATTGTTCTCTCCATTCTGGTTCTTGCCTATAGCAATAGCGGTTAAAAAATCATCTCCGGGTCCAATTCTGTTCCGTCAGAAAAGAACAGGATATATGGGACGAGATTTTGATTGTTTGAAATTCCGTACAATGTGTGTAAATAAGGATAGTGATACCAAACAAGCCTCAAGAGGAGATGCAAGAATAACAAAAGTTGGAGCATTTTTGCGAAAAACAAGTCTTGATGAATTTCCCCAATTCTTCAATGTATTTAAAGGAGACATGTCGTTGGTGGGTCCACGTCCGCACATGTTGAAACATACCGAGGACTATTCAAAGTTGATAGATAAATATATGGTTCGTCACTTTATAAAACCAGGCTTGACAGGTTGGGCGCAAGTGAACGGATATAGAGGAGAGACCAAGACTCTTCAACAAATGGAAAAACGTGTTGAATATGATATTTGGTACCTTGAACATTGGAATGTATTCCTTGATATAAAGATTATATTGTTAACAGCGTTCGGAGTCTTTAAGGGTGACGAAAACGCATTTTAGAGAATATGAAAATAGTAGTAACAGGAACGGGGTATGTTGCATTGTCAACAGCAGTTTCGTTGGCAAAATTAGGGCATGACATAATATGTGTAGATGATAATCCCTCAACAATCAACACCCTTTCTAAAGCTATTGTAACAATAAACGAGCAAGGTCTGTCTGAGGACCTTGCTCATTTTGTTGATAATGAAAGCCTAAAATTCACCACCAATCTTGAATTGGCTTTGCTCGGTGCAGATGTGGTTATTTGTGGCGTGGTAACACCTATAAATAATACAAAAGGATTTGCGGACAATAGTCCAATATTGGAACATGCAGCGAGGATAGGAGAGAGTATAACCTCCTCACTATTGTATATTTCTGTGAGTACAATACCCTTGGGTACTACCCGTCGAGTAAAATCGATAGTGGATGATAGGCTCATGGCTCGCAACGTAAGCATAAAATTTGAGGTAGCATCGTTCCCTGAATTCTTGCGTGAAGGACGAGCAATAGAGAGCTTCTTTAATCCTTCAAAAGTAGTAATAGGAGCAGACCGTGAGGAGAGTTACAAAACCATACTCACGTTACTATCTCCGGTAATAAAAGAAAATACACCCATATTCAAAACTTCGGTAGAGGAGGCAGAGTTGATAAAACTTGCCTCAAATATGTTGGTGGCAACACGTATAGGCTATATGAATACCATTGCCAACGTATGTACGGCGATGGGAAGTGAATACGGTCAGGTGCATCGTGCAATATTCGGGGAAAACATGCCTATATATGCAGGGGCAGGATATGGTAGCGAGTGCTTCCCAAAAGATATAAGAACTCTTATTCACGGAGTTGAAGAGTTGGGGGTTAATGCAACGCTTTTAAGTGCAGTAGAGGGGTTTAATCAAGCACAAAAGCAGTTGTTATATAACAAACTTCGAAGTTACTATTCAGGGAATCTAAATTCTAAAAGAGTTGCCATTTGGGGATTGGCTGCAAAAGAGGGAGGAGATGACGTGGAGAATACGTCGGCACTATCTATTACCGAATCTCTTTTGCAAGATGGAGCTACTGTTGCGGTTTATGACAGATGTGCCACATTAAAATTTAAAGAGAAGTTTCCTCAAGATAGGGTTATTGCATATGATGACAAAATGGGTGCTTTGCTCAATTCTGATGCACTTATAATTCTCACTGATAGTAGAGAATTTAAATCTATTGATTTAAAAGATGCAAAAGAGTTGATGAAAGAACCTCTTATATTGGATGCAAAAAACCTCTTCAATAATAAAGATATTGAAGAGGCAGGTGTTATCTATTTTAGATTATTCAAATAGAATCATTTTGTTCAAATCAAATAAACTTACAGTTGTCGGTAAATGAGAATCCGCGAAGAAGTTCCTCTACCGTCAATCGTTTTTTACCTGGTAGTTGAAGCGAAGTTATTCTTAAAGCACCATCTCCGCATGCAACCTCAATGAAACGTTTTCCGTCAGTTTTAATAGCGCCTGCATTGCCGTTGCCCGAAACTATGTCGGCACTGAAAATTTTAACTGCCAAAGGCTCCTCGTTGTTACCCATATCCAAAGCCCCCCATGCAGCAGGGTAGGGTGATAGACCTCTGATTTTATTGCGAATTTTATCGGCACTCTCGCTCCATTCTATTTTGCAATCGTTTTTGAAAATTTTTGGAGCGGTCTTCAGCTCAATATCCATAGGTTGTTCCTTTGGCTCAATGTTGCCCTCAGCAATGGCATCGACAGTTTCGCATACCATCTCTGCTCCGACATACATTAGATTGTCGTGTAGAGTCCCGGCGCAATCATCATCACCTATTGCAACAGTACGTTGCATGATAATATTACCTGTGTCAATTTCGTGAGTCAAAAAGAATGTTGTGACACCGCTCTCTTTATCTCCGTTCATAATAGCCCAATTTATGGGAGCAGCTCCACGATATTGAGGTAATAGAGATGCGTGTAGGTTGAAAGTTCCCATTGGAGGCATATTCCATACACTCTCAGGCAACATTCTGAATGCAACAACAATTTGTAAATCAGCGTTAAGCGATTTTAGTTCGTTTAAAAAGCTCTCATCTTTAAGCTTTTCGGGTTGCATAATATACAATCCTTTACTTAAGGCATACTCTTTAACAGCCGAATATTTTATTTTCTGTCCACGTCCTGCAGGTTTGTCGGGCATAGTAACAACACCCACAACATTGTATCCCCCTTCAACAAGTCTCTTTAGGCTCTCCACAGCAAAATCGGGAGTACCCATGTAAACTATTCTAATATCTTTACTATTCATTTTCCTAAAAAAAATTAATCTTCAGAGTAGTGAACCAAAACTCTGCGGTATGAGTTAAATATCTTTGATTTTGATACAAAACCAACATATTTACCCTTCTCCACAACGGGTAAGTTCCAAGCATTGGTTTCGTCAAAAATTCGCATAACCTGTTCCATCTGTAGTCCAAGTTCAATTTTGGCAGGTGGGGTAACCATAAATTTACTAACATGAAAACGTTTGTACAACTCGGGACGGAACATAATGTTTCTTATGTCGTCAAGAATTACCATGCCTAAGAAGTTGTTCTCCTTATCCACTACAGGGAATATGTTTCTGTTCGATTTTGATATGGTTTGTACCATTTCGCCCAAATCCATATCGGGAGTGACGGTAAGCAAATCTGTCTCTATAACACTGTTCATCTTCAAAAGAGTAAGCACAGCCTTATCTTTGTGGTGAGTGATAAGCTCACCTCTCTTTGCAAGACGGTGAGTATATATACTGTGGCTACTGAAAATCCTCACTGTTCCGTACGATGAAAGAGACGCAATCATCAGAGGTAGGAAGAGTCCATATCCCCCTGTTAATTCTGCCGTCAAGAAGAGAGCCATAAGCGGAGCATGCATAACACCAGCCATAACAGCCGTCATACCCATTAATGCAAAATTCTTTTGGGAAAGAGGATCGGGCATATCAATAAAGTGGTTGAAGATAAATGCAAACAAAAATCCGCACATACAACCTACATACAAGCTGGGGGCAAACGTACCGCCCACACCTCCTGCACCATTTGTTGCAGCTGTGGCAAACGACTTTAATAAAATGATAAGAGTAATCATAAGAGTCAAAACCCAAAAACTGTTTCTTCCGTCATAAAAGAAACTCTCCTCGGTTATAGCCTCTGCATTACCGTTAATAATTTGTTCTATTGAGTCGTATCCCTCACCATATAAAGGGGGAAGGAAGAATATGGCACAACTCAATATGGCGGCACCAATGGCAAATTTGAGCCAAGGTTTTTCGTTTAGTTTGCCAAATAGTTTCTCCATCACCAATATTGTACGGGTAAAGTAAAGCGAAATAAATCCGCAGAATATACCCAACAACAAAACAATCGGGAATCGTTGAGCCTTCCAAATCTCGGTGTGGTCAAATCTAAATTCGGGCATCGGTCCGTCAAAAATATAGATGACTGTGGCAGCCGTTGCCGCAGAAATCATCAAAGGCATAACCGATGCGGTGGTAAGTTCAAACATCAAAACCTCGATGGTAAAAAGCAAACCGGCAATTGGAGCCTTGAATATGGCGGCAACGCCGGCAGCCGCACCACAGCATACAAGAATCATAAGTTGTCGTGCGTCAAGTCTGAAAATGCGACCAATATTTGAACCAATGGCAGCACCTGTGTAAACCATCGGAGCCTCGGCTCCAACCGAACCTCCAAAACCTATGGTGATGGAACTGGCTATTAAAGAACTATAGGTATTGTGTGGTTTTAAACGGCTTTTGCGTTGGGAAATAGCATGCAATACTCGGGTAACACCATGGCTAATATTGTCTTTTACAACATACTTAACAAACATCCATGATAAAAGAATACCAATCAGCGGATAAACCAAAAATAGGTAGTTTGCGCCATCTATCGAAAAATGTTCAGTTAAGGCATCTTTGATAAAATGGATGATATATTTCAATAGCATTGCTGCACCCGCCGCTCCAATACCAATAATAAGGCTCAATATGAGAATTAAATTCCTTTCGGGAATATGTTTCTCTCTCCAAACAGCAAGCTTTAATGTGAGATTTTCTAATTTACCACTCATAAAATTTACATTCCACGACCTGTAAAGACAATCTTTACAGTATAAAATAAAATTTTAAAATCAATCAACAGCGACATATTCTCCAAATAGATAATGTCATATCTCAAACGAGCAATCATCTCGTCAATATTGCGAGCATAACCATAATTTACCATACCCCAAGATGTAATACCCGGGCGAACTCTGTGCAATAAACTATAGTACGGTGCGCGTTCAATAATTTTGTCAACAAAATATTTTCTTTCGGGTCTGGGACCTACAAGAGACATATCGCCCTTCACAACATTCCAAAATTGAGGTAGTTCGTCAATTCTGTACTTTCTTAACCATTTACCGAATTTTGTAATTCTGGTATCGTTAGGGCTCGATAACATAGGTGTTTCGCTCTCAGCATTTTCAACCATAGAGCGGAATTTATACATTGTAAATTCCTTGCGTTTAAACCCAACGCGCTTTTGTTTATAAATAATCGAACCTTTCGATGTTAGTTTTATTCTGATGGCAACGTATGCCATTAGTGGCGAAAGAACAACAATAGCAATGATAGAGAGAATAATGTCAAGAAAACGTTTTATATTCTCCTCTGCGTCAGAGAGCGAAAGAACACTCACGTCAACAAACGGAGCGCCATAGATGTCCGACAAATTTATTCTCGATGTTAGAATCTCATACTCCTTTGCCTCCAACATAATAGGCAAATCATACTTATAGAGAGAATTTATAAGATTAAAAGTTTTAGCCCTGTCGCTACCTTCGGGCGAAACAATAATTTTTTTGATATTCTGTTCCTTAATAACTGAATCTAATTGAGATAAATAGTATGTGGGCAAACAGCTCTCAACATTGTTTTCTCCCTCTAATTTAACAAAGCCAACAATGTTGTAACCCACTGAGTATTTTAAATTATTGATAGACTCAATAAGATTTATTGCACCTTTACTACAACCTAAAACAATAGTGTTAAACGATAGGTCTCCCTGGTGAACCGACTTGGCAGTATGCGAAGTTATAAACCACCTTCCCACATACACCCATGCAAATGAAATAGCCCAGAGCGTAAACACAAGATTGTAGTTATATTGGGTATATATATATTTATTCATCAACGATAGGAATAGAATAGATATAACCCATATGAAAGTGGAAATTAAGGTAGAAAAGAATTCTCCCGCTCTCGATTTGAAAACAACCCTGTTGTAGTAACCCGAAAGATAGAAGATAAGCATCATCCCTATTGGATATATAAGTTGAGCCAATAGAGATTTTGGGGAAGATACGAAGTTGAAGAACGAACCATATATCTCCTCAAGAGGAAGAATCTCATATCTGTATATGTTAAATGAAAACCACGTTGCCAAAGCAGCAAAGCAGTCCCAAGCAATATACCTTACTTTTAACCTCTTGTTAATCATTCTCTGATAATTTTTATAAGCCCTCCGTCATCAACCTTTATTACACTCGATGCTGCAGGTTTGCTAAAATCGTTACGTCTAAAATCAACAACGTAGTCAACGCTGTTGATAATACGGTCACCAATCTCGCTAAAATTGGCAGGAGCAACCTCTCCGCTTATGTTTGCCGAAGTTGAAACTATGGCTTTTCTGAATTTAAAGCACAACTTTTTTGAAAACTCTTCATTTGTGACTCTGATACCAACGCTTCCGTCATCTGAAAGAAGTAGAGGCGAAAGATTTCTACCGCGAGGATAAACAATGGTTAGAGGTTTGTTGGTAACCTCCACCAAATCTTTTGTTATTTCAGGTGCATTGTCAGTGTAGAAATCAATCTTAACAGGATTATCCACTAAAACAATCAAAGCTTTGCTATCTGCACGTTGCTTAATTTCAAACACTTTTTTTACAGCTTCATCATTTGTGGCATCGCAACCAATACCCCAAATGGTATCGGTAGGGTAGAGAATAACTCCACCTTTAGCCATAATATCGCAAGCCTTTTTTATTTCGTCATCAATTAAAGCCATAGAAACAAATATTAATAAACAAAGATATATTTAAAATAGGAGTTTGCCAAATAAAAAGCTTGTAGTTTTGGTGAGTTTAAGAATGTTTTTACTGAAGCCATGTGAGAAAAACTAACAAATCTTTGAGTTAGCGAGGGCATATTCTATAAACGATAGTTTGTTTGCTAAAAACAAACAACTAAAAAATTGGCTCGCAGTTGCTCGCATGTGTAATTATCAAATAAAATTTATAGCAGACATAATACACGAGTCAAATAGTAGAGCATTCGATAAAGATAATAGTAAAGATGTTTTATCTGGTTATCCATTTGCTCAGATAGGAATGGCGAGAGACGGATATGAAATACCAGAAGATCTATTTAAATCATATTATGATAGTATAGATAAAATAGTTAATTCTGGAAAAATAACTCTTGAAGATTTAAAAGCATATTATGCAATAGGTTCGATATTAGACCCAGCTAAAAGTAATGATGAACGTCCGTTTGATAATAAAATTCCACCACATTATCTTATAAATATAATAATGGATGGAAATATAAAGGGTTATAATAAATAAAACAAAATAAAACATTATATTTGATGAGAATATTAAATGAATATTTTATGAAAACGTCATCATTTGTAATTCTTGTATTTATAATGTTCTTCCCAATAACACTTATCGCAGATGATAATACAATTACCAGAAATAATTTAACGTATTATATTTCTGAGAATCATTTTACCTTATCAAATGCCTCTCCTGAATATGATAAAAAATTAGAAGCCTTTAAGTTAGATGATAAATGTACACTTGAAGAGTATAAGTTGCTATGTGAGACATCTCGGAATCTTAAGGGAGAAGTTGTTGAATTAATAAAAGATATTTTTCCTGAAGAAAAACTTTATAATGAAGACGGTAAATCTGTGATAAGAAAAGTCTCATATTATTTGAAACTTAAAACAGGGGAGACGGGACTATTTTTTATCTTTTTTAATGAAAACGTACTTCCTAAAAATTTAGATGATAATATTCATTTGTTTTATAATGAGTTTAATAAAAGAATAAAATTCCCTCCGTTAAACAATGAATCATTAATAGATAGCAGTACAGTTATATTATCTATGAGTTTCAATATAACCAAACCAATAGTTCAGGACGAAGAAACTTCTAATGTATTTGTAAGGTTTTGGAATTGGTTATGGAATGAATAGTTTTGTTTGAAATGTTTTTTAATTGATTTGCCCACGCTTAATATTTTATGAAAAAGTTAACAGCTAATTTAAATTGGCTCGCTGTTGCTCGCCGATTTATGAGAGGGAGATGTTAATGCCCAACAGCGTGAGCGACTGCCTTCTCTTTGAGTTCCTCAAACCAAAAAGGATAACAGAGGGTATATCCATGAAATAAATTTTGTTTTTTGTTTTTAATTTAAATTGACTCGCCTACGCTCGTCGATTTATGGGAGGGAGATGTTAATGCCCAACAGCGTGAGCGACTGCCTTCTCTTTTCAATTGCTTTCATCAATTATAAACAAATAGCAACCTAAACCTTTTAAAAATAAATTTTCAAGGTCTGGTTGCTATTTGTTTATTATGAGTAAACTCATAAAAAAAGGGCAGTCGCTCACGCGATATGGCCCTTCATCAAATTTAAATTCATCACATTATGCTTATTAAAGTGCTGTTTACGCTCACGCGTAAGTTTTGAAAGTGTAGTTTGTTTGTCTGTTTGGTTTTATTTGTCATTTATACTATAAACAACCTGTTTATAAAATTGTTCGATTGTTGTATCTTTTTTCTATAATATCCCAATTTAATATCATCCAAAGTGCCGAAAGATGTTCGGCTCTAAGATTTTGGTAATCGAGATAGTATGCGTGTTCCCACACATCAAAAGTTAATAGCGGAATTCGTTTTTTTAGAATTGGATTGTCGGCATTAGAACATTTGTCTATTTGTAAATTGCCTTCAACATCTGCAGATAACCATACCCAGCCCGATCCGAATATCTTTATCCCTTCCGTAACAAATCGCTCTTTAAACCCTATCTCGCTTCCAAAATCTCGTTCAATGGCAGCCCTTAAATCACCTTTAAGTCGGCTTTCTCTTCCTTCGGTGAATTGTTCAAAGTAGAAGATGTGATTCCATGCTTGTGCCGCATTGTTAAATATGGCACCTTCGCTGTTTTTAATAATTTCCACTAATGTTTTGCCGTTAAGAGGAGAATTCTCAATAAGCTTGTTTAGATTATCAAAATAGGCTTTTGTGTGTTTTCCATAGTGATACTCTATAGTTTTTTTACTAATAACAGGAGCAAGAGCATCTTCTCCAAAAGGCAATGAAGGAAGAGAGTATTTCATAGTATCGTTTTTTTGTCATTATAACATCGTAGGGTTTAAAAAAGTTCAGGAATTATTGTTAATAACTATTCTTCCACTCAATGTTATTATTCAATCTAATTTCTTACCTTTGCAAGAAGATGCCAATTTATAAGATATGCAACCATTAAATTTGAATAACTTAAACGAAAGTCAACGTAATGCTGTGGAGTTTTGCGACGGAGTTTCGCTTGTAATAGCCGGAGCAGGGTCGGGTAAAACACGTGTGCTTACACATAAAATTGCATATCTTTTGAATATGGGATATTCGCCATATTCAATTCTTGCATTGACTTTTACCAATAAGGCGGCAGACGAGATGAAAACTCGTATTGCCACAATGATAGGAGGAGATGTGGCATCTCGAATATGGGCAGGAACATTTCACTCAATATTTTTGAGAATACTTCGCCCTTATGCCAATCGCCTGGGGTTTCCTTCAGACTTTACAATATATGATAGCTCCGACTCTCGCAGTCTGATAACATCTATCATAAAGGAGATGAAACTCGATGATAAGGTATATAAACCTCGCAGTATAGCATCAATCATATCAAAAGCAAAAAATGCACTTATAACTCCCAATTCCTATGCTTCAAATCGAGAGATAGTAGAGGATGATTTCAGAGCAAAGCGACCTGCAACAAAAGATATTTACAGAGCCTATTGCGAACGATGTCATCGAGCGGGAGCAATGGATTTTGATGACATATTGTTATATACGAATATACTTTTTCGCGATCATCCCGACGTAGTTGATCATTACGGAGAGATTTTTAGATATGTTCTGGTTGATGAGTATCAGGATATAAACTTTGCGCAACATCTAATAGTAAAACAGATAGTAAAACGTTGCGGAAGATTGTGTGTGGTAGGAGACGATGCACAAAGCATCTACTCATTCCGCGGAGCAAATATAAGTAATATCCTTAACTTGCAGAACGAATATACAGGATGCAGAATATTCAAATTGGAGCAGAACTATCGTTCAACACAAATGATAGTGAATGTAGCCAACAGCCTTATAGCAAAAAACAAAGGGCAGATACCCAAACATATATTTTCAGAAAATGAGAAGGGCGAGAAGGTAAAACTTGTAAAATCATATTCCGATTACGAGGAGGCATATATGGTTGCAGGCTCTATAAGTGAGGTGCATCTACGCCATGGCGATTCGTATAACAATTTTGCAATACTTTACCGTACAAACGCACAATCTCGAATATTTGAGGAGGCACTTCGTAAAAGAAACATACCATATCGTATTTACGGAGGCATATCGTTTTATCAACGCAAGGAGATAAAAGATGTAATAGCATACATTCGTATGGTGCTTAATCCGAGCGACGAAGAGGCATTAAAACGAATAATAAACTATCCTGCAAGAGGAATTGGCGATACAACCGTAAGAAAGATAGGAGAGGCTGCAATGCTTCACTCTCAAACCCTATGGACAATACTATGTAATCCGCTTGAGTATGGAGTTAGAATAAATTCGGGGACACAATCAAAACTAAAAACATTCTCAACACTGATTCAGGAGTTGCAACAAGATGTGGTAGAGTCGGATGCTGCGGAGTTTGTTGAAAAACTAATCCGTAAGACAGGAATATTTGCCGATGTATATGTTGATAAACTCCCCGAAAATATCAGCAAACAAGAGAACTTGCAAGAGCTATTGAATGGTATAGTTGAGTTCTGCGATAACCGTAAAGAGAGTGGTGAGAGTGCAACAGTAACCGATTTCCTTTCAGAGGTATCACTTGCCACCGACCAAGATAAAGGCGATGAAGCTGAGATTGATAAGGTAACCCTGATGACTGTGCATGCAGCCAAAGGTTTGGAGTTTGCAAACATATATATAGTAGGATTGGAAGAGAATCTTTTCCCCTCGTCAATGAGTATGGAAACGATGAGTGAGTTGGAGGAGGAGCGCCGACTATTCTATGTGGCAATAACGCGTGCCGAAAAAAGATGTACTCTATCATATGCGGCATCGCGTTATCGCAACGGACAAACTACCGCTTCGCCACCAAGCCGATTTATAAAAGATTTGGATTTCCAATATATAAACGATACAACAGGTGGCTCTCAATTCCGAGAAGTAACAGCTTCGCAACAACCAAGGGTGCAAGTCATTAGACCACAATCTACCTTTGGAGGAGTGTCGTATAACACAACTGCGAGAGAAGAACCAAAACAAAACTTGCGTTCTATGCGTTCGGCAATATATACGCAGTCTCCCAAAACCGATGTCGAGTCAAAGACAAACGATGCGGCACTACAAGTGGGTTCACGCATACGTCACGATCGTTTTGGTGAGGGCGAAGTTTTATCAATGTCGGGAACAGGAGATAATAGAAAAATTGAGGTGGAATTTAAAAATGTCGGCAAAAAGACACTTTTGCTAAAATTTGCCAGATATACAATTATTAGTTAAGAAGTTGTTAGTTGTTAGTAGCGTCTGCATAATGGTCGTTAATATAAAAGATACTAATTTCCCTAATTGGTCTTGTTCGACTAATTAGACCAATAAAAATATAAAATGAAAAGAGAAGAGATTCCTTCACCCTCGTTCGTACTTGAAGAGGAGAAATTTCGTAAAAATCTTGCACTCATTCGTTCGGTAAAAGAGCGAGCAGGAGTAGATATAATAATGGCATTCAAGGCATTCGCCCTCTGGAAAGTCTTTGATGTGGTACGAGAGTATATCCCTTATACAACAGCAAGCTCACTATCCGAAGCTCGCCTTGCGTATGAGGAGATGAAGTCGTATGCACACACCTATGCTCCCGTATATAGCAATGAGGAGTTCCCCGAAATACTATCTTGCAGTAGCCATATAACATTCAATTCACTGACACAATACGAACATTTTCGCCCGCAAATAGAGGCATCGGAGCGTCATATCTCATGTGGAGTACGCATCAATCCCGAATATTCACAAGTTGAAACCGACCTTTATAATCCATGTGCTCCTGGTTCTCGCCTTGGAGTAACGGCAGATAAGATGCAACAACTTCCCGTGGGTATTGAGGGATTGCATTGCCATACACTCTGTGAGTCCGACTCATATATGTTGGCAAATGTATTGGAGAAGGTTGAAGAGCGATTCGGACACCTATTGCCACAAATAAAGTGGTTGAATATGGGAGGCGGACACCTAATGACTCGCGAGGGATATGACACTGAACACCTAATATTATTGCTTCAAAACTTCAAAGCAAAATACCCCAACCTACAAATAATATTGGAGCCGGGTAGTGCTTTTGCTTGGCGAGCAGGATATCTAAAATCAACAATCCTTGATATTGTTGAGAACCGAGGAATTCGTACCCTTATGCTAAACGTGTCGTTTGCATGTCATATGCCCGACTGTCTGGAGATGCCATACCGCCCCGAGGTAGTAGGAGCGCACGTCCCTCACAGTGGTGAAACAGTATATCGTTTAGGAGGAAACTCTTGCCTCAGTGGCGATTTTGTTGGCGACTACGCCTTTGACAAAGAACCACAAATTGGCGATACAATAATTCTTTGCGATATGATGCACTACACCACCGTTAAAACCACAATGTTCAACGGAGTATCACATCCATCAATCGTGTGGGAAGCCGAGGACGGAACAGCAACCGTACTCCGCCAATTCGGTTACGAAGATTATAAAAATAGAATGAGTTGATTAATAGTTGTTAGTTTTTAGTTGTAAGTTGTCAGCAAACGACTTTAATGACACTAAATACCTAATACAAGTAACACTCTCAGATAATAGATTGAACCTTTTGTTAAGCAAAAAAATATTAATACTTTTGCAATAACAAGAATATACAAATTATGAATTAATTACTAATTACTAATTTCTAATTGTGGCTTTAGTCACGAACTAATTAATATAGATTGCCTATGAAACATTAGCGTATAGTTGATACGCACATCTTGAACATATTGGAAAAAGCGTTTTAGCTTTATTCTTTCTCTTGCGAAAGTTTGGCGACTTAAAGACAACCTGAAAGAATAACGATAAAATGCTCACGTTTATACGTGGGCTTTTAGTTATTTGCAGGTTAGGGTTACGCCAAACACCCCGCGAGAGCAGATACGCTAAAAGTTCCGCGTTTTTTTTGTGTGCGCATTTGAAAATATAAAGGGAAGATAATTACTAATTATAAACACTACAATCATGAAACATTCAAAAAAATATTTAAGCATCTTAAGTATACTGATTATTTCATCATTACTAACATTTACCTCATGTACAGGAGATGGCGATGATGATGGATTAATCAATAATGGAGCAGGAAGTTTAGTACACGAATACGTAGATCTCGGTTTATCGGTTAAATGGGCAACTTGCAATGTGGGAGCGACAAAGCCAGAAGAGTATGGATATTACTTTGCGTGGGGAGAAACCACTCCCAAATCAACTTATAATTGGAGCACCTACAAATATTGTAATGGAGATTTATATTCAATGACCAAATATTGTGAAGATTCATATTTTGGCACAGTAGATAATAAAACCACACTTGAACTATCAGACGATGCAGCGCGAGTAAATTGGGGCGGTAAATGGCGAATGCCGACAAAAGCAGAACAAGATGAATTACGCAATACCTCAAACTGTACCTGGACGTGGACTACTCAAAACGGAGTAAACGGATATAAAGTAACAAGTAAAAAGAACGGTAATTCCATCTTTCTTCCTGCGGCGGGCTATCGCGACAATAGCAGTCTCAACGATGCAGGCTTCAACGGCGACTATTGGTCGAGTTCGCTTGACACGAGCAACAGCTTCTGCGCCTATAACTTGGACTTCGATTCGAGCTACGTGGTCTGGGACTACTACTTCCGTTGCGACGGGCGATCTGTGCGAGCAGTTTGCGAGGAGAAATTAAACATGTTTAATTTCAGTTGAGGAACATTCGTTCCTCGAACCTGCTCACGCTCGGTAGTGCTTAAATAAATTTATCATTACTCTCGCTTATTCGCAGCTTTGTTAGTTGAACGAGGGTGATTCTTTTGATACTTTTGTGTCATACTTATTAGCTCTAATAAGACCTAATGACTCAATTGACCTTATAATCCTGATTGTCTTCTTAAAAGATAATTTTATATGATAATACACAAAAAACCATTGCTCATAGTGAGCAATGGTTTTTTCATAACTACCAATAAAAATTTATATAATTCGCTATTAACTATATTAATAAGCCTATCTTTGTTGATTTTGCTCTCGCCAACAATGCACAAATAAATTTTGCATTGTATTCGCTTAATCACAAAATTCCTAATTTCTAATTCCTCATTCCTAATTATTTTTTTATCGCCTCCATAATCAAACCTTCCAACTCCTCTGCAAGTTCGGGATTATCCATAACCATACGTTTTGCAGCGTCGCGTCCTTGACCAAGTTTAGTGTCGCCGTATGCAAACCACGAACCGCTTTTCTTAATGATGCCATACTCAACACCAAGGTCAATTATCTCTCCCGATTTAGAGATACCTTCGCCAAACATAATGTCGAACTCTGCTTTGCGGAATGGGGGAGCAACTTTGTTTTTGACAATCTTAACACGGGTTTGATTTCCGATAACCTCTTCTCCATCTTTAATTTGAGATACTCTGCGAATATCTATACGAACTGAAGAGTAGAACTTCAATGCGTTACCACCTGTTGTAGTTTCGGGATTACCAAACATAACACCAATTTTCTCACGCAATTGGTTGATGAATATACAAGTTGTGTTTGTTTTGCTGATTGTTGAAGTAAGTTTACGCAAAGCCTGGCTCATCAAGCGAGCTTGCAAACCTACGCGGTTGTCGCCCATATCTCCCTCCAACTCTGCTTTAGGAGTAAGAGCGGCAACAGAGTCAATAACAACAATGTCAACAGCTGATGATCTGATTAGTTGGTCGGCAATCTCCAATGCTTGCTCTCCACTGTCAGGTTGTGAAATCCAAAGGTTCTCAACGTCAACACCAAGTTTCTCGGCATAGAAACGGTCGAATGCGTGCTCAGCATCAATAATTGCTGCTATACCACCATTTTTTTGAGCTTCGGCAATGGCGTGTATGGCTAATGTTGTTTTACCTGATGATTCGGGACCATATATTTCAATAACTCTTCCTCTTGGATAACCTCCAACACCAAGAGCCGCGTTAAGTGCAATTGAACCTGTTGATATAACGGCAACCTCTTCAACCATATCGTCGCCAAGTTTCATGATAGAACCTTTTCCGTAGCTTTTCTCAATTTTGTCCATTGCAGCTCTAAGAGCTTTTAGTTTATCCTCAGAGACTGTAACTTTTACTTTTTTCTCTTCGTTTTCCATATTCTATAATTTTTAAATTTTACATTTATATATTGTTTCTCTCTCGTTTCTGATGCAAATTTAAGGCTCTATATATGCCAAAACATTGCACAAGTAATGTTTTTTTTGAGAGAAAAACTCTTTTTCAATTAGTAATGAGGTATTAGTACGTTGCTTAAGCAATAATTAGTTCGCGACTTTGTCGCAATTAGAAATTAATTGATAATAAAAAAATCATTCCTAATTTCTAATTCCTAATTTCTAATTTCTAATTCCTAATTCCTAATTTAAATACTATCCCCCTTGTGCTCCTCAATTTGTTTCTTTAGGATAGCAATGGTTTGCGATGCAATGGCTTCATCGCGTTGAAATTTTTTAGTCAGTTTTATAATTTCAGCAAGTTTGTAGCTCTCTACAATTGCTTTACGAGTACTCTTTTCCATAGTATATGAATAGGGCTTTTTACCGTCGTAAGTTACGGTAATTGCAGCACCATTCGAATCAACTACAAATTGAGCAATATCTAAAGTTTTAGGTTCTTTGTATGTAATTGTCTCAACATTCATGCCATTGATTTTGTATCTGTAGTTGTTCGCTCCGTCATAAGGAATAACCTCGCTCATGATAAAAGAGCCGTCTTTTAGAGCAAGTCTGAAACTTTCGTGTTGAATAGCGGTACCTCCTGAGTGAACACTTAACATTTCCAATTTACCTTCTTCTGTGACATACACTCTTAAGCACGATTTTGTTTGACTTGCCTTGTTGGGGTCGTGTTTATAAACCAAAGTTCCTGTTGTTTGGTACTCCTCATCTTTTATGAGGTCAAAATCTTTAAGTTTAATCTCTGTCTCTTTTTGGAGAATTCTAAGCATAGAGTCTGCATACACCAATGTCTGCTCGTTAATGGCAAGTTCAGTCTTGCGCGACAGTTGCATACCTGCTCTAATTTCGTCAAAAGCAGTTGGGTTTACAATTTTAATACTGTCGGTTAGCTCTTTGACTTTTATGTAGTCGCCAATTTCGTACGACTCTTTAGCTTTAAAATAAAGGCTGCGAGCCTCTTTGTTGTCGTTGCAAGAGACGAACAACATAGAGGCTGCAACAACTATTACGAAAAATATATTTCTCATTAATTAAATCTCTTTTTACATGTGAGTTTCGCGAAGAAGGTCGTTTACGGTCTTAACAGGATTGAATGTAGAGATGGGAACTTCAACAAATATTGTGTTCCAATCCGACATTGCTCCGTTCCACAAGCCCGGACGTTCCAACGCTTTAAGTACTTTTCCACTTTTCGATTTTTCAGATATGAAACCTGTGTTTTTATCAATAAAGTCGGGTAGGTTGTAGTGGTTGCCGTTCCAATCTCTTACCGAGCAAACAAGGTCAACGGGGTTAAAGTGTGAACCTCCCTCAAAAGCTGCTTTTGATTCTGCATGAGCCATGTTGATTTGGCTGCTTTCCAAAATTTGAGGAGAGTAAGTGCCATCTTCATTGTAAGCCAAGAATGGACCACCTCCGGGTTCTCCAATGTTTTTAACCATACCGCAAACACGTAGAGGACGGTTTAGTTTTTTCAATAGGTACATTGCAAGGTCGCTATCCTCCATTTGTTTAATTTCACTATTTTTAGTGCAAAGCTCTTTTTGTACAAATTGAATAATCTCACGTAGGTTGTCAATAGTGTAGTTCCCGCTTTCAAGAAGTTTTCCATATGCAAAAATCTTTTCACGGGCTTCAGCCAAAACACCTGCCAAAACTTTTTTGTATAAAACAGTGTCTGCTTTGAATGAGTCGGGAACTACGTTGTCTATGTTTTTTACAAATATCACATCGGCATCAATCTCATTAAGGTTTTCAATCAACGAGCCATGACCTCCGGGACGGAACAAAAGGGCGCCATTTTCTCTGAATGGTTGGTTCTCTCCGTCTGCTGCAATAGTATCAGTTTCGGGTTTTTGTTCTGAGAATGAGATGTTATATTTTACACCAAACTCTTTTTCGTATGCGGGAACAACTTTTTCTGTCAGCTCTTTAAAGAAAGGCATGTGGTCGTGCGAAACGGTAAAGTGGATGTTTACTGTTGCATCACCATTCTTGGCATACAAAGCTCCCTCAACAAGATGTTCTTCCATAGCGGCGCGAGGGGCAGTGGGGTAGTTATGGAATAGAAGCAAACCTTTTGGCAACCAACCATAATTTAAACCTTTTTCAGCAAGAAGGTTCTCAACTACGCTTTTGTATTTGCCATCAGCCATAAGAGAGTCAATATCTGCGCCCTCATTTTTTTGACACATTTCGTTTAGTGCATTATAGAATGCAAATGTTTTAATGTGAGCAAAGAAGTTTTTCTCAAAAGAGCTCTCAGGAGTATCGTAATCTGCATCCAAAAATCCGAACAAATCTTTAAACATACGGCTTGCCGCACCTGAAGCAGGAACAAATTTTACACTTTTTACACCCTCCTCAATGAGTTTATCCCATTTCTCGGCATATGCCTCGGCAGAGTCGCTTAATTGTTTTATTCCGTTACCAAGTGATGCGCTGTTTTCGAGTTTTAGGTATGGAAAACCTTTTTTGAAACACTCTAATTGCTCCTCAACTGCTTTTACAGTCATTCCTTTTGCTTCGATTTGAGCAAGATCTTCTTGTGAAAAACAATACTTCATATCCTCTATATTTTAAATTGTTGATATTCGTAGCTGTGCGAAAAATTTGTTTAAGGTTCTTTTAATGATACTTTCGCCCCCCACACAAATTATTTCATCTTCAAATATACAAAATTAACCTTATATAATTTTATGTTATAAGAAAAAACTCTATATTTGAGAAGATTTTATTGAAACACAGTTATGCAAAGTCAAGAATTGATGTTCTCGGCTGAGGAAAAGATAGAATTTTTACACTCATATTTAGAGTTGCGACGTCAAACTCGATCAATTATAAATAAGAGTGAATTTGAAAAACTACGATATATCATCTCCGAGGCTACGGCAAAAGACCAATATGGGCGAGATCGCAATGGAAACAGCATATTGTTGCGAAATTTCAATACGGCACTTATCCTCTCAAAAGAGGTGGGGTTGGATCGATCCACTCTACTCTCAATATTGCTCTACAATGTTGTGGCGCACAAGAGTCGCACCATTGAATATATCGAAACGGAGTTTGGAGGTGACGTGGCAGGTATAATATCGCATCTTATAAAAACCGAGAGCCTCTATTCAAAACATGCTACGGTTCAAAGCGATAACTTCCGAAAATTACTTTTGTCATTTGCCAATGATGCAAGGGTGATAATAATACTTATTGCAGATAACCTGTGTTTGATGCGAATGATAAATCATCACCCCGACAACAACTACCGACTAAGCATTGCAAGCGAAGCATCATATCTATATGCTCCGTTGGCACACCGATTGGGATTGTATAAGATAAAATCAGAACTTGAAGACCTCTCGTTGAAATATACAAATCGCGAGGTATTCTCCACTATCGCTTCAAAACTTACGCAAACAAAAGAGAAGCGTCAAAAATACATTGAGTCGTTTATATCGCCCATAAGGGAGAAACTCTTAAAAGAGGGTTATAAGTTTGAGATGAAGGGTAGAACAAAATCCATCTACTCAATCTATAACAAAATGAAAAAGCAAAAGGCAGAGTTTGAAGATATTTACGACCTTTTTGCCATCAGAATAATATTGGATACTCCATTAGAGAGGGAAAAATCGGACTGTTGGAGAATATTCTCTATAATAGCCGATATGTATAAGCCCAATCCCTCAAGAATGAGAGATTGGCTTACCATTCCCAAAAGCAACGGATACGAGTCGTTGCACATAACCGTTTGGGGGCCCGAAGATCGTTGGGTTGAGGTGCAGATTCGCACCAAACGTATGGACGAGATTGCAGAGAATGGTTTGGCTGCTCATTGGCGATATAAAGGTGTTAAGAGCGAAAGCGGATTGGATGATTGGTTAAACAGCATGCGTGACATATTGGAATCGTCTGATGACAAAGATGCCTTGGAGTTGGTAAAAGACTTTAGTAAGGATGATTACGATAAAGAGGTATTTGTCTTTTCTCCCAAAGGCGATTTGTATAAACTTACCAAAGGAGCTACAGTTTTGGACTTTGCTTACCTTGTTCACACAAACATAGGAAACAAGTGTGTGGGAGCAAAGGTTGATGAGAAAAACCAATCGTTGAGATACCAAATAAAGAGTGGCGACACTATTGAAATTTTGACATCTCCACAACAAAAACCAAAACAAGATTGGTTGAATATAGCAACACAAACCCGCACCAAGCAGAAGATACGCCAGGCTCTAAAAGAGGCGGAGAATCGCGAAGCCGAGTATGGAAAAGAGATGTTCTTCCGCCGTTTGAAAAATAAAAAGATTGAACTTGATGAGGCGGCACTTACTCAACTGATAAAGAAGTCAGGGTTTAAGACTGCAACAAAGTTCTTCTCTACCGTAGCGCAGGACAAAATAGATATAAACTCAACGATTGATAAATTTGTTCAGATAACTCGCGAAAATGATGAGGAAAACATTCATCAACGTTCGGCAGAAAATTTTGTTCCGCAAACTCCTGTTCAGCAACAAACCAAGGAGGATGTTTTGGTAATTGATGGTTCGTTGAAGGATATAGAGTATAAACTTTCGAAGTGTTGCAACCCTATATATGGAGATGAGATATTTGGCTTTGTGAACTCGCAAGGAGGAATAAAAATACATAGAATGGATTGCCCCAATGCAACCGATTTGCGAGGACGATTTGGTTATCGTGTGGTCCCTGCAAAATGGTCGGGCAAGCATGGCTCTCAATATGTGGTTGTATTGCGTGTGGTAGGAAATGATGATATAGGAATTGTTACAAACATAACCTCCATTATATCAAAAGAGAGCGGGGTGGCAATGCGAAGCATATCAATTGACTCAAACGACGGACTTTTTCAAGGGCACATAACTGTAATGGTAAGCCATGTGCCTGCGCTGAATGCATTGATAAAGAAACTTAAAACCGTAAAAGGTGTCAAAAACGTAGAGCGAACAACGGAGTAGGATATAAGTTGTTAGTTGTTAGTTGTTTGTTGTTTGTTAGTTGTTAGTTAGGCAACACTCTAATTATAAAATAAAGATATGAAAAAAGGAAGTATAATAAAATGGCTGGTGCCCATTGTAATTATTGCAGGATTGACAATATGGGTAAATTCGCGATGGAGTGTGTGGTTTGGTGATTTGCCGGAACCTGAATATAAAGTGGAAAATAAAATATCTCGACTGCTGATGACATACGGAACGGAAGGAGAGGAGTCGCGAACCTTCACATGGATGTGTGGAGAGTCTCTTCAACCCGCGGTTTTTGAACTCGCAGTACTTGGTGATACAATCCATTTTGAGGGAGAAGGTGAGGTTTATAAATCTCGTTCGGGTAAGGCAGCATATTATAAAACCACAATTAAATCACTTCCCGAAGGATTGAATTATAGTTATAGAGTAGTGCATCCATCCGATACAACTGAGTGGTATTCGTTTTGTGTTCCCCTTAAAAATGACAAACGAACATTTATATTTTTAGGAGATGTTCAAGACGATTATACAGGCGTAACTCCGAAGATATTTTCAGAGATATTTGAACTATATCCCGATGTGGATTTTTACCTCTTTGGTGGAGATGTGATAGAACGTCCAATGTCATATTATTGGGATTATTGGTCCTCTTCAATGCAAGATATTCCAAAAGTAAAACCAATTTTGGCGGCTGCAGGAAACCATGAATATTTAAAATCGTTTCCTCGTCATCTTGAGGATAGATTTGGTATGGTATTCCCATATGCCGCAGCAGAAAATAATAAAGGGAATGCTCTATTCTCTGTTGAACTTGGTGATGCTCAATTCTTTTTGTTGGACTCAAACAAAGACTTTTGGGAATATTTCTACCAAAGAGCGTGGTTAAAAGATGAATTGAAAAATAGCGATTCGCAATGGCAGATAGTGGTGTCGCACCATCCTATATATTCTGTTAAAGGACGCTTTAATCAACTATTGCAACGAATGGCATTTAACCCTGTAATAAAAAAGAGAGGAGTGGATTTGGTTTTGCAAGGGCACGAACATGCTTATATGAGAACATCTAAAAAAATTGACGATGGTTCATTGCGCACACCTGTATATATCACTTCGCACTGCTCGCCAAAGAATTATAAAATATCATATCCTTCTGATTATACAAAAACTGATGGTGATGATAGATATTATCAGTTAATATCATACGACTTTGAAAAAATAGTAGTAGAAACCTATAATTCACAACACGAACAAATAGACAGAATTGAAATTCTTTCTTCTGGTGAGGTGGTAGAGTAAGAAATTAGGTTTATCAATTCTTGTAAAAGAGAAAGAGGCTGAGTCAAAATTTATGACTCAGCCTCTTAACTTTATTGAGAAATAAAAAAGACTATCTTTTGCTTACAAAAGCCCTATGCAAATCCTGAGAAATATTAATGATAAAATCTCCCATTCGCTCAAGTTGGTTTATTACGTCTAAATAATAAACGCTTGTTTGATAGTTCTTTCTGTTGTTTTCAATATCCTCAATCTCTGTGTCACGAAGTTCGTTTCTTAAGTTATTGATGCGCTCTTCAGCGTTATAAGCATTGCTTATATCTGTTAAATCACCCTTGCTCGCTGCTGTCAGGTTATCAATCATTACCTGATAAGCACCATCTACGCAATTTATTAACTCTTCAACGCTTTTAACGGTGTTCTCATCAAAACTCTTTTTATGAATGTTCCTTCTTGAGAGAATACGACTGATAACTTCTCCTGAATCTCCAAGAGATTCCAATTCTCCAATGATTTTATACATGGCTTTAATTTTCATAGAAGTGCTCTCGCTAATATCCTCTGTTGATAGAGCATTTAAGAATGTTGCAATTTCCGATTCTATTCTGTCAGAAATCTCTTCATATTTAACTAATTTGTTTCGTAACTCCGAAAATTTATCAGAGTCGTTCTCTCCGATTAATGCCTTTGTGTATCCAAGTCCTCTTCTTGATATTTCTGCAAAATGGATGATTTCGTTAAATGCCTGTTCAGTTGCCAACTCAGGAGTTGATAATGGACCTGCCGATATATATTTTAGTCTGAAAATCTCACTTTCTTGGTTTTTAGGACTCTTTATAATCCATGTAACCGCCTTTTCGATGTATTTTATAAGCCAAACCAAAATGAAGGTGTTTATGGTGTTAAACATAGTGTGCAACATTGATAGTCCGTAAAGTGCGGCAACACTTGTCGCAGCATCTGTCGAGGTAACGCTAAAGTTGTCTGCCGCAGGATTAGGTAATCCGAAAAGCTCAATAACGCTTCCGACAAGTGCAAGGAACGGGGTAAAAAATATTAATGCCCATACAACTCCAAATAGATTGAAAATGGTGTGTGACATTGCTGCTCTTTTTGCTTGAGTGTTACCTATCGATGCCGCAATATTTGCTGTGATTGTAGTACCGATATTCTCTCCCAATACCATTGCACATGCCATGTTAAACGGAATCCATCCCATGCTTAGCATGATAAGAGTAATGGCCATGGTTGCTGATGATGATTGTAGTACAAGTGTAAGAATTGTACCGAAAGCAAGGAATATTAAAACCGAAGTAAATCCATAACTCGACCATGTTTTTACAAAATCCAATACCTCGGGGGTTGAATTTAGATCAGGAACCGATTCTTTCATAAATGAAAGTCCGAGGAATAGAAGACAGAAGCCCACTATCAATTCTCCAATATTTTGTCTTTGGTTCTTTTTTGAGTTTGAGAACAAGAATCCAAATAGCATCAAAGGAATAGCAAGGATTGAAATGTCTGCTTTAAATCCTAACCATGCGACAAGCCATGCAGTAACGGTGGTACCGATATTGGCACCCATAATAACTCCGATTGCTTGATATAGAGTAAGTAATCCTGCATTGACAAAACTGACAACCATAACGGTTGTTGCCGATGAGGATTGAATTATTGAAGTAATTCCAACTCCTGTCAGCACCCCTTTGAATGGATTGGATGTCATTGCCGACAGAAAACCACGTAGTTTATCTCCAGAAGCTTTTTGAAGGCCCGAACTCATTAAGTTCATTCCGTAAAGGAACATGCCGAGAGCTCCTAATAATGTGAAAATTTGAAGAATTCCCATAAATTTATAGATATAAAGTTTATAAATAATCTTTCTGTAAACTTGAATTATTTAATAAGATTTTTAATTTGAGCTATTTCGTATTCCCCCATACTTGTACACGGACTATATTGAAAAGGAATATATTCAAGAAGTTGGATGTATGCCTTTTGAGTGGATTTGCTGTAAAATATCACCAATCTTAAATCCTGACCGTTTCCGTTTTCAGAGATGTTTATTGTATTGGGGTCTGATTTTAGTGCGGCAATGATAGTGGGTTTCATCTTTTGTTGAAATGATAACTCGCGTTTTAAATATAACTCCCCACTTTCACTCTCTTTGTATGCTCTTTTTAGTACAAAGGCGAGAACGATGCCTAAAATAATCAGTGAGTATCCTCCGAAAACAACTCCAATACCGTTAAACGCAAATGAAATTACGGCTCCTGTAATTATGAGAGATAAGGATATAATAATATCTTTAATTGTACGAACTTTTATGAAATTCTTTTCCATTTTATTTATCATTTAGTTTGTGTATAATTTTATATTTCAGCAACATTACATAAATAATGTGCTTTTTATTTTCTTTATGACAAGTAGTGCGATATCTTCCACTAATGAGCAGACGATACCACATAAACTAAGATTTGTGTAAACTAAGGGCTAAATGATAAGTTTGCCAAATCTAATCAGCATCTGATTTTGATTGACAAAAAATTGATTTGGAGTTAAGGATGAGTTTATAATGTATTGACTAAAGTAGGGATTGATTATTTTACCCTCTTTGTCTAATTCAAAATTGTTTCGGTTTGTTGTATTTACTCTTTTTGAAGGAGATTGTCGAAGTGCAACCGCGGATAGAGATTGTGGTGGCAGACAAAATTCCGAGTTAATCTCTATCGAATCGGTATAATACGAAATGTCTTCTGTTTCAATATTATCTGAGTATATCTTCGAGGTTGTGGTATTTGATTGCTCTTCCGCTGCGATGAGACTTATCGCAACGAATATAAATGGAATTATATATTTAAGTAGTTTTATCACAAATAATAAACAATATTCCTTATGCAAATATAGTCAAAGAAATTTAATTGCTAAAATTTATGGGTTGAGAATAGCTGTTTATTCGTATGAAAAAAAACTAACGAGGCTTTAGCCCCGTTAGTTAAGATAAATATGTGTTATACTATTTTGTCTTCTGTTTTTTTAAAATTCATCATTTGCATACAGATAGTCAAAAGTTGCCAATTTGTAATCGAAAATCTCTTCGGCTTTGAAGAAACGTTTCAATTCAGCCTCAGCTGTTTCGGGAGAGTCCGATGCGTGAACAATGTTCTCTTGGAAGCTCATGCTGAAATCGCCACGAATTGTTCCTGCGGGAGCTTTACGGCCTGTTGTGGGACCTGTAATGGTTCTTACCGCCTCAATGGCATCAACACCCTCATAGCAACATACAATAACGGGGCAAGTCATCATTGAGTCTTTTACTCTTTGGAAGAAAGGTTTGCTACTTAGGTGTGAGTAATGCTCGCTTAATACATCGTCGGTAAGTTGAACCATCTTCATACCACAGAGTCTCAAACCTTTTTGCTCAAAGCGTTTTGTAACTTCACCAATCAAACCTCTTTGTACAGTACAAGGTTTTAAAATAACAAGAGTTTTCTCTAACATGATTGTTTATGTTTTAAATTTATAAAATGCTTAAAATAAATTTTTTATAAAGGTATAAATTTATTTTTATATTAAACAATTTTATGTTGTAAATAATTTAAAAATGAAGAAATCTCTCTCTACATAAAAAGAGTAAAAAAAAAAACTGCACCAAAATTAATATTTCGGTACAGTCTGTATTTATTTGAGTATTGTTTTTAATATCCTCCGTTGTCTTCGCTGAAGTCCATATCGCTGAATCCATCAGTATCCAACTCGTCAGGATTGTATCCGTTTTCAATACCAAAGTCATCCTCATCAATATCAATTGAAGAAGTTGTTGCCATTTTTTTATCCAACTCCTCAATAGTCATAACTTGTTTTGGCGCTTTGCCCTTAACTTTAGTACATAGAGGGTCTAACAAATTTTTACCTAACTCAATTTCTCTCAACTCCATAAAGAATGAACGATCTGCCATCATGTCAAAGACAAAAAGCATACGTTGGTGTTCATCCTCAATCAACTCGCTCAAACGAGTGTCCTCCATCAACCATACATCCTCGTCAGAAGATGAGTCCATCTCAATGAGAGTGACCTCCTCTCTCTTTTCCCAATTATCCTCACAAATAAAGAATGATGTCAATTGGTCTTTAGTGTAATTTACCGATTCCAAAATAGCATCGTTCAATTCCAAGAATGTTGCCTCTGAGTCAATGCATATCTCTCTTGAAAATGTCTCTACCTCGTCCGAAAGTAATAAAAACTTGTATATCATAAAATTTCTATTTAATCTCTTAATTAAGTTCTAATTTTAAGACAAAGTTATGTAATACCTCTTAAATAGACAATATCTTTGAGTATAAAATTATATCAAAATTTTATTTGCCTTTTACAATACCTCTGTCTGAAGATTTTACGAAATTAACAATAATCTCTTTTTCTTCTGAATCGGGTACTTCTGCAATGATTTTATTGATTGCATCGGTGTTGTTAAGGTCCGAATTGTATAAAATACGGTACATGTTTTGGATATTTTCTATCTGTTCGGCGCTAAAACCTCTACGTCTCAATCCAATCAAGTTTATACCTGCAAATACTGTTGGAATTCTTCCTACAACTGCAAAAGGAGGCACGTCTTTGTTAATGTGGCTACCGCCTTGAATCATTACCTGAGTACCAATTTTTGAGAATTGGTGCATAAGAGTTCCTCCACCAATTGTGGCAAAGTCGTCAATCTCAACCTCTCCAGCTATTTGAGAGGCATTTGCCACGATAATATTGTTTTTCAATATACAGTCGTGAGCTATATGAGAGTATGCCATAATAAGGCAGTTGTTTCCTACAACAGTTTTCCCTCTTGATGCAGTTCCTCTGTTTACAGTAACAAATTCTCTGATGGTTGTGTTGTCTCCAATCTCTGCAGTACTGTATTCTCCTCTGAATTTTAGGTCTTGAGGTTCTCCACCAATAACAGCGCCTGAGCAAATATGACAATTTTTGCCGATTCTTGAACCTTTTAGAATACTTGCATTAGAGTCAATTCTGGTTCCATCTCCAATTATAACATCCTCTTCAATTGTCACAAATGGACCAATGACAACATCTTTGCCAATTTGAGCATCGGGATGTATCGAAGCTAGTGTTTGTTGCATATCTTTATCTTTTATTTGTTTTTTACTATTTGGGCAAGGAATTCAGCTTCCGTTGCAATCTTATCTCCTACAAAAACGTATCCTTTCATTGAGGCAATTCCCCTGCGTAGTTCCGACATAAACGATACGTGGAAAATTGCTGTATCGCCGGGAACAACCTTTTGTCTGAATTTTACATTATTAATAGTTAAGAAGTATGTTGAATACTCTTCGGGATTATCCACAGAACTTAATACTAACAATCCTCCTGTTTGAGCCATAGCCTCAACCAACAACACTCCGGGGACAACAGGTTCTTGAGGGAAGTGTCCTTGGAAGAAAGGTTCGTTGGCTGTAAAGTTTTTAAGTCCTACGATGGCATTGCTATCCATATCAATGATTTTATCTACCAATAGCATTGGGTAGCGATGTGGTAATAGCTCTTTAATGCGATTAACATCCATTAATGGAGCATTGTTTGGATTGTAATTGGGGGCTTGCATCTCTTGTTTTTTCATATCCTTGCGGATAGCTTTTGCAAGTTTATTGTTGATGCCGTGTCCCGAGCGAGTTGCAATAACTCTACCTTTGATTGGTTTGCCAATTAGAGCAAGGTCTCCAATTAAGTCAAGGAGTTTATGTCTTGCGGGTTCGTTGTCAAATACCAAAGGTTTGTTGTTTATATATCCAAGTTCCAATGAGTTTTTCTTTTGAGTACCCATTAAATCAGACAATCTGTCCAATCCCTCTTGCGACATCTCTTGGTCGTATATAACAATGGCATTGTCAAGGTCGCCTCCTTTAATAAGACCTGCATTCAAAAGAGGTTCAATCTCTCGTACAAAAACGAAAGTTCTGCTTGCGGCAATATCCTCTTTGAAATTTTCTATATTTTCAAGAGTGGCAAACTGATTGCTCAACACAGATGAGTTAAAACTGATAAGGGTGTTGATGCTGAAATTTTCATCAGGAAGAATGATAAGAGAAGCTCCGCTCTCCTCATCTTTAACCTCTATTTTGTTTTTTACAACATAAAAATCTTGTTCTGCATCAAGCTCCACTATACCAACTCTTTCAATCTCTTCAACATAGCGAATTGCGCTACCGTCGAGAATTGGGAACTCAGGTGCGTTAACCTCAATCAAACAGTTGGTAATGCCATAAGCATACAAAGCGGCCATACCATGTTCAATGGTGCTTACGCATGCTTCGCCCTTTTTAATTACTGTTCCGCGTTGAGTTTGGCAAACAGCCTCCGCTACAGCATCAATAATGGGCTGTTCCGGTAGGTCAACACGTTTTATTTTGTATCCGAAGTTTTCGGGAGCAGGATTAAACGTTACAGTTATGTCAAGACCTGTGTGTAATCCTTTTCCACTTAACGAAAAACTCTCTTTTAAACTTTTTTGTTTCATGATTAAATATTTTTCCGTACAAACCTAAATGCAAATAAACTCAAATATTTTATACAAAAAAAATGTTTTGTAAAAATAATTGTTATCTCTTAATCTTTTAGTAGAGAACTTTGTGTTTTAGGATGTCGTATTATGATAAAATTAGTTATTTTCTTTTTCAGAAAGTTGAGTTTTAAGTTTCTCAATCTCTTTTTGTAACTCTCTTACGGCGTTGTTGATTTCAGGTAGTCGTTTTGTTAAAACAACCTGTCTTGCAAACTCTTTTGCAGGAACGGCAGGATATCCTAAAAGATTTGATTTTGCCTCAACATTGTTTGGAATACCCGATTGCGCTCCAATATTTACATTGTCGCCAATAGTGATGTGTCCTGCAAAACCAACTTGTCCGCCAATCATACAATGTTTACCAACCTTAGTTGAACCGGCAACACCAACTTGAGCTGCCATAACAGTGCTTTCGCCAATCTCAACGTTGTGAGCAACCTGAATAAGGTTATCCAATTTGGCACCGCGTCTAACAATGGTAGAACCCATTGTAGCTCTGTCTATCGATGTGTTTGCTCCAATTTCAACATTATCCTCAATGATTACATTTCCAATTTGAGCAATTTTTACGTACTCTCCGTTTTGAGGTGCAAAACCAAAACCATCACTACCAATAACTGTTCCGGCATGGATTATCACATTGTTTCCGATTACGCAGTTGTGGTAAATTTTGACGCCTGGATATATTATACAGTTTGCTCCAATTTTCACATTGTCGCCAATGTATGATTGAGGATATATTTTGCTATTGTTGCCAATAGTGGCAAAGTCCGAAATATATGCAAAAGCACCAACGTAAACATCCTCGCCAATAGATGCGCTGTCTGATATATATGAATTGTTCTCTATACCGTTTTTTTGAGGTCTGGTGGCTTGGTCAACCATATTCAACAAAAGAGCAAGACAAGCATAAGGGTCGTCAACCTTGATAAGAGTGGTCTTAACCTCTTGCTCGGCAACAAAATCTCTTCTTACAAGAACTGCGCTTGCTTTAGTGTCGTAAATATGGTGTGTATATTTGCTATTTGCGAGGAATGATAACGTCCCGGGTTTTCCGTCATCTATTTTAGAAAGATTATTTACTTTAATAGAACCATCTCCTACAACCTCTCCGTGTAAGAACGATGCAATTTGCTCAACTGAAAATTCCATAATGTGTTAATTTTCTATTTGTTATATTGACTTTTTTGTTTTTTTACAGCTGTCAATACAACAGAATACATATAATATATTATGCAAATTTCATAAAAAAAATTAATATAACAATCGTATTTTATACAAAATTTATCATAATGAGTAAATAGTTGTTTTTTGGTATTGTGTAATACGCTGAATAACAAATACTTATTTATATAAATAGAGGTGTCTGTAATTGCTGCTGCGAAATTATTGTTTTCAATGTTAATTTGCTTGCTGTTAATTAATATAAAATCTTTTCATGTTTAACAAATATTAATTACTAAAATGGTTGTAAACTAAATAATTTCTCTTTTTTTTGTAAAAAATTTAATATGATATAAAAATGAGGCGAAACACCTGCTTGTTACTTATAATCTGCGTGTTTTTTACCTTATTCGAAGGTAATGCAACCGAGAAATTGTACGACCCATATATGCCTGAACCATTACCAGTCGGCGCACCGGAGTGGATGAAGGCAATAGAGGAGAATCCCTCAGGGGTAAACTTCAATGAGATGCAACGCTTTTATCAAGAATGGACAGCATCTGATGTTGATGTTCGTGTAAGAATAGTGGAAAATAAACAGGTTGTTAATTTCTTTCGCAGATGGATGAGTGCATATAAAAAGTATGCTCAACCTGATGGAACAATACACCTACCAACAATGGATGAGTATGCCAAACAAATTGACGCCATGAATGCATCTTTGGCAAACCCCAAAAAGCATCTTAAATCGGAGGAGGTGTCTCAAATATGGAGAAATATAGGACCAAATAAAACTTACGTTCAGAAAAATGGAGAGGTAAAAGAGAAAGATTCGCAGGTTTGTGTATTTCGTATAGCCGTAAGTTTGAGTGATAAAAATACTCTGTATTGCGGAACTGAAAGCGGAGTTGTATTTAAAACAACCGACCATGGTGAGAATTGGTATCCATGTTCTCCTTTGCATAATTTCGGAGGCTCTATTTTCAGTATAGCAATTGATCCTGTAGATAATAACATTGTATATGTTGGCGGAGGTCCGTGGTTGTGGAAGTCAACCGATGGAGGAGAGTCTTGGAGTAGATGTGAAGGAATATCAAATCGTGTGAACTCGATTCGAATAAACCCTGATAATAGAAAGATTATTACCATTTCAACAGGAGATAAAGATAATAAAGATGGCAGTGGATTCTATATTTCAGAGGATGGCGGAGAGAATTTCTTTTGTACAATAACAGGAATATGTTTCGATCACGAATTGCAACCAGGCAATCCAAACAGAATATATCTTATTAAAAGAGACTATTACGGAGTTTGGACATATTTCTATTACTCTACCGATGGCGGTTATTCATGGACAATGTCATCGTTGCCGGTAAGTTTCACCGTGTGTGGAAGATTGGCAGTTAGTCAAGCTGAAGGAGGAGAGAACTATGTTTATGCACTTGTCACATCAAGCTCTTATGGCTATGATAGTGGACCATTTGGAGGAAAAGGAGAACCATCTATACTTGTTTCAAAAGATGCAGGAATCTCTTGGGAAGATAAAACAAAATATGATGGTTGGAGTACATTCTCTCCTATAATGGATACGTCAGGAGGTCAAGGCTACTTTGATATGATGATTGGAGCATCTTCTTCCGACCCCAAAAAGGTATTGTTTGGATTGACATCTCTATATCGCTCAACCGATGAGGGAGTAACTGATTATAGAGACGGAGGAATAGGCGGATACCAACGCTCAGATTGGATGCACTGTGATATACAAGATATAGCCATTCACCCCGATGGAGATACATGGATTTGTAACGATGGAGGAATAAAATATTCTGCCGACTTTTTTGAGACAAAAGGAGAAGATAAATACCGAGGAATATACGCATCAGATTATCAGGGATTGGGTGTTGGATGGAATGAGGATGTAATGGCGGCAGGACGTTGGCACAATGGTGATGTGGTGCATGCAAAAAGTTTTGGCGAAGGAAATTCACTGCACGTTGGTGGTGTTGAAATAGCAACAGGATATGTAATGTTGAGTAACCCATGGAAAGTATATTTTACCGATGCGGGAACACGAGTTCTCTCTCCTGAAATGGGTGGAATTGTGATGGATGATTACATGACATGGTTCTCAAATATAAAACCTTATGAAGCACTTCGTATAAACGGAAAGATTGCAACAGATCCAAGATATGCCTTGAGAGTGTTTATTCAAGATATGACAAATCCGATAGAGGGATATTTATCTCAAGATGAAGGAGCTTCGTTTCAAAAAACATTCGATAGCGAGGGAGAGGATTTTTATGATTATGAATTTGCTCGAACCAACCCCGACAGATTATACATAATAGGAAATTTCCATTTGTGGCGTTCCGATGATGGAGGCTTGACATTTAAAGAGATGTCATCGCGACCATTCCCGGAACTGGACATGTATATGTACTTTACAAAAGTGGTGGTTGATCCAAATGATGCAGACCATATTATAGCAATATGTTGTAACTATGAGGGTAAGGTTGTTGAGAGTTTCGATGGAGGAGAGAGTTGGCAACCCTTTGATTTAGGCTCTTTGGCTGATAAAAAAATACATCAAATAATTCTTGTGGGAGACGAGTATAACAGTTGCTATGCAACATCTTACGAGGGGGCAAATGTTTGGTTTAAAGACTCCACCATGACCGACTTTATTGACTATTCAACAGGATTACCTCCCGGTGCAAGAATTTCAAAAGTAGTACCATTCTATAAAGATGCAGTGTTGCGTATGGCAACCGATCAAGGATTGTGGGAAGCTCCTCTCTATCATCAAACGTTCCGTCCTGTGGCACAACCCATGGCTTTGAATTTGGGAGGAGGAGATTTAACAATGAATCCAAGCAAAGTTGTGCAGTTTGATAGTTATAGTATAGTTCATCAAGATGAAAATACCGTCTGGCAATGGAGCTTTTCACCTCAACCACAATCGGTAAGTAATGCAAATATCCGTAATCCTCAAGTGGTATTCGGAAAGGCTGGAAGGTATGATGTAACTCTTACAGTAACAACTCCTGCGGGAACTTCTTCTCGTACAATTGAGGATATGATTGTAATTGATGGTCCCGAAGGAGTAGAGGGTAACGAATTGGTAGGAGAGGTAGGAGTAAAGAGTAATGTAATATCATTATCTGAGAGTTTGACATTCATAACCTCGGGATTAATAACCCAGGGAGTTATCACAATTCATAATACAAAAGGTCAGTTAATGTTCAGCCAACAAGTATCACCACAGGATAAAGAGGTTGAACTGACTCTTCCCAATTTAAGTAGAGGATTATATATATACTCAATAAAAACACCAACACAAAAATTCTTTGGAAAATTTATAATAAAATAAAACTATGAAAATAAGTAAACTTTTAGCAGGAATAGGCTTTATGGTTTTTAGTTTGAGTATATCGGCTCAAATCACTACTGACATGGAAAAGTATTACACTCCATATATGTTGGACTATTTACCTGCAGGCTCTCCTGCATGGATGGCACAGTTGGCAAAACCGCAGAACCTGAACTATTATGCCATGCTCGATAGCTTTAATACCTATTTACGCAATAATCCCGATGCGAGACGAAAGACACCTCAAAAGAAACAGGTTGTAAATCACTTTCGCCGTTTTCAAGATGCGTACATAAATTTTGTGGATAAAGATGGTATAATACGTCTGCCTAAGGTAGAACAATATCGCAAAGAGGTAAGCGATATGAATCGTATAATATCAAGAAACAACATTCTAAAATCAACAACAAAAGATTCTGAAGAGGGAGATAAATGGAAGGTTATATCTCCTTTTATGACTTATGACATATACACTAAAGAGGTCTCTCCTGCACAGACCAACATTCAACGATTTGCTGCGTCACGTTCAAATCCCAATATCTTATATTGCGGTTCTGAAACAGGGCTTGTATTCAAGTCTACTGATAAAGGAATGAATTGGATTCCATGTAATGGAGGAGAGTGGTTATCCGGGGAGGTAACCTCAGTTGATATAAGCCATACAAATCCAAATAAGGTTATGGTGGGAGCAGGAGGAGCCTATTGGCTCACAATCGATGGAGGAACGGTGTGGAAAGATATTACTCCTGATCCCTACAATTATAGCAGAACAAGTGCAGCTCAATTCAAACCCGATAATGATAAAGTAATATTGGTAGGAACAAGAACAAACCTCTATCGCTCAACCGATGGTGGAGAGAATTGGTATCTAATGCTTAACGGAATGGTTTTTGACGTAAGATTTTCACTTCAAAATCCAAATATTTGTTATGCTGCCGTAAAGCAAAACAACACTGTAGCATTCTATAAAAGTACAGATGCAGGAGAGAGTTGGAATATGCTCTCTGTTACCGACCGTCCTTTGATTAGTGCTCGCATAGGATTAAGTGAAGCACCAACAGGCGCAGATTACGTTTATATATGGGCATGCAGAATAGATAGTTACACCCAATATAACGACCTCTTTTTGAGTGGTTCTCCATTAATATTTAAAAGCACCGATGCAGGAGTATCGTTTACGGAGTATGACCCTGTTTCTCAAATGGAGAGTGTCGATAAATTCGGAGGTCAAGGTTACTACGATATGGTGTGTGTGGCTTCTGCGACAGATCCTGAAACCGTATTGTTTGGTATAATTCAACTCTATCGTTCAACCGATGGAGGTAAGACAATCGAGAATATAGGAGGATATTACGGAAACAGTAGTAAGGCAAATTTTGACTTACACTGCGATCAACAATGTATTCAAACCAATGGTTCGGGAGATACTTGGTTGTCGACCGATGGAGGAATTATATACAGCAATGACTTTTTCGAGTGGCATGCCGAGGGGCGTTTCAATGGAATATATGCCTCGGAATTATGGGGATTTGACCAAGGATGGAATGAAGATGTAATTGTTGGAGGAAGAAACCACAATGGAAACATGGCGCAAATCGACCAATATAATGGAGCAACCATATACATGCGAGGATCGGAGCGTCCGACAGGATATATCTTTCTATCCAACCCACGTAAAGTTTTTTACAGTGATGGTAGCGGAGCTGTAATACTTCCTGATGACATGAACGATGAATTTGAGACACTGTATAACTTTTGGATATATCCAAAGGAATCTACCCAGCATGGAATAGGTTTTGAGTTTGACCCCCGCTATGCTCAATGTTTTTATGTGGTAAAAAGCAGTAGCTTTTGGGATGAGGAGTATAAAGTGTTGTGGCGTACAACAGATGACGGATTGTCATTTTCAGAGGTTTACAAATTTGACAATCCAATATCTTCTGTCGCAGTTTCTCGCTCAAATCCTAATAAGATAGTTGTAGGAACATACGGAAGAATATACTACTCAACCGATATGGGAAATACATTTACGGAGTATATGATACCCGAAGATATGACATATGCCATAAACTATAAAATAGCCATACATCCTACAAATGAAAACGAGATATGGGTAAGTGATAATAATCCCGGAGGAATGTGGGTAACAAAAAATAATGGAGAATCGTGGGAGAAGTATGATGATGGACTAACCATCGCATCGTGGGATAATACCGTAACACCACATCAGGTAGGACGATTCTTCCTTACAGGAAACGAAAAGAATGCGGTATATGCAGTAGCCTTTACAATGGGATATTTGAATGAAAGATATACAACACCACGTGGTAGGCTGTTGTATAGAGATGATACAACCAACGGATGGATTGACCTACACGACGGACTTCCAAAAGTGATGGTGCTTAATCGATTGTTGCCATTCTACAAAGAGGGAGTGGTTCGTTTGGCAACAAACAACGGAGTCTGGGAAAGAGATTTGGTGGATAAAGAGTTTAAACCCATAGCACAACCATTGTTGTTGAATGTAGGTTCTGGAGATAATACCACCTCTGCATATCCCACAGAGATACAACTTGAGAGTTACAGTATAGTAAACCAAACGAATGCAGAATGGAAGTGGGATATACACCCCGAACCATTATACATAAGCTCAAAGACAGAGCGTAATCCGATAATGAGAATTGAAAAGGATCAATCTTACGATATAACCCTTACAGTAACAACACCTGAAGGAACCGATTCAAAAACCATAAAATCAATGATTAAGGGTTCAAAACCTGTGCCCGAAGATACAGGGGTCGAGGAGACTTATATAAGTTCGCGCAGCCTTAAACTGATTTCGGGCAATAACCTCAAGGCAGGAGAAGATTTTGTCTTTTCCCTTCAAAATATCGGAAGCATAGAGATGAAACTATACTCAACAACAGGTAAAATGGTTGCATCTCATAGAGGTTCGTCTCAGATAAATCTCCCTACAACAGGGTTATCTTCAGGAGTCTATTTCTATATGGCTATCGACGATAAAGGATATAAATATACAGGAAAACTATTGGTAAAAGAGTAGTGTAATATTATAGGTGCAGATGAAGTGTAAAAACTTGATATTACTTGCAATAATGCTAATAACCACATCAATGCTGAGTGCTAACGATAGCACTCAGGTTGATTTGGAAGAGGTTGTTGTTGCAGTAAGCCGTTGGCATCAGAATATAGATTCGGAGCCGGTAAAGGTTACACTTTTAGGATTTGAAGAGATGAACTCTTACAATCCTCAAACTGCGGCAGATTTGTTAAACTTCTCTGGCGAGGTATTTGTTCAGAAGAGTCAATACGGTGGAGGCAGTCCTATGATACGAGGATTTGCCACCAATCGATTGCTCTATTCTGTGGATGGAGTCAGAATGAATACCGCAATATTTCGATCAGGAAATATCCAAAACGTAATCTCTTTAGACCCTTTTGCAATATCAACAACCGAGGTTTTGTTTGGTCCCGGAGCCGTAAGTTACGGAAGTGATGCGATAGGAGGAGTAATGGTGTTTACAACACTCTCACCTGAATTGTCAAAAACAGAAAAACCACTTTTACACGGTTCTGCAACATTAAGAGGAGCAACGGCATCGGGAGAATTTACAGGTCATGCGCATATAGGAGCGGGATTTAAAAAGTGGGGATTTCTTACAAGTTTCACCTATTCTAAGTTTGGAGATCTTAAGCAAGGACGGTGCGGTACTGAAGATTATGTACAAAAATATATAGTGCAACCGAACTATATCGAGGGTAAAAGCGTTAATGATATAGTAACGGTAAATACAGACGAGAGGTTGCAAAGCCCAACGGGTTACGACCAATTCAATATAATGCAGAAGTTTCGCTATGCTCCAAATGAACGCTTGAATTTAGAGTATGCTTTTCATTATAGTCAAACTTCGGAGTATGCACGATATGATCGTCATCAACGAATGAGAAACAATCTCCCGCGATATGCAGAGTGGAATTACGGACCTCAAAAGTGGATGATGAATCAGTTGAAAATAGAGAGTTCGCGTTCAACAGTAATGTATGACTCCTTGAAGGTGAACGCAGCTTTTCAATTGTTTGAAGAGAGTCGCATATCAAGAGAGTTGAACAAACCCAATCGTGAAACACAAAGAGAGAGAGTTGATGCGTGGAGTGCAACTGTTGATTTCAGAAAAGAGATACTATCTTCTCTATATCTGTTTTATGGTGCAGAGTATGTGCAGAATAATGTAAAATCCACAGGAGAGGGGTTAGACGTAGTGGCAGATCAAACAACTTTGGTACCTTCGCGCTATCCATCAGCTAAATGGTACAGTATGGGAGTTTACACACAAGTTGAGTGGCAACCCTTAAAAAGACTGAACATAGCAGCAGGAATAAGATATAATCACTATCTTATAAACTCAGACTTTTCAACAGCAGGATATGAAGTACCCTTTGATGAGAAGCAAACCTCAAATGCAGGAAGCGTGAGTGCGAATATTGGATTGAATTGGCAACCAAAGGGAGGGTGGCTGATGAGATTGAATTATGCACGAGGTTTTCGCGCACCTAACGTCGATGATATGGGAAAACTTTTTGATAGTGCCGATGGCTGTGTGACAGTTCCAAATCCATCACTAAAACCGGAGTATGCCGATAATGTGGAGTTGGGTATTGCAAAAAAGTTTGGAACATTCTTGACAATTGATGTTACAGGGTATTACACGCATCTAAACAATGCAATTGTACGTCGCCCTTCAACATTCAATGGTAGCGAAACATTGAACTATCAAGGAGAAGATTGTCAAGTTCAGATGTTGCAGAATGCGGCTGAGGCAAACGTATGTGGAGTTCAGGCAGGAGTAGAGGCCGAGTTTGCAAGGTGGTTCTATATCAACGGACGAATAAACTATCAGTATGGACGAGAAGAGTTGGATAGTGGAGAAAAATCACCATCTCGACACGCCGCACCACTTTTTGGACGAATGGCACTCGGATTTAAACATAACAAAGTAACAGTCGAAGCATATTCGCTATATCAAGGAGAGCGTCGAGCAGAGGATATGCCGGAGGAGGAGAAACAGAAAACTGAAATTTATGCGGTGGATGCAAATGGCAATGCCTATTCTCCGGGTTGGATAACAATAAATCTTAGGGCAACATATAATATATATAAGGGATTAACTTTAAGTACAACGCTTGAGAACATAGCCGATAAAAGATATCGTCCGTATAGTAGCGGAATAAGTGCTGCGGGAAGAAACTTTACCATAAGTGCAACATATAGTTTTTAACAAACGACTAAATTCATATTCTATTCAAAGAGATAAAACGAAATAAATAAAACGTCTATTATGAAATTATTACAACAAAAACTTGCGAGATATGATGCTCCACAAAAGGCAAAAGCATTAGGAGTATATCCCTACTTCAGAGCAATAGAAAGTGACCAAGACACAGAGGTTGTCATAAATGGTAAGAAGGTTTTGATGTTTGGCTCTAACAGCTATTTGGGGCTGACAAACCATCCTAAGATTAAAGAGGCTGCCATTGAGGCAACCAAAAAATATGGAACAGGATGTGCAGGCTCACGTTTCTTAAACGGAACATTGGATATTCACACACAATTAGAACAACGTTTGGCAGAATTTGTAGGCAAAGAGGAGGCAATAATCTATTCAACGGGATTTCAGGTAAACCTTGGCGTTGTTTCGTGTCTTACAGGTCGTGCCGACTATATAATATGGGATGAATTGGATCACGCCTCAATCATAGAAGGACGTCGATTGGCATTCTCAACCCAACTAAAATATAAGCACAACGATATGGCGTCTTTGGAGAAGGTATTAAAATCGCTTCCCGAGGATAAAGTAAAATTGATTGTGACAGACGGAGTCTTCAGTATGGAGGGTGATGTTGCAAATCTACCCGAGATAGTACGTTTGGCAGAAAAATACAATGCTGCAACATATGTTGATGAGGCTCACGGTATTGGAGTATTTGGGCGTAACGGACGCGGAACATGCGACCACTTTGGAGTAACCAAAGATGTTGATTTGATAATGGGAACGTTCTCAAAATCATTTGCATCATTGGGCGGATTTATTGCTACAGATTCTGTAACAGCCAATTATCTCCGTCATAACTCACGTTCATACATCTTCAGTGCAAGTATCACTCCCGCTTCAACAGCGGCAGCAAATGCGGCTCTCGATATTATGTTGAGTGAGCCCGAACGTATCGAAAATCTTTGGACTATAACAAACTATGCTTTGAACGGATTTCGCAGTATGGGATGTGAAATAGGAAATACATCAACACCAATCATACCTTTGTATATTCGCGACAACAACAAAACATTTATGATTACTCGCGAATTGTTTGAAGAGGGCTTGTTTGTAAATCCTGTGGTATCTCCTGCAGTGCCAAGTCAAGACACCCTGATACGATTCTCGCTAATGGCAACCCATACAAAAGAGCAATTGGATTATGCCTTTGACAAAATAGAGAAGGTATTTAAAAAGTATGAAGTAATAAAGTGAGTTGTTGGTTTTTAGTTCTCAGTTGTTAGCAATTGATTAAAATAAGCAAAGAGTTGCATTTTTAAGGTGCAACTCTTTTTGTATTATTCTAACAACTACCCGAAGGGCAACAAAGTTAACAAGTAAAAACTACTTCATAAAAACAAAATATACTGCCATAACAAGGCATATGAATGCAGCAAGGTGATTCCAATGCAGAGCCTCGCCTTTGAAACATACCGAAGCAAATATTGTGAACACCACAAGAGTAATAACCTCTTGAATAACCTTTAACTGCATAAGAGTAAATGGACCACCGTTACCTATAAAGCCAATTCTGTTTGCAGGAATCTGAAAAGAGTACTCAGCCAAGGCAATACCCCAAGAGAATAGAATAACCACCCAAATGGGCCAACCAGTAGAGATTTTCATATCTTGCAATTTAAGGTGTCCGTACCAAGCAAGAGTCATAAACACATTTGATATGACCAATAAAATTACTGTGTAAAATGCTGATAAATACATGTTTTAAATTAGGAATTAGAAATTAGGAATTAGAAATTGTTTTTTGAGGGAGAACTAACAACTCTTTTTTGGCAGGTAGTCGGGCATGATATTCTCCATGCTTTTCCAAATGCTGCTCTTAACATTAGGGTTAAGTTTTTCAAGGTCGGCAATAACCTTTTCGGCATCGCTTCTGAAACTGCTCTTTTCGTAAGGACAACTCTTTTTTTGAATAACATACCCTTCGTTCGCAGCCAACTCTTTAATATCGCGCTCCTCAATCAATGCCAATGGTCTTATAATGGCAACGTCAAACTTGTTCATCTGCATAAGCGGAGGCATCGATGAAAAAGAACCTTGAAAAGCCATATTCATAATAAGAGTGGCAATAATGTCATCTTTATGGTGCCCCAAAGCAATGCGTTTAAACCCATTTTTTTTTGCATATTCAAAAATAGCTTTGCGTCTGTACCACGAACACAAAAAACAAGGCGATTTGCGTTTGTCTTTTGTTAAGTCGATAGAGATGTCAATAACCTCGAACTCAACACCGAGTTTTTCGCAGAAGCACTTCAAGTATTCAGTATCCGAGGCATAACCCATACCTTCGTTTCTGATATGTAGTGCGGTAACGCTGAATTTAGGTGCATGAATTTTAGAACGCATGGCAAGCAATTGGGTAAGAGCCAATGAGTCTTTACCGCCTGAAAGACCAATCAGAACCTTATCTCCGTCGTTGATAAGACCATAATCTTTAATACATGTTCTTACCAACTTGTCGCACTTTTTGAGTAATGAATTGCTATCTGTTTGCATCATAAAAATTTTGAGTTGCAAATTTACCATTTTCTTACGTGATATAAGAGATTTTTATGGTAAAAATTCAAACACTTTCTTAAACTTTTCCTTAATTTTGTGTTCTATATAATAAACAAGCAATACCCCGATAAATGCAAATAAAGACAAAAATATATTCGATGCGTCCCATGCGGTTTGTAAACATAATACTGCATCTTCAACTTAAACGCTATCGTTATGTTGCAATAGCCGTTGCAATATTATTGGTGGCGCTGCCCATAATAAAGTTACAGTACATATACGCATCAATAATATTGCTTTTCGGTACGGTACCATTTATAATATTTCATCTCTACTTTTCGGCACTTACGCAAATAAAGATAAGTCCGTTTGCTGATAAATATCTCCTGATTGAGGATGATAAACTAATCGTAGTGCCAACAGTGGGAGAGGAGAAAGAGTATGCAAAAACAGAAATAAAATACTTAGGATATAATAGCGGCTACTACATACTATCAACTCCCGACAAAGGGTTGCTGATGGTATCTGCCGAAGCCTTTAATGACGAGAGTGAACGAAATAAATTTTTAAAAACCTACTCGGCAAATTAAACAATATTGCTACCTTTGTATTCCAAACAAAGAAACTATGAAAAGAGTAACCCATATAATCGTATCTCTAATTCTATCAGCATTGCCTTTCGCTTTATCAGCGCAAACACTCGAGGAGGCAAAAAAGATGTATAAGCAAGGCGAATTTGCGAAACCAAAAGAGGTGTTTAAAAAACAGCTCAAGAGTCGTCCAAACGATGCAAATTTCAACCAATGGTATGGAGTATGTCTTTACGAAACAGGCGAAGGAGAAAAGGCAGTACCATATCTGCAAAAAGCGGCAAAGAAGAAGATTCAGGACTCATACCTATATTTGGGGAAAATTGCGTTTGATGCCTATAAGTTTACCGAGGCAAAAGAGTATTTCTCGCAATATACCGATGCTCTTGAAGGAAACAAAAGAGATACAGAACCGGGAGAGAGATTATATGATAGAGCGGCAAAATGTGAGTCGATGCTAAAAAGAACAGAAAAGGTTCGAATTATAGACTCATTAAAGGTGTCGCGCGATAGATTTTTGGAGGCATATAAACTATCACACGAATGTGGAACACTATCATACTTTTCAGATATGTTTGAAGATGAAGATTTAGACGGAACACTATACAAAAATCAACGTGATGATAAAGTAATATATGCAACAGCTTCAGATAGCATCTACACCATAAAGATGCGAAACCGTATGAACGACGGAAATTGGAGCGAAGAGATTCCCGTTGATGTTATGCCTGAAGTGGGAGGAAACAAAGCATACCCATATCTGTTAAGCGATGGCCTTACCATATATTTTGCATCAGATAACGACTCACTATCAATAGGAGGGTTCGATATATTTGTGACGCGAAAAAACTTAAATAGCGATTTATATCTCGCGCCAAACAATGTTGGAATGCCCTTCAACTCTACAGCTAACGACTATATGATGGTTGTTGATGAGTATCACAACATAGGCTGGTTTGCCACAGATCGCAACCAACACCCCGATAGTGTAGTAGTATATACATATATACCAAACGAGGTTAAAGAGATATATCCAACACTCTCTTTAGATGAAATAATACCATACGCACAAATCATATCAATCTCACAAACATGGGTAGAGGGAGAAGAAGAGGATTACAAAGTATTATTAAGCCAATTAGACACACCCTCTGCTCCTAAAGAAGATAAAGAAAAAGCAGAGTTTGAATTTGTGGTATCACCAGGAATAATTTATACAAAATACTCGCAATTTAAGAGCAACAGTGCATTGGAGTCGTACAAACGTTCCGAGGAACTTGAACGTGAAATAGAGAAACAGAAAGCAATACTCAAAGGATTGCGTAAAGAGTATTCAAATGCATCGCAATCTCAACGAGAGCAACTTGCTCCCTCAATCTTAAAAGCAGAGGAGTATATTAAAACTCTATACCCTCAACCCAAGCAGTATCGAAATGCAGCGAGGATAGAGGAGATTAAGTAGTTTTTAGTTTAAACGGAGTTGTACTTCAAGTACAACTCCGTTTGCTTCTATTGACCTAATTTGTCCAATCAGCCCAATTGGACTAACAACTAACAAAGCTGCGAGTAAGTGAATACAATGCCAAATTTATTTGAGCATTGTTGAGCGAGAGCAGGTTCAACAAACGAATGTTTGTTAACTGAAAGCAGACAACTTACAACAATTGAATATTATGTTTCAAACACTCTGCAATTTGCTCTTCGGGCCAGATACTTGCTTGAACCTCTCCTATGTGAGCCTTTTGAAGTAGGTACATACACAAACGAGATTGACCGATACCGCCACCAATTGAAAGGGGAAGTTCGTCGTTCAACAACATTTTGTGGAAGCTCAACTCAGCACGTTCGGGGCAACCTTTAATCTCCAATTGGCTCTTAAGAGCAACTTTGTCAACCCTGATACCCATTGATGATAGCTCAAAAGGAATATCCAAAATGGTGTTCCACAACATAATATCACCATTCAAACCACGGAATCCGTCGCTATTCATAGTCACCCAATCGTCGTAGTCGGGAGCGCGACCATCATGAGGCTCTCCGTTCGATAGGTTCGAACCAATACCAATTATAAACACTGCACCATATTTCTTTGTGATTTTAGCTTCGCGCTCTTTTGGAGTGCAGTCGGGGTATAGTTGCAATAACTCCTCCGAGTTAATAAATTTAATCTTTTCAGGCAAGAATGGAGTAATGTGAGGGAAGCTCTCATAAACCTCCAACTCCAACTCTTTTATTATTGCATAAAGTTTGTTTACAACTTCTTTAAGATATTCAAGGTTGCGTTCTTTCTCAGTAATAACTTGTTCCCAATCCCATTGGTCAACGTATAAAGAGTGTAGGTTATCCAAATCCTCATCGCAACGAATGGCGTTCATATCGGTATATATTCCATAACCCGGAGATATTCCGTAAGCTCCCAATTTCATGCGTTTCCATTTAGCAAGAGAGTGAACAACCTCAGCACGTTTACCCATACATTTGATGTTAAACGAGACGGGAGCCTCTTTACCACTTAAATCGTCATTAATACCTGTTCCCGACAATACAAACAAAGGGGCAGTAACGCGACGAAGATTAAGTTTCTTTTTAAGTTTGTCTTGAAACGAAACTTTCAAAGTTTTAATGGCCTCCTCGGTAGTTTCGGGAAGCAATTTAAGTTTATAGTTTCTTGGTATTATAAGTGCCATAATAGGTTCAAAACATTTTTTTATACAAATATTCTGCGAATATACGAAAAATAGCTAATTAATGAATCAAAAAAACGAAAAACTCTTACAAATATCTATTATCGGGGTATAATAAATATTGGTTTCGTAACTTTTTGTATCCGTCAAGTTCTTTTTTCCAACGAGCTTTAATCTCTTGTTCGGTTTTCCCATTTATAATATCCGAGCGAAGTTGCCCGTCTCCCGAAAGCTTTTCAAAAAAGTTGTTGCTATTAAAGAATTTATCTTTGTTTGAGGAGTTTTTATACATCTCAATTAAATATTTAAGAGAGAAACCCTGAGGGTTTGCTTCGTTTCTTAAATCAATACCATAGCAAGTTTGCCCCTTGTGTAGAGGATTTTTGTCAAACCCTTCAAGAGAGAGGGGAGTAAATGAAAACTCACCTAAACTCTTATCTGGTGCGCCAATCATCTGAAATGGATGGTATGTGCCACGTCCCACGCTTATGGTTGTGGCCTCAAACAGACAAAGCGAGGGATAAAGAGCAATGCTCTGAGAATTTGGAAGGTTGGGTGAAGGCTTGATTTTTAATTCATAGCTATCTCCATGTCGCCAGCCATCAACTCTTATAACCCTAAGGTTTAAATTTTTAGTCTCTCCCCAATTCTCCCCTTTAATCATCGTGGCAAGTTCTCCAACTGTAAGCCCATGCATGATAGGCAAGGGGAGTGTGCCTACAAACGATTTATATTTCATGTCCAACATAGCCCCATCGACAAAGTCGTTAGGGTTGGGGCGGTCAAGAATCAAAAACTCTTTGTTGTATTCTGTAGCCGACTGCATGGCATAATACATTGTTGAGATATATGTATAAAACCTTGCTCCAACGTCTTGAATGTCAAACACAATCATGTCGATATCCAATAGTTGTTCTGCATTAGGCTTTTTGTTTTTTCCGTAAAGCGAAATAATCTTTACTCCGCTTTTTGAATCTATCCCATCCTTAACACTCTCTCCTGCATCGGCATTACCTCTAAACCCATGCTCGGGAGCAAAAATGGTATTTATTTTAACTCCTCTTGCAATGAGAGTATCAACAATATGAGTACCGTTTTCGGTTACCGATGTTTGGTTTACAATAAGAGCAACCCTTTTGTTTGTCGTTACATTTAAAATCTCCTCAATCTTGTCTGCTCCGCATTTTACTCGGGCATTTGCAAGAACAAAAGAGAATAGGAATATAATTGTTACAAATCTTTTCATCTTTTTGGTAGCTATATATTACAAAAGTAAGCAATCCTTTGTCCGAAACAAAAAAAATAACTAAAATTGCAAAAATAAACACTATAAAAATATGAAACACTATACTAAAAGTATAATAATAGCATTTTTTGCCCTCTTGTCATGTGGTGTTACCTATGCTCAAGAGGCAGTCAAGGATACTGTAATATTTTCGCGCACTTGTAAATTTGAGGAGTCTATCGACATTATAGGCTTTGAAAAACGATTGAAGGATAAAGACGAACTCTATATTGTTCGTAATAATACTCAACACACAATAACTCTTATAAAGTTGAGAGTCTTTTACAAGACCACAACAGATGAAATGTTGGATTATCGCGATGTAATTCTTCGAGGAGAGTTTTTGCCTCAAACAACAAAACAATTTGAGGTTGAAAGTTTCGATAAAGGCAAACGCTACTATTACTTTCAATCGCCAGATCAGAACCCCAAGTTAGAGGGTTATCCCTTTAAGATAACCTATGAGCTCCTTCGTTACGATGTGGCGGTTACTAAATAATTAGGAATTAGGAATGAGAAATTAGAAATGTCCTATTTAATTAGAAATTTAATTCCTAATTCCTGATTGTGACGAAGTCACGTTCTAATTTCTAATTCAATAAAACATTCGCTCCATAAAATGTGTTATAGAGAGGGATAACCAAAGGGTTATTCCTCTTTTTAGTTTAACATTTTAATTGGAGGACAAATTTATGATGCCTGTAAAAAAAGGGCAGAACTGGCTGCCTATGATTTTTCACGATTTTTTTGGTAACGAGTGGATTGAACGAGCAAAAAGTACTTCAACTCCTGCGGTGAATATCATTGAGAATGATAAGGAGTATGAGGTTCAGATTGCAGCTCCCGGAGTTGGCAAAGATGATATTTCTGTAAATATCAACGAAGATAACTACCTCGAAATAACAGTTGAGGAGAAGAAAGAGAATGACGAAAAAGATAAAAAAGGAAAATATCTTCGTCGTGAGTTCTCATTCTCTCAATTCCGTCAAACACTTGCTCTGCCCGATAATATCGAAGCCGATAAAATTGAGGCAACACAGCACAACGGAATATTAAAAGTGGTAATACCCAAAAAGGCGTTGCCGGCACCAAAAGAGCCTAAAAAGATAGCAATAAAATAGGAAGCCTAAAAAGCCTATTTCTTCGTTATGCTCGCTCTCGAAATCCTCATTTACGTTTAGTAAACTGCGGTTTCTTGAGCATCGCAAGCCTTGAACTATAACTTTTTATCTCTTCCTATTATTGGGAAGTGAAGCCTAAAAAGCGTATTTCAATGTTATGAACAGAAGTACACTTCCTACAAAACGAGGGTATTTCTGTTATTGCGGAGTACCCTCGTTCTGTGTTTTTATCTTCTTATTCGCCAAGTATAGTTTCTGTACGAACTGTTCTTGCCAAGAACAGCAAAGCGGATATTCTCTATGGGGCGAGTAAAATCGTAAAAGAGAGTCTCAAAACCGTTAACTCCACAGTTTAATGTTTTTGAGGCTCTGTTTATAATAATGCTTTGGCTTAAATATCTTATTGCAAACAAACAAATGGCTATAGTGTATAGCAAATAGTTAGTGATTATTCCCCAAACAACCACAGCAACAAAACTGATGTAAAACAAAATACAGCTTATCTGCTCGATACCAAAAACGAAATGAGCCGAGGTCTTTAAAATCTTATCGGTAAAAGAGCGTCTCAAGCGCATCTCTCTCAAGTCACCGTTAATATCGTACATTCTGTTTTCAATGGCAGCATCGCTCGACAGTTCAACGCGACAATTCTCTTTTGTCATAATCTCGTTGGCAAAAATATCATCTTCGCCATACTGAACCGATAGGTTGCTCGAAAATCCTTTGTTGTTAAAGAACAGCTCTTTTCTAATAAACATATTTGTTCCCTCTCCCATATAGGGGCGGTGCATGATTGCGTAGCTGAAGAATTTTAGTTTGAAGAATAGACGATAGAATCTATAACTCCATTTAGCTCTCTCTTCGCCCTTTTCATAACTGTTGCCAATAACAATATCAATGTCGGTAATAAAGTTTCGAATTATCTTAGCCAACCATTTGTTTGAAGTGGGGCGACAGAAAGCATCCGAAAAACCAACAATGTCATATTTTGTGGCTTTAATACCTACGGTTAGAGCAAGTTTCTTTCTGCTTAACGAATGAGCCTCTCTGGGAACATATGTGTAACTCAAATTGGGGTATCTCTTTTTAAGAAGAGTTACAGTATCCTTTAAATCGCTATCATCTCCATCATTAACAATAACAACCTCAAAGTTGGGATAATCTTGTTCTAAAAAGGCAATAATGTGTTGTTCTATATCGTCAAAATTCTCATTGCAATATATAATAACAGAAACATTAGGTTTTGCCGCACTGTGCCAAATTTTTCCCTTCTCGCTCTTTTTTGTATAACGTGTAGGTTTTGCAAACAGAGCAATGTAGAAGAAGCATTGAATAAACCATATGAAAGCAAGTGATGCCAAACCCCAGAGTTCGGCAGTAGAGAAATTTTCGATAAAAAAAGTATATATATACATTATTCTCTTTAAAAATAAGGCAAATATTAAACGGTCAATAGTTCGTTGTTTTTAATGGCGGGAGCAAGTCTCTCTGCAATTGCAGGATACTCTTTCGATTTAAGAAAACGATTGATAACCTCAACGTGTCCGAAGTGATGGAGATCGGTACCAACAAACGAAACATATCCTCTATTGGCTAACCACAACGCAGTCTCTTTTTCCCTATCTCCATAGTATCCTGCCAAAGAAAGAAGGTTGATTTGAAAATCGCAACCGGCATTAAACAGTTCTTCATAAACCTCTTTCTTGCGTTGGTAGTAACCATAGCGTTCGGGGTGGGCAAGAATAGGCTTAATATCTTTTAGCTGAAGTTCATAAATTATATTCTTCAGGTCTATGGGAGGTTGAACAAAAGAGTTTTCGATTAGCAGATAATTGTTTGGCATAACAAGCAGATTGTCATCTTCAATCATCTTTCTGAATCTGTCGTCGATTCTGTGCTCTGCCGAGAAATTCACATTCATTTCCATCCCTGCATCAAGCATACGGGTAGATAGTTTGTCGTAAGCTTTTTTGATAGTTTGAGGAGTGTTTTCAAAATTCTCTTCTGCAATATGCGGAGTTGCAATAATAGCTGTTATACCCCAACTCTTCATTGCATCCAAAAGAGCCATGGAAACATCTGTGTTTGGCGAACCATCATCTATACCCGGAAGAACATGTGAATGTATATCTGTAGAGTAAAAAAGTTTTTGAGGTTCAGCCTTTTCTTTCTTTTTAAAGATGTTGAATAACATTATCTTCGTCGCTATTAAAAACAAATGCGAAGATACTACTTTTTTTTGAGAGACGAAAGTCCCTTTTTATATATAAAGATTAACTATTGAGAATTATTCAATAAAAAAGAGTATAAAACTTTTTGTCAAGTAAAAAATTTTGAGTACCTTTGCGTGCCATTACGAGAGAACTATATATGCACGCCACCAACGTGCTACTAATTTCGGAAACAATTAAAAATACAATATAACAATGAAAAAAGGACTTCACCCCGAAAATTACCGCGAGGTTGTTTTCAAAGATATGTCGAACGAGGAGATCTTCATCACACGTTCAACAGTAGCAACAAAAGAGACAATTGAGGTTGATGGTGTAACTTATCCTTTGGTAAAACTTGAGATTACCAATACTTCACACCCATTCTTCACAGGTAAACAAAAACTTGTCGATACAGCAGGTCGCGTAGATAAGTTCATGAGCCGTTACGCAAAATTTGCGAAGAAGAAATAATTGTTATAACGCAATATGGAAAAAGCCTTGCAGCAATGCAAGGCTTTTTTTGTATATCGGGTTGTTATAAACTTGAAGTTTTTTAATATTAGTCCAATTAGTCTAATTAGACCAATTTGGTCTAATTTTTCATAGGGGAAGAACTTAATTTTAAACACCATTTTCAAAAATCAGTTCGTCGTTTGCGGCATCTATGGTAATGGGCTTGTTCTTATCAACCTTTTGAGCAAGAAGCTCTTTGGAAAGGTGGTTAAGCACATCGCGGTGAATAACTCTCTTAACAGGTCTTGCTCCAAATTGGGGGTCGTAACCCTCGTGAGCAATAAACTTAACAGCCTCGGGGGTAAAGTTAAGGGTAATACCGTTTTGCGCCAACAGTTTTTTTACTCCGTTCAATTGAATCGAAACAATCTCTCCAATCTCAGCTTCGTTGAGAGGTGCAAACATTATGATGTCATCAATACGGTTTAGAAACTCAGGACGAACACTCTGTTTCAATAACTCCATCACTTCGTTTTTGCTCTTCTCGATAATCTCCTCTTTATTTGTGGAGTTAAGTTTTTCAAAGTTCTCACGAATAAGCGAAGAGCCAATATTCGATGTCATTATAATAATGGTATTCTTAAAGTTTACCAAACGCCCTTTGTTGTCTGTCAAACGGCCATCGTCGAGTACTTGAAGCAATGTATTGAAAACATCGGGGTGAGCTTTCTCAATTTCATCGAAAAGCACGACTGAATATGGCTTTCTTCTAATGGCTTCGGTAAGTTGACCACCTTCGTCATATCCGACATATCCCGGAGGAGAACCTATGAGGCGGGTAACGCTGAATTTCTCTTGATACTCGCTCATGTCAATACGAGTCATCATATTCTCGTCGTCAAACAGATATTCGGCAAGTGCCTTCGCAAGTTCAGTTTTACCAACACCGGTAGTGCCCAAAAATATAAATGAGCCTATCGGACGTTTGGGGTCGCTCAAACCGGCTCTGCTGCGTCTTACAGCATCCGAAACAGCGGTAATGGCCTCCTCTTGTCCAACCACTCTGTTGTGTAGCTCCTCCTCGAGATTTAAGAGTTTCTCTCTCTCGCTTTGCAACATCTTTGTAACAGGAATTCCTGTCCAACGCGAAACAACGTCTGCTATATCGTCTGCAGTAACCTCCTCTTTAATCATTGCATCATCTCCTTGCAGAGTTTTAAGACGTTCCTGAGTCTCTTTAATCTCATTCTCTTTAGCAACAATTTTTGCATATCTTATCTCTGCAACCTTACCATAGTCTCCTTCGCGTTCAGCCTTTTCAGCTTCGTATTTAAGATGCTCAATATCAATCTTGTTTTGTTGTATCTTGTTAACCAGCTCCTTCTCCGAGTTCCATTTCGCGCTATAACGCATCTCCTCCTCTTTAAGGTTTGCAATAGAACGGTTTAGTTCTTCCAATTTATGCTTGTCGTTTTCGCGTTTAATAGCCTCTCGCTCAATTTCAAGTTGCTTAATTTTGCGACTTATCTCGTCAAGTTCTTCGGGAACCGAATCCACCTCCAAACGAAGTTTTGCAGCCGCCTCATCCATAAGGTCAATGGCTTTATCGGGTAAAAAACGGTCGGTGATATAGCGTGACGATAGCTGAACGGCAGCAATGATAGCCTCGTCTTTAATCCTAACCTTGTGGTGATTCTCATAGCGTTCTTTTAAACCTCTTAAAATAGATATGGTGTTGGCTTCATCGGGTTCATCGACCATAACAATTTGGAAACGTCTCTCAAGAGCCTTGTCCTTTTCAAAATATTTTTGGTATTCGTCAAGAGTGGTAGCACCAATCGAACGAAGTTCGCCACGCGCCAAAGCAGGTTTAAGAATGTTTGCCGCATCCATGGCACCCTCACCTTTACCTGCACCAACAAGAGTGTGAATTTCGTCTATAAACAAAATTATCTCACCCTCGGCATGAATAACTTCGTTTACAACAGCCTTAAGACGCTCTTCAAATTCACCTTTGTATTTTGCTCCTGCAACAAGGGCTCCCATATCCAGCGAGAAAATCTCTTTTCTTTTAAGATTCTCGGGAACGTCTCCTCTTACAATTCTGTGGGCAAGACCTTCTGCAATAGCTGTTTTTCCCGTGCCTGGTTCTCCAATAAGAATAGGATTGTTTTTGGTTCTGCGGCTTAATATTTGCAGTACACGACGGATTTCGTCATCTCTGCCAATAACAGGATCTAACTTGCCATCTCTTGCGCGTTCGTTTAAATTAATGGCATATTTCAATAGCGCATTATATGTCTCCTCTGCACTTGCATCATTAACCTTTTTCCCTTTTCTGAGCTCCTCAATGGCACTGCCAAGCCCCTTTTCTGTAACGCCTGCATCCTTCAAAAATTGGCTGACTCTGTTTTTTACCATAACCATAGACATAATTATGCTCTCCAAAGCAACAAATTGGTCGCCACATTTTTTAGAATACTCTTCGGCTTTGGTTAAAACCTCATTACACTCACGGCTCAAATATGGTTCTCCACCATTAACCTTTGGCAAAGTATCAATCTCTCTATCTACCAAGTTTGTCAATAACGAGACATTTGCACCCAATTTGTTAAAAAGGAATTCGGCAACAGAGCCTTCAATCCCCATAACACCTTTGAGCAGATGAAGAGTCTCTATAGACTGATTGTTGTTTCTGTTTGCAATCTCAACGGCTTTTTGAATAGCCTCTTGCGATTTAATTGTAAAGTTGTTCATATTCATAACTCAAATCTCCTTTCGGTAACAAATGTTTTTACTTCAATAATAACAAACTAAATGCCATTGGGTTTTTAAATGACAAAATGTCTGTTTTTCAGCTATTTATAATTAGAGGTTGTCAGTAATATTTTCAAAAGTCCTTGAAATTTTGCAAGTTGCGTAACTGACAAAAAGACATGTTTTTGCTATTAAAAAAATAACAATGCGAGTTTACTTGCCTGTTGCTTAAAAAATAAATAGTTCAAACACTATATATTTCGCTCTCGTTTCACTATCTTTGCATAAGCGAAAAATGTCAACTGACGACACAAATACACCTATGGAATTTGAACTGATAAAAAACGATATATGCAGTAATGCAAGAGCAGGAGTGATAACCACATCTCATGGAAAAATTGAGACTCCCATATTTATGCCTGTAGGAACGGCGGCAACCGTAAAATGTTGTCATCGTCACGAATTGGAGGAGGATGTAAATGCCCCAATAATATTGGGAAATACATACCATCTATATCTTCGTCCGGGGCTTGATATATTACGAAGCGCAGGTGGCTTGCATGGATTTTCAGGGTGGAACAGAGCCATGCTTACCGATAGTGGAGGATTTCAAGTATTCTCACTTTCGGGTAATAGAAAATTAAAAGAGGAGGGAGTACACTTTCGCTCTCACATCGATGGAAGCAAGCACCTCTTTACGCCTGAAAACGTAGTTGACATTCAACGAGTGATAGGTGCAGATATAATGATGGCATTGGATGAATGTACACCAGGAACTGCCGATTTCTCATATGCAAAAAAGTCGTTGGATTTAACCATGCGTTGGTTGCAACGAGGATGGAAACATTTCAACGAAACAGAGCCATTGTACGGCCATAGCCAAGCATTCTTTCCCATAGTACAAGGATGTGTATATCCCGAACTACGCCGTCGTGCAGCCGAGGAGGTTGCCGCGCTTGGAGCAGAGGGTAACGCCATTGGTGGATTGGCGGTTGGCGAGCCTGCCGAGCAGATGTATGAGATGATTGAGGTTGTAAACGAAATACTACCCAAAGATAAACCTCGTTACCTTATGGGAGTAGGAACACCCGCCAACATACTTGAAGGAATAGAGCGAGGAGTGGATATGTTTGATTGTGTTATGCCAACCCGTAACGGACGCAACGCAATGCTCTTTACTCGCAACGGAATAATGAATATGCGAAATAAAAAGTGGGCAACCGACTTCTCACCAATAGAGGAGGGAGGAGCATCATATGTTGATGAAGCATATACAAAAGCCTATCTCCGTCACCTATTCATAAGCGATGAGTTCTTGGCAATGCAGATAGCATCGTTACACAATTTGGCATTCTATCTATGGTTGGTTCGCGAGGCACGTTGTCAAATCCTTGCAGGAACATTCAAGCAATGGAAAGACGAGATGGTGGTAAGAGTAACAACAAGACTATAAAACAACTCTTTTACTTATGCTTAAGAAAATCGACTTTTACATAATAAAGAAGTTTTTAGGAACATACATATTTGCAATCCTATTGATAATATCTATTGCAGTGGTGTTTGATATAAATGAGAAAATCGACGACTTTATAAATGCACCACTTAAAGAGATAATATTTGATTATTATGTAAACTTTATACCCTACTATGCAAATCTGTTCAGTCAGTTGTTCACCTTTATCGCGGTAATATTCTTTACATCGAAATTAGCCGACAATTCTGAAATAATAGCAATATTGTCAAGTGGAATAAGTTTTAAGCGACTCATGGTGCCATACATGGTGTCGGCTGCCATAATATCATCGTTGACATTTACGCTAAACAGTTTTATCATACCACCGGCAAACAAAACCAGAATAGAATTTCAGAACAAATATGTATCAAATAAAAAGGTCGATTATGCCGCCAATGTGCAGTTGCAAGTATCGCCCGGAGTCATAGCATACATAAACCGATATGACGATAACCTCAAAACAGGCTATCGCTTTTCAATGGAAAAATTCGAAGGAAAAAGCCTGAAATCAAAACTAACAGCAGAGTCAATACGTTATGATAGTGCATACCATTGGATTGCGCGCAACTACACAATACGCGATTTTGATGGAATGGAGGAGACCTTCCGAAAAGGCACACGTTTAGATACAATCATAACAATAGCACCGTCCGACTTCTTGATATCGCGTTATGATGCCGAACTTATGACAACTCCCGAACTTTACCAATACATTGAAAAACAAAAAGAGCGAGGGGCATCAAACGTAAAACCCTTTCAAATAGAGTATGAAGGACGCATAGCATCCATATTTGCCGCATTCATATTAACATCAATAGGAATGTCGCTATCCTCACGAAAAGTAAAAGGAGGAATGGGAGTGAACATAGGAATAGGACTGATATTGAGTTTTACATACATCATGTTTTCAACCATATCATCAACCTTCGCAACCAATGGTGACATGTCTCCGCGATTTGCGGTGTGGTTGCCCAACATACTATATATAATAATAGCCATTTATCTCTACACAAAAGCACCCAAATAGCGAATATTAAAAAAACAAACAATAAAAAACAAGGCAAATATTTGTTTTTAAATATCTTTTGTTGTAAAATTGTAACCCCAAAATAAAAACACAGTGTCAAAGAGAATACACGTAATATCATTTCAAGTACCTTATCCTGCCGATTACGGAGGAGTAATAGATGTCTATTATAAGGTAAAAGCATTAAAGGATGCAGGATACAAAGTAGCCTTGCACTGCTTTGCCTATAAGGGAAGAAAAGATTCTCCATCGTTGCACAACATTGCCGATGAAGTATATATCTACAAGCGCAACACCTGTGTTTTAAATCGAATGTTGTTAAAACCCTATATCGTAAAGAGTCGTCAATCAAAAGAGCTGTTGGAACGTCTATTGCAAGATAACGACCCTATACTATTCGAAGGACTACACACAACACATCTTCTATCATCGCCACTGTTAAAAGATCGCAAGAAATTTGTAAGAGCCCACAACATCGAGGGAGAGTATTACAAATATTTGGCAGATGCGACAGTATCGATGAAGAAAAAATTCTTCTTTAATTGGGAATCTCGAAGATTACAACGATACGAAAAAGTATTGAGCAATGCCGATGTAATCTTTGCAATAACCGAGAAAGAAAAAAGATATTTCACTACAACATATCCAAATGTAACAACCGAGTTGTTGCCATGTTTCCATAATGGAGCTGAAGACAGTGTCGCAACATCGCAACGCGGAGCAGGCAACTATCTGTTGTATAACGGAAACTTAAGTGTAGAGGAGAATCTTAATGCAGTCTATTTCTTGGCAGAGAGAGTAATACCATCATTCCCTGAAGTAAAATGGATTATAGCAGGCGGAAATCCCCCAAAAGAGTTGTATGAAGTTGTACAAGCAATGGATAATGTGGAGATAATAGCCAATCCATCATCAAGCAAAATGTCAGCGCTAATAACCGAGGCGGCGGCAAATGTTCTTATAACCTTCCAATCGACAGGAATAAAACTCAAACTGATCAATGCCCTATACAAAGGAGGACACTGTATCGTAAACGACAAAATGATTGAAAGCACAGGACTTAAAGAGGTTTGTATGGTGACACACTCCGACAAAGATTTGATAGATACAATCAAAAAGGCTCTATCGCAAAAAATTACCGATGAGGAGTTGGCACTTCGTAAAGAGGTATTACACCAAAGCTACGACAATGACGAGAACATAAAGATACTTACTAAGTACCTTTAGTTTTTAATTAGGAATTAGTGTGGTGCTTCGCACCAATTAGAAATTAGGAATGTTTTTAATTTCTAATTCATAATTCCTAACTCCTAATTCCTAATTCATTTAAGAGGGCTATTCTCCAAAATACCGAGTAGGAAGTTCCAAAATTTTTCAACCGAAGCAATTTCTACTCTCTCGTCAGGAGAGTGGGGATGAAGCATATTGGGACCAATGGAAATCATATCCATTTTGGGGTATATCGACGAAATGACACCGCACTCCAAACCGGCATGCATCACTTTAGTTTTAAGCTCATCACCAAAACATTGTTTATAAAAATCCTTTGCAATGTTTAAAATAGGAGAGTTCAAGTTAGGTGCCCACGAGGGATAATCACCAAACAATTCAATCTCTGCATCAACAAGAGAAAACAGACTCCACAATTTTGAAATATAGTTGTATTTTCGGCTTGCCATGGTCGAACGAACCAAAATATGAACCCAAGCAACACCATCATTGCAGCAAACCACAGCTAAATTCGAAGAGGTCTCAACCGTATCCTCAAAACCTGGAATCATTCGCTCCATACCATCAGGAGCAGCCTCAATAACATTAATAAATTTTCTTTGAAAATCAACAGGAAGAATACCCTTTGGCATATCCACCTCTTCGCACATTAAGGTAATGTTGCTTTCAATAAGATTATATTCGTGACGGAACAGCTTTTTAAAAAGAGCCACCTCCTTAATAAAATCATCGCAGAATCTATCCTCTATGACAACCACCGTTTCGGCACTGCGGGGAATAGCATTTCGAGTATCACCTCCATTAAATTCTGCAATTCTCGCATTGTATGACTGAGAAATAAAATTCAAGAAACGGAATAGCAACTTATTTGCATTAGCTCTGCCTCTGTGAATGTCAACACCCGAGTGACCACCACTCAAACCCTTCAACGTCAATTTATATGCCTTACCTTCAATATTGCAAACCTCATTAATGTAGTTTAGAGTGGCTTTAAAGTCAATACCACCTGCACACCCGATAAAGGCAGAGTCATCCTCTTCCGAGTCGGTATTAATCATAATGGAGTGTTTCAACAACTCTTTATCCAAAAGAGCGGCTCCCTCCATACCACACTCCTCATCAAGAGTAAAGAGAGCCTCAATCTCGGGGTGAACAATAGATGAGTCATCTAAAATTGCCAAAATAGCAGCAACACCAATGCCGTTGTCTGCACCTAACGAAGTATCTACAGCCCTAACCCAACCATTGTCAACAAACAAAGTTAAGGGGTCGTTATAGAAGTTGTGCGAGGAGTTAAGCCTCTTTTGTCCCACCATATCAATATGAGCCTGAATGATAACTCCCGCTCTCTTCTCCATTCCATTTGACGCAGATTTATAAACAACAATATTACCTGTGTTATCTTTAGAATAACGCAACCCTCTCTCTTTGGCAAATTCAACAATATATTCCGAAATCTTTTCAAGATTATGCGAAGTGTGCGGAATTTTACAAATGTCATAAAAAAACTTCCACACGCAAGTGGGTTTAAGCGGTAAAATCTGTTCTTTCATAAACAATACTAAGAGTAAGGCTAAAATATCAAAAGGGTTGTGTGAATATACAAAATAGTAACAGAACGCATATATTCCTATAGAACAGTAACAACCATTCTTCAGAAAAGTTCATTCAAAATCACTATAATTTCAAACTATTTTTAGAGGTGTTTCTCTTATCAAGAGATATAGCAACAAAGGTATATATACCCATAACAATGGTCATGATAAGTTGAGCGCCATGAGCCACAAGGGCAAAAGCACCTGCGGTATCCTCATTCAAACCATAAAGAGTCAAAATGCAAATAACCGCCCAATGCCAAGGACCAATACCACCTTGAACAGGTAATCCCATTCCTATGCTACCAAACAAAAAGGCAGAGAAAGCACAAACAATACCAAGCGATTCGGTCTGTTTAAAGGCAAAAAAGCAGACATACAACTCAACAAAATATGCCCCCCACATCAAAACAGTGTAAAATAGGAATAACCATTTATCTCTCATCTGAAAAATGGTTTTAAACCCATTAATCAAGTTGTCGAACAACCCCTTAATCTTGACAATAACCGAGTTGTTGCTTTTATATTTGAAAAGAAAAATAAGCCCAATAACACCGGCTGCAATAACGCAGTATAGCAGGGGCGAAGAAACAATCTTAACAACAGAATCCATAATGATAGGTTGTTGGCTCAAAAGTTCCATAACCATATCAAACTGCAAAAAGAAAGTAACAATGGTAATTGTGGCAACGGTAAGAGTATCTGTTACACGTTCCGAAATCATAGAACCAACCACTTTCACAAACGATTGATTTTCGCTGTGAGCAACATAACCGCAACGCCACACTTCGCCCATGCGAGGAAAAATAAGATTAACAGCATAGGTGCCAAAAATGGCGTTAACCAAAACTCTCATGGGAGGGTTTGCCGGCAGAGCTTTAAGTTGCAATTTCCAACGTGCAGCTCTAACAAAATGGCTCAACATACCAATAATGCCCGAAAGCAGAATCCACCAATAGTTAATGTCATATTGAAGAATCTTTCCAACCTCGTTCATATCCATTTTGCTATAGACATACCAAAACAAACCAAGTCCAAAAGCAAGCGGAATAATAAATTTGAATATATAAGATACTATTCGTTTCAATTTTTTGAGAATTTAATTATCTTTGCGATATTGTACTTTCAATATAAAAACCAAAATCGGTTACAAAGGTAACCTTTTTGCAGCTAAACGAAGGTATAATAAAACAAAAATATAGGGTAAAAGCAGTAAAAATAATTCATAATGGCAAAGTTGGTACGCCCAAAGAAGAGTTTAGGACAACATTTTCTAACCGACCTCGACATAGCGCGACGAATAGCGGAAACCCTCTCCGAATACAAGGGAATGCCCATATTGGAAGTGGGGCCCGGAATGGGAGTGTTGACACAGTATCTGTTGGCGGAGGAGCATGATGTGACAGTAGTGGAGATAGATACCGAGTCGGTGGCATATCTAAACAAAAACTTTCCGCAACTATCGGGGAGAATCGTGGAGGGCGACTTCTTGCAGATGAACTTGGCAAAGGAGTTTGGTAAAAACCTATGCGTAATCGGAAACTATCCCTACAACATATCAAGTCAAATATTTTTCAAAGTATTAGACTACAAAGACATGATACCCTGTTGCAGCGGAATGATACAAAAAGAGGTAGCCGAACGATTGGCGGCAAAACCGGGTAGCAAAACATACGGAATACTTTCGGTATTGATGCAGGCATGGTACAACGTAGAGTACCTGTTTACCGTATCAGAACACGTATTTAACCCGCCACCAAAAGTAAAATCGGCGGTAATACGCATGACGCGTAACGATGTCACGGAATTGGGCTGTAACGAGCAGCTATTCAAACGAATAGTAAAAACAGCCTTCAACCAACGCCGAAAAACAATGCGAAACTCGTTAAAATCAATCATAGAGCCGGGTTCGCCAATATTGGCAAACGAAGTATTCAATCTTCGCCCCGAACAAATATCAGTAGCTCAATTCATTGAACTAACAAATGAGATAGAGAAGCATATCGTTAACCCATAAAACAATTGACGATGATAGAACTATCACCAGAATATCTAAAAGAGATAAAAGATATAATAGAAGAGAAGAATATCGACAAGATAAAGGATTTGTTAAAAGACCTTCACCCTGCCGATATAGCCGAGATATACCAAGAGTTAAGTATCGAAGAGGCCAAGTTCATATACAATCTTCTTAAACCTGAAATAGCTGCAGAGGTTTTGATGGAGTTGGAAGAAGACGACCGTCAAAAACTTTTGAAGCACGTATCAAACGAAGAGATTGCACACCAAGTCATCGAGCAGTTGGATACAGACGATGCCGTAGATCTTATCCGAGAGATGGATGAGGAGGACCAAGAGGAGATTTTGGCGCACATCGATGACGTAGAGCAGGCAGGAGATATTGTCGATCTTTTGAAATACGATGAAGACACAGCCGGAGGATTAATGGGTACCGAGATGGTAATCGTTAATGAAAACTGGAGTATGCCTGAGTGTTTGAAGGAGATGCGAAAACAGGCAGAAGAGATGGACGAAATCTACTATGTATATGTAGTGGACGATGACCACAAGCTAAAAGGCGTATTCCCATTAAAGAAGATAATCACACACCAATCGGTAGCCAAGATAAAACACGTAATGAAGCGTGAACCCATATCGTTGCATGCCGATACCCCAATAGAAGAAGTAGCGCAAGCCTTCGAAAAATATAACCTTGTGGCAATGCCCGTAATCGACAGTATCGGACGATTGGTTGGACGAATCACCGTCGATGATATCATGGACGAGGTTCGCGAGCAATCAGAACGTGAATACCAATTGGCATCAGGTATCTCGCAAGACGTTGAAGTTGACGACAGCGTCTTCACGCAAACACGAGCGCGTTTACCATGGCTGATAATAGGAATATTCGGAGGATTGTTAAACTCAATAATGCTTGGATCGTTTGAAGACGGATTTGCCGTAAATCCGGCCATAGCACTATTCATTCCATTGATTGCAGGAACAGCAGGAAACGTAGGAGTACAATCATCGGCAATCATCGTACAAGGTTTGGCAAACGGATCGTTAGACCTCCGCAATGCAGGAACACAAATCCTAAAAGAGTTGGGAGTATCGTTAATCAATGCAAGTATAATAGCATTGATAACTTTCGGATTCAATATCTTTATGGGAATCCCAGGCGACCTAACCGTATCGGTAAGCCTATCGCTATTTGTAGTAGTAATCTTTGCATCAATCTTCGGAACAATGGTGCCAATAACATTAGAGCGACTAAAAATTGACCCGGCCATTGCAACAGGACCCTTTATAACAACAACCAACGACATTGTCGGATTGCTGATATATATGCTCTGTTGTACAATGATGATGGCATAGACAAACATAAAACACAATATCACTAACCCTAAAAAAAAGAAAATTATGAAAAAGTTAAGAGTAATAATTGCATTGATGTTACTTGTGGCAACATCGGTAGTTTATGCAGAACCATTAGGCCTGCAAAACTCAAAATCCAAGAATAATGAGTATAACAAGTTTTCATTCCGTATTCAAGCAGGAGTGAATATCTCTAATACATCGGACGATGTATTTGATGAGACTTATGCATATGAAATATTAGACGATTTTGATGAATACATAAACGTGGTACCTTCAGTGGGTTATAACGTAGGATTGAGATTAGACAAACAATTTAACAGATACTTTGCAATTCAAACAGGATTGGACTATACCTTTAAAGCAGTAGAAATCTTTACAGAGTATAAATTAGATTTCCCAAGAGGAGAATACATCTATTGTAAAGATGAAGAAAAATATTCATTCCACTATCTTCAAATACCATTGATGGTAGGAGCTAGATGCGACTTTGATTGTAATGTTCCCGTACAACTACAATTCAATACCGGACCATACATTGCTGTTGCATTGGCAGGAAAGCATAAAGTAGATGCGTATACCGAACAAAAAATCGCAGATGGTTACAATCCCACAACAGGAAGATATACCTATACAACAAATCAAAAGTCTGAAAAATATTCTCAAAATGCATTCGGGGATATAAACGACAACGAAAAAGCCGAGAGAATCGAAGACCAAGTATTGGGACTAAAAAGATTTGATATAGGTTGGAGATTTGACGTAGGAGTGGATGTAAACAAATTTTATGTAGGAGTAGCTTACGATTTAGGATTCTTTGATATTCAAAACGAGCAAGTAAAGAAAGAATATAAAAAGACCTATGGAGCAGGTGATTATAACCCATTCACAACAAGCAGCGTCTCAATTAACGTAGGTTACAGATTCTAATAAAACATATCATCAAAAACATAAATGGAGGCTGTGTCAAAATGCAAATTTTGATATCAGCCTCTTAAGATTTGTAAGAATTGATAAAATACAAGGCGTTTAAATTTAGGGCGAAAGGAGTGTACCTATGTACATGACTGAGCCCTAATATTGAAAACAACACAGTAGTTTGTCAATTATGACACATCGCCTTGTTTCTATAATTTTTGTAAAAATATTTCACTGTAAATCAATCTTTTAATTTTCGAAATAAAATAGAATGTTGTACTATTAAAAAAAAATGTTCAATTTTGTATAAATAAAGTTCTAATATTAAAGTATATAAGAAAAATAGCAAACAAAGAGTATACAAGAAAATAAAACAATATAAAAACACTAAAATAACTATTTGTTAAATAAAGCATTAGCTAACTATTCGGTATCATCCTAAAACCTGAGAAATTTTAGAAAAAACAATACCTCGAATAAGTCGGTAAAATGCTCACGTATCTATACGTGGGCTTGGCTTATCCGGTATTGTGGGCAATCTCAGGGCCTAAGGATGTGGATAATGTCAAGTCCACATTTTTTTGTCCTAAGTAACCCATAATAGAGTAGGAGAGTCAATGCAAAAACACGTAAGATATGGAGCAAATACACATTGGCTCAATAATTCGTTGCGAGTTACGCAAACAGAATAGGAGTAATCGCTGGTTGGCAGATCAAATTGGGGTGATACCACGCACCATAAACAAAATATTCTTGAAGCAAGATATGGATACGACACAACTCTTTCGTATCTCGAAAGCGATGCAAGTTGATTTCTTTTCATATTACTCAAAAGAGTTAAAAAAATAATCTCTTTTTATCCTAAACAACCATATAGTCCAAAATGGGCAATTGCCCATTTTGAACTATAATGATTCTTGTACTATATATTATCTTACATATAATTTTGAAAATATTAATATTACGTAAATTTATTTTGTGAAATATGAAAAATAAAATCAAAGAAGTATTGGAAAACTTAAAATTGAAACGTAAAGCATTCTGTTCAGAAGCAGATTTTCAGTTTGAGTTTGCCTGGGAATTACAAAAAAAATTACCTAAAGCAAAAATCAGATTAGAACGTCCAATATTAATAAATAAAGTTTATTATATAGATATTTGGCTAATATATGAAAATAAATATTACCCTATTGAATTAAAGTATAAAACGAAGTTGTCAACTATTATAGATAATGGAGAGGAGATAGAGTTGGCTAATCATGCGGCAGTAGATTTAGGTTGTTATGCCTATATAAAAGATATTGTTCGTATTGAAGAAATTAAAAACAACATGGGCGAGGAAAAATTTGGTGGAGGATTTGCAATAATGCTTACAAATGAACCATTATATTATAGGGATACAAAAAGAAATTCATCATATCAGCAATTTAAAATCTTTGAAAATAGGGAGATAACGGGTAACCTTTCATGGGGCAAAACACAAACAGGAAATGAATTTGCATTGAAGAAGAAGTTTCCACCTTTAAATCTTAAAGATAAATATAAAATATCATGGTTCGACTATTCTATTGTTAATAACAGTCCAAATTTCAAATATACAATAACACACATAAAATAATTATGAAACACAAACACTTATTAAAAAGCATACTGTCAGTAATGCTGATAACATTAACTACAGTAATATCAATATTTATAACCTCATGTGCCGAGGAGGAAGAAAACAAATCAAATACAACCCCATCTGTGTACAAAGTCTCAGTAATTAGTGGAGAGGGCGGAACAGCAAAAACATCCGAAACAGAATTAATACCCGGTTGGGAGGTAACCATAACCGCAACACCCGAAGAGACCTACCGTTTTGTAAACTGGACAGTAGGCGGGAAAGAGGTATCAAAAGAAAACCCATATACAATAGCGATAAACCAAAATACACAATTTAAAGCCAATTTTGAGAAAGATAACTACACCCTCAAAGTAACTGCGGGCGAGGGAGGTACCGTAAAAGCATCACAAGAAGGCATTGTGTTAAACGGAACAAAAGTCACTCTTACTGCCACACCCAACGAAGGCTACAGCTTTGTCAATTGGACAGTAAACGGAGAAGAAGTATCAAAAGAAAACCCCTACACAGTAACCGTAACTGGCGATATAGAGTATGTCGCTAATTTTATCAGTTATAAAGTAACAGTATTGTCAGGCGAAGGCGGAACAGCTAAAGCCACAAAGACACAAGCAGGACATAACGAACAAGTAACCCTCACTGCCACTCCCAACGAAGGCTATAGTTTTGTAAATTGGACAGTAAACGGAGAAGAGGTATCAAAAGAAAACCCCTACACAGTAACCGTAACTGGCGATATAGAGTATGTCGCTAACTTCATAACCCATAAAGTAACCGTAATAGCAGGTGAAGGCGGAACAGCCGAAACATCAAAAACACAAGCAGGACATAACGAACAAGTAACCCTTACTGCTACTCCCAATGATGGCTATAGCTTTGTCAATTGGACAGTAAACGGAGAAGAAGTATCAAAAGAAAACCCCTACACAGTAACCGTAACAAACGACATAGAGTATGTCGCTAATTTTATCAGTTATAAAGTAACAGTATTGTCAGGCGAAGGTGGAACAGCCACAGCAAATAAAACACAAGTAGCACCTAATGGACAAGTAACACTTACAGCTACCCCCAATGTTGGATATATATTTGTCAATTGGACAGTAGACGACAAGGAAGTATCCACACAACCAACATACACCGCAACAATAACTGAAGATACAGAATTCAAAGCCAATTTTATAATTACCCATAAAGTAACAGCGGTTGCAGATGAGGGTGGAACAACTAAAGTCTCAAAATCACAAGTAGAACATGGAGGGCAAGTAACCCTTACTGCTACTCCCAACGAAGGCTATGGCTTTGTCAATTGGACAGTGAACGGAGTTGAGGTTTCAAGACAACCAACATACACAGCAACTATAACAGCAAATACAGAGTTTAAAGCCAACTTTATTAGTTGTAAAGTAACTGTAGTATCAGGCGAAGGCGGAACTGCTACAGCAAATAAAACACAAGTAGCACCTAATGGACGAGTAATACTTACAGCTACACCCAACGAAGGTTATAGCTTTGTCAATTGGACAGTAAACGGAGTTGAGGTTTCAAGACAAGCAACATATACCGCAACAATAACAGCAAATACAGAATTTAAAGCCAATTTTATCAGTTATAAAGTAACAGTATTGTCAGGCGAAGGCGGAACTGCTACAGCAAATAAAGCACAAGTAGGCTATAACGAACAAGTGACCCTCACCGCTACCCCTAACGATGGCTATGGCTTTGTTAATTGGACAGTGAACGGAGTTGAAGTTTCAAGACAACCAACATACACCGCAATCGTAACAAGCGATATAGAGTATAAAGCTAACTTTATCAGTTGTAAAGTAACTGTAGTAGCATGTGAAGGCGGAATCGCCATAGTAAATAAAACCCAAGTAGGATATAACGGGCAAGTAACCCTCACCGCCACACCTGAAGAAGATTACTTCTTTGTTAATTGGATAGTAAACGGAGAAGAAGTATCAATAGATAACCCCTATACCGCAACAATAACAGCAGATACAGAATTTAAAGCCAACTTTAAAAAGAGAAAAGGAGAAGAAAATGGCTATGTCTGGGTTGACCTCGGCTTATCGGTAAAATGGGCAACCTGCAATGTGGGGGCAGACACTTCCGAAGATTATGGCGATTACTTTGCATGGGGCGAAACCTCTCCCAAAACAACTTATACTTTGAGCACCTACAAATACTGTAATGGTTTGTACGATACAATGACCAAATATTGTACAAAATCAAGTAATGGCACAGTAGATAATAAAACCACCCTTGAACTCACAGATGATGCTGCTCGTGTAAATTGGGGAGGCAAATGGCGAATGCCAACAAAAGCAGAGCAAGATGAATTAAGAAGTTCAAGTAACTGCACTTGGACCTGGACAACCCAAAACGGAGTAAAAGGCTATAAAGTAACAAGTAAAAAGAACGGAAACTCCATATTTCTTCCTGCTGCGGGCTATCGCGACTACGACGTTCTCATCGTTGCGGGCAGTAGCGGCGACTACTGCTCGAGTTCGCTCAGCACGGTCAACAGCAACGACGCTTACGGCGTGGGCTTCAATTCGGGCAACGTAGGTTGGGGCTACGGCAGCCGTTGCGTCGGGCAATCTGTCCGCGCAGTGTGCGAGTAGTGTGCTTCGCTACAATTAGAAATTAGGGATTAGGAATTATGCGGGTAAGAGAGAGCAAAACAAGTTTACTTGAATTTTGCCGAACGTGAGCATAATCAAGAAACGCATGTTTCTTAATTAGAGATTTGTTAGAATAACCGCCATAGGTTCTGTGAGCCTATGGCAGTTTTTATGTAGGGACGTGGCATTGCTACGTCCGCCTTTAAGTGCTTGAGCAATAGATGCTTTATGTGCCATGTGCGACGGTAAAAACACAGCTGTCTGAAAGACAGGGTTGAGCAAAGCGAAACTACCGGAAATTGTTTAAATTTTATTTCGGAATTATTTTATTGCTATTTTTGAATAGATTTTATTTCGCAACTTGCAGGGAATAGCGGGCTATTGCCAAAAGTTAAGAAAGGAAAGATGTCAAAAAGAGAATAAAAGAAACCGAAACTATTTTGCGATATAGAATATAAAAAACAATAAAATTTAAACAGTTTCTTAATAGCCACGGGTTTTTAACCCCGTGGTATAATAATGAATATTCCCCTCCGTCTGAAGGACGGGGAATTGGAATTATTGAAAGAAACATCCAATCCCACAAAAAAAAGAGTTAAGATGGTGTGTCTTAACTCTTCCTTTTCGTAGATTTATATAACCAGAACTCTCGGTAAAAGATTTACAAAATCACTTTTTGAGAAGAGTTCTCTGTTTCTACAATATAAATACCTTTAGGCAAAGATAATTGAATATAACCATTTACATAAACATCTTTTACAACTTGTCCTGCAATGTTTACAATGCGAATGCGACCATGGTAATCATTAACCTCAATACCATTACCTGAAATAACCTTAATGTCCGAAGCAGAAATCTTATTCTCTTCAACACCTGTGAACTCGCTCTCAATAAAATTTGTAAATTCTTTCCACTCAGCTGCCGATTTATAAGCACTCTTCGATCCAAACGGAATATACACAGGAATAGTTTTGTCAACTTCCTCGAAAGAATGCGCAGCATAGCATACAGCAGGGTTAGAACTTAACGAGTAAATCTCTGTCAAACCATAACAACCCTCGAATGCATTATATCCAATTGAGGAGACACTATTACCGATTGTTACTGAAGTCAAAGCATAACAACACTCGAATGCATCATGTCCAATTGAAGTGACACTATTGGGGATGGTTATTGAAGTCAAACCATTACAACCTGAGAATGCATAATTTCCAATTGAAGTGACACTGTTTGGGATGGTGTATGATCCTTTCACTCCAGGATATGTAGTCAATATTGTTTTTTCTTTATTGAATAACACTCCATTTAATGATGCATAAAATGGATTGCCGGAATCTACATTTATTGAAGTCAAAGCATCACAATATCTGAAAGCATAATCACCTATTGAAGTGACACTGTTACCGATTGTTACAGAAGTCAAAGCATCACAACCATAGAATGCATTATCTCCAATTAAAGTGACACTGTTAGGGATGGTTATTGAAGTCAAACCATAACACCAAGAGAATGCAGCATATCCAATTGAAATGACACTGTTAGGGATGGTTATTGAAGTCAAAGCACTACAACCCTCGAATGCACTATATCCAATTGCAATGACACTATATGTTTCTCCATTATATGAAACTGATGATGGAATGGAAATATCTCCTTCATACTCATTAGAATAACTATAACAACTACTTCCTCTGTAACTAACATAGACTGTTAAGGCCTCAGACGAAATAATATTGTAATAAATAGTTTTTCCATCGCTATTAACCATTTCAAAATCGTGAGCATTAATATTCAGTGAAAAAATACTGAATAATACAAAAAGAATTAAGTTTAACTTTTTCTTCATAATTGTATATGTTTAGTATTATATTATTATCAGTTCTATTTGATTTTTGCATATCTCTTACCAAGAGACGAACTTAATATACAAAAATACGTAAATTATATTAAATAAAGGTTTTAATAATCAAAAAAAAATAGCAGACGAGTTACCTCATCTGCTACAAACTAATTAATATTCAATTTAAAATTTTGAGAAACGAATGTCCCTCAAAATTGCGATTAAGCAGGATCAACGAGCGAATGCTCGTTAACTAACAACCAGCACAAAGTGCCTAATTACTCCACTTCAATAACTAAATAGCGTGAAGTATTCCAAAATAGTTGTGGTTTGGAAATGTTAAGTACCAAATATCCATTTCCGTCTTTATCTAAAGAGTAACTTCCATTGGGATGAGATGTCAGAATTTCAGCCTTTTTGCTTCCAATCTCTATCGATGTAACCTCACGCAAGTCGGCGCTTGTAAAGTAGTTATGATTGAAATCTCCTTTAAGAAGATTCTTGCCACGTTTCTCAATAATCTTCTGTTCGCGTAACTCTTTTGATGATCCCAATGCGTAATAAATGCGATTAAGTTCGCTATCTTGCGATGATATAACCTGCGATTGAGATGTATTCATTTGAGTAAGAGTGGTAACGGCATGGTCAAGCTCGGCAATTCTGATGTCGCGTTTAGAGAGTTCGTTTTGGAGGTCTGTTATAACTCTACTTTTCTCCTCAATCATCTCGTTAAGAGAGGTTATAGCTTGCTTTAAAGCGGCTGATTCGTTTTTGCTATCAATAAGTTGTCTGTTAAGTTTGGCAATCTTTTCTTTATTATCTTTTAACGTATTGGTTATTTTGGTTATGTCTTCAATAATCTGATTTTTTGCATTTGCATCAATATCATCACCTTTATTGGCATTTATAACTAAAATTTTCTCTACGCTTTTTATTTCAGAAAGAGCAATTTGAATGTTGGTTATAAGGTGTATCATCTCCTCATAGTCTGCCTTAATATGAGTATTTTCAAAGACAAGGGAGTCAATCTCTCGTTGAAGCGATTCTTCTTTTGCGCTGTTTTTATCTTGGCACGAACCCATAAACAACACACCAATAACTGCCAATATTGTAAAACCAACTTTTCTCATAGTCATAAAATTTAGATATTACACTTCACGAAAGTATATATTAAAAAAATAATATCAAAAGATATAAAAGTTTTTTATCTCAAATTAATCTTTATTTAGGGTTGAAATTTATATAATTAAAAGCCACAAGGTTGTCTAAGAGAACCTTGTGGCTATTCTAAAAATTAATAAATCTGCGATTAAGTGCATTTTAAGGTAATTACAGAGTAATTAAAATTGACTAAATGTCAATTTGTGCCTTAAAATGGGGCATACAAGGTATTTGCGAGGCAAATAGGATTAACTGAATGTTAATCCGACCGCAGTATGGGGAGCATATTCCCATATGCGACGGAGGGAATCAGTGCTCTGTGCGACGGGGTCGAGCAAAACAAGTTTACTTGAATTTTGCCGAGCGTAAGCAGGTTCGAGGAACGAATGTTCCTCAACTAACAACTATGCTCCCGCAACAACCACAACAAATTCACCTTTAGGCTCGTGAGTTGAGAAGTGAGCAAGAACCTCTTCAACAGAGCCTCTTACAATCTCTTCGTGTAGTTTTGAAATCTCTCGGCATACGGCGCACTCTCTTTCGTTGCCAAAAAATTCTGCAATTTGTGTAAGTAGTTTTACTATGCGATAGGGCGATTCGTAGAAGATGATTGTACGTTCTTCGGTTGATAGTTCTGTCAATCTCGAAACGCGACCTTTTTTCTGAGGAAGAAATCCTTCAAAACAGAATCTGTCGCAAGGTAGTCCCGAAGCCACAATGGCAGGAACAAAAGCGGTTGCTCCGGGTAAACATTCAACCTCAACACCCACTTTAGCGCACTGGCGCGATAGAAGAAATCCAGGGTCTGAAATACCGGGAGTACCTGCATCTGAAATCAAAGCAATATTCTCTCCGCCCTTTATGCGTTGAGCAATGCTCTCTATAGTTTTATGTTCGTTGAATTTATGGTGAGGTTGTAGTTTCGCTTTAATATCGTAGTGCTTTAAAAGAATACCACTTGTGCGAGTATCTTCTGCCAAAATGCAATCAGCCTCTTTAAGTACCCTTAAAGCTCTCAGGGTAATATCTTCAAGATTTCCGACTGGAGTAGGTACAATATATAGTTTAGCCATCTTACTCAAAGCACTGTTTTACTCTTTCAACAAACTCAATAACCATCTCCTCGCTCTCTACGTCGCTTCCGAAGTATTCGTTTATGAGTTCCATGGCATCTTCTAACGATTCTGCTTCGTCAATGCCGTCGAACATATCGGTCATATCAACGTCGCTATTGCCAAACAATTCTCTTTTATAAAGGAATATGTCATTAATACTCAATACCGAACGTATTTTCTTATGGCTGCATTTTTTGAAGCTCTCTTTTGGAGAAAAAAACTCTATTTCGTTATCTTCTTCCTCCTCTTCGCACTCCTCGTTTTCATCTTCCTCGACGATATCCTCTTCTTGCTCTATAATAATATCATCTTCTGCTTGAACAGAAAATTCATCAACAGAAGCACCCTCGTCAACCGATTCAAATTCTGATGTTAAAACAATCTCCTCTTCGGCAGTAGTAATATCTTCGAAAGAGATAGGTGTAGCCTCAATGTCTTCTTCTTCCTCTTCAATTACAGATTCGCTCTCATCTGTAGTCTCTAACTGAGGTTCTTCGTCTTCAACTTCATCATTAAATACAACTACGGTTGGCTCATCCTTTACGGTTGGTTCATCAATTTTCTCCTCTTTGGGAGTATCCTCTATTTTGTATTCAACAATCTCCTCGTCCGACGCGAGAGCAGAATATATCTCAGAGCACTTTTCAACAGCAAGTTCTTTAAGAATCTGCGGAGTGTTATTTCCGCTATCCTTTATGACAATCAACAAATCAGACAATTGTCTTAATTTATCAAGAATCTCTTTTGAAACAGTGCTCATGATATAGTCTTATTTTGGGTATTAATATTCGAATGTTCCGAACTCAGATTTTATGATAAGCTCTTTTTTCTCTGATGCTTCAACTCGTCCAACAATTTGAGCATCAATTCCAAAGCTCTTGCTTATTGCAATAACCTCCTCTGCATGTTCGGGGCTTAGATAAATCTCCATGCGGTGTCCCATGTTGAACACTTTGTACATCTCTTTCCAATCAGTACCCGATTGCTCTTGAATAGTTTTGAACAAAGGAGGAACAGGGAATAGGTTATCTTTAACCACTCTAACGTTGTCAACAAAGTGAAGAACTTTTGTTTGAGCGCCACCCGAGCAGTGAACCATTCCGTGAATATTTGGACGCATTACGTCTAAAATCTTCTTAATTACAGGTGCGTATGTACGAGTTGGAGAAAGAACCATTTTACCTGCATCAATGTCCAATCCCTCTATTGCATCGGTAAGTTTCAACCCACCTGAATATACCAAATCATCGGGAACTGCGGCATCGTAGCTCTCAGGATATTTCTCTGCAAGATATTTTGAGAATACGTCATGGCGAGCAGAAGTCAAACCGTTGCTACCCATACCGCCGTTGTACTCTTTCTCGTATGTTGCTTGTCCGTAAGAAGACAAACCAACAATCACATCACCGGGTTGAATATTGTGGTTAGAGATAACATCGCTTCTCTTCATGCGACAAGTTACAGTGCTATCCACAATAATGGTTCTAACCAGGTCGCCAACATCGGCAGTTTCGCCACCTGTTGCATATGCGTTAACTCCAAGCTCACGAAGTTCAGCGAGAAGTTCGTCAGTTCCGTTTATAATTGCCGATATAACCTCTCCGGGGATAAGCAATTTGTTTCTTCCGATAGTTGATGATACCAAAATATTGTCGGTAGCACCAACGCAAAGAAGATCGTCGATGTTCATAATCAAAGCATCTTGAGCAATGCCTTTCCAAACCGAAATGTCGCCTGTCTCTTTCCAGTACATATAAGCCAATGACGATTTTGTTCCTGCACCATCTGCGTGCATGATGTTACAATACTCCTCGTCACCGCCCAAAATATCGGGAATGATTTTACAGAATGCTTTTGGGAAAATACCTTTGTCTATGTTTTTAATTGCGTTGTGTACATCCTCTTTCGATGCCGAAACTCCACGAAGGTTATATCTTTGATCGCTCATAATAATTAACTATTTTTCTGCCGAATATTTTTGAAGACGGCTAATATATTTACCAATAATATCAAACTCTAAGTTTACAACTGTTCCAACTTTAAAAGTGTGGAAGTTTGTATTTTCAAATGTGTAGGGGATAATTGCCACACTAAAGAAGTTATCGTTGCTGTTGCAAACAGTAAGGCTCACACCATTTACGGTAACCGAACCTTTCTCAACAGTCATGTAACCTTCTGCAGCCATCTTTTTGTCAAACACATACTCAAAAGTAAAGTAAGTGCTACCGTTGCACTCTTTAACTTCGGTACAAACAGCAGTAGTGTCAACGTGTCCTTGAACAATATGACCATCCAATCTGCCATTCATCATCATACTGCGTTCAACATTAACTTTGTCGCCAACGTTGAGCAAACCCAAGTTGCTTCTTTCCAAAGTCTCTTTAATGGCAGTAACAGTATATTCTTCACCTTTAATATCAACAACAGTCAAACAAACACCATTGTGAGCAACGCTCTGATCAATTTTAAGCTCAGAGGTGAAGCTGCACTTCATTGTAATGTTCAAGTTTGTTCCGTCTGCCACAAGAGCAGTAACTGTTGCAAATTCCTCTACAATACCTGAAAACATATATTTAAATTATATCAATCTGTTCTTAATTTACGACTATATGCAAATATAGACAAAAAGTTAAACATCTCACACTTATAACACTGTTTTATGCACAAAATATCAAAATCAGCAATTGAGCGGTCAATACGCGCATAAACATCGTCAACGGATAAACGGTTGAGTATGCAACAGCAGGAGCATCGTTATTTGCAGTCTTATTTGCATATGCCAAAGCAGGAGGGTCGGTCATGCTTCCACTCATTAATCCCATTAAAGAACAATAGTTTATTTTGAATTTTGCACGAGCAATAGTTCCGATAATAAGCAAAGGAAAGGTGGTTATAATGAATCCCCAAAGAACCCACCAAAGACCATCGCCACTTACAATGGTATCAACAAAGCTACCACCTGCCGAGAAACCTACACTTGCAAGGAATAAGCAAATACCAATCTCACGCAGCATCAAGCTCGAACTTGTCGATGTATATGTAATAAGTTTAAGTTTATATCCGAATCTACCAATAAGAATAGCTGCAATCAACGGACCACCTGCCAAACCAAGTTTCATTGCGGTACTCATTCCTGGGAACTGGAAAGGAATGCTTCCCAAAATAATACCCAAAAGAATACCGACGAATATAGTAATCATATTAGGCTCGTTCAAACGCTTCATAGAGTTACCCATTCTATCGGCAAGACGTTTGATGTCTTCCAATTTACCAACCACTGTCATACGGTCACCCATTTGAAGTTTTAGGTTGGGAGCGGCAACAAGGTCCATACCTGCGCGATTTACGCGAGTAGCATTAAGTTGAAAACCGGCATGTAGTTTTAGAGAACTAATTGTACGTCCATTATATTCAGGTTTTGTAACCAAAATTCTACGCGATACAACAGGAGCATCGATTGCGTCCCAGTCCATTTCAACCTTTTGACCAATGAATGCTTCAACAGCCGCTTCGTCAGTGGGTGAAAGAACCAATATCATATAGTCGCCTTTATTTATCACGGTAGTAGAACGAGGGATAATAACCTCTCCATCTTCACCTTTTTTGATTCTCGAAATAACAAAATCTCTACCCAAGAAGTCAATAATCTGTCTTAAAGTTTTTCCATCCAACATTTTGTTCTCCACTTGAAGACTCATGATGATAGGTTTAAGAACAGCCGCTTCGTTCTCTTCTTCAATAAGTTTGCTTTCGGCAGTAGCACTTATTTTGAAAATCTTTTTGATGATAATCATTGCCAAGATAATACCTACAACACCAAGAGGGTATGCAGCGGCATATCCTGCTGATGCACTTGGAATATCGGCTGCCTTACCCAATTGGTCAAGAGCCTGTTGAGCAGCACCCAATCCCGGAGTGTTAGTTACAGCACCCGAAAGCACACCAACCAAATCCTCCATTCTTGCATCAGTCGTATAGTATATTGTAATAACAGTTGCAATGTTTAAGAATATGATACCCAATGCCAAAAGATTAAGTGTCATACCTCCTTTTTTAAACGATGAGAAAAATCCGGGTCCCACTTGCAAACCAATAGAATATACAAATAGAATAAGACCTAACTCTTTAGCAAAATCCAACACCTGTTTGTTGATTGAAAAGTAATCGGTAAAGTGACCAACCAAAATACCCACAAACAAAACAAACGTAACACCAAGAGAAATGCCAAAAATCTTTCTCTTTCCCAACCATACTCCTGCGGCAATAATGAACGAATACAAAATTACGGTATTAGCCAAACTTGGAGTAAAAATAAGATTACTAAGCCATTCCATTTTCTTATAAATATAGTTTGATTATACTCTTTAAATAAAAGAATTTCAATTTTGCAAAATTAATTATAATTAATGATATGGTGGTAATTTTATACAAAATATTTTATGTAATTTTGAAACATATAAAAATTATAATAGATGAGAATTTCGTTACTCCTGTCAATGGCTCTATTGGCAATAAATATAGTGTCGGACATATACATAATAAGGCAGATGCCAAAGCGTTTTCTGACTTCGCTTTCTCGCACATTTATTTGGAGTGCAAACACTATAATCTACCTCATGTTCGTTGCCTTTGTATGGCTTGTCTATATAAAGGATGCTCATTTCATTAGCCGAAACATTGAGATGGCGGTTTTTCTCTTTATATTTATCTCTTTGCCCAAAATCCTCTTTATTTTAATATCCTCAATAGACTATTTAATAAAGCTATTCACATCAAAAAGAAGATATATATTTACCACAATGGCAACCTTTGTTTCTGTATCTGTAGCCATTGTATTATTGTATGGAATGGCAGTAGGTCGTAAAAAGTTGGTATGTAACAATGTAGAAATAGTTTCAGAACAGCTCCCAAAAGAGTTTGACGGTTTTAAGGTGGTTCAGATATCCGATTTGCATTTAAAAAGTTTTTATGGCGATACGGCGTTTGTCTCACAAATGGTAAAGACTATAAATTCGCTAAATCCCGATATTGTAGCTGTAACAGGCGATTTGGTATCGCTTTCGGCAGATGAAATTCTTCCATACAAAGAGCAACTCTCTCGATTAAGAGCAACGCATGGCGTATATTCAGTATTGGGGAATCACGACTATGGCGATTATGTAAAATGGAACTCAGTGGCGGAGAAGCAGAGAAATATGCAAAAGCTCAAAACCTATCAAAAAGAGATGGGTTGGAGAATGCTCAACAACGAGTATGAAAATATAATCAAAGGAGAAGATTCCATAGCTGTCATAGGAGTGGAGAATTGGGGAAATCCACCATTCCCTCGTTATGGAGACTTGAACAGCTCTTACGATATGCTAAAAGATGATAAATACAAAATCCTGCTCTCACATAATCCCGAACATTGGCAACAGGTGTTGGACGAAACAAACATAAACCTAACACTATCGGGTCACACTCACGCCATGCAACTGAAATTTACTTGTGGCGATAGCAGGTATTCATTGGCATCATTGCGAGGCGAGTGGTGGAGCGGATTATACAAGCGCGGAGAACAGTCGTTGTATGTAAACGATGGAATAGGATGCACACTCTTTACATTTCGCTTTGGAGCATATCCCGAAATAACATTAATAACACTAAAGCACAAAAACAATGAATAAGGCAATAGTAGGAATAGGTTCAAACACAGTCGATGCAAAAGCAAGGGTAGAGGAGTGTTGCAGAAATTTATCTAAAATTTCATCAGAAGCAAAATTTTCATCAATCTATGAAACAGAGGCGGTTGGCTCACTTCCTCAACCCAATTACCATAATTGCGTAGGAGTATTATACACATCGCAAACATTTGAAGAATTAAAACAAAAATTCAAAGAAATGGAGCGTAAAGCAGGACGCTTGCCCGAACATAAAGCAGAGGGAAAGGTAATAATAGATATTGATATAGTGGTGTGGAATAACGAAATTATAAAGCCCACAGACCTTGCACGTACCTATATGACAATAGGAATGGAAGAGTTGAATATCTCTGTTAATCAATTTTAGAATTATCTCTAAAAGTAGTAAATTTGCATATTCTAAAATAAAAATATGAGTAAGTTAATATCACTTATACATCCCATTCCTCGTATGTTTGAGTTTAGGTTTAAAACCCCAATAATGTGGGATATAAACCAAGGCGAGCAGTGGGCGGTTGTAGGAGCAAATGGATCAGGAAAGTCGCTTTTGGCAAATATGATACAGGGTCGCATTGCTCTGCGCGATTTAGACGGAGAGATAAAATATAATTTTACCGAGCCTCTATATGAAGCAATCCGAACCATAGCTTTCAAAGATATATACAGCATGGTTGATGGCACAACAGCCTACTATCAACAACGCTGGCACTCGCAAGATGCCGAAGGAGTAATAACCGTAAAAGAGGTGCTACAACCCATAGCACCAATCGAAGAGATTGAGCAACTCTTTGAGATGTTATCTCTAACCGACATACTCGATAAGAGTGTAATATTCCTTTCGAGTGGTGAGTTGCGTAAATTCTTGCTTATAAAGGTAATACTTACCCATCCACGCTTATTGATAGTCGATAATCCATATATAGGATTAGATGCAGCCTCTCGAGAGAGCCTGAATGTAATGTTCTCGGCAATGGCGAAGATAAACGGAATGCAGTTGTTACTTTTGCTTGCAAGTCCTACCGATGTTCCCAAAATAGTAACCCACGTTATGCCCGTAAAGGATATGGAGTGTTTAGGGGGTATGACACGAGAGGAGTTTATGTTAGACACCGAATTACACACACGCTTGTTTGGTAATATCGATGAAGAGCCTGTTCTTCCAGAAAAAGTACGAGACGCATCATCGCACCAAGTAACATTCCGAATGGAAGATGTAAATATAGAGTGTGGTAGTCGCACAATACTAAAAAACATCGATTGGGAGGTAAAAAACGGAGAGAAGTGGGCATTGACAGGACCTAATGGCTCAGGAAAAAGCACTTTGTTGAGCCTTGTGTATGCCGACAATCCAAAATCATATTCAAATACATTATATCTCTTTGACCGCAAACGCGGAACAGGCGAAAGCATTTGGGATATAAAATCACGCATAGGATACGTATCTCCCGAAATGCACCTCTACTTTATGGAAGATATTCCAACCCTACGCATCGTGGCATCAGGATTTTTCGACTCCATTGGCGTATTTCGCAAATGCACACCCGAGCAAGAGGCAGTGGCAATGGAGTGGATAAAATGTTTTGGAATAGAAGATATTGCACATCGTTCGTTCTTGACACTATCATCGGGCGAGCAACGATTGGCACTATTGGCAAGAGCCTTTGTAAAAGATCCTGACCTAATAATATTAGATGAGCCATTGCATGGGTTAGATGTGCAAAACAAACAACGAGCATCAAAAATAATAGAGAGTTTCTGCGACCGACAAGGCAAAACCCTTGTGTATGTAACGCACTATAAAGGCGAGATACCCCAAGCAGTAACAAAAGAGTTTAAACTGATAAAACACCAATAATAAGTGATAAGTTATCTTCAAATAGAGAATCTGACCAAGTCGTTTGGAGCAAAAGTGCTATTCGAGAACATATCGTTCGGAGTAGCCGAGAACCAGCGCATAGCTATAGTGGCAAAAAACGGAACAGGAAAAACCACACTCCTTAATATAATAGCAGGAGATGAGGATTATGATTCGGGACGAATAACCTTTCGTAGCGGATTGCGAGTAGGCTACCTATCGCAAACACCCGACTTCCCCAAAGAGTTGTCGGTATTGGATGCCTGCATGCGTTCCGATAACGAAATGGCACGCACGGTGGCAGAATACGAGAAAGCAATGCTCAACCCCGAAACAGAAAATCTCGAAGAGGTGTTGGCAAAAATGGATATGCTCAAAGCCTGGGATTATGAGTCGCGTGTAAAGCAGATTTTAGGGAAACTGAAAATTCACGATTTCGACCAAAAAATAGGAGAGTTATCGGGTGGACAACTGAAACGGGTAGCATTGGCAAACGTATTGATTGGCGAGCCAGACCTTTTGATTTTAGATGAGCCAACCAACCACCTCGACCTTGAAATGGTAGAGTGGTTAGAGGAGTTCTTGAAGCGAGCAGCAGGAGCCTTGCTAATGGTAACGCACGACCGATACTTTTTGGATAGAGTCTGCACCGATATAATAGAGATAGACTCACTTGGGTTGTATCACTATCAAGGTAATTACCAATACTATCTCGATAAACGAGATGAGCGTATGGCAGTGTTCGATGCCGAAACAACCCGAATGAAAAACCTCTATCGCACCGAGTTGGATTGGATGCGACGCCAGCCACAAGCACGAGCAACAAAAGCAAAATCACGAATCGACCGTTTCTATGAAATAGAACAACGTGCCAAGATGCGACGCGAGGAGCGTAACGTAAATCTTGCAGTAAAAGCAACCTATTTAGGCTCAAAAATATTTGAAGCAAAATATATCTCAAAATCGTTTGGCGACCTAAAAATCCTCGACCAATTCTACTACAACTTTGCCCGTTACGAGAAGATGGGAATAGTAGGAAAGAACGGAACAGGAAAATCAACCTTCCTGAAAATGCTTTTGGGAATGGTAAAACCCGACAGTGGCACATTTGATATAGGCGAAACCGTATCGTTCGGATATTATAGTCAGGATGGATTACAATTCGATGAGCAGAAAAAGGTAATAGATGTAGTTCGTGACATAGCCGAAGAGATAGATTTGGGAGGAGGCAAAAAAATGTCGGCATCGCAATTCCTTCAACACTTCCTCTTTACCCCCGAAACACAATATAATTATGTATATAAACTTAGCGGAGGAGAAAAACGCCGACTATATCTCTGTACCGTATTGATGCAAAACCCCAACTTCCTTGTGCTTGACGAGCCGACAAACGACCTCGACATAGCTACAATGAACGTATTGGAAGATTACCTGTGTTCATTCAAGGGATGTGTAATAGTGGTATCGCACGACCGCTACTTTATGGATAAAGTAGTAGATCACCTATTGGTCTTCAATGGCGATGCCAAGATAAAAGACTTCCCCGGTAACTATACCGATTATCGCGAGTGGCGTGAGTTGGAAGAGGAGGAACAACGTGAGCAAGCAAAACAACAAGAAAAAAAGTCAGCACCCAAACCCGCAGTAGAGGAGAAGGAGAAACCACGTAAACTATCATATAAAGAGAAAAAAGAGTTAGAGGCACTCGAAATAGAGATACCACAATTAGAGGAGGAGAAAGCCAACATAGAAACACAATTATCATCAGGCACCTTGTCGGGCGAAGAGATAACCACCCTCTCAAAACGCTACGAAGAGCTATCAAACCTCATCGACGAAAAAACAATGCGCTGGCTTGAGTTGGAGGAGATTTAGTTATTAGTTAACGAGCATTCGCTCGTTGATCCTGTTACGTCCGAAAATAAAGGAGAATAAAATTGTCTGAAAGACCTGGTTGAGCGAAGCGAAACTACTTAATAGCCATGGCTTTTTAAACCCATGGTAAAAAATATAACCTTATTATGCATCTGAAAGAGGCGAAACTATTATCTTTGCTGTCAGAACTTTACAAATAACACAAAAACGAAATATATAAACTCAATGAAGAGACTACATATAATACTACTATTCCTCACAACAATTTTTTGTCTGCAGGCACAAAACATGTCGGTAGAGAGCTTTAGCCTGTTGCCACAAGATTTAACTGCCAATGTACAGGGAACGAGTCGTTTCGACCAAAACACCCGTAAAAATGCAGCACTGATAAAGATAGAGACAACACAAAAAGGATTTGTCTTTGAGGGTGGGTCGCTGGGATTTGTCGGTGACCCTGAGTATAAGACAGGAGAGATATGGCTATATGTACCTGAAGGTGCTAAAAAACTAACTCTAAAACACGAAACTTTAGGTATTCTTCGCGATTACTACTATGGTATTTCAATACAATCCGGCAAAACCTATCTGATGAAGTTGAGTACAGGAAAAGTAGTAAGTCACGTTGAACATGATTTAGGAGTAAACTATCTAACTCTTACAATAGAACCTGCTAACGCCGAAGTATATATCAATGGAAACATGATAGATGTCGATTCCGAAGGAGTGGCAACCGCATCACTCCCATACGGAACTCATCAATATGAGGTATCGGCAAAAATGTATAAAAGAGAGGTTGGCAACATAACCATTTCAAGCGAAGCATCCACAGAGAAGGTCATCAAACTCCAGCCCGACTATTCAATACTTAATATAAACAGTAATCCTCAAGGAGCAACCGTATATATCGACGATGAAAAAGCAGGAACCACCCCTGTAACAACAAAGCCCATATCGGCGGGCGAACACTCTTTGCAATTCCGCATGTCTATGTATAAAACCAAAACAGTAACACATAATGTACAAAGCGGAGGAGGAACGCAAACAATCACTGAGACACTGCAACCCAATTTTTCAACCGTAACCATAACGGCACCAAATCAGTCCGAAATATACATAAACAATGAGAAGAAAGGTGTAGGATCGTGGAGTGGAAAACTAAATGCAGGAGACTACATTGTAGAGGCGCGCAAGGAGTCTCACCATTCCACCAAAACAGCAATAAATGTAAAAGTGGGGGAGAATATAAATAAAACGCTCGAAGCACCTATACCTCGTTATGGAGTACTCGATCTTCAAACCTCTCCGGCAAAAGCCTCTGTCATGATTGATGGAAAAGAGATGGGAGTAACACCTCAAATTATAAAAAACATCCTTATTGGTAAAAGAAGTATAACCCTAAAAAAAGAGGGTTATGAAACCCTAACAAAAAACGTAACCATAGAGGAGGGTAAAGTACAACCCGAGAAATTAACATTACAGAAAAAAACGGAACAACAACCTATAGCTGTTACTCAACCCAAAGAGAATAAGACAACAACCAAGGATTTTACAGAAACAATAAATGGGCTAAACTTACAAATGGTATATGTAGAGGGTGGAACCTTTACAATGGGCGCAACCCCTGAACAAGGAAGTGAAGCATATGATTATGAAAAACCTGCCCATAAAGTAACATTGAGTTCATACTATATAGGCAAGTTCGAAGTCACCCAAGCACAATGGAGAGCCATAATGGGTAAAACTCCAAGTAGCTTTATAGGAGATAATAACCCTGTGGAACGAGTTAGCTGGAACGAAGCCCAAGAGTTTTGCCAAAAGTTAAGCACATTGACAGGTAAAAAATATCGTTTGCCAACCGAAGCGGAGTGGGAGTATGCAGCAAGGGGAGGCAACAAGAGCAAAGGTTATAAATATAGTGGAAGCAACACTATAGGCGATGTAGCGTGGTATACATCAAATTCAGGAAGAAAAACGCACCCCGTAGGGCAAAAGCAACCCAACGAATTGGGCATATACGATATGAGTGGTAATTTATGGGAGTGGTGTTATGATTGGAAAGGTAGTTATTCATCGTCACCACAAACAAACCCTACAGGACCGACAAGTGGCTCTACTCGCGTGTTTCGTGGCGGTAGTTGGGAATACACTGCGAAGATCTGTCGTGTGGCTTATCGCGACGGCAACTTTCCCGGCATTCGTGGCAGCTATCTTGGCTTGCGCGTAGTGTGTGAGCCATAGTTGTTAGCTTTTAGTTTTTAGTTGTTAGAAAAGCTACAAGGTTGTCTTGGTGAGAACCTTGTGGCTTTTATTATTGCTCCAATTACTTTTATTAGTCCAATTAGACTAACAACTAATAGCTAACAACTCTTTTATTATTATTGCTGTCCGATAAAAATCAAAAAGAGAAATAAAGACGTATTTGAGTCAGAGTAATATTAAAAAATTAATCGCACCATTATAAAACAGAGTGAAAGCCCTGAAGTTTGCAGAAATAGGGCGAGGCATTTTAAGGCATTTGTGGAACAAATATGATTGACTAAATGTCAATCAGTGCATTAAAATGGTGAGTGCAGTGCTCTGCACGAAGGTGGCATATTTGAGCGTAAGCGAGTTCCACAGCCCCTGCAAACGAGGGAATAGCTGTAACGGCAAATGAAAATTGACTGAGGGATGTTTGAAGAACTCCCGAACAAAAATTTGAATGACTGTTTTATATCAGGTGCGAGAGTTTTTGTAACTTTTTGCGGTCAAAAAGTTTATAAAAAATTATAAGTTTCTGACTAATGTGTCTATCATATTGATTTCTAATAGTTGTACAAGCCCTGCGTTATAAGAACATTTTTAATGTATTAATTGACAATTAAATATGTTTGTTGTATATTTTTTTACCGGATACCAATATTTTATTATACAAAATAATAGAGGAGCTATTCAGCTGAATAACTCCTCTTTTAGTATATATTAGTTTCTAATTGCTGTTATCTAAAAACTAACAACTAACAGCTAACAAAGCTGCGATTAAGCAAGAGTAATACTAAATTTATTTAAGTATTACCGAGCGTGAGCAGGTTCGAGAAACACATGTTTCTCAACTACAATTATCCCTCTTGCTCCAATTTTAGAGTTTGAGTTGGTTGGTCGCAAACTGATGATGGACCAAAGTATTGGATAGGACCCGGGTAAACATAGCAAGTATCTTTAGCCCACTCATCGCGTTTTGAAGCGAAGTATTTGAATGGTGCACCATCAAGTTTAACCAAAGCTTTTTGGATAACCGGTTTCATCTCTCCGTGACGACGTTCCATGTTCATCATCATAGTTACAGGGATACCACCTGCAATCCACTCGTCAGCAGGTTTAGTTGTGTTGCGAACTGATGACATATAACCTGTTTTACCTTGGCCGATAAGCATTGAAGCGTTGTAGCCAAGAGAGTAGCAGTAGTCAGCATCGAAGTTTGAAGGAGCAGCACAACGTCCTTCGTAACCGAAGAAGTGGTGTTGAGCAGAGAATTTACCAACAAATTTGCCCTCTTTTTTCCACTCAGCCAAACGACGAGCAACCATCTCGCTAAGAAGTTTCTCAGTTTCGATAAGAGATACTTGTACGTTTCCGTGAGGGTCGCGATCCAATGAAAGTTGACGAGCAACACCCTCTGGAAGGCTTGTATAGATAGCAGAGTTTTCTGCAGAGATTCTCTCAGCGATGAATTTGATTTGCTCAGCTTGAGGAACTTTAGCAAACTCTTCTCCGTTTGCAGCAAGGAAGTCGTTAAGCTCAGCAATAAGTTTTTTCATTGCAGGGATGAACTCGATTAGTCCCTCTGGAATAAGAACTGTACCGAAGTTGTTTCCTTCAGCAGCACGAGCAGCAACGATACCTGCGATGTAATCAACAACATCACCAAGAGTCATTTGTTTAGCCTCAACCTCCTCAGAGATGATACAGATGTTTGGTTGTGTTTGAAGAGCACACTCAAGAGCAATGTGAGATGCTGAACGTCCCATCAATTTGATGAAGTGCCAATATTTTTTAGCTGAGTTACAGTCACGTTGAATGTTACCGATAACCTCTGAATAAACTTTACAAGCTGTGTCGAAACCGAAAGAAGTCTCGATCATCTCGTTTTTAAGGTCACCGTCGATAGTTTTAGGACATCCGATAACTTGAACACCTGTATTTTTTTGTTTGTAGTACTCAGCAAGTACACAAGCGTTAGTGTTAGAGTCGTCACCACCGATGATAACAACAGCTTTAATGTCTAACTCTTTGATAATCTCAAGACCTTTGTCGAATTGCTCAGTAGTCTCAAGTTTAGTACGTCCTGAACCGATGATGTCGAAACCACCTGTGTTGCGATACTCGTCGATGATGTCAGAAGTAAGTTCAATATATTTGTGCTCTATAAGACCTGCAGGACCTAACAAGAAACCATAAAGTTTAGAATCTTGGTTCATAGCTTTGATACCGTCGAACAAACCTGCGATAACATTGTGTCCACCGGGAGCTTGACCTCCTGAAAGGATAACACCGATGTTGATTGCGGGATACTCTTTAACTTCGTCAGAAGGTTCGAAAGTAAGAACAGGCATACCGTAAGTGTTAGGGAACAACTCTTTGATAGCCTCTTGGTCAGCAACTGATTGAGTTGCAGCACCCTCTTTAATAGTAAGAGAACCTTTCAAAGCTTTAGGCAATTTAGGTTGATAAGCTGCGCGAGCCTCTTGTAAAGCGCTTTTTTTCATAATGAATAAAAATAATTATTGGTTAATAAAAAATAAATTCAAATTTAACATTGCGAAAAAGTTAATTATATATTAACCCATTCCCAAAATCCTTACAAAGTTCGTTATTTTTTTTCATATTGCAAAACAACTTCTGAGTTTTTAGTTGTTAGTTTTTAGTTGAGGAACAAAGTTCCTCGAACCTGCTCACGCTCGGCATAGTTTATGCAAGCATAACTCTGCTCTTGCTTACTCGCAGCTTTGTTAGTTTTTAGTTAACAAACATGCGTTTGTTGAACTTGCTCACGTTCGGTAGTGTTCAAATTAGATTTGACACAGCTCTCACTTAATCGCAACTTTGTCAGTTTTTAGTAAATATTTTGTATCTTTACGCAATCAAAACAATTTGTAAATTAATAAGTATGAAAAAATATATCGTTTCAATATTGTGCGTTTTGTTTGCACTACCAATATTCGCTCAAGATTTACTTCAAGTCCATAAAAAAGATGGTTCAATAGTCTCAATCGCATTAACCGAGGTTGATAGCATAAAGTTTAAAAGAGTACCTGTTATAAAGGTAAATTCAATTTCTCTTAACAGAACAGCAATAGGATTGTTGCAAGGAAATACTTATACACTACAAGCAACTATTGATTATGAGGGCGTTACACCTGTAATTTCGTGGAGTTCGTCAAACTCGGAAATAGCCTCTGTTGATGACAATGGAAATATAATGCCTTTAAAAGCAGGGTCGGTAACCATTACTGCAAAAGCAGGAGATAAGGAGACACAATGTGCAATCACCGTTGTAGCAAACGGAGAGTCGGTTTACCGACACGGATATTCCGAACTTAGCGATTCAGACAAAGCAATATACAACTATATGTTGAAACAGATTTTGGCATTTGAAAGCAACTCAAAAACATATTCTGATATATATCACCGAGTATATCTCGATTTCTATTCGCAAGGAATAACATCTATTGATCAAAACAAGGTTATGAAGCTAACAAACCTTATAATAAAAGATGTTCCCGAGGCGTATGTATTGGTAAACTACATATATCGTTACGACTATAACAATTATCAATACTATTTGCGTGTGGTAAATTCATGCACACCCGAAGGATATGCTTCGGAAATGGCTCAAATATATGCGGCGTGTGATAATATTACGCAAAACATTACCCCCACTACAACCCAGTTCGAAAAAGCAAAAATTATACACGACGGCTATATCGATTGGGCAGATTACGGAGGGGTAAGTAATGCCAATTGTGGAAATATTACAGGAGCATTTATTACAAAAAAAGCAGTATGCGAGGGCTTTTCACGAGCATATTTGATGTTGTGTCAAAGAGTGGGGTTGAAGAGTATATATGTAACAGGAGCAATGAGAACATCTACAACCTCAGATTCGTGGGGTAACCATGCATGGAACATTGCCGAGGTAGATGGCTCGTGGTATATGGTTGATATAACAGCCGATGGTGGATTTGCAGGAATGTGTGGATACAGCGGATTCTTAACAGGAAGCAACACATATTCAGAAGGGTATAGATATGAGAGTGTAAGCGGCTCGGACGAGAATGTAGGAAGTGTGTCGTATAGTGTTTTGCCAACAGTATCAACAACCAATTACGATTGGGCAGAGAGACCGTAATTATCAGTTATCAGTTGTTAGTTTTTAGTTGTTAGTTTTTAGTTGTTAGCTAAAGCCGTCCTTGCGGGTAGCTGTTAGCTATCAGTTGTTGGATTAATTGGTCTAATTTGACACTACTCTCTCTTACACGCAAAATTCCTAATTCCTCATTTCTAATTTCTAATTCCTCATTCCTAATTCCTCATTTCTAATTCCTAATTCCTAATTTCTAATTAAGAAACATTCGTTTCTTGATTTTATAGAATATCTATGAATTTGCTCTCGTTCAGCAAAATTTATGTATCCATAATTTTGCATTCACTTACCCGCAAATTTATCTCACGCTCAACAATATTCAAATAAATTTGATATTGTATTCGCTTACTCGCAAAATTCCTAATTTATTAAAATAATTCCCTCTAAAGTTTGGCAAAAAATATAATATTCATTAATTTTGTACCTTGTATGGGGGAGTTTGTTTGAACAAATAGACTTTCTCGTTCATTAAAGTAAAAGGCAATTTTTTAATTAAGCTTAATTATAAACACAAAAAGTAAGAATTATGATTTATTCTCACGAAGTAGAACACATGTGTGTTGTAAAAAAAGGCCCTAATCACGGAGCCGCTCCCATACCTGAAGAAGGAAAATGGGTAAAAGCCAAAGAAGTTTCTGACATTTCAGGACTTACTCACGGTATCGGATGGTGTGCACCTCAACAAGGAGCTTGTAAACTAACTCTTAACGTAAAAAATGGAGTTATTCAAGAGGCATTGGTTGAGACAATCGGATGTTCAGGTATGACTCACTCTGCAGCTATGGCATCAGAGATTCTTCCCGGAAAAACAATCCTTGAGGCTCTTAACACTGACCTTGTATGTGATGCAATCAACACTGCAATGCGTGAGTTGTTCCTACAAATCGTTTACGGACGTACACAATCAGCTTTCTCAGAAGGCGGTTTGATGATTGGTGCAGGTCTTGAGGATTTAGGAAAAGGACTTCGCAGCCAAGTTGGTACACTTTACGGAACACTTGCAAAAGGTTCACGTTACCTTGAAATGGCAGAAGGTTACATCAACCGTATCGCATTGGACAAAAACGATGAGATTTGCGGTTACGAGTTCATCCACCTTGGAAAATTCATGGATGAAATCAAAAAAGGAACAGATGCAAACGAGGCTCTTAAAAAAGTTACCGGAACATACGGACGTTTTTCAGAAGAAGCCGGAGCAGTTAAATACATTGATCCACGTCACGAATAATATAGGAGGAAACAGACTATGATTAGAGAAGTAAAATTTGAAAGCCAAGATCGCCGTATCAACCAAATTCTTGCGGCGTTGAACGAAAACGGTATCAAAGATATCGAAGAAGCAAATGCAATTTGCGAGCAATATGGTCTTGACCCCTATATGACTTGCGAAGAGACACAACCAATCTGTTTCGAGAATGCAAAATGGGCATACGTAGTAGGTACAGCAATCGCACTTAAAAAAGGATGCAAAACAGCAGCTGAGGCAGCTGAGGCAATCGGTATCGGACTACAAGCATTCTGTATCCCAGGATCAGTAGCAGACGATCGTAAAGTAGGATTAGGACACGGTAACCTTGCAGCAATGTTGTTGCGTGAGGAGACAAAATGTTTCGCATTCCTTGCAGGACACGAGTCATTTGCAGCAGCTGAGGGAGCAATCAAAATTGCAGCAAAAGCTGACAAAGTACGTAAAGAGCCTTTGCGTTGTATCCTTAATGGACTTGGAAAAGATGCAGCACAAATCATCTCACGTATCAACGGATTTACATACGTACAAACACAATTCGACTACTACACAGGAGAATTGAAAGTAGTTCAAGAGATAGCATACTCTGACGGACCACGCGCAAAAGTAAAATGCTACGGAGCTGACGACGTTCGCGAAGGTGTAGCAATCATGTGGAAAGAGGGCGTTGACGTATCAATCACAGGTAACTCAACAAACCCAACACGTTTCCAACACCCAGTAGCAGGAACATACAAAAAAGAGCGTGTACTTGCTGGTAAACCATATTTCTCAGTAGCATCAGGTGGAGGTACAGGACGTACATTGCACCCAGATAACATGGCAGCAGGACCTGCATCATACGGTATGACCGACACAATGGGACGTATGCACTCAGATGCACAATTCGCAGGATCATCATCAGTACCTGCACACGTAGAGATGATGGGATTCTTAGGAATTGGAAACAACCCAATGGTAGGATGTACAGTAGCATGTGCAGTTGACGTACAAACAGTATTGAATAAATAATTTATTGAAATCCAATAGATTTGTGGAGAGCCATTCTTTTGAATGGCTCTCTTTTTTTGACTACTATTAGATGTTTTAGAAGTTGCTTAAACACTACTGTTTTGGTGCTTATTTCTTACTTTTTAGTTATTGATAATATGTATATCAAGATTTTTTAAGACAAAAAAATCTTATATCTCTATTATTTTCCTTACATTTGCAAATGACAATATATTATCAGTATCAATAAGAAACTCCAATATATGAATAATATTTTATCTGTATTAGATAATTATACAATTGACAATGTTGATGATATTGCCAAAAAGTTAGCTATGGATTTCCGAGCAAGACGCATCGAGAAAAATATGACACGCGAACAGGTGGCAGAAAAGTCGGGCGTGGCGGTGAGCAACATTATACGCTTTGAGCAGAAGGGGCTAATTTCTCTTAAGAATCTTATAGGTATTGCAATGGCTATGGAATATACATCTGAAATAAAGAACATATTCGACCAACCTAAATATTCAACAATGGAGGAGCTATCGCAGATACGTAAGAATACCGGTAAAAAGAAAGCGCATAGATTATGAAAAGAATAGATAAACTGACTATCAAATACAATGGGATAAATGTTGGCTTTTTATCTCTAACCCCTGACAACAAATTGTGTGTATTTGAATATGATAGGGCTTGGCTTGCAGAGGGATTTAGCATTTCTCCATTGGAACTGCCTCTTAAACAGGGTCTGTTCATAGCAAAGGCTGAGCCGTTTTATGGAAACTTTGGCATCTTTGAAGATAGCTTACCCGATGGTTATGGCCGTTACCTTTTGCATAAAGTATTACTTAAAGAAGGTATTGATGACAGGAACTTGACATCTCTTGATAGGTTGAGTATTGTAGGTAATAGCGGTATGGGAGCATTGACATACGAACCTGTAACAACGCTTTTCAAAGAGAATGAGACTTTCGATTTTGACCTTTTGCAAGAGAAGGCATTGGAAGTGCTGAAGGAGCAACAGTACACAGATGCGGGATTTCTTCTATACAACAGTGGAAACAGTGGAGGTTGCAGACCTAAAGCAATATATAAAGACAAAGAAGGTCATTGGCTTGTAAAATTCCGACATACATACGACCCACAGGATATTGGTTTGCAAGAGTACCATTATAATGAGGTTGCTCGCAAATGTGGTATCAACGTTCCCGACTTTAAGCTCATCAACGGTAAGTATTTCTCTACCCGACGTTTCGACCTTACGGACAAAGGCGAACGCATTCATATGGCTACTGCCGGCGGTTTGCTTGGTGTCTCATTATCTTCTCCTGTACTCGACTACAGCAATCTATTGGCACTTACAGGATATTTAACTCAATGTTCTGCCGATGTCGAGGAAATGTACAGGCGTATGGTTTTTAATTACCTTACCGATAACAAGGATGACCATTGCAAGAACTTCAGCTACATAGTACAAAAAGATGATAAAGGAAAGTGGCAATGGCACTTGGCTCCTGCATACGACCTTACTCTTTGCACTGAAGGTTATAACGGACAGCACGCAACATCGGTCAATGGTTCGGGAAGACCAACTTTACAAGATTTTATATTCGTGGGGACAAAAATAAAAATGCCTGAAAGCAGATGTCGGGAGATATTTCAGGAAGTATATGATAACTGTGGTGATTTATTACACTATACTCCCCAAAGCTAAAAAAAAGAGCTACCACAATGGGACGTATGCACTCAGATGCACAATTCGCAGGATCATCATCAGTACCTGCACACGTAGAGATGATGGGATTCTTAGGAATTGGAAACAACCCAATGGTAGGATGTACAGTAGCATGTGTAGTTGACGTACAAACAGTATTGAATAAATAATTTATTGAAACCCAATAGATTTATGGAGAGCCATTCTTTTGAATGGCTCTCTTTTTTTGCCAAAAAATAGCGACCCCCTTTTGAGAGGTTTTAAGCTATAAAAAAAGGATGAGGTTTTATATTTAGACTCTAATCCAATCTGGGAAAATGTGAAAAATCAGATAAAAATAAGTCGGATTATGTGAAAATAGATAATATTTGAACA